>CALKKV010000047.1 GCA_937992195.1 uncultured Gammaproteobacteria bacterium | reverse complement strand
AGATTTAGATAGAGCTCCGGTGCATCGTGGCAGTGGTCACGATAGAATGTGCGCGGCCCAAGCATAAAAATACCGAGACTAAAATCTGTATGGGTATATCCGCAGGCGTCTGGCCCGATCAGAACAGTATGAAGATTGCAGTTCTTGTACCCGTCACCCAGATCAGCTCCCTGTGGATAGAACTGAGCATTATCCTCGCGCCAATCCAAATAATCTTTAGAAGCGCGCAAGCAACCTGCGATTTCATTGAGCGCGGGTGTCGAGATTGCGTCGATGGCGGTTTCCAAAATTTGGTTGTGACGGGTTCCTTGCGGCGGCACGTCGACAAGTTGGTTCTTACTTAAGTCCATGGCGGCGAGCTTATCCAAGGTTGACCTGACGCCGGGCGAGCTACCACCGTGAGTTTTTAAATAGCGGATGATTGATTGGATTAGCGCGTAGATGTTGCGCTGCTTTTCTTTCATGTATTGGTGTTCAGGCGAGACAAGATATCTTGCCGCATGGCTTTTTTGTCGAGTTTGCCGACGCTGGTTTTGGGAAGTTGGTTAACAAAGATAATGGTATCGGGAACTGCCCATTTCGAAAGTGCGCCGGAGTCAACATGGGATTGAATTTCCTCCAAAACGTTTTTACGCACAAGGTCCGGATCTGAGTCTTCGGCAAGTTGTGCAACCAGCACGGGTCTTTCGCCCCATTTCGTATCGGGTCGGCCAATTGCCGCAACTTCTTTAATGCCGATGCAGGTCGATGCGATGTTTTCCAGTTCCAGTGAAGATATCCATTCGCCACCGGTTTTGATCACGTCTTTAAGGCGGTCGGTGATCTGTAACGAACCGTTTTCCCGGATATAACCAACGTCTCCAGTATGCAGATAGCCACCAGACCAGAGCGCATCTGAGGCTTCGAGATTACCGAAATACCCTTGTGCCAGCCACGGAGCGCGAACCACAACTTCACCGGTTGTTGCAGCGTCATGAGGTACATCCCGCATATCAGGTGTGACGACCCGCAGGTCGACAAGTGGTCCGGGAAAACCAGTTTGCGCCCGAATTTCTGGATCGCTACTGGATAAATCAGCTACCGTTAGAAACGGACAGGTTTCGGACATTCCATAAGCTGCGTGTAGCGAGATGCCCATTGCTTCAGCACGGTCCTGGAGGCTCCGCGGTAAAGCAGATCCACCTATAATCACTTTCCACTGGCTCAGATCGACTTGTGTGCAATCCGGATGGTCCAATACCATTGATAAGATAGTCGGTACACAGTGAGAGAAGGTAACCCCTTCAGAGGCGATCAGCTTTAGAATCAGATCAGGCGAATAACGACCAGGATAGACCTGGCGCAGCCCAAGCATTGTTGCGGCGTAAGGAAAACCCCATCCATGCACATGAAAAAGGGGCGTCAGGGGCATGTAGACATCGCCCCGATGAAAACCACTATTGCCTGGATAGGCACCGAAGCCCGCGACCACCCCTAGTGTGTGGAGCAACAGTTGGCGATGTGAATAACTTACTCCCTTGGGTTTTCCTGTGGTTCCGGTGGTATAGAACAAGGTGGCGGGTTGGTTTTCATCGAAATCCGGAAAGTCATAGTTTGCAGTTGCGCCACTGACCCAGTCTTCATATCCCACGCCATCTCCAATCGGGATGATGGTAATGTCGCGCTCAAAACCTGATTGAATCTCATCAATGAGCGGCATGAATTCCTGATGCACAATGATTAGATCCGGCTGACCGTGATTGATCGTGTATAGAATCTGTTTGGGCGACAGGCGTACGTTGATGGTGTGTAAGACCGCCCCCATCATTGGGATTGCGAAGAAACATTCCAGGTAGCGATGCGTGTCCCAATCCATGACGCCAACGCGTTTACCTTCACATATCCCGGCGGAGCTCAGCGTATTTGCAAGACGACCAATACGCGCGTTGAATTCTGCATAGGTTAATCGCGTATCGCTGCCGCTGATAATTTCTTGTTTGGTAGAAACGAGACTTGAGCGGATCAATAACTGCTTAATCAATAATGGGGAGTGATGTTCCTGGTCTGGAGGGGGTATGAAGGTCATATGGCTAACAGGCAATATAAAGTACTAACGCGAAGAGTATAGGTATGACTGTCTGTGAGGACTAGAGGTGCTTTTCTCCATTACATAATACTGCTATTGAGTATTTATGAATAGTTCCAGTTACTATTCTCGCGGCGAAAAATAACTTGTATTGTTTTTACGGGTCCACACATACATCGCTAAACTGTATCGTTTAAAGTGTGCAGCTTATTCAGAATTTACTGTGAGAAAAACTTCGCGATTCTGTTACTTGTAGTTTGCGTGTCTCCACTCAGCATTCGTGCTGATGTGCCATCGCTAGTAAGGCATCACTAATTCAAGTGTCAGCGTTACCAGCTGTTAATGGCGCCTCATCTACCTCTTACGAAAAAGTAAAAGATAGACCAATTCTGGTAACTTTCTTTGCGAGCTGGTGCCCACCTTGCCTCAAAGAGTTTACACATTTAAACAAGTTGTATCTAAACTATCGGCATACTGATTTGAGAATCATAACAATCAATGTGTATGAGAAATGGGATGAAAATGATGAACAACGAATGAAAAAATTGATCTACATAACAAATCCATTGTTTCCGACTTTAGTTGGATCAGAAAATATCAGAGAGCTGTTTGGAGGAATTGATTGCAATGGAACACATTTACACCGCTCTATACATAAGAAAGGGGCGAAAAAGATGAACGCGCCCTATGAAGAGCTGGTGCGAGCTGTGGATAAATAACTTGAACGTTAGCTTGTGCTCTTTTGTATATTGAACTTCCGAGTACTTGCAAATTAAGTTGCTTGCAACAGCGCGTTGGAGAGCTCGTTAAATCCAAAACCACCCGGCAGTGTTGTGACGAAAGCCGGAGGTGTGTTGAGTTCAGGAATGTAAGGCATAATGTTAGAAACTCCGACAGATGTGGGAAAATTTTCAAACATAGCTTCGTCGTTCGGAGAATCGCCGACAAACATGGTTTTTTCGCAATCGACATCATGGGCATCAAGCCATTGCCTTGCCATGGTTGATTTCGAGTAATCCCCAGACCAAACGTTAATATGAATTGAGCTCATTTTGGCAGTAAAACCGGCAGCTAAACAGTGACGCTGAATCAATTCCGCTTCTGATCTATCTATTTTTCGATCCTGACCAATGTCAAATGCGATATCGGTTTTTCTGAATGCTTGGTCAGCAGTTTCAAAGGCCTGAGGAAAGCGAATTAAAACTTCTTTCTTTAACGTTTGAAGTCGCAGCCAGCTTTCTTTGCGTTCGGTCTCGCTGACTGCAAAGGTGGGACTGAGTTTGCCCTGCTTATCTCGATCGATAAAGAATGCGCCGTTTTCACCAATGATTGAGTCGATTGGCCAGGTGCGAATCAAACAGTCGCACCACCCTGCGCATGCGCCAGTAACGGGCACAACGGAGATACCCGCTTGTTGTAATGCCGCCAGTGCAGAAAATGTTTCCGGAGGTAGACGGCCTTCCCAGGTTAGAGTTTCGTCGACATCGGTAAACAGTACAGTCGGCTTGAACGGAAAAATTGTGGGTAATGCGGCGGGCATTAAATGTCCAACTCAAGTAAGACAGGTTGATGATCAGAAAGTTGGATTTCAGTATCTACAGCCACCGAGAATTTAATGTTTTCTAGCTCCGAACTGATCCAAAAGAAATCTCGACAATGGGGCCCTTGTGGCCATTGGTCTCTATCGAATATTCCACAAGTTGGTGCATGCGGCGTGTTATGGTTTGATAAAGCCCATGCGTCAATCCAACCTTGTTTGCGCTGATACTGGTATTGCTGACTGTCGGTGCCGAAATTAAAGTCTCCGCATAATATGCGAGCCGTTGGCTGAAACTGCTGTTCGTAACAACCAGGGATGACCTCTCCTGGCGCATTTAGACGCGCATAGCGTTCTGTTTCCAATAACTGTAGCCGTTTAATCTGCTGTAAGTTCTCCTGATCATCATGAAAAGCAAGATGGGTGTTGATAATGCCGAGACACCCCGCTTTGGAGTTAATCACCGTCTCGATAGCTATTCTTTGCATCTGTCTTTTATCTGGAGTAGCCGGTCTCGGAAGTGGATGCGATTGTGCGTCCAGTAGTAAAGGCTTTGTTAACGTCAGATTGCCAAACTCACGTCGTGCAAACTGATCAGCTGAAACTGATGGCCAACTAAAGCAGGGTCCCCAAACTGGGGTAAATTCTGAAAACTCCGTTTTGAGTATTTCTAGCTGGTCCATCTGATTGGCCGCGCAATACTGGTCCATGTTGCGCGATACCTCCTGTAAGCAGATCACGTCAAGCTCTCCAAGCGATCGAATATGTTGTGCTGTCTGATGTATATCGATCACACCATCGCAGCTCTTACCACACTGAATATTCCAGGAAAGAATTCGCAACTACTTAATGCCTGCCTGCATAAATGACTGGATAAACTGTCGCTGGAATACAAGGAAGAGGGCAAGCAGCGGACCAATGGCAATCAATGTGCCTGCAGAAATAATTGACCAGTCAACGCCCGATTCAGGCGCGCCAAATATCGCCATGCCTACTGTTAGCGGTCGACTATCTTCAGTATTGGTGACTACTAGCGGCCATAGAAAGTTATTCCAGTGATAACTTATTGAGACCAGGCTATAGGCAAGATAGGTTGGAAATGCCATCGGCACAAAAACTTTCCAGATCAATGAAAGTCCTGATAAGCCTTCTACGCGCGCGGCATCTTCCAGCTCCTGGGGTACAGTTTTAAAAGTTTGCCTGAGTAAAAATATACCGAAGGCGCTGGCAAGGTAAGGCAGGCCAACGCCGAGATGGGTGTCGATTTGTCCAAGGTCTGCTAGTGTTTTATAGTTTTCCACAATGAGCACTTCCGGCATCACCATCAGTTGCGTTAACACCAGGGCGAACGCAATTCCTCGGCCAAGAAACTTCTCCCGTGCCAGCGCATATCCGGCTAATGTGCAGACAAATAACTGCGAGGCCAAAATCAGTGACGTTATGATGATGGTGTTCAGCATATAACGATAGAACGGAGCCTGGTCCCATGCAGCGACAAAGTTCTCTAAAGTGAGCGGCGCAAACAGGGAAAACTGCGTGGCATATTCTGGTGGATGAAACGCCGCCCAAAATGCATAGAGCAATGGCATGATCCAGATTACACCGAGCAAATACGCTGAGAAGGTAGACAAGCGTTGGAACCAGTTAGACATATTGCTCCGGTTACCGATAGTGAATTTTGCGATCGAACATCAGAATTTGCACGAGGGCAATTAGTGCCAGTGCGATCAACATAATCACTGTGAGGGTTGCTGCGTAATAACTATCGAGAAAACTAAATGCGGTTTCATAGATATAGTACAGCAACAGATTACTAGCGTTATTAGGACCGCCTTTGGTTAGTATAAATAAGTGATCAACCAGCTTGAATGCGTTCAACAACGCATTGATCAAAACGAACAGTGTGGTTGGCATTAACAATGGAAACGTGATTCGCCTGAAAATCCGCCACGGACCCGCACCTTCCAGTCGCGCTGCGTCATAGAGCTCGGGGCTTAATGTTTGTAAAGCCGCGAGGTAGAAAATCATAAAGAAACCCGCTTCCTTCCAAATGGTCATTGCCATTAAGCTGGGTAATGCTGTGTCGGGATCGCCTAACCAGTTGGGTCCTTGAATGCCAATTGATCCGAGAATTTGATCAAACAACCCAATACCTGGGCTATAGAAAAACAGCCAGATATTGGCCACGGTAATCATAGGCAATATCGTTGGCGTAAAATAAGCGAGTCTTAGTAATCCTTTGTGGCGAATTTTCCCGTTTACCCAGAGCGCCATGGCGATAGCCAGAGCAATGGAGGTGGGCACCGTGCCAACGGCATACCAAAAGTTGTTTTCAATGACCTGCCAGAAGACCGGGTCATCCATTAACAGCTGATAGTTTTCAAGGCCGACAAACTGACTAGGTGCGACATCCGACCGTGCCCAGGTTACGCTGCGCCACAGTGTTTTTAGCGTTGGCCAGTGTGTGAACGCAACAAGTAATGACAAAGCGGGTAGCAAAAGCAACCAAGCTTTAAGATTAAATGATTTTGTCACAATCGGATGCGCACAGTGATGAATTCGATATCAGGGAGTCCAAGTTAGAACTCCCTGACTACTTGAACTCGTTTACTTGTAGCGCTTTAGAACACGAGTAGACTGTTTTTGCGCATCTTCAAGTGCTTCTTGGGCGCTTGACTGTCCAGTCAGTGCTGCTTGTATCGCATCGTCTATAAATTTTCGTACACGGCCCGCTTCATGGGTCGATAGCTCAGCAGTTGCGTCGGCGAGCTGATCACGCGCGACAGCAGCTGGTGGAAACTCTTTTACATAGGATTTCAATGTATCGGTTTCATACGCGTCCTGACTAACGCCCATATACCCCGTCGCTTTTGACCAGTTCGCTGCTTGTTGCGCTGAGGTCATAAACTTCACCAGTTTCAATGCAGCCGCTTTTTCTTCAGGGGTTGAGTTTTTGAAGATATAAAAGTTTCCGCCGCCGGTTGGAGAGCCCAGTTCCTTTTGGCCGGGTAGCTTCGCAACACCAAAATCAAATTTGGCGTTTTCTTTAACCGTTGTCAGGTTGCCGGTAGAGTGCCACATGATGGCCGTTTTCTCTTCCAGAAAGTTTTGTCGGAGTGTGCCCCACTCGATTACACCTTCAGGCATGACCTTATGTTTGCTGCCAAGATCTTTCCAGTAATTCAGTGCCTCGACTACACCTGGTTTGTCGAAGTATGTTTCGTTACCAGCCTGGTTCATCAACACCTCGCCGTTTTGTTTTGTCAGGGCGCCAAACATCCAGTACTGATAACCGGTAGATGGAATCATCGCACCCCATCTTTCTACGCTGCCACCGTCGTCCATTTTCTTTAGTGCTTTCCCAACCTCTGCGAACTCTTCCCAGGTGGTCGGTGGCGTTTCTGGATCCAATCCGGCTTCTCGAAAAGCATCTTTGTTGTAGTACATAACGATGGTCGAACGCTGAAATGGCACGCCCCATGTCTTACCGTCGGCTTTACCATTTTCCATCAGTGCAGGGTAAAAGCTGTCAAGCCACTGACGTTCCTCATCTGTAGAAATCAGGTCATCAAATGCTTCAATCGCATCCAGGTTACGCAATTCATGAACGTCAATCGAGAACATTACGGAAAGCTGCGCTGGCTCTCCACTTTGTAACGCAGCCAAGGCCTTTACCCGTGCATCATTATAGTTACCAGCGTAAATAGCATTAACGTTAATGTCCGGATTTTCTTTTTCAAAATCCGCAACGATGCCATCAACTATCTTGGTCAGCGCGCCGCCCACTGCAACAGGATAATACATCGTCAGATCGGTTGCCGCACTTGCGGTCCCCATCATGGCGGCGAGCGCTACACTCGCAAAGGTTTTACCTATGGTTTTCATGTTGATTCTCCTCTTAGTTTCTTTGGTGTGTGGTTTATGGTTTATATTTCTAGGAAGCACGCGGAAATCGGTGTTCGTTTGTTGACTCCCAGAATATGGATATCCCCTGACCGGCTTCAAATAATGCATGTCCAGGGTGACGTAGTTTGACTGTTGCAGTTTCATTGTCTCCGCGTTTTACTTCAGCGAGCACAATGGTGTCTGCTCCATGGTAATCGCAGCTTATTACCTGCGCCGCTGTGCCGCCTTCTCTGATTTCAATGTGTTCAGGTCGAACCCCAATCCAATGTGCATTGGACGGCAGTAAATTCATCGGCGGACTGCCAATAAATTGTGCGGTAAACACTGTTTCAGGTTGGTTATATAGCGCGTTCGGAACACCTACCTGTTCAACTTTTCCATCGTTCATTAAAACGATTTTGTCCGCCATGCTCATGGCTTCGACCTGATCGTGGGTGACATAAATAACTGACATACCGAGGCGTTGTTGCAGTGCGCGTATCTCAGAACGCATTTCATTGCGTAACTTTGCGTCCAGATTTGATAGCGGCTCATCCATTAGACAAAGGTCAGCTTCAGAGACAATCGCACGGGCCAGTGCAACACGTTGACATTGACCTCCTGAAAGTTGTCCAGGCTTTTTGTTGAGATGTTCCCCAAGATCAACCAGGTCGACTACAGAGTTTAGCCTTTTCTGTTGATCGCTCTTATTTACCTTTCGCGCCTTTAGACCGAATAAGATGTTTTCTTTTACACTTAGGTGAGGAAACAAAGCATACGACTGAAACACCATTGCGAGTTCACGTTTTCCTGGAGCCAGTAAAGTAATATCTTTGCCGTTTAGTTCGATCGAACCTGCATCGGGTGTCTCTAACCCTGCAATCATTTTTAGCGAAGTAGACTTGCCGCAACCGGAAGGGCCTAACAATGCGACGAATTCGCCGTCGCCAACTTCGAAACTTAAACGATCTACGACCGCTTTTTCGTCATAGATTCGTGTTAATTGATTAACCTTCAGCATGTTGTCTGCTCGGTGTAGGACCAACTTCAAAGGTTTCTATTTCAAATTGTTGGCACAGCCGTTGAATCGGTTCGGCAATGACATCCATGATGAGCATATCGACTTCACTTAAAACGTTAGTCACAACCGGTGCATAACGATTTATTTTTGAATGGTCGGCAATTAGAATTCGTTCCTCGCTATTCTTAATAATGCTCTGCGATATGCTGGCTTCTTCAGGAGAGAAATCCAAAAGCTGTCCTTTCTCATTCAGCCCACCGACGCCAAAAATACCGTACTGAATATTGAATTTCTGTAAAAATTCAGTGGTATCCGGTCCCATTAAATCTTCGTCATTGGGACGAACCTTGCCGCCGGCAAGATGGGTTTGAATCTTCGGGTTTTTGCAGAGTGTGAGCGCGACGTTGATATTATTAGTCACAACGGTCAATCCCGGATGATTTACTAACGCCTCGGCCACTTGTTGTGGTGTTGTCCCAATGCCGAGAAAAATACTCGCATTCTCAGGGAGTAAATTGACAACCTTGCGCGCAATATTTTGCTTCGCTTCCAGATTCATAATGGTGCGATTGTTAAACGAAACGTTGACATCGCTTCCTGGCGTTTTGATGCCGCCGTGCACCCGGCGAACCAAACCGAGTTCACTCAGTTCATTCAGATCTTTACGGATTGTCTGCACGGTGACACCGAACCTATCAGTGATATCGGTGCTCGACAGCACACCATCAGCAAGATGGAGCTGATCAAGAATTTTCTTTTGTCTCGTCGATAAGGCCAATTTTTCACCAGGACTATTAATAGGATGATATTGAACCTGAAGATTATTACACCCATATTAGGTTCTTACGAAACAATATTACGCTTCGCTCGAACTATTTGTCTAGTTAAAATTGTATGAACGAAAGTGCATAGTTACATGAAATCTGCGTAAAATTGAAGATTGCCGGCCTGGGCGGGGTAAATGAAGCGCATGGCAGGTGGTGGCAACTGCATTCAAACAGCATCGCGCGGGTTCAAAGTATGAACGTTAGTGCTCTGAATATAATCGTGGTAACAATTAGATTGTTATCGCTGCAAACGGAGTGATTTCACGCTTTCGTTAAGCCAAGAACTGAATATGAACAGTCAATTTAGAAAAGGTAATTTGCGATTTGCTCTAGGGGTTTTAGCTTTCTCTCTAGTTCCGTTCGCGAATGCAAACGTTGTTGTGATTCCGTTGGACGACGCATTTATTGTGATTCCGGCATCACCACAATTAGGAAAGAGAATTGCCTACTTTAACGACTTCTCAACTGCTGCCGACAGTGACCGTATTGATCAATTTGTAGCGTATCGTGACCCTTTTGTGGTGGCTCACACTACAGGTCGTTCTGATCATGCATCGACCGGCGGCATTAACTGCACTGCTCCCGAACAGACTCGGCCACAATCCCGTGAGAACCCTTATGCTCATGTCTACCAGTGTCTACCTGGTGGACAGCCTAATGCGGGTCACCAAATGGCATTCGCGATGGATACCTCAGGTTATGGGTTTGCAGGTGCGTTGCCAAATCAGGTTTTCGAGGGTGTATCTGAAGTATCTTTGGATATCAACACAACCAATGCAGGCGGGCGAAATTTTGTAGAAATTAAAATTATCCCTGCTGATAGCGTGTTCGTGAATGGTTTGCCCTGCATTCCGGATCTACCGTGCAATAGCGGTTGGGACTACAACGATATCGGAGCTGTGGGCGCCAGCACCAGGATGGAGATTGGAACGCCGATTCAGCCGGACGGCTATACTTTTGATTCTCGCAGTTCATTCCAGCTTGACAACGGAGATACACAGTACAATCGATGTTCAACCGCTGGTTTCTGTTTCAAACTGCGGCTACATGCAGATAACGTAAGCATCCGAGATCGTTACAAACATATTTTTCGTGATAATGGCAACGGTACGGTGGCGTTTGGCATAGAAAGTGCAGAAGGGCATTTTGATTGGGTCGAAGCACCTGGCTCATTTCCGAACGGCCCTGTGCGGGTAGTAATCGCTTTCCACAATTACACCGGTACGAAAAGCGGTAATGGGCCTGGCTTTAACGGTAACTTGTCTCCTTCCGAAGGAGGGTTTACCTGGCATTGGGATGACCTCGCGGTAAAGGCAGATAAGTCTACCCCTTCTTTTGACTACTTCGGTGGTTATAACGCAGAACGCATTGTAACCCCGGATAACTGTATTTCTTTTTCGCAAGGTCAGAGAGAGTCATCTAACAATAACGATGTGGGGCCTCTTTTTCATTGTGAAGGGGATGGGGATCTCGGTTTGTAGTGCTAGCATTCCCCAGATTCACAATTGAGACTGGAGTTCAGTAATATGATCGGGTCCAATCCCACAACATCCTCCGACAATAGCTACATCCGATTGAATCCAATCCATCGCTGCTTGAGCAAATTGCTCAGGTGAACAAACAGTATCGAAGTTCATTCGTAGGTTGTTGAATTCCCCTGAATTTGGATAGGCTGCAACTGGTCCACTAAAATATTGGCGAAGAATATTCAATGCATGATGGGTAGTATCGATATCACTATGCATAATCGCGGGAATCAGTTCGGGGTAACTCAACTTGTTGAGCATTGTCGAAAGCACTTCCTCTAATGACCGGGTGCTGCCGTCTAAACCTCTGGTCACTATCAAATCTTTACCCTGTTCAGTTTTCCATTCGCAAGTAAAGCCCAAGATGACTGGCAGGCCAAAAGGTATGACTGCATCCAACATAGTCGAGGAAAACTCAACGTCAAAAAGCATTTCGAGAGCAAATAAATCTACCCCCGCCTGGGCCAGTATTTCTGCTTGATCAAAGCAGTTTTTGGCAAATTGTTTTCTTTCCGGTAACTGGTTGCGATCCGATCCCGCCGAGAATGTGGAAATTGAACCTGCTGCCCAAACTAAATTGCGATCAATATTTGTCGTCGATACAGCGCGGTCAAATAATCTAACTGACTGCTGATTGAGTTGCTCGAAGCGGTCGTCCAATCCAATTGGATCCAATACATGTCTAGCCAATGCAAAACTGTTAACAATATGTATTCTCGAACCAGCGCTTAAATAGTCTTCGTGCACTGATTGCACTATGGAGCTGTGATCTTGTAGCGCTGTCGCACTCCAACCTTGCTCTTCGATTTGCAATCCACGTCGCTCCAGTTCTGTCCCCATCGCGCCATCCATCAAAACGGGTTGACCTCTGGCGAGAAGTCGTAGGAGGTCAGTCGCCATCAACTTTTAATTGTATAGTTGGCATTTAATTCTCCTTTTCTTTATTCTTGCCGCAAAAAGTCACTGAGCTTTTTTGCTAACATTCGGGCTTCGTTCTGCCCGAAAATAGTAAAACTAAATATTCTGCTGTCGTTGTTCTCTGTTAACCCTATCACCCAATATTGAAAAGGAAACTTTTTGTTTGAAGGCGCTGTAGTTAGGAGTTTTGGTGAAAATCCGGTGAGCTTCCCTCTATCGGTTTTACGCGAATTAAGGGTGCAGCCAAAAAGTTTATGTTTCGATACCATTTGCTCTCGATCAATTATGCAATGCGATGTTCCATATAAGAGAAATATCAAACATATCAACATAAATACCGTAAACCCACCAAAAACTAGAACAAGATTAAGCGGTCCATCCAAGAGCCAATAAAAGAAAACAGTCATAACGACCCAAAGACCGGTAAATATTGCCAGGCCCTTTGCGAAGGTTGGACGTCCTGCAGGGCTGGGTGAACTCTGCAGAGTCAGTTTTCCGCCGGCTATTTCTAATGTGTATGGCTCAGCCTGAATTTCATTAGATGCATTTTTCACTTCTGACTGTTGTTGCTTTTTTTGATCAAAGCGCTGTGAAGCAATATGCGCCGCTGTTATTTCGGAGTTGCTTTCGCGTGTTCTGCACATTGGAATATCAAATATTTCTGTTGCACCGTTGACAAATTGCATGATCAATTGCCAGACACCTCCTTCTTCAGTAGCGTGTGCTTCAAATGGGATATGAAACAGGATGTCGAACTTCAAATCATCTACCAGTAGTAATTCGACTTCCTGAAAATCGATTCCTGCACTATTGTGGTTTGATCCATCTGCAGAGGTGCTGGAGTCGAGAACGCTGCAAGTTACCGTAACGTTCGCTTCACCAAAGTAATCCGGTGTTAGTCCCATAACTACCGAACGAAAAGTGCCTCCGACTAAACCAGGAAAGGTGGTTAAGTGGAGTTTGATTTTTGATTCTTTCCCCAAGAGGACGCCGGATGCCCAACGATCATCTTTCAGCACTGATTGAGTTGGTGTTCGGCTTTCCATTTTCGATTTAAATTTGAAATGCTTGGACGTTGCAAATAGTAACACCGAAGAACAATTTGAGTCTTTTCAGTAAAGTATACTAAAGCAGCAATAAATGTAGGAGCCTGACGGGCCTTTCAAAAAATGACTAATAACTAGATTTTGTGAAAACTCGCATCACAATAGCGCTTTAATAGGCAACTCAAGTCACATAAAAAGCTGGTGAGTTATTGCAACGATGCAATTTAGATACTAAATTGTAAGCTGCTGTTGTCGAACACGGCGCTCATACGATTTTGAAAGATGTATAGAAAATTATTAAATAAAATAGTCTCGATTCTACTAACTGGAATATTTTTCATTGGTGGTGGTGCTACATTTGCACAAAACATCGAAATCTTACCGCCGATACACTATTTACTTTTGCAAGACGCTGAGTCTGTACAAGAGCCTCAAACACACCTGCAACGAGTCCTCGCGGCTTATGCGAATCCTGATTCGCAACATATTTTTATAGCAGCGCATCGAGGCGGGCGAGAAAATGATCGCACAAATCAAGCCCCTGGGAATTCTATTGCGAATATCGATAATGCGGTTGAGAACAAGTTCGATCTATATGAATCAGATATAGAGATATTAGGAGATGACACTTTAATTGTATTTCATGATAACTGGTTTAATAACTTGACCAATTGTGATGCTTTGCCGACGTGTGGTCCTAACGAATTGTTGGACAATAATAATTTGACTTTTGCTAAGTCTCTACGATTGACATATGTTGACGGCAGCGTTTCTGATCAGACGATCCCGACCCTGGAAGAGTTTTTGACTGCGGCTAAGGACAAGATCATGGTGAAGTTTGACCTAAAGGGTGGCACTTTTGGTTCTAACCTTAATCGGATCTTCAACATTGTAGAGGCGACCGATACCGCTGAACAAGTCTTGATAAGGGGAGGTGCCAGTCTATTAGACATCGCGGAGGCCAGAGGTTTAGCGCGGTTAGTGATGCGTCGTTATGATGATAATCCGCCAAATTCCATTTTGCCAACAGCGACTGATATTACAACGCTCGCTGCAAATTATGACGTTCGTGCAATAAGCATTCCGACTGGTGCAGGTGCGGATGTGATTGCCGCCGCCAATGCAGCAGGCTTAGTCGTTGAAATTCATGAGTCCCAATCTGGTGCAACATTAGAAGATTCCTGGGAATCTGGAATAAACGCAGGTTATCGACAGTTTCATTCCTTCAAACCAAGTCAGCTATTTGACTACCTTGAAGCAAATGGTCATCGTGAATTTTAGTTAGGAGCTATATTTTGGCAGATCAAATACAAAGACCGATCAATTCTCACAAGGCTTATCATGCGCATGTGTACTACGAAAAAGAGACTTTAGCGTTTGCCTCAAATCTGTGTGTAGAAGCTGGCAGGAAGTTCGGTCTTAAAGTTGGCAGGATACATGAGCAACCGGTTGGTCCGCATCCCATGTGGAGCTGTCAGATCCTTTTTGGCACCAGAGATTTTGACTCCTTTGTTTCCTGGTTAGATGAAAACAGGGAAGGCCTGACTATTTTTATACATCCAATGACAGGTAATGATTTAGAGGATCACACCAAATACGCTTATTGGTTGGGTGATAGCGTTGAACTCAATCTTTCAATATTTGACGTTTAACCGAGGATTGTCATCCCGGTCATTAAAAATCCGGGGTTACGACTATTCCAAAAGACGAATGATGTCTTCGAAATTGTAATCTCTGGCAAGGTCTAAAGGCGTCTGACCGTTTTTATCGGTAATGCTTTTGTTGGCTCCTGCCTGCAAAAGGTGTTTGATCGTTTGAATGTGATCGTAACCGCCGTCTCCAAGAACAACGGCTTCAATCAAAGCTGTCCAATTCAAATTATTGACATGATCTAGAGGTGCGCCCGCATCGATAAGTCGTTTGACGACTTTATGATGGCCAAGATGTGCTGCGGCAATTAACGCGGTGCCATCATATGGACTCGTGACATTGGATGCACTTGCGCCATTGTTTAAAACGGTGTCCAGCATTTCATAGTCATTCGCTACCGCCGCGATTGTGACAACGTCATAGGCACGATTTTCAAGCGCATTCATATTGGCGCCGGCTCTTGCTAATTCAATAACGATTTCTTCATCGGAGCCAAATGCTGCAATATGCAGTGCGGTCCTTCCCGCAGAATCGGTTTGCTCCAGTGCATCTCCTTTTGCGATATGTTCTCGTAACTGACTGAGGTTTCCATCATAAGCTGCTCGCAACAAACCTTTGTACGTTATGGCCTCTGAAACCAAAGGCGGGGTTTGAGCGAGGCTATGACTTATGGGGAGGTAAGCCAGAATGGCTGCAATGAGAAAGTAGAAAATCGGGTATGTCTTAGAGTGCATAACAATCTCTGTTGATATTGTGCTTTATTTTGAAAGTAGATTTTTGACTGAATTTAATGGAAATTCCAGTTTAGATAAATAAATTTGCATTGAATTGTAGGTATAAATCATATTTTCTTAGCTTCTCAGAGTTCGAGGCGATGGAAAAATAAATTGTCGCTACCAATGCTACATACGATGTTGTGATATCAGCTTGTAAGCAGCTTGTAAGCAGCTGAAAGCATTTTGTCGTTGATCTAACCGCTAAGGTATACTTTATCTCGATATGTGGATTACTGCGTTGGCTAAAAACTTAAAATGACGGAAGGCTCAACAGAAAAACCCGCTGGAAGAACACGTTGGCATTATCAGCCAGAGGTACCTGTGCAAACTTCGCCATTGTTCGCCAAACCCTTTCGGCCAATGGAAGTATTGCGATGGTTTTTTAAAGGCTGGTTTCCCCTTACCGAAAATCTTCTAGTGTTGACATTGGCAATATTGTCTTGGCTTTTGTTTCATCCTAGTCTTGCCGAGGCAGCATCTTTGAAAATAGATTGGATTGCCATGATTTTTCTACGCAATCTGGCTTTGATTACCATTGTTGCCGGTGGTTTGCATCTCTATTTTTATGTGTATCGCAGACAGGGGGATGAGCGACACTATGATGCCAGGCCTCTTGCAAAGAGTAATCGGGTTTATACGTTTAACAATCAGGTGAAGGACAATATTTTCTGGTCATGTGCCAGTGGTGTCACTATTTGGACGGCGTATGAAGTATTGATGATGTGGGCCATGGCAAACGGTCATGTACCAACGCTGACCTGGTCTGAGCATGCTGGCTGGATTGTGCTACAGGTGTTTCTGATTCCGATCTGGGAAACGTTCTACTTTTATTTGGTGCACCGCATGTTACATTGGCCGTGGATGTATAAACACGTTCACTATTTACATCATCGCAATACCAATATTGGTCCGTGGTCCGGGTTATCGATGCATCCAGTAGAGCATATTATCTATCTTGGATCGGTATTGATTCACTGGGTGGTTCCGGCCAATCCGCTCATTATTATCTATCACTTACAGCACTACACGCTCACTGCTGCGACGACACATACGGGATATCAAGGTGTTGTGAAGAACAACAAACTGCTGCTTGCGCTCGGAACATTTCACCACCAGATGCATCATCGTTTTTACGAGTGCAACTATGGTGGTCTTGAAATCCCGATGGATAAATGGTCTGGGTCATTCAACGATGGTACAGAAGAGTCGCATCAGGCTTTTGTGCAGCGGAGACGTAAATCACAATCCGTTTAATGGAAATACGTTTGAGCGTCTATATTATCCAAGATGATTATCCCACTGTACCTGACGTGCGGATACATTTTTTAAGCTGGCGCGGATTGTGAGGTTATCAGTAGTTTTGATCAACTGACCCGTGCCAGTACTGATACAGAGTGTATTGTTCCCTTGATAGCGCAGTCCGCATCCGTCCATCAGTTCAATAGAACTCCAGACTTGTTGATTGAACTCAAACTCTATGATGGTGTTTCCTCTTGGCGCTGATACAGCGAGTTTTGTAGCGTCTGGAGAAAATACGACGCTGCCACAATAGTTCTTCAGGCTATTTAGCTGTTCTTTAGGCATCGTAATGAAAACCGGCTCTTTCCCTTTCTCGCTCAATCCAACTAATTGTGGCTTTGCTCTGGTCTTTCCAAAGTATTGGATCGCGTAAGCGACCTGATTATTTCTTGATACGTCGATATGACGAATGCTTGACTGGTTTCCCTCCGAACCAATTTCAACAAGATCTTGCAGCTCCCCGGAATTTGCATCGATATAAGTTAAATTGGTTTGCATGGTTTCAAGATTTAACTTTGTGCGGCCCGTATCCGGATGTGTTTTTACGCCGCCGTTTGCTATAACCAGTGTGCCGAAGACTAGTCAGCCAAGGAAAACTGAAAAAAGTGGCTATGGTTGTGTGCACGAGAAAACAGATCACCATCCTTAACGCTATGATGAAAACAGGTTCGTACTGGGGTGAGAATCGGGTGTGAAATATGACTAAAAATGTTGGCTTTTAATCTTAGTCACTTGTTAGAGTTTTACTTTACTATCTGTTGCCCAAAGGTGATTTTATTTCCGTCATGATCTCTTACTGAAAACTCTTTCATGCCCCACGTTTGCTCAGTCAATTTTATGGTCACTGCAGGGTAGCTATCCGGCGCCTCGGTATTTATGCCGCGGGATAAAAATATTTCATAAAGTTTGTCGATCTCCTCGACTCGCACATAAATCAAATTTCCAAAAACACCGTCTCCTTCGTGAGAGGAAAGATGCAACAAGCTGTTACCTCGTTTCAAGAGCGCGTATTTCGACATGAACGCAGTCTCATCAGGATCAGGTGCGACCTCAATACCAAAATCGAGAACCTCTGTGTAGAAAGCCAAAGAGGTTTTGATGTCACGGCACTTTATACAGGCTTCAATTGTCATAATCTCTAACGCCGCCGATTTGGGCGATTTATTAGTAGGAGCGAAGCGACGAATAATTCGTCCGATTTCTCGTACTGGTTAGGAGTTCTCAACTTTTTCCCCAAGCCCATAGTCGTCTAGCTCCTTTGCTAATCGGCCCAG
Source organism: uncultured Gammaproteobacteria bacterium (assembly GCA_937992195.1). Lineage (GTDB taxonomy): Bacteria > Pseudomonadota > Gammaproteobacteria > Arenicellales > Poriferihabitantaceae > VYFG01. The sequence continues at coordinate 272 of CALKKV010000047.1, read as the reverse complement.
CACCAATTACTAACACTAACGCCAAAACCAGTTGAACCATCCCGCCGTATAAATTTACTTCAACTTGAACAGTTCGTTCATGTTCGTTACCCAATAGTTCATACATCTTGGAATCCCTTATAAAATGAGAAGCCAAATTCCAACCGCTAATGTACAACAAATATAACCCCATCAAAAAAACACCAATTCGCTGAATTTCTTCATAGAAGTGAGTTTTTTCCATCGAAACATCAAGGGGCTTAATAATTGTATTTGTAATTCGCGCGGGTACT
>CALKKV010000046.1 GCA_937992195.1 uncultured Gammaproteobacteria bacterium | reverse complement strand
AGTTGCGGTGACATGAAGAATCCCGGTAGCAACTGCGGAATCCCCACGATAAGGCAAACGTCCGGTCAACAACTCATACAAAACGATTCCCAAACTGTAAATATCGCTGCGCGTATCAATCTCTCCACCAACCACTTGCTCTGGACTCATATAGTCTGGTGTACCTACCATGGTTCCAGTCTGGGTAAGCTGTGTAAGCGGCGTCGTCGCTCTGGCAATGCCAAAATCTGACAACATCGCTTTATCACCGTCAAACAAAATATTGTCCGGTTTAATATCGCGATGGAGAAATCCTTTCTCGTGCGCATGTTGGAGCCCGGCGGACAAATCAACAATAAGATCGATACATTTCTCTAATGACATTGTCCGAGCGCGATTGCGTAACGTACCACCCGATAGAAATTGCATCGCGATGACTAGCTCAGCGCCATCAAAATCTTCAGCGACTGGAAAGATAGGTACAATATTCCGGTGCGCCAGCGTTGATAAGATTTCCGCTTCTCGCTTAAACCGCTCTATTGCTTGCGGGTGGTCAAACAGATGCTGTGGTAATACCTTCAATGCAACCTCGCCAAACTCAGGATGCGTGGCATGATAAACATTGCCCATTCCGCCTGAGCTAATTGGCGCTATGATGGCAAAGTTCCCCAATTTTTTTGGAAGTGCGTCTTGCTGAGAGCCAAAGATGGATGATCCGCTTTGAACCTCAGTATGCACGATGCCATCATGTGCAATCAGCATATCTTCGATTTCCAAACGCATGCCGGTGTCATACCGAAACACGTTTTGAAAATACTCCTTACGATCTGAAACGGACAATTCGCTCAAGTGAGCAAAAGCCTCTTTAATATTCGCCCATCGTTCTTTTTCCATTTTTTTCCTGGCAAGCTTAAAGAAACATGTCGATTTATCTCAGACTGAAATAGTTCGAATGCGCAATTACTATAGACAAAACATCACCACTTTACGATTTTGAGCGCGTATAACGTAGCATTGCTCATCGTCTATATAACCTTCAAAAGAACCCATGTCGCACAGACCGTCACTTCGTGATTCTCCTCTTTGATCATAGTTCGGACAAAAATCCAATGAACCGGAATCAATTGCCGGACTGCGAGCAGCTAAACCGTGTGTCATGGGACAGGCACCACCGGTCGTTGTTCCCATTGGTACCAAACAAGTATTGTCGTCTAAAGGGCGTAGTATCGACGCCATGGGAGTCGGGCGATGTGTGCTGAAACCATCATCGCTGCTAGAAGCATTAATATTGCTCGAATCTGTAATCAAATTCACATCAGGCAAGTTTACAGGGTCAAAGTTGATGATGCCGACAGCTTGATAGTAAGTAATACCACTGTGTCCAACCAAATTATTTCGAAAGGAAGAAATCACCAATTCGCTGTCGCCGTAAAATTCATATTCACTTCCTCCGTCCGGGCCAGACGAGGAGTTTCCAGCTAAAATACTATTTGTCATATTAAGCACTAGATCAAACAAGCACATCCCACCACCACTACCCGAAGTCGCAGTGTTTTCTGTAATAGTTGTAGAGTTAATGTTAACACTCAAAGTACCACCTATAACTCGATTGACATAGAGACCGCCGCAACTGGTCGCGCTATTACCAGAAAGTGTACTATTCGATATTGAAATTGAAAGAATATCTTCTGCAAAAACCCCACCTCCTAGCGCAGCGCGTTGGTGAGCAGAGTTTCCAGAAATGGTTGTGTTTTCTATGTCAATTTCAGAGCTCACTCCCACTGCAAAAACTCCTGCCCCCAAACACGAACCGGATTCTGCTGATTCTGAAGTACATCTATTGTGAATAATCTGGCTGTTTAGAATTTGAACGTCACTATTCTCGATATAGATACCACCGCCATGGGCACCATTCCTATGACTTCGATCACTGATATGGATGACATTGTTCGACAAGGTTACGCGATCGAGACGCAGGTCTCCATGGCGCACCAAAATAGCAGCACCCCGGGATTTATCTGGTCGCAAAGGGGTGATTTCAAGTAGCCCTCCGGTTAGGGTTAAGTTGTTTAACGTTAGATTCGGGCTATCCGTAAGCACTGCTCTTTCGACTCTAAAGAACCTAAAAGGCACTTCCGAACTCTCGTCGCGTATCAAACTGTGACCGTTACCGTTAATGATGATGTTCGACGTAACAGCAGGTAAAGCACTATCTTCCTCAAGGAGATGATGATCACTAAAGACAATATCGATTTGCAATTCAATGGTATGAACATCAGTTATTTCAACATTCGATTCTATGCAAAGTTCATCGTTCGTATTTGTGTTTGCACTTTGGATCGCCAGCGTACATCCCTGGGTGCTGCTGTCGACAATGAATGTGCCGGCTTTGACCATAGTTGATACGCTAATCTGGATAATAAAAAACACCAAGCTAACCAATCCCCAGCGGGTTCTCGCCAAATTGCTGGGTTTACGAAATTTGGAAATGCCGATCTGATATTTCACCTGTGTAAGACATATAGAGTTATCCCTATCTACAGTAAGCGTAATTTTTTGAACAATTGCTCGATTTAGTTTCAATTTATTCAAAAAACAGTCGTCTAGCACCGATCTGGCGGCTCCAATGTTTTTCCAGCAATACCGAAATTAAATCGTACGATTTCCCATTCCATTTCGCTTATTACAGTAGTAGAGAAAAATATAATGGTGAAAGATGATTAAAATACTGATTTTGTTGCGTTTTATCTTTGCAATAATGGTGTCGGCGACCCCCATTCTGAGTCATTCAGCGACGTACAACGTTGGATCGTATGCGGAATTTGAAAGCGCTGTGAATGCCGCCAATGAGAATGTTGATTTGGATATCATTAATATCACTCAGAGCTTTTATTTGGCGGCCCCAGCAGATATGAGCCCCAGTCTGAGAGTAGTCTCAGCGATTGAAATTGAAGGAAATGGATTTTCTCTCAGCAGGGAGCCAGGGGACGAGTCAAACTATAGCTTTCTCTGGGTGAGTAGTGGCGCAGATGTGACCATCAGGAATCTGGAAATTTCAGGGTGTAGAGGCGGTCATGATCAAGGCATAGGCGGTGTATTTTTTGTCGGTGGTTTTCCCAGCGCGAGTTTAATCCTTGATCATGTAACGTTAACAGGAAATTCTGCCACCAGAGGAGGCGCAATCGCAGTAGATCACGAGGCTGAAGTAAGAATATATAACAGCGTTATTTCAAACAATCATACTACCCAAGCGGGCGGAGGTATCCAGATTAGTAGCAATAGCGTGAGAATCGAGAATACGAGCATTCGGGACAACACCACCAATGGCTTTGGTGGAGGAATACATCTTCTCAACTTTCCTGGAAGCTCCGAGGTTGTCTTACTCAATTCAGTCGTATTCAGAAATCATGGCGAAGCCGGTGGAGGCGGAATATCAGTTTTTGGTGGGAGTTCTAGAAATGCGAGTCGTATAGTTTCAAACGGCAGCCGAATTGAGCTCAATACCACTGGACCAAATAGCCCTGGCGGTGGTCTTTATCTCAACGCAAATGGGGGAGGTGGAACCACGGAGCTCCAAAATACTTCTATCCGCTTCAACAAAGCTCATTTGGGCGGTGGCATTTTTGCGGACACGGAAAGCGGTTTTTTTATCCAACAATCAACGATTGCCCAGAACGAAGCAACGGGCAGCGGAGGTGGCCTCTATGCAGCAGAGTTGCGGAGATCTACTATTTTGAACTCCACAATCAGTGGTAACTCGGCAGGCACCACAACTGGTATAGACACCACAGGCTATGGAGGTGGAGCTTACGTATCAGGCATTCTTAACTTTTTTAATAGTACCTTGTCTGGAAATACTGCCTTTAATTCTGCAGGTGCGATATGGCTCTCAGAAGACGATGGTGTAAATTCTACGTTGACATTCAACAATACCACATTAATGTCTAACAGGGCTTCGGGACGATCACTCCCTTTTGGTGTAATCGAGTCAGATGGGGTATATATTGATGCAGGCCACTTAGAGATGTCTAACAGTATTATCGCAGGATCCAATGGCGTCGACAGCTTTGATTGCTTGATGAGCAATGAAAATAGTACGGTACAAGCAAGCATCTTTAATATTATTCAATTCGATGGGTGCAGCACAAATGCGGTTAACGAGGATCCAATGCTAGGCCCGCTGCAAGACAACGGCGGCCCAACCTTAACGCATGCGCCACTAGAAAATGCCGTCCACGTTTTAGATCAGGGCGATATCTCATCGCGCTATTGTCAATTCTCTGATCAAAGACTAGTTGCGAGAAACGGAATCAGCTGCCATCTCGGCTCTACTGAAACTATATCGAGAGAAATTGACGACTCTTTTATGTTCCCAATAGTCACAAAGGATGGGAAGGTCGTGATCATTAATTTGTGAAGTTTGAGAACCAAGTCTATCCCTAAAAATCACGCTTACCGATGTGGGACATATCTCAGGGACAGACCACGTTTTTTCACTTTTAACCGCGCTTGCTCACAACAATTGAGATTCGTCGATTGATTCAACCTAAAATCTACCTATCTGTTCTGTCCTGCTAAACAATGACCTGCGTCAATCCTGTTACCCGAATTTCATCTAAAATTAAGATTTCCTAAAAACTCAAAACCTGTTTCTCTCCATGTCGATTGACGTTTACTCTTCTCGTAGCTCTGGACGTTTCAGCGTTATTCTGACAGCATCCGTTCTCCCCAAAATCCACAATCATTAAGTGTTAGTAACGAGGTAGTTTAAATGTCTAAATCGAATGTTGTCCTGATTGACCGCCATCCAGGCCGCTCTGCCCAAACCATCGGCATGGCCAAGGTGCTGGGAACTGACCCCGAACTGATTCATGAACCTTCAGTTGGCGTAGTCGGTACTAAGGGTGACAGCCAGTGTTATATGGGTGTGCAAGATAAAGTCGAGACCATTCACGATCATCTAAAAGCGCGCATTGGACAATCTGAAGGCCAGTTGAAATATCGCCTAGTGCAGCCGGAATTCACCATTGCAACCTCTGACGGCATCCGTAACGGCACCCGTGAAATGCGTTACTCATTGCTCGGTCGCGAGGTCACCAATGACGCGCTGTGCGAACATCTCGAAGCCACTGGCCTCGCCGGTGTGATCGCTGTGGTTGCTTGCGACAAACCGCCAGTAGGCACACTGGCCGCAATACTCGAACATAATGAGCCGGCGATTATCATGTCGGACGGCACCATCCGACCGGGAAAGGATCCTGCGACTGGTGACGCACTGGATATTATCAGCGCCTATCAACTGGCTGGCCACCCGGATACCGAGTTGCGTACACGAATTTCGGCCCACGCTTGTCCGGGCTACGGCAGTTGCGGCGGTATGTTCACCTATAACACCATGCAGACTTTTATCGGTGTGGTGGGTATGCAACCACTGCATATGGTGGCACCCGCTTCGGATGACCCCCGTCGCACCAATGAATTCACCGAACAGCTTGTGGAATATCTGGCGCAAATGATGGCCAGTGGCTTGAAGCCGCGCGATATTGTTCAGCGTGACTCCATCCGCAATGCATTGATAGTGGCACTGGCTGTTGGCGGTTCCACTAACGCAGTACTGCATACCCCGGAAATCGCCCGCGCGGCGGGTTTCGAACATTTCTGGCGCGATGTCATGACGCCGGAAGAATTCAATGCACTGTCTCGCGACATTGTGCCGGTGCTCACCAACGCCCGCCCCTATGGAAAATACTCCATGCTCGACATCGACAAAGTAGGTGGTGTGCAAGTTATCGTGCGGGAATTGCTGGACGCCGGATTGTTGAACGGCGAGATGATGACCTGTACAGGACAAACCCTGGCCGAACAAATCGACGATTTAAATCCACCGGCACCCGATGGCGAAGTAATTTTTCCGGTGAAAACACCCTATAAACCGACCGGAGGCTTACGCCTGCTTGGTGGTAATCTTTCCCCAGATTACTCAGCTATTTTGAAACTCGCCGGTGTTGAAGGCGGCCTGGAGGACAATCTGTTCAAGGGTCGTGCACGTGTATTCGAAGGTGAGCCAGGCTTGCTAAGAGAGCTTGATGAAAATCCTGATGGGTTTAACAACAACGACATGATCATCGTACGGTACGCCGGACCGACCGGTGCACCCGGTATGCCGGAAATGCTGGATCCGACTTCGCGAATTACTGCTTTGTGTCGGGAACGCGATATCGTAGTGGCACTTATGACAGACGCACGTTTCTCTGGTGGATCCGTTGGCCTTGTGATTGGCCATGTAGGCCCGGAAGCCGCACTTGGTGGACCTATTGCACTGGTGGAAGATGGTGACGAAATTATTGCCGATTTGAATACGAACGAACTCAACTGCACCGAACTCGCCGATAAAGCCATTTATCAGTCGCGCAAAGCAACCTGGGACAAGGTAGTGGCTGACAACGGCGGTTTACATCCGAACTGCGGGCTCGCTGATACCCGATTATTGCATCGAGCGCGTTATTCCGCAGTGCCCGCCAGTCGTGGCGGCGGCTTACATTCGAATCGTGAGGTCTGGGTACGAGATCTACGTGCGCCGCAAGATACCGGGTTCAAACCTTCAAACAAGTTTCGTTAGAAGCTAATTTGCTCGGTAGCATGGATATCTAACTGGCAATGATTGACAGGAATAATGGGGATATGCCGCTTAAACAAATTTAACGTGGTCTGTCCCCATAATTATCGCCGATTGAATTTGTGTTTTGCGTCTAAGGAGGTTCCGTGAAATCGATAGATAAATTCACTATTCAAGAGCACGACGGAAAGTATGAGGATTGGCCTTTGAAATCCTCACTTTACTTTGACGGTGAAGCTATCAATTTAAAAGTATCAGGTTTCGTTATTGAAAAACAATTTGAACTTGCTAACTATTTTCTATTACTTATCAACTGGGACTGCCCATTTGAAGAAGGCTGTGAAATTGTCGTTTTAAATAAGAACCTTGGAATTGTAGCTATAGCTTTTCGCCTTTATATAATAGTTATTTATTGAGTCGCATAAACGAGTTATCACAAGATCATTACGAGTTAGTATTTAATGAAGCTGATCGGTTTGAACTAACAATAAATTACCCAAAACAGGGTTTATTTAGCAAGGTTATCACTGTAGTTAAATCTGCCGTATAACAAATCACGCAAAAGGGCGCAAAACGCTTGGCTTGCGCTACTTCGTCGTTAATTCTAGCCAAGTATTTATGCGCCTCTTGGTAAGGCGGTATACGGAAGACTAAACTAGCCTATCGTTGAACGAGATTTACGCCACTATGATCACTCGACAATTATTTCTATTTCTGGTCTTGGCTGGTTTAAAATTATTTGAACCACCTTTGTTGGCCGACAGCTCCTCGCCATTGTTAGCAGCTTACTATGACAAGTTTCTTGCCATTTGTGGTGGCAGAGTCTACGAATGGTCTGATTTTGATACTCCCAAAGAAAGCCTTTCGGGAGTAAAACAGGTGGGTGTAGGTAAGCAGAATCGATATGCACTAACGAATCAGAACACGCTTCTCACTTGGGATAAAGATCCATCAAATGCCGTCATATTGATGGAAGATGTAAAATCGTTTCATGCTGGTCGTTCGGGACTGTTTGTAATTCGTAATGATGACACCTTATTGCAATTTCATACCAAAAGCTTACTGGGCTTTGGTGAGAGCCTGTCTAAAAATACTTTACCAATCGCCAAACATGTTCTAACTGCCTCTATAGGAGACAGTGCCAATTATTACGTCACCCACGAGGGAGCTTTATTTGTACAAGGACTCGCACATCGAGGGCAATATGGTGATGGCAAACTCACAGCGACCGAGGAATATATTCAGACATCCGACAAGGTAATTCAGGTCGCCTCGCATACAGGACATTCCCTGGTGCTTAAAGAAGATGGTAGTGTGTGGGGAACCGGTGGCAATATTTACGGCCCGCTAGGCAATCACGGATATGGTGATAAAGCAATTCGCTGGGGACTCATTCTGCGCGATGCGAGTGCCATTGCGACAGGAAGCAGTCATTCGGTTGCGATAATGCCAGATGCCAGTCTATGGATATGGGGACGAAATGAAGGTCTAGATCCTAAACAAGTAATGGAAAATGTCACAGCTGTAGCAGCAGGAAGCAACAGCACAATAGCACTGGCTCAAGGTGTCTTGTGGCAATGGGACACCGGCGATAAACCAAATAGGATTATGAATTGCAGGTAGGATGCTTTATTCAAGTAGGCTGCCGTATCACAAGCGCATGCAGACGAAACTCCAAACCGCTACGCGCTTTGTCTGCCGCTGATGCGAAGCGTTAAATTTTCATCAAAATTTCGGAGTGAAAATGAGAATATCAAACATACTTCTATTATTAGCATTTCTACTTGTGTCATCGATTTCTTCTGCCGACACGGCATCAGAGAAACAAGCAGAAAGACTGCTTGAAACGATGAATGTGGATCAAGCCTTTGAGCAAACCATCACTCAAATGCTCGATATTCAACTACAACAAAACCCTAAAAATGGGACGCAATTATTTCCTTACCCTAAAAATGGGGCGCAATTATTTCCTTAGAATCTAATCTTTTGGAAAACAAATCCGGTCCTGGGTTTTCGAGTTTTAGTTAATCGACTTACGAATTTTATATAGAACAACACAAGCTCATTCGTTTCGGAGCAATTGCTTTTCTATTCAATAATTTTACTCCGACCCTAAACTCTTTTGTATTCATCCATCATTATGCAAATAATCCAAACAGTAAATATTAATTATCCTATATTATCATTTGATTAATTTCTCACTATAGTTCATTGCGGTAGAAGAAGAGGCTTTGTGATGCTGTTTAACCCGCGATCCATTGAAGAGCTAGCGGTTACCGGACAACTAAATGTTGAGTCCTACAATCACGTTACTGGAAAAATGTTCCAGCTAATCGTGTGATGACAAAACTATCCTTTTCTATATAGCGTCCCGTTATCGGGGCGCCACATTTACTTATTTGGCTTAATTTACTTAACTCGTAACAACGCAAGGGTTGTGTCGCAAACCGAAGAATATGATGAATAAAAGGAGTGTATTCACTGGCTATCTAGGCGCTGTTCCTGCGCTGCACGCCAAAGTTCGCGACGGAAAAGCACCCTGTGGAACTGGTTTGAAGACAGTTGTGCGGTGAATAAAGCCTACCATGCTGGTTAACAAATGTGGCAACACATGAATTCTCATGGTCCGCCACCACAAGACAACAATTATTTGCTACGTTCTACGTTGCAAACAACGGTACTAATACAATGAACATTGGCAAACATGCCATCCCTCGGTATTTGGCGAAGTTCGACAGATCATTGCCCGTTTTGACAAAATATCTAGTTGAGAAGCTGCGTAAAAAAATGACAACCTTAACCCGCTTTCTTTTGCTAGCAATACTCTGTTTTCCGTCATTGGTTCTGAGCCAGAACCTCATTTTGCCAGTGACCGAAGGTTCTGAAGCTAGTGTAGAGCTAAAACAGCTAGACACTCCAGAAGCTGTCAACGCGATGATCGCAAGATTGTCTGACAACGAAGTGAGAGCACTCCTAATCGATCAGTTGGCAACAGGAACCGCTAACGAGCAAATCACGAAAGACGTATCGGTTATAGATTTTCTTATTAACTCTTTCAAAGGAATTGGCGTTCAAATAGGCGATGCTGTAGACCGATTGCCAATTCTAGGGACAAAACAATCGGAAGCGTTCCGAAGCTTCTTTGCCGCGCCGGATCCGGTCGGGTTCCTGCCATTTATTGGTTTCTTTCTATTGGCCATTTCGATTGGCTATGCAGCGGAGCGCTTGATCAGGTTGTTGGCAAGAAGTTGGCGTGAGCAAATCGATAATCGGGCTAGATCGGATGGTCTATGGAATGCACTTCGCTTGCTTGCGATGCGATTTACCCTGGATGTTTCGGGTCTGGTTGTCTTCTACTTAGTAGCAAACAACGTGCTTGAGGCCGCGATGGCAAGCACAAAACTTGCTGGCGCCCAGCTGACTCTTGTGTACCTGATTATGCTGCCGAGAATTGCCTTGGCTATCTCACGATTTCTGTTGGCACCACACCGCTCAGACCTCAGAGTGATGCATATTGACGATATTTCCGCAACTTATCTCCACCGGCACCAAGCAATCCTTATTGGCCTGGTTGGTTTTCAAATCGGTATCATCGCATTCAATCAACTCAATGGCATACCAACAGGTGAGATGAGATTGGGTTTTTGGACCAATGGTCTGATCCACCTCTACTTCATCTACATTTTCTGGCAACTACGACAAAGTATTACTGGAATGCTTATCGGCAGTGACAATGATGTCACCCCCACAGAGCAAACCGTTGCACGATTCTATCCCGGATTTTTAATTGGGCTTAGTATTTTAATGTGGATAGTCGCCGCAATAATTGTGTTCCACGAACGGTTTGACCTAGTTAGTGGCGGAAACCACCTCTGGACAGTGGTAATTTTTTCCTATGCACCCGTATTTGATACGGCGATAAGAGGTCTGGTTCGTCACCTGGTAAAACCCATGCAGGGACAAGGTAGTGTGGCTGAGCGAGCCTATCAATCCACTAAACGCAGCTATATTCGCATTGGCCGGTTACTAATATTTGCTGTCGTTGTCATGTTAATCGCAAATTTGTGGGACATCGACTTTCACAATGTGGCGAGCGCTGGACTTGGCTTACAGGCAGCGGCTCGTTTTATCGAATTCCTGATGATTCTCGCTGGCGGCTATTTACTGGGAGAAATCATAACGCTTTGGATCAATCGCAAACTGGCGGACGAACAAACCGCTTCAGGTGCGAATCTCGAAGAAGAGGAAATAGGCGGTGAAGGAGGTGGCGCGGGTAGTTCAAGGCTATCGACAATATTGCCGCTGGTGCGGGCGACGGCTCAAGTAATCATATTTATCATGACCATACTCATGGGCCTAAGCAACATCGGCGTCAACATTACACCTCTGCTCGCTGGTGCGGGTATCGCAGGTATCGCCATTGGATTTGGGGCGCAAAAATTGGTAACTGATATCGTTTCAGGTATATTTTTTCTGATTGATGACGCTTTCCGATCAGGAGAATATGTTGATGTAGAGGGTACGGTGGGCACCGTAGAAAAAATATCACTTCGCTCCATGCAATTACGGCATCATCGCGGCCATGTTCATACTATCCCTTATGGTCAGATACCCAAGATAACGAATTTTTCTCGTGACTGGGTCATTATGAAATTGCGTTTTACCGTGCCGTTCGATACTGACCTGAACAAAGTCAAAAAGATATTTAAGCAAATCGGTGCAGACATGATGGAAGTTCCAGAGTTTGCTGAGGATTTCATTCAACCATTCAAATCACAGGGTGTCCTGGAGGTTGATGATGTCGGTATAGTCATGCGCGGTAAATTTATGGCAAAGCCTGGTAAGCAGTTTGTGCTAAGAAAAGAGATTTATCAACGTGTACAGAAAGCGTTTGAAGCCAATGACCTGCAATTCGCTCGAAAGGAAGTCAGAGTGAAACTTGATGAGGTTCCAGGGCGAGAGTTAACCGAACAAGACAAACAGGCGATAGCTGCTGCTGCAGCGGAATCCGCGGCCAATCCGCCACTCAGTGAGTCTGGACCGAAGCCGGATCCAATATGACATAACTTGGAAAGAGATTAGGTGGACATATCCACAAATCATTCTGCGACACCCGAGTAGCGTGACATTAGATGACACGGCAGTCGTCTACTCTTCAATTCAACAGTCACAATGTGGTCACACCGAATTCGTTTGCCAAAAACTGCGGCAATCATATAAAAACTAGCGATTTTATTTGTTGATTAAGACATTATTGTTTTATTTCAATGATTTATTAAATATTTATTTAGAATTAACTTTAAGTTTAAACTACATCTACTTATAAAAATGAAACTTAATTGTACAATTCGATATGAATGTGAGGAGAAACTTTATACTGGTTTCAGCGCTGTGCGTCTTCGGCCTGGTCGGTTGTGGCTCAGAAGACCTGACGAGTAGCGGTAGTGGACACAACGCACAAGCGATTGATGCAGCTCAACCTCCTGAGGCCGAACCAGATAGCAACACCACTGAAGAAGTGGAAGAACCGGACGAAATCGCCCAGGAGACTGAAAGCGAGCTCCCAAATCCCGAACCGCCAGCTAGTGCCGATAGTGATAATTGCGGCGCAGGGCATTATGCATTTACCACTGACGTGGACGGAAAGGTCCACTTCGATGCTCACTTTGATTCAGGAGGCGTGGCTCGCTACAACTTTACTCTTCAACCAAACCGAGGTAATTGGAACGTATCGGGTAATCAGATGATATTCGATGGGCCTTTTGGACCGGGGAATGTGCATCACGTCTTTTCCTGGACCATCACCAGTCGCTCCTCGGACTGCAAGGTCCAGCAGTTTCGGGGCAGATCGATTGGCGGGGCCGATATGACCGTTTCACGCCGATGAAAGGTCACCCAAAGGTTAGGAAGTAAGTCTGAAACGGAAGTCATTTCTATTCAATGAGGTTTGATACACGCAGCCAAGCACGACCAACGATCTTTGACTGTACCGCAGTATTCTATAGTCGGAAGCGTCTCCATCAGGCTCCGGACTGCGAATCACCCAATTTATTTTAACAGAAGATGATGGGAACTTGAATCAATGGTCCGAAAATGTCAGTTGAGACTGACCCGATCTCGCTCTTAAAATATTGCATCAAAACAATTAGATAAGAACGCAACACCGCCTTATTCCAAATTTCTGCACATCAGTTTTCATCGTAGTTTTTAAAGCGTAAATTACGTCACCAACTTACACGGTTGACTTTTATCGGCATTTATTAAAATATATTGCATACACATTGCATGCAATTGAATCAAATTGGATGCAGCGTACATGCAACATTGACAAATAAATGACGAGACCACAAGCAAAAAAGGTATACCAGCGCGGATCTGCCGCTCAAATGGTTTGTGATGAATTGAGAAAGGAGATACTGACTCATGAATTGAAGCCTGGTGCACCTTTGGACGAGACCAGCCTCTCCAAAAGGTTTGACGTATCGCGTTCTCCTATTCGCGAGGCATTGAATCGGTTACTAGCCGAACGTCTGGTCGAGAATCTTCCAAACAAAGGCACGATTGTTGCCAATGTTGATCTCGAAAATTTCCCAAGCTTTATTGAAGTATTTGATCTACAGCAACGCTATGCAACACGGCTTGCTGCGCGAAACAGGACGTCCGTAGACATGGTGAAGTTGCGCGACCTAGTGAAGGCATTCGACGATGCTGTAAAGGAATACGACCCTCTGAAAATACTTCAGTCTAATTTCGAATTCCATTTGGCAGTTGCAGAGGCTGGCAAAAATCCTTATTTGGTGCGGCAATATAAAGAGCTACTTTCCGAAGCGCGAAGATACATCCACATCCATCTTCGGTCACTAGAAACCGCAAAAGAAAAGGCTATTCTCAAAGGACACCACCGCGACTTCCTTGAAGCAATCGAGGCACGTGATGTCGAGGCGGCGGATGCAATTGCACATGAGCATACTTTGAAATTTCACGATAGATTCCTCGAGGCATTGAAGGGGCAGATTGACAACGATTTTTCAATTGAACCTACCCCCAGAAAACCAAGGCTAGTCGAAAAATAAAGTGGCAAAGATAAGAGGGTTCTCAGTATTTAGCCATCGTAACGATATGGGCGGTAAGGTCTGGAATCCTCTCATACGCTGGACGACAAAGTATGCGGTATTTGTTGTTCTTGAAGATGAGAACGCTAACTTCGGCACAGGTGAGTGTTGGTGTTTCGATAGTTCTCCAGAAACATTAGTTGCATTTCTAAAAACAGAAGTTGTACCCAATTTTATCGGAATTGAACTTGACGAATGCGAGGAGGTTTGCAAGAGATTACTTGAGCGGGCGACTCTGACAGCTAGACATGGAATACTCACTTCCGCTTTGTCCGGCGTTGATATTGCAGCATGGGATCTCCGTTCGCAGCAGCAAGATGTTCCTCTTTGGAAGTGTATTGACCCCAATGGTCGCGGTACCGTTCCTCTATACGGTAGCGGGGGACTTTATGGCCACGAAAAGGGTATCCCGGAGCTTGTAGCTGAAGTTAATTCAATGGTTTCGAAAGGCTTTCAACTTGTAAAAATGAAAGTCGGCGCACTGGATCTGAAGGAGGATCTACTGCGGGTTCAGGCGGTTCTTGAAGCATTACCCGAAACCTCGAAATTAATTATTGATGGGCTGTATGGTTTGAGTGTCGACAGGGCACGCGAGTTTTACGAGCTTTTACCAGAAGGACGCATAGAAGCATTTCAATCCCCAATTCGTGCATCGGATCTCAAAGGTATGGCGCAATTGTCAAAAGCGGGTGTACCTGTTATGGCCATTGAGTCTGAGTACCGTATTGAGATCCAGGAAATACTGGTTAACGACTGCGGAATTGCATTCTTACAAACTGCGCCGATTGCCAGTGGCGGGATAAGCGCCATGAATCATCTTTGTGAGCTCACTAATAACACGCCAACAAGACTTTCACTGGAAATCTCATCGACGGCGATTGCACTATTGGTTTCCAGCCATATAGCTGCGGCAATCAATCAAATAGCACACGTTGAGTATCACTATGTGCACCAAGTGTTTTTTAATGAATTGGATTTTCGAAAAGTGCCAGGGTCAATCAACTGTTTTAGTTTTCCTGACAGGAACGGTCTCGGAATGAGTTTGAACCATCTTGAAGTAAAGACCGAATTTGAGCAGGTCGCTTCTTCTCAGTCGCCATGTCCGCCCCAGGCGGTTCATTGGTTAAATCATTAGTCCACTACCACTGGAGAATTTTATGAATAAGTTTATTAGTAATTTAATAGTCGCCGCCGCATTGACGGTGTCAGGAACAACAATAGTGCAGTCAGCCGACGAGGGAACGTTAGGCAAGATCAAAGAGAGAGACAGCCTGCTTTGCACCGGTCACAACGGAAGCTATTTAGGATTTGCTGAAGTTGATGATAAGGGGGCATGGCAAGGATTCGATGTGGAGTTCTGTCGTGCACTCGCTACGGCAATCCTTGGCAGTCCTGAAAAAGTTCAATTTGTACCGATTAGCTGGGCGCAGCGTTTTCCTTCAATTCAGTCCGGGGATATCGACGTAATCATTAAAGTAACTGGATGGACAATGACACGTGACACCGAACTGGGTCTGCAGTTCTCTCGTCCATATTTTATAGGCCCGTTCTATACAATGGCGAAAACAGAGTTGGGCGCCAAGAGCATTTCGGATCTTGAAGGCGGCGTGTTTTGCGTAAACGCTGGAACAACCGTTGAACGAGTGTTAGCGGACTATATGGAAACCAACGGTATCGAATACGAATCTCTTTCATTTGAAAAAGGCGAAGAGCTACGTGCAGCACTGTATGCCGGTCGGTGTGATGCCATTGCCGGATTCGGTCCATTTCTTTCCTCAACGCGTATCAACGCGCCAGACCCTGATTCCTTAACAATCATAGGAGATGTCATCAAGCTCGAACCAGAAGGAATTGTCGTTCGTCAGGGCGATGATGCTTTACTGGATGTGGTTAACTGGATGGTGAGCGCATTGTTGTTGGCTGAGGAAAACGGCATTACCCAGGCAAATGTAGATGACGTCCGAAATAACCCCCCTTCTCCTACAGTTGAGAGGTTGCTGGGTGTAACGC
The DNA here is from genome assembly GCA_937992195.1 of uncultured Gammaproteobacteria bacterium. GTDB lineage: Bacteria > Pseudomonadota > Gammaproteobacteria > Arenicellales > Poriferihabitantaceae > VYFG01. The sequence goes on along the minus strand of CALKKV010000046.1, from coordinate 6,764 downwards.
CTGGGGCCGGCACTCGCTTGGGGCTGAATGATGACTGGGCGTATAACGTGATAAAGGCCGTCGGCAACTACGGTGAGATTTACGATCGTACGATCGGGGAAAGCTCACGCTACAAGCTACCCAGAGGGTTGAATAACTTGTGGACCAACGGCGGTTTACTATATCCACTGGTGCATGACTAAGAAACTCAAAGGAGGGCTGTTTTACAGCGGCCCTCCCTCCACAATCATAAAGCTTTGAAGAAATCACTTTCATCTCAAAAATTTAGGAGGGCAGCTGCACAAGTAATATTTCTAATAGCAATATTCATTGTTCTGGCTGGCGTAGTCCTAACTGGGAAACAAAATATCCAGGAGATGGGAATTGCCAGCGGATTTGGTTTTTTAGAGCGTACAACAGGCTGGCCTGTAAGTTTTTCACTGGTAGAAGTGTCTCCGCGTTCAACTTATGCGCGGGTTTTGTATGTAGGTTTGCTCAATACCATTTTTGTCGGCCTCATGACCTTGGTGTTTGCAACGCTGTTGGGGCTGGTATTGGCGCTTTTTCGGGTTTCGAACAACGTGCTGATGAATCTGGTGGGGACAACCTATGTGGAAATTTTTCGCAATGTCCCCGTCATACTTCAGGTTTTCTTTTGGTATGCGATTCTTACGCATCTCCCGGGTGTGAAAGATGCGTACGAGCTCGGCGGTGTAATTTTTTTATCCAGCAGAGGATTGGCGCTACCAAGTTTTGCTTACTCGGGAATGGACATCCTTATTCTGATCTCGACAGCTCTTATATTAGCTTTGTTGTACAGATTCTTGAGCAAAAATTTTGGTCGCCACATTAGTGCGCTAGTACCAGTTGTAATTTTCCTGCTCGTGGCGATATGCCTACTCTATCTCGGAAAACCACCCGATGAGGCGCTAATTTCAATCCCCGAGCTACGCGGCCTCAGATTCAAGGGTGGACTGTCCATCAAGCCCGAGTTTACGGCGCTCCTAATCGGACTCGTTTTATTTGGTGCTGCTTATATTGGTGAAATCATCCGAGGGGGCTTGCTCTCGGTGGATAAAGGTAAACTTGAGGCGGCGTCTGCTCTTGGATTGAGCAATTTGCAGGTAAATCGCTTTGTTCGAATTCCACTGGCCTTTCGAGCAATGCTGCCATCGTTAGCCAATCAATACGTTTGGTTGATGAAAGGAACTACCGTTGGCATAGCCATCGGGTTCCCAGACTATTTCGCAGTTATTTCTACTTCCATCAATCAAAGTGGTCAAACCCTGGAGCTGCTTGGACTTCTTATGGTGGGTTTCCTATTGGTCAATTACTCTATTGGGCTTCTCATGAATCTGATCAATGATCGGATAAAACTCAAGGGGAGAAACTAAAGATGGAAGCCACGTTTAAGGAAAGATTCAGCTTATTACAATGGATGCAAAGGAGGCTATTTGCTAGCTGGTTTGACTCTGCAGCTACGATTGTGCTGGGTTTTCTCATGGTCTGGGTAGTATGGCAGTCATTGGATTGGGCAGTATTTCGCGCCATCTGGAGTTTGGAAGATAGAGATTTATGTACCGTTGATGCAGGTGCCTGCTGGGCAGTAATAGAAGATCGAGGGCGTTTGATCCTTTTTGGTTTGTACCCCTACGAAGAACAATGGCGGTCAACGTTAGCATGCCTCATCATCGTTCTAACAATTGTATTGTCTTGCCTGCCTGTATTTTGGTCCGCCAGACGCCTCATATTACTCTGGGTTATCGGCTTCGGTTTGTTTGTAATTCTAATGCGAGGTGGAATTGCAGGCTTGTCACTGGTGACGTCAGAAAAATGGGGCGGCTTATCGTTAACAATTTTTATTTTTTCTGGCGTCTTTTTGATCGGAATGCCCTTGGCGGTGTTGTTGGCATTAGGCAGAAGATCAAGTCTCCCGGTAATTGCAAAAGTCACTGGTCTTTTCATTGATTTTTTTCGCTCATTGCCATTGCTAGCAATTTTGTTTTCCGCTGCAGTTGTCATTCCTCTTGTCGTTCCAGAATGGCTTCATGGAAACAAGTTGATGCGAGTAGTGTTCGCGTTCTCACTTTTTTTCGCTGCTTACCAGGCAGAGATAATTCGAGCTGGATTTCAATCAACATCTCAGGGTCAGGAGGAAGCGGCTATCGCTCTTGGCATGCCTTACTGGTCCGTACTATTAGACATTTTGTTACCGCAGGCGTTTCGCAATACCCTGCCGTCAACTATTAATCAGGCCGTAATTACGTTTAAAGAAACGTCAATAGTTACCGTCATTGGATTCTTTGAGATCATGGCTTCTGGGAATGCTGCTATTGGCACAGGAGAGTGGGGGCAGCAGTTCGTTGAAGTCTATGTATTCGTGGCGCTTGTATATTTTGTATTTGTGTTCAGCTTGTCCCGCTATGGTGCATGGTTGGAGACACACATGAGAGTCGGTCATGGGTAATTTAGCAATAGCCATTCATTCTCTAAACAAATATTACGATGATCATCACGCGCTAAAAGATATCGATCTAACGATTGGTATAGGCGAGACAGTGGTGATCTGTGGTCCATCCGGCTCGGGTAAGTCAACACTAATTCGTTGCGTCAATGGTCTTGAGCAGTTCAGCGATGGAGAATTGGTAGTACTGGATACTCCTGTCGACGATGATACGCGAAACCTAAATGCCATCCGAAAAAGAGTTGGAATGGTGTTCCAAAACTTCAATCTATTTCCCCATCTCACGGTACTAGAGAATTGTGTGCTGCCGCAAATTCGCGCCGCCGGTAAAACTCGAGAGAATGCGATAATTGAAGCTGAGACACAACTGTCGAATATGCATATTGCAGAGCATCTGAACAAATATCCTGACCAAATTTCTGGTGGGCAACAACAGCGTGTTGCGCTGGCTAGAGCGCTATGTCTGAAGCCTGAAATTATGCTGTTCGATGAACCGACCTCCGCACTGGACCCGGAAATGATTGCTGAGGTTCTTGAGGTCATGCAGGAGCTCGCAAATCAAAACATGACAATTATGTGCGTAACACATGAAATGGGCTTTGCCCGAAAAGTTGCCGATTCAATTGTTTTGATGGCAGACGGTAGAATTGTTGAACGGGGTGAGCCAGAGCAAATATTTAATTCTCCCAGGAACCAAATCACTCGGGAGTTTATTAAGGCAATATCAACTTAAAAGCGCCAAAGCAAAATCCCCACAATGGGCAATAAAGCTTACCCCATCAAACACAGGGTTTGGGAATTCACTCTCAACCTATGCCTTATTGTACGAATACCGATTTCACTGATTTCTTTTTGGATATACATTGGACGTATCTCTGTTTGTATATACCATTTGGATATCCAACTCTAGAGCAGTAAGACGGTACAAACTAAAGTATTTAAAAGCAATCAAACTCAGGCAGTTCGATTACCTAAGTCGGTTGCGTTGCCAGAAGGCATCAAAGATGTACAAATAGTAGCAATCGGCAACACGCGCTTGATTACGCCAATCGACCAAAGCTGGGATCTTTGGTTTGACGAGCTTGACGTCACAGAGGACTTCATGACTCAGCGAGACCAACCAGAAGCGCAAGAAAGAGAGCCGCTCTAGATGGATAAATATTTGCTAGACACGGATACCGTCATCTTTACTATTAAGAGAAAGCCTGTAGAGGTAAAAAGGAAATTTAATATCCATGCGGGCGAAATGTGTATTTCTACCAGCACCTTTAGCGAACTGCTTTACGGAGCAGAAAATTCCTCTGACCCGAAAAAAATCTATCTGCCGTTGAAGGGTTCGCATCTAGAGTCAATGTGCTGGATTACGATGCCTACGCTGCTCGACAGTTCGGTCAACTTAAGAATGAACTGAAAGCCAACTTAATTGGTAGCTATGACCTCATGATTGCTGCACATGCCAGAAGTAAAGGTTTAATCCTCGTCACAAATAACACGCGTGAATTTAGTCGCGTTCCCGGACTAAGAATCGAAAATTGGATTTAAGAAATGGTGGGCCCCTACTTCGTAGCGAGATAGGACTTTAACGGTGCCGCCCAGGCCTCGGCAACTGCTTCTGCGTTGCCCTAATAAGCTACATCCGTGTAGCGATACGACCAATGGATTATGATGCAGTCAAAGTAAATTTATGTTTTTTAACAAGATAGAGTGGCGTCCGTTGCTTACTCTGCATAACGATGCACAACTGTGCTTCACTCATCTCCGCAAAATCCCCACAACTATTGAGGAAGATCAAGGCTGTTCACACCATTATTCCTTAACATTAATGCTCAGACACCGATATCCCGTGGTTTTTACACGCCCTCGATTACAAGATTTATCGCCAAATATTCATCAATGTAGTGGCCATTCTCTATAGTGTACAATGGGGGACTAAAATTCTAACAAATGCTGGATTACTGGATTAACTGAAGGATTCATTAAATCGAGTAGCTAACTAAAAGGAGGTCCAAGGAAGATGCGCTTTTCTATGGGAAGATGCCTGGGAATCACAATACTATTTTTCGTTTTTTTATCTCCAGCGTTCTCGGACGACGGTGATATAGATCTTTCGTTTATCGCGGAAGAATTTTACCAGCCCTCAGGAATGATATATGCAACTGCGGTGCAAAGCGATGGGAAAATTCTTGCTTCAGGTACATTTGATGTTGCTGGTGGGTTCTTTACCAAAGGTATTGTGCGGTTTAACACGGATGGAACGGTTGATTCTACTTTCCAGGCTGAGATTGGGGGGTATGTTGAAACAATTGCGCTCCACGAGAATGGTGACGTCTATGTTGGAGGAGTATTGGAAGGTGCAAATGGAAATGCAATCGAAGATATTGTGCGATTGGACGACAGTGGCCAGATTGACGCTTCATTTCAAACAAATGATATTCGCCGTGTCAGTAAAATAATTCTTCTTTCAGACGAAAAGCTACTCGTAAGTGGAGAAAATGATTCAGGAAACGAAGGGTTGGCACGACTCAATAGCAATGGATCAATCGACCTATCATTTACGCAAGGACCATGGAGGCAACCTTTCGCTTTGCTCGCTAATGGAGAAATTGTCGCTGCTAGGAATAATTTTAATCTTGTACATGAGCTGGTTCGCCTTAGTGCCGATGGTTCTCAAATTGCAAATTGGTCGGTAGTTGCCGATGCCCGAATCAATACAGTACTAGAGCTAGATGATGGAGCGCTATTTGTTGGTGGCGATTTCACAGCTATTCAGGGTGAAGCAGTAACGGGGCTTGCTAAACTGAGTGAAAGTGGTTTGATTGATGAAAGCTTTACCAGGGAAGGTGGTTCTAACGTAAATGCATTAGCGGTATTGGACAATGGTAACTTCATCGTGGGAGGGTCGTGGCCAGATACCCCAATCCCTGATGAGGGGTTATTGTCGGAGCTCACACCCACAGGCGCTTATTCCATTGGGTTTCAAGATCCTGACCCGAATCCCTATGTGCAATTCTACGCTTCATCACCGGGCAATGCGGTTGTTCGGGACATCAAATTGCTATCTGATGGCAAGCTTTTGGTTTCGGGATGGTTTGACGGTAGTATCGCCTTGCTTGACGATTCAACCACCGTTAACACTGATTTCGATGTTGGTTTGTTTGAAAAAGAAGGTGCCGAAATCCGAGATATGGCACTAGCGCCAGATGGCAAGATCGTTGTTGTCGGAGATTTTACCCGTGTGGGTAGTGAGCCCGCTTTTCAAGTTGCTCGATTGCACATTGATGGCAGTTTAGATACCGAATTCGATACTGCACGCGGTTCCTTTGAGGGGGGTGGCGTTTCTTCTGTTGCAATTCAAAGTGATGGTAATGTTTTGGTTGGCGGAAATTTCCACACTATCCAAGGAGAATTTCAGCGCAGCCTGGTTCGAATGCGAAATGATGGCATGTTAGACGACACCTTTAATCCGAATATTCAATCCGGAGGAAGGGTCGCTGATATAGTTGTGGCAACCACAGGCGATGTGTTCATCGGTGGCTCTCTATCCAGAATTGCTGAGATTACAAGAAACAATATTGCGAAGCTAACCTCGACTGGAAGTCTCGATCTGGCATTCGATCCGAATACTAACTCAACGGTAAGCGAGATCTTGTTGGAGAAACAGAATAATAGTGAAACCGGGTCATTGTTTATTGGTGGTAGCTTCAGAACGGTAGGTGGCTATGCGCGCCAAAGGTTAGCGAAGTTGAATCAAGATGGGAGTATTGATCTCACGTTTGACGCTGAATTTAATAACACGATAAGGCTGATTTCACAGTCTCCGGTTGATGAAATCGAATTAGTTGTTGGTGGCACATTCTCCCAAGTGAATGCCGAGTCATTTGCTGGTGTAGTAGGACTAGATGCTGCCGGTGCGAATGCAGAGAACTTTGAAGTGCTCACAAATAGTGATGTCTATGCTGGACTAGTGCAAGACGATGGAGAAATGGTGTTGGGTATAGTTACGACTACACCTCCTTCCAGTCGAGAAGAATATAGTTTGGAAAAACGAGCAGCTTTCGGTGATGAGGATGGAGGCTTCAAGATTTCGCTGGATGGCCGCGTTAACGCGATACAGATTCAACCTGACGGTTACTTGCTGGTGGCAGGTGCTTTTTCTCGTGTTGACGGAGAGAAGATTAGCGGGATATTCCGTGTTGAAAATACAGTTGGTGTTTTATCGACAGAGGATGAATCATTTTGTTTTCCGTTGGTATTACCAGAAGGGGCGGCCGTAATCTGTCTTTAAGGTACTGACAAATTAACATTTTTACCGCTAAAACAA
>CALKKV010000045.1 GCA_937992195.1 uncultured Gammaproteobacteria bacterium | reverse complement strand
AAAGTTTGTTGCCTCGCCTCTTTTGTCATTACCGTTCGATGACAACAGTTTCGATGTTGTGATCTGTTATCGGATTCTCTCTCACATGGAATCCTGGAAGCAGTTGATTGCTGAAATTAGTAGAGTGTCGAGAAAGCTCGTGCTGATTGACTATCCGAGTAAAAAAAGTATTAACATTGTCGCCGATGCTCTATTTTCAATTAAGAAAATGATCGAAAAAAATACCCGACGCTATGGTTGTTATTCTGATCATGAGATTGATGTGGTGTTTGAGAAATTGCAACAGAAACGCATATTTGAGCATCGCCAATTTTTTTTGCCGATGGCTTTATATCGCTTGATTGGCAATACAAAGATTGCATCGTTTTTGGCTGTGACTTTCCGCTTGATCGGTCTGACAGACCGGTTTGGATCACCGGTTATATGCGGCTTTTCGAGCGCAGACCAGACCAAGTAGCCTAACTAGCGACTAACGATTGTTTAATCTAGTTAGTATGACGCTAAACAAGGTATGACCGGCTAGTTTTCCTGAATTCCTCTCGGATATTGCCTGAAAACAGATTCCTGGGATTTAATGATTAATGAGTCGTTTAGGTGAGCGAGCCGCCGCAGCTACTGCCAGCACCTGCAGTGCAGCCAAAGCAGTGCTTTCCTACAGTCACGCCCTGTCCCTCTAGTGCATTGCCATCGATCTCCCACAACTGTCTTTTGCCTCGCTGGCCCAGCGGCAGTGCAAGCATTTGGTTGAAGTCGCAGTCGTAAACATACCCTTGCCAATCAACACTGACCAGGTGTCTGCACATCAAGGGCGCAACGGTTTGCGGGTTGAAGTTGTCAGCCAGCAGCTGCATATACCCTTCTAATTGACCTGAGCGCTTTAAAAAATGTTCAAAACGTTTTACTGGTAAATTCGTGATTGTCAACAGCGTATTAAATTCGATTCCAAAGTCTCGCTTCAATCGTTCTTTATAATCAATTTCAAGCGCGTGTTGCGCGGGGGGAAGAGCTGGCCCAATCGGATTGAACACTAGATCAATCGTTAGGCCGTCTTCACGCCCATAACCGAGAGCATTGAGCTTTTGCAGTCCTTCAATACTCTTGCCAAACACGCCTTTGCCGCGTTGCTGATCTACATTTTTCTCTGAATAACATGGCAGCGAGCAGACCAGTCTGATTTTTCTTTCTGCATACCACTCAGCGAGATCTTCCTGGCCGGGTTCAAACATTACGGTAATGTTGCATCGTGAGGTGACACGAATGCCCAGTGCCATCAACTGATCCACAAAGTACCGAAAATTTGGAATCATCTCAGGGGCGCCACCGGTAAGATCAGCTGCCTGAATTTGGTTTTCCTTGCACCACGCGATAATTTTATCCATGGTTTCGAGCGTCATCATCTCGGTGCGTTTAGGCCCCGCTTCTACGTGACAATGCTCACAGGCCTGATTGCACAAATATCCAAGATTAATTTGCAGTTCTGAAAGCGCGGAACGCTTTAAAGGAAAGCAATCGTGATCGCGCAAACTTTGATTGAAATCGTGGCGTACGGGTATATCCATGATGATGTAAAAAAACTAATGACGGCTGATTGAGAAGTATGGGACCTCTAATAGTAGTGACTCGTCTAGCCCCATATGCGCGAATTATACCTCTAAAGAGTGGTGAATTCGGTATTAGTTCCAGCTGGCCAAAAATTCAGTTAAGAGGTTGATTATGAAGCGGAATTTTTGCTAGTTCTTAGACTTTTTAAGTCTTGATATTTGCCTCTTTTTCATGTTGCGTTTCTTTTTGGAAACTTTTTTCTTTTTTGGCTTAGTGATTTCTACAGCAAAGGCAGAATCGCATAAGTCACTTATCAAACACGCTTCACAATTCGGTTTTCGGGCAAGACAGGTGTATCTTCCAAGCAGGATCAACCAATGATGCGCATACTTTTTGTATTTATTCGGTACCGCCTCGAGTAAGGCACTTTCGACTTCAACCACATTTTTTCCTGGCGCCATTCCGGTGCGGTTAGATACTCTAAAAATATGGGTGTCGACCGCAATGGTGAGATGACCAAAGAATGTATTAAGAATGACATTAGCAGTTTTCCGACCGACTCCTGGTAATGCTTCAAGCGCCTCTCTATCCTCGGGGACCTGACTTTGATGTTGTTCAATAAGTATTCGACAGGTCTTTATAACGTTTTCAGCTTTGGTGTTAAATAGTCCAATTGTTTTTATATACGACTTCAGTTTGGTGACGCCAAGCTTATGTATTGCTTCAGGTGTATTGGCTACGGCATAAAGCTTCGATGTGGCCAAATTAACCGAAACATCGGTTGCCTGTGCAGATAAGATCACGGCAATTAAAAGCTCGAATGCTGAATTGTATTCAAGTTCAGTCGTCGGTGCTGGCTGCTGTTTTTGTAAGCGCTTAAACGCCGTTTCTATTTGCTTTGGTGTCACGGTTTAAGTCGCTCTCTTTCTTGCTAGTGCTGCCTGAATTTCCTGCTGCAAGGCATCGCGTTTTTTTATGCTTCTTCTTTTCTCTTGTTCCGCTTTTTTCTTTGTCTCTCTCGCAATTTTTTGGTTGGTACGCCGCCGCGCCTTGTCTACCTGCGGCTGGCTAAATTCGAGCCATCTACTGGGAGGAGCGTTCGCGGATAATTCAGGGGAAGGCTTTAGGCTAATACAGTCGGTTGGACATGCCGGAATACATAACTTACAGCCCGTACATTCATCTTGAATGATCGTATGCATCCGCTTTCCCGCGCCAATGATGCAGTCAACAGGACAGGCTTTAATGCAAAGCTTACAGCCAATACAGGCAGATTCCTCAATTAAAGCGATGAGTTTGGGCTCGTGCTCACCATTTTCAGGGTTGAGTGGCTTTGCTTGTTTTCCCGTAAGTTCTGCCAGTGCATAGATCGTAATATCGCCTCCAGGTGGACATTGATTGATATCCGCCTGATCTTTGGCGATAGCTTCGGCATAGTCGTAGCATCGCGGGTAGTCGCATTGTGTGCACTGGGTTTGCGGCAGTAATGCGTCAATCTTTTGGATGAGTGATGGGTGCGAAATTTGAGTCACTTTTTAAAGAAAACGAGAAAGTTTTGTTGCCGGCTGCAATCCTATCATGGCATCCGAAGTAATCTCCTTAGTCGATTGGTGACTAATGTTCAGTATTTAATTTAAGTCTGGTGCAACAGACGTTAAACTCTGGCTTCCTGCTGAATTCCTAACTATTGTGTCTTCCCAATCCTATTCTGACAAGTTCACGCGCATTGCAACGCAGACCAGTTTTCGCTATCTCGAGAAAAACGAACAAACTGCGGTAAGAAAGTTAGCGGAGACCGAGTTTTTTACCCTGCAGGAGTTACAGCAGATCAGTGATATGGCATTGGACAGGGCCCGGTGGAACGAAACTTCGGTGGTGAATGTTTGGCGGTCCATAGTCTGCAATGCGAAGGTGGCTCCAGCGAAGAAACAAATGATGTCAAAACTGCGGGAAAGCCACGAACAACTGCGTTCGGGTGTGCGAACCTACGACCAGAGTTTGCCTGTAGAGAAACCGAAAACGATTAAGCCGGTGTTGAACACCAGAGTTCGCAATAAGCTTGGTTTAGGCCGATGTCCTGTCGCCTCTGAAAAAACCCGTTGCTGTAATCTATTAACCCTTGATGCCGTTGAAAAATGCGGTTTCGACTGTTCCTACTGCAGTATTCAATCGTTTTATCATGGCAATCAGGTGACCTTTGATGAGACCTTTGCGGAGAAGTTGGCTGAACTTCAACTAGATCCCGACCAAACCTATCATATTGGTACAGGACAATCGTCTGATTCTCTGATGTGGGGGAATCATCAAGGAGTCTTAGATGCACTTTCTGCGTTTGCGCGAAGAAACCCAAATGTCATTCTAGAGCTCAAAACCAAATCGAAAAACATTGGTTGGCTACTCGAAAATGACTATCCGGAAAATATCATTTGTACTTGGTCGCTCAATCCACAAACTGTAATTGAGTTCGAGGAGCACTTAACTGCCAGCCTTGAACAAAGGATCACTTGCGCCGAAAAAATTGCGGCTAAGGGTCGGTTGGTGGGGTTTCATTTTCATCCGATCATGATGTACGGCGAATGGAAAAATGATTATCAAAATATCTGTTCCAATATTATTGAGCGGTTTTCACCGGAGCAGGTTGCATTGGTCTCGATGGGGACACTAACCTTTACCAAGTCGGTAATGAAAACGATTCGTCAGCGACCTTTCTACAGTAAGATTTTGCAAATGCCGATGGAAGAAATAGCGGGCAAGTACTCTTACCCTCTGGCGCATAAAGTGGATATGTTCAAGACTGTTTACGATGGGCTTGCGCCATGGAGTGAGGATGTATTTTTTTATCTTTGTATGGAAGCACAGAGTCTGTGGGAGCCGGTATTTGGTTATGAATTTGAAACGAATGTTGCGCTGGAGTCGGCGATGAAATCGGCATATTTCAATAAAATCGAAGGTCTAAAACGGCATTAAAAAACAACGGTATTTAGCTGTAACGAGAATGAGTCGCATCAGACGAACTTCTTTTACTTATGCATGCTGCTTTTAATGCTTGATTCATCAGCAAATAGTTAAGCTTGAAATCAGACGCTTAAAAAAGCGACTGCCACCCTTAACATGACTTGGGTTATTCGCAGGTCAAAGGTAGAATCCGCCTCCTGCACAGTCACCTTTAATTTCCGGTCATTCAATGAAACAGCGCATCGAGTCGCTTATCAGTTCCGCACTGCATTCTCTGGTTGAGCAAGACGCCATTCCCAATATTTCAGCGGAGGATATCGGCGCAAGTCTCCACGTTGAGCGTGCGAGAGATGCTGCCCATGGTGATTTTGCTAGCAATGTTGCGCTGGTACTGGCAAAGCGCGCCAAGAGTAAGCCCCGTGATCTTGCAGAAACAATCATTGCCGCTATTGCAAAAACCGACGATGTTGAGGAAATCTCTATTGCAGGGCCAGGCTTTATCAACTTTCGAATCACGCGTTTAAGTTGGCTCTCTTTGATAGAGCAAATTCGTTCTGATGCGGAAGTTTATGGCATGAGCAAAATGGGATCGGGACAAAAAGTGTTGCTGGAATTTGTTTCTGCAAATCCGACCGGACCTTTGCATGTGGGGCACGGGCGGGGTGCAGCCTATGGTGACGCACTTGCGCGTGTATTGCGCGCGGGCGGGTATCAGGTTGATAGCGAGTATTACGTCAATGACGCCGGGCGACAGATGGATATTCTGGCGCTAAGCGTTTGGCTTAGATATCTGCAACAAGAGAATCCGGCTGTTGAATTTACCCCGAATGGTTACCAAGGAGACTATGTTGTTGAGATCGCCGGTAAACTGAAAGAAAAAGTGGGCGATCAGTTTAGAAACTACTCCGATGACTTTTTCTCGGATCTTCCTGAAGATGGCGATGCTGCTGTCGATCTTTTGGTAGAGCGATGCAAACAAACGCTTGGTGTTGCAGATTTTAAAATCCTATTTGATCAAGGCTGTGATGCGCTGGTTGAGGATATTCGTCAGGATCTCGCTGAGTTTGGGGTCGAGTATCAGGGATGGTTTTCAGAACGATCGCTGGTCACCAATGGTGCCATGGAGAAGTCCATTGCGGTGCTGGAGCAAAACGGCCATGTCTATGAGAAAGAGGGCGCGAAATGGTTTCGTGCCACTGATTTCGGCGATGAAAAAGACCGAGTGGTGATGCGAGCGAACGGCAGTCACACCTATTTCGCTACAGATCTTGCCTACCACTTTGATAAAGGTGAACGAGGCTATGATCGATTGCTGGATGTGTTTGGTGCAGACCATCATGGATATATCAAACGAATTAAAGCTTCGTTCGAAGCGTTGGGACACCCACCAGACAAACTGGATATCCTGTTAGTGCAGTTTGCAATTTTGTACCGCGGCAAGGAAAAAGTTTCGATGTCGACACGCGGTGGTGATTTTGTCACTCTCCGTGAATTACGTGACGAGGTCGGAAACGACGCAGCGCGCTTTTTCTATGCGTTGCGAAAACCTGACCAGCATATGGATTTTGATCTGGATCTCGCGAAATCGCAGTCTCTTGAAAACCCGGTTTACTATGTGCAGTACGCTCATGCGAGGATATGCAGCGTGTTTCGCAAAATTGAAGAAAAGGGGATGCCTGGTTTGCAATCGGCATCGCCAGATTACACTTTGTTAGTCGAAGAACAGGAGCTTGGTTTGGTGCAGACTTTGGCACGATTCCCTGAGGTGGTGGAATCCGCTGCGCGTTCGCTTGAGCCGCATCAAGTGGCCTATTACCTACGAGATCTTGCAGCTGCATTTCAAAGCTACTACAACGCACATCCGTTTTTATCAAGTGAAGATAACTTGCGGTTAGCGCGACTTGGCTTAATCGACGCGACCAGACAGGTGATCGTGAACGGCTTGAATCTACTTGCTGTTTCTGCTCCGGAACAAATGTAATTTATGGCACAAGCAAAGAGAAAACGTAAATCCGCAAAGTCCAGCGCAGGATTTTCGCTGTCTGGACATGGCCTGGGAATGTTGGCGGCTGGCATCGTTATTGGTTCACTCGGCACTGTGCTTTGGCAGGGCACGCAATCCAACGATAGCGAGGTTGGTTCCGGCATTCGTCAAATGATTGAAAGTTCAAAGCAGCAATCTAGAGTGGCAACAGTGGCGCGACCCGACCCTACTGTCGTGCCGGAGCCGCAGTCGACAAGTTATGATTTTTTTACCGTTCTACCTGAAATTGAGGTGGTGGTGTCAGAAGATGAAAATGCGGTTATCCCTCCAGTGGTGCAAAAAAGACTGGAGGAAATTGAGAAAACCGCAGCAGTGAAACAAGCGAATGCAGAGGAAAAAGTACCGGCGGTGGTAGCAGAGCAAGTTGCTGTAAAGGACACAAGCTCCTACATGCTTCAGGCAGGCTCATATAATCAATCTAGTGATGCCGAGCGGCAAAAAGCCAAACTTGCGTTGCTCGGTCTTACTTCAAGCATTCAAAAAGTGACGATTCAGGGGCGCGGTGATTTTTTTAGAGTAAGACTTGGTCCATTTGATAATCATGGCCGTATGGTTGATGTTGATGCACGCCTGAAGGCAGAGGGAATCCAGGCTTTGCGACTAAAAATCTCCGGATCCGGTTAAGAGATATAAACGCGAGAAATAGTAACTAGAGCAGAAACATGGAAACGATCCGAATCGGTACACGCAAGAGCCAGCTCGCACTATGGCAGGCTTACTATGTTCGTGATCGACTACTTCAGCTCCATGAGCATCTTGCCGTTGAGTTAGTAGAGATTGTCTCTGAGGGAGACAAGACATTGGACATTCCGCTATCCCAAGTTGGCGGCAAGGGTTTATTTCTGAAAGAGCTTGAGATGTCATTGCTCGAAGGCAAGACTGATATTGCTGTGCACTCAATGAAAGACGTTACCGTTACGCTTCCCGATGGCTTATGTATTCCGGTGATTTGTCCGCGCGAGGATCCGACAGATGCGTTTGTTTCAAATCACTATGCAAACCTTGAGGCAATGCCGGAAGGTGGGGTAGTGGGTAGTTGCAGTCTACGAAGAAGATGTCAAATTCAAGCGGCTTTTCCCCACTTGGAGGTGCGCAATCTTCGCGGCAATGTCAATACGCGACTGGCAAGGTTGGATCAGGGCGATTACGATGGACTGATTCTTGCAACAGCAGGTTTAAAGCGACTGCAGTTTGATGACCGTATTCGGCAGAGGCTGGACACGACTTTATGTCTGCCTGCGGTCGGTCAGGGTGCCGTGGGAATCGAGTGTCGAGAGGGTGACACTGATACCATAGAATTGATCCGTGGTTTGGCGGATCCGGAAGCAACAACCCGATTGATTGCAGAGCGTGCAGCAAATGAGCGATTGGGCGGCGGCTGTCACGTGCCGATAGCAGTTCACGCGGAGATCGTCGACGAACAGATATATATCCGCGGATTAGTCGGAGAGCTGGACGGCAGTCGAATTCTTAAAGCGGAGAGAAAGGGGAAGAGAGCAGATGCCGAAGCACTTGGGCAAGCAATAGCGGAAGATTTGATTGCGCAAGGGGCAAAACAAATTCTCGACAGTGTCTACACGAATAATTAATCGCATTGGGCGTCATTTGACTGCGGTGCCGCAACCTGAGCACCAACTAACCTATTGTTCTTAGATCAGAAAGGCAATGTCGGCTGAGAGCATGCTCCCCCTGAAAAACTCTATCGTTTTGGTGACCCGACCTGGTAGCAGAGGTGCTGAGCTCGTCTCACAACTCAGCGCTGTGGGAGCTGAGACACATTCGGCGAATATCCTGGAAATTCAGCTACAGGCAGATAGTGCTGAAATGCGAAGTGCTCTATCCGAAATTCAGACCTCAACCATTCTGGTGTTTGTAAGCGTCCATGCGGTGAACGCTCTTGAGCAGGCATTGATTTTGAATCGCCAAACTCTGCCAGCCGGGGTTCGAATAGCGGCGGTGGGAGAAGCGACGGCCGGAGCGTTAAAAAAGCTAGATATGGCAGTGGCATTTTCTCCATTAGAGGAAATGAATAGCGAAGGGTTAATCGCGTGTTTTAAAGATATTTCACTTTCAAATCAGAAAGTTATTTTGTTTCGCGGGCAGACTGGTCGAACTCTTTTAAGCGAAACCTTCCGTGAACGTGGTGCAACGGTGATTGAAATCGAGTCGTATTCGCGACGGTACCAGCAGCAAGATTTCGGGCCTGTACTTTCCGGTTTCACGGCCGATAAACAACGCACCGTTATTGTTACCAGCGTAGAATTGCTGGAGGGTTTGGTCCAGTGTCTTAGTAACCAAGAACAGAAAACAAGGTTATTCTCCAGTGATTTGGTGGTTCTGAGTCAACGTATTGCAGATGCTGCCATCGCTACAGGGTTTGCTGGGCAGGTAGTTGTAGCCAGGGAAACCAGTAACGCAGGATTGCTCAAAGCGGCGCTTTCATTGAGATCTGCTGACTGAGATTGCTAACGCCGATACGCGCAAGCTGTATGTATAATACCTGTTAGGGGAAAACGTTGGAATAATTCGCCCGTTCAGCTTGGCTTAAGTGGAAGCGGTGTCCAATAGTGAATACAATTGCGAGATCAGCGGCGCATCTTACCTGAGATTTGAAAGTTCTCACTCGATTTCCTAATCGATTTGAATTTTGTCAGAAGCTCAGTATGTAGTGGTGCTTTGTGCTGATTGGAACGTTCTGAGGAGGAGATATTTGTGACCGAAAGTAAAAAGAACCAGAATCAAAAGGGTAAAAAAAAGGCCGCTAAAGTCAAAAATTCTGGGCCCAATGACAAGGAAGTAGACAAAAACAAAGCTGACACGCAGATATCCAAATCCAATGAACAAGAGAAATTTCAACCGACTAATAAAACTATGACCGACAGCGCAGACGCTAATAAAACAACCGTGAAAGAAGTAGCTCCTTCTCTGGTTGAAGCTCACAACGTGAACTCCGCACCTCCTGCAGCACCTGGTTCTTCCGGGAAAGGTATGGGAGTGCTAGCAATACTCGTGAGTCTGGTTGCGCTTGGTGCAGCTGGATTTGCCTGGTACCAAAATGCGGTTGTCGCAAGACTATCCGGCGGAGAGCAATCCAATCGTATTGCGAATATCGAACAGAAAGTAACTGATTTTGGAAGTCAGCAGTCTGGTGTTTCCGGATTGATCGAGCAAATTCAGCAAAGAGTTGGCACCGCTGAAACCGGCGTGGCCGATCAGGTCAGTCAGGTTAAACAATTAGTAGGTAGCACAGAAACTGCAATGGCTTCCCAGATTAGCGAAGTTAAGCAGCAGATCGCAAAAACCGAATCTTTGGTTGGAGAGCAGATTAGCGAAGTCAAACAGCAAATCGCGAAAGCGGAGTCTGTGGCTGGAGAACAAATACAGGCAATTCGAGCTGAAAACACGGAGTATCAATCTATTGTCTCAAATCAGGTTGCCGAGGCAGATCACAATCTTGGCGAGCAGGCAGATACGTTTCGCAAGGAATTCGATGAGCTGGCAGGGTCGATTGAGTCTCTGCGTAGCGAGCTTGGTACCAGCGTCGATGGCTGGGCATTGCGCGAAGTTGAGCACCTTCTGGTGATGGCAAATCAAAGGTTGCAGTTAGGAAGCACCGCCAGTGATGCAAAAACAGCGCTGTCTGCGCTGGAGATAGCGGACCAGCGATTAAAGGAAATCGACAACCCGAAGCTGGTCGAGGTGAGACAGGCGCTGAGCGGTGAGATCGCCGCATTGTCGGAGGTCGAGGAACCTGATGTAACCGCGATATCCAGCAGCCTTGGATTGCTTTCTTCTACTTTGTCCGATTTGCCAATGAAAGGTACGGATACGCCTGATGGCCCAACCCGCACTGAAGGTAGTGGTGCCGTGGAAGGAGATAATGCCCAAGAAAAAATTGCCAATGCCGGAAAGAGTTTCTTATCTGACCTTGCCGGACTGGTTCAAGTCGAAAAGGGTGGAGAGCCAATCCTGGCTGGAATCGCACCTGAGGTTCAAATGCTACAGCAAGCTCAGGGTCAGCTGATTCTTGAAGCCGCACAAATTGCGCTGGTAAGGCAGCAAGGAGATATCTTTGCCGAGCGTCTTACAGCGGCCGAAGCCTGGGTTTCGGAGTATGTAAAAGAAGACAGCTCGCAAGCCGCGAGCTGGTTGCAACAGCTTGGAGAAGCTAAAGGAGCTTCGATCAATGTTTCTTATCCAGATATTTCCGGATCACTTGCTGCTTTACGCGGTGTAATTGGATCGGAGGGGTAAAGTGAAAGTTGTCATTCTGATTCTTGTTTCTCTGGCGGCTGCCATTGGCCTTTCGATGTTGGCGATGGAAGATCCTGGCTATGTCGTCTTGTCACGGGAGCCGTATACCGTTCGACTGCCTTTAGCGCTGTTTATACTCTTCGCGCTCGTCGCCTTTGGTGTACTTTATCTCGCTATTAACTTCTTGTTTGCACTTTTTGGTACACCTAAAAAAGTTGGAAAGTGGAATAAAGGACGAAATGCCCGCAGTGCACAAAAGCACACTATGAAAGGGTTTGCCGGATTGATCGAGGGCGACTGGTCTTCAGCGGAAGGAAATTTACTGACCAAACTTGACCATAATAATGCAGCCTTAATGAACTATTTAGGAGCAGCTTATGCGGCACAGCAGCAGGGAGAACTTGATCGTCGAAATCAACACCTGCAAGAGGCGCTTAAGGCGTATCCGAATCAAGAGCTTGCGATTAAACTGACTCGGGCGCGCATGCAGCTGCAGGCGGGAGAGTTAGCCGATGCGCGATCACAGTTAGAGTATTTGAGATTAAGTGCACCGAAGAGTGTTGCGGTAGCGAGATTGACCGCCGATGTCTATCAAAAGACTGAGGACTGGCCAGCGCTAGTGCAATTGATGCCAGCCCTCAACAAGCTGAAAGCGTTTCCTGAAGAGGAGTTGTCGGCACGTCAGACCCTTGCCTTGGAAAACCATATGGAGGCGCCTGCACTGCTGCAGGGTGACGGTTCTAAAGTTGATTCTACTTTCAAAGCACTGCCGAGAAAGACCAAGAAGAACAGCGCTGCACTCGCAAGCTATGCGCGTCAACTGGTGCGTTCTGGAGAGAACCAAAGAGCCGAAACAGTAATGCGAAAGTCGCTCAACAAAGCGTGGAGCGATGAACTGGTTAATATCTACGGTGCGAATGAAACCGCGCACGTAAAGGACCAGATTAAACTGGTTGATTCCTGGGCGTCAAAATATGACAAAAAGGAAACGCCGGTATACAAGCTTGCAATGGCAAGATTGTTTCAACGTAACGAGCAGCTGGAAGAAGCAAAGCAACTCTATACCGCGGTAGTGCAGGAAACCGGTAGCGCAGAGTCGATTGCTGGGTTGGGTGAGCTGCTTGAACAAATGGGCGATCAGGAATCTGCGTTAGTTGCCTATAAGCAAGGTGTTAAAGCTCTTGGTGGTGCGAGTACGCTTGTGCCAAAGATAAGCCAACCTGACACCCAGCTAATTGCTTTGGATCCTTCACCCGTTGCTGAAAATGCCGCTATGCCTGTGGTGGCCGAAGCGGTTGAAGAAGTCGAAACAAAAGTGACCGAAACGGTTGAAGCGACTCTTCAAGAAAAAACTGCCTGATAAAAAAGATGCGCTAACTCGGAACGGATGATGAAAAATCTGCTCCGAGTTAATTTGATATTCTAATAAAGCCCACAGTGACGTGTGCTAAGTGCTGCAGTGGCTAGTTCTTATCGTCATTTGGGTGTTCGTAGAAGATATAGCTGGTCGAGTAATCACTAAATTCAAAATAGACTTTTTTCTCGCCAGGGTCGGCGATTAAATTCTGGTTTGCGTCAAAAATACCGTAGCCAAATCGGTAGGGCCTCGGCGAATTCCCTTGGGTTGCTACGGCCGTTGATAGCTTGTCTATGCCGATAAAGCGGTTCACTAGCTTCTCGCCTGCGTAGATATCCAGAATCCCGTTGGTGCCTGTCCAGTTTTGAACCGCGCGTCCAAGCTTGTTTTGGGTTTCCTGGGTACAACCTGCGGCCAGAAAAGCGAAGAGGATCACCGCGATTGATGATTTCTGATTGAGCGAACGCTGGATAAGGGCTGTTTTTGTCATGTAGTCCACCTGAAAGTTGTAATACGTGAATTACACCATAGCCAGCCGACGAACTCATTAACCGTCAATACCTGTTGGACCACAAATGATGGTTCTTTGTCTGCTGATGTTGGTTGACAAACTCATTCGTACGGTCGATGTAATTAAATGTAGTAAACGAGTAAAATACCCTGCGATAGAAGACAGATGGGGCTATCGGTCGTAAATAGTTTGCCCGTATCTGTTGAGCTATATGCACTTTTTTAACCAAAGAATCAACGACTTGTGTGATATTTCGTTGATTTTACAGGAAATTGCTGCTGACCTATGCGGTTTCCCTAATGTCTTACGAGGCTGACCTTGCTGGAATCATATAAAAAACACGTGGCCGAAAGGGCCGAGATGGGCATCGTCCCGATACCTTTGGATGCCGATCAAACTGCGGCTTTAGTCGAACTATTGAAATCTCCGCCAAGTGGAGAAGAGGCATTGTTGCTTGACCTGATTAGCAATCGCGTTCCGGCCGGGGTAGACCAGGCTGCATATGTGAAAGCTGGCTTCCTGACCGCAATCATGCGCGGTGAGACTACCTCGCCGCTGATTGACCCGGCAAAGGCAATAGAGCTTTTAGGATTGATGCACGGCGGCTACAACATTACGGCTTTAATTGAAGCACTCGATAATGAGCAGTTAGCAGAAGGAGCTGCTAATGCACTCACCCAAACATTGCTGATGTTTGATGCTTTTTATGATGTTAAGGAAAAAGCGGATGCGGGAAATGTCCACGCCAAGCGCGTTATTCAATCTTGGGCGGACGCGGAATGGTTTACGGATGAAGAAGCGGTTGCCGAAAAGATTACCGTAACCGTATTTATGGTTCCTGGTGAGACCAATACTGATGACCTGTCTCCGGCTCCCGATGCCTGGTCCCGACCTGATATTCCGCTTCACGCTTTGGCGATGTTAAAAAACCCGAGAGAGGGTTTGGATGCTGATCCGTTAGGCAAACTAGAAGAATTAAAAAAACTCGGTCATCCGGTTGCCTATGTTGGTGATGTGGTCGGCACTGGTTCTTCGAGAAAGTCGGCGACAAACTCTGTGCTGTGGTACACCGGTGATGATATTCCCGGTATTCCGAATAAAAGAGCCGGGGGCTATTGTTTTGGCAATAAAATTGCGCCGATCTTTTTCAATACCATGGAAGATTCAGGCGCTCTGCCCATTGAAATGGACGTAAGCAAAATGGAAATGGGCGATGTGATCGACGTGTATCCTTATGAAGGTAAGGTTTGCCGTCATGGGACCGATGAGCAGATTAGCTCATTCGAACTGAAAACAGACGTCCTTCTCGACGAGGTTCGAGCCGGTGGCCGAATTAATTTAATTATCGGACGCGGACTAACCGCTCGTGCGCGGGAGAGTCTGGAGCTTGGTGAGAGCGATGTGTTCCGAAAGTCAGTGGCTCCGTTAGAGAGCGATAAGGGCTATACCCTTGCGCAAAAAATGGTAGGTAAAGCCTGTGGTTTACCAGGGGTGAGGCCGGACCAGTATTGCGAACCGAAAATGACCACCGTTGGTTCTCAGGATACCACCGGCCCAATGACACGAGATGAGCTGAAAGATCTAGCA
Source organism: uncultured Gammaproteobacteria bacterium (assembly GCA_937992195.1). Classification (GTDB taxonomy): domain Bacteria; phylum Pseudomonadota; class Gammaproteobacteria; order Arenicellales; family Poriferihabitantaceae; genus VYFG01. The sequence continues at coordinate 1,205 of CALKKV010000045.1, read as the reverse complement.
TGCCTTGGCTTTCAGGCGGACCTGGTGATGCAGTCGTTTTGTCATACGTCGGCGTATCCCAAGCCAATTGATGTTGAGACGCACCACGAACTTCCCGACTTTATGATGAACCGTGGCGGTGTTGCATTGCGACCCGGTGACGGCATTATTCATTCCTGGATGAATCGAATGTTGCTCCCGGATACGGTTGGAACTGGCGGAGATTCCCATACACGGTTCCCGCTTGGTATTTCTTTTCCTGCGGGGTCTGGTCTGGTTGCATTTGCCGCGGCTACCGGTGTTATGCCGCTCGATATGCCTGAATCAGTGTTGGTGCGTTTTAAAGGAGAGATGCAGCCGGGTATTACATTACGAGATCTGGTACATGCGATTCCCTATGCAGCAATCCAGAAAGGTTTGCTTACGGTTGAGAAAGAAGGCAAGAAGAATATTTTCTCCGGTCGTGTGCTTGAGATAGAGGGATTGCCTGATCTTAAAGTAGAGCAGGCATTCGAACTTGCTGATGCCTCGGCTGAACGTTCTGCATCCGGTTGCACCATCAAGTTGAATAAAGAGCCAATCATTGAGTATCTAAAATCGAATATTGTGATGCTCAAGTGGATGATGAGTGAAGGCTATGGTGATACTCGAACCATCACAAGGCGCATCGAGTCGATGGAAAACTGGTTGCAGAATCCGGAGTTGCTGGAGGCTGATGCCGACGCCGAGTACACCGAAGTAATAGAAATTGATCTGAATGAGATCAAGGAACCGATATTGTGTGCGCCGAATGATCCAGATGATGCACGGCTGCTTTCTGAAGTAGCTGGTGACCAGATCGACGAAGTGTTTATCGGTTCTTGTATGACCAATATCGGGCATTTCCGCGCTGCGGGAAAACTGCTGCAGAAAATGGATAAGGTGATTCCAACCCGCATGTGGGTGGTGCCGCCAACCAAGATGGATCAGGCGCAGCTTGTAGAAGAAGGCTGGTATGCGGTCTATGCGAAAGCGGGAGCGCGAACTGAGCCACCAGGATGTTCGCTCTGTATGGGAAATCAGGCTAGAGTTGCCGATAACTCCACCGTGGTTTCTACTTCTACCCGTAACTTTCCTAACCGACTTGGCAATGGCGCGAACGTATATTTGGCGTCTTCAGAGCTGTCGGCGATTGCCGGGGTGTTTGGTCGACTCCCGACGGTTGAAGAGTATATGGAAGTTGCTGC
>CALKKV010000044.1 GCA_937992195.1 uncultured Gammaproteobacteria bacterium | reverse complement strand
GTATCGTGACCCCGTGCCAACCATGCAAATACTCGCCTGTATGGAAAACGATACTGAGGGAGGGGAATCCATCGTGGTCGATGGATTCAAAGCCGCAATAACACTTAAAGATGAGTCCCAACATCATTTTGATCTGCTTTCCCAATATCCCGCAAGATTTAGCTACCGCGGGACAAACGGTGTAAGTCTCCAAAGCAAACGCCCGATGATTGAACTAGGGGCTGATGGCGAGCTCATCGCTATCAGGTTCAATAATCGTTCAGCGGCGCCATTTGTTGATATTCCTTTTGATCAAATGCAGGAGTTTTACCAAGCCTATCGACATCTTGCTTCTATCATCGAACGAGAGGAGAATGAGGTACGCTTCAGGTTACAGCCCGGCCAGCTTTTTATTGTCGATAACACCCGTGTTCTGCACTCGCGCACTGCGTTCTCTAGTACAGGAAGTCGCTGGCTTCGCGGCTGCTATCCCGACAAAGATGGCCTGATTTCAACCCTCACGGTATTGCGAGAAAAGCATGAACAACCAAGAATCATTTGATGTTGTCGAACTCATAGAAGATATTTTTGAAAGACGTGGAGCCGACTCTTATTTAGGTGAGGATGTCACCATGTCACAGCATATGCTGCAAGCGGCCTATCATGCAGAGCAAGCCCATGCAGAAGATATCGTAGTTGCCGCGGCACTACTGCACGATATTGGCCACTATACCAATGAATTTCCGGAAGACTACCTGGAACAAGGCACAGATAACTTTCATGAGGAAGCTGGCGCTCGCGTACTACGCCCCTGGTTTCCAGAGAGACTGACTGATTGCGTTCGTTACCATGTGCCAGCTAAACGCTATTTATGTGCGGTTCGTTCTAACTATTATGCTTCCTTGTCTGAAGCTTCGAAACAGAGTTTAGAATTACAAGGCGGGCCAATGAATACGCAAGAAGTCAACTCGTTTAAAGCGAATCCCTACCTGGACGACATTGTCCAAGTCAGAATTTGGGATGATTTGGCAAAGTGCCCGAGCACAGTAACACCGGATTTTGCCCACTATAAACCTGTGCTTCAAAAGCTGGTATCTCTGGATTAAACATTTCGACGTCAAAACATACTTACGCTAAAGCGAGCTAAGTCCGGCGATCTTCTTTATCGCCAGCTGTAAACCTTCAAGAGAATTCGCAGGCAAAAAAGCATCTACAGCGGGCAGCGCCCTTTTCAGATCTGACGCTGTGGTTGATACTCCCTCCCTACCCAGCATTGGGTTGAGCCATAAAACACTCTGCACCTTTGAACACAAGCGGTTCATCTCTACATTCAGATTTTCTTGTTCTTCAGTATCAAATCCATCACTGATCACTACCACTATCGATTTCGGTGTGAGGACAGATTTACTATACTTCTGATTGAAAGTGCGAACAGATGCGGCAATTCTTGTTCCCCCCATCCATAGTTTATTGTTTTCTTCCAATCTTTCACGCATTCGCGAAAGAGACTGTTCCTGGTAAATTTGGGTGACTGGAAAAAGCTTGGTATGAAATGCAAAGGCATGGGAACCAGAAAACGCTCTGATCAACCCTCTAGCAAATCGAAAGAGCAGTGGGTTATTCCAGGACATCGAGTGAGAAACATCGTGTAGCACAATTAAATGCGGATGTTTCTCTCTTCTCACGCTGTAGACAGCCGATAGCGGCAGCCCGCCAGTGGATAAACTTTTTCGTATGGTTCGACGTATATCCAGCTGCACACCTGTGGTGCGATAGGTTCTTCTTCTCTCTAACTGTCGCCTAAGCTGGTTTGCCATTCGCTCCGCGATACGTTCAGCTTGACGCATTGCACTTTTATCGTTAATAAAACGAAAGTCTGCTTTACTAATATTACGTGCAGTGCCGGCACCAATGCCGTCTGCCCCTGCCTCATCATCTTGTCTTGGTGATTCTTTGCTGGCTCCAGCAAGGCCACTTAATCGCTGAGTATTTCGATTTCGAGAGTCGACTCTTTCAAGTACATCGAGTTCATGATTCGCCACCTCCAGAGGAAACCAATACTTACGAAATACTAAATCAAAGTTGACCCAATCTTCCTTGCTTCGACAGGTTAACGCGCGCATAGTATGGGCTACCCGGTTACGATCGAGACAGTCACCGCTCTCCAGTTGCGCCAGCACATCTCCGGATTCTCCAATGCCGAAAACAAACCCCTCGGCTTTTAAAAACCGCATAAATCCAAGCACAGTTTGCGTTGGTATAACTGGATTCACGCAACCGCGTTCAATACTTCGGAAACAACATCCGTATCAATCTCCGCTACGTCCTCCCGGGTTTTTAGAAAGCAGCTTTTGGTCGCAAGAATCACGTCGATATTCTCTTTCAATGTATCAAGCTCTAACCCAATCAGTGCAGCAGCCCAGTCTAATGTTTCGGCCACACCTGGACGCTTTTGCAAATCCTGTAGACGAACATTCTGGATAAAAGTAACAACCTGTTCACCCAGTTTTTTATCAATCTCAGGAAGTCGCGCATAAACAATTGCGAGTTCCTTGTTTAAATCGGGATAGTCCATATAGTGATACAGACACCGCCTTCTTAATGCATCGCTCAACTCCCTGGTACCGTTTGAGGTTAAAACCACTTTTGGTTTTGCCAACGCTTTTACTGTACCAAGTTCGGGTATGCTGATTTGAAAATCAGACAGCAGTTCAAGAAGGTAAGCTTCGAACGCTTCATCAGCACGATCGATCTCATCGATCAACAACACCGCAGACTGAGGCTGCCGAATGGATTGCAGTAGCGGCCGCTCCATTAAAAAGTCCTGGCCAAAAACGTCAAGCTTCTCGTCACTCTGAGAGCCCTCGTTTGCCTTGATCGCAATCAGCTGCTTGGTATAGTTCCACTCGTACACTGCAGCGCTCAAATCTAGGCCGTCATAACATTGCAGTCGGATCAGAGGAGCATTATTCACCGAGGCCAACACCTTCGCAGCCTCAGTTTTTCCAACGCCCGCTTCCCCTTCAATTAACAGTGGACGCTCAAGCTGCTGCATTAAACCCAATGTTGTTACCAACGGCGGATCAACAATATATCCCGCTGCTTCGAATTGCTCGGTCAGAAAAGGAATCTCAAGGGACATTGCAGATTTCAGTGATTGAAACGTTTACATCGGTTGCGTACTAACAGTGAACACAAACGATATATCGAAAACATTCATACTAACTATGAAAGGCTTTTTATCCAAGCGGCTACTGAAGCATCACTCGGCATTCTCCAGTCTCCCCGGGGTGACAGACTAACCGAACCGACCTTGGGACCATTCGGCACATCATCCCGCTTGTACTGCTGGGCAAAGGCACGCTGCAAATTTACTTTTAACCAATATGAAATTTCTTTGGCGGTGTATTTTCTATCCCAGCCCTCAGCATATTTTGCCAGAAATTGAATTTTTTTCGCAGAAAATCCGTGTCGTGCAATGTGATATAGGAAAAAATCATGAAGCTCATAAGGGCCAACTGTTTCTTCTGTATTTTGTGCAATCTTGCCGTTGGCGGCGGGTGGCAACAATTCCGGCGATATCGCTGTTTCAGCAATTGAGAGCAAGGTTTCTCGTACCGGAGAATCGAACTGTTCTTTAGCCAGGTACTTCACCAAAAACTTCACCAATGTTTTTGGCACCGAGCAGTTAACATTATACATACTCTGATGGTCAGCATTATACGTGCACCAACCTAACCAAAGCTCAGACATGTCGCCCGTCCCTAGCACAAACCCCATATTCATCAATAACTCGGTGCGACGACGCGCCTGTACGTTCTCAAATACCAGATCCTGCCTGCTGTCCTTGGGAACAGCCATCACTTTTTTGACAAACCCGTCTACCGATAGCTTGGGATCAAGCTTAATCTTGCCAAACGGTTTATAACCCGTGGCTTTAGAGAGTTCCTTAAACTCGAGCAGCACTAACTCTCGAATATCCATCTCGGAGACGGTCACGCCAAGTGCTTTCATTAGGTCGCGGGCATTTTTTAGTGTCTTATCAGTGGTCCCATAACCTGGCATGGTCACCGCGCGAATGCAGCGACGGGATATTCCGACAGAATCGCATGCTTTAGTTGCCACCAGTAATGCAAGGGTCGAGTCGAGGCCACCTGAAATACCAATGGTAAGCTGAGGCTTGTTACCTAAACACTCCAATCTCTTGGCAAGCCCTGCGGTTTGTATGCCAAACACCTCGGCGCACCGATCATGCAACACCGCATTTTCTGCAGGAACAAAAGGTTTTGCGGGAACGAATCGCAATAACTCCTTTTGTTTCTTATTCAGCTTTACTTCGATGCTTCGATAATCTGGCACGCCATAAGCAGCCTTCGAATCTGCAAAGGTTACGGTAGTTCGGCGTTCGGTCTGGAGACGTTCAATATCCACGTCTGCGCTCACGCTATAGGCATCGCGCTGTGTTTCCATGGTATCTCCTACCCTTGTTGACTCGGCAAGTAACATACCGGCCTCTGCGATCATTGCGTGTCCACCATAGACGAGATCACTGGTACTCTCCGTAGGCCCAGAGCTTGTGTAGGCATAGGCACAAATACATCTTCCTGACTGACCAGTCACCAATCCTCTGCGATAGTCGGCTTTGCCTACTGTTTCATCTGACGCAGACAAATTACAAATAACATTTGCGCCTGCCAACGCTGCCATACTTGATGGCGGGATCGGCATCCAGATTGCTTCACATATCTCGGCAAAAATAACCGCTTTCGAGCTGCCATTGCCCGACTGTGAAGTGAATAGCAGCTCTGTTCCAAATGGTGCGGATTGACTCCATAACTTCACCTCTGGCGTCAAACCAGGACGGCCGGGTGAAAACCATCTGGCCTCATAGAATTCTTTGTAATTGGGTAAAAACTGCTTTGGAACCACGCCGACAATCTGACCATTGTTTATCACGACGACACAGTTATAGAGCGCATCTCCATGGGCAATTGGTGCACCAACCATAACCACCTGCTCTTTTACCGGCGCTTCAGATGCGATTCTTTCTATTTGTTGTAACACCCCATCAAGCAGACTCTTGTGATGAAATAAATCTCCGCAGCAATACGCGCTCACAGCAAGCTCAGGAAACACCACCACATCAGACGACTTGTGCTGCTTTAGCATTTTGAGAATGGCAACCGCATTCGACACTGGATCAGCAACAGTAACCCTGGGCACTGCGGTTGTTATTCTGAGAAAACCAAATTCTGTATTCATGTCTCTTAGCGGAATATAGGATATGGTCAGATTATACGCGCAGATTCATGAAAAATTCCTTATATAACAAGGGATTCCAGTGGACATACCAAGTTTAATTACGATAGAAGGCTAGTACCAAAGACACTAACCTCTTCCTACAACTTATCAGATTCATCGTAAAATCCCTGAATCAAATAGGATTGAAGCAGCAAAATTTATCGCTGATTGCTTTGCCCCCTTTCAGTCAGCCCACTCAAGATCCAAAATGATGCAAGCACGAATTTCTGCAACGGATCGTGTCTCCTTAGAGGTAGTGGTAAATATCACAAAAATTGGCTTCTCCGGATAAGTTTATCCTGGAGAACATCGCATATTGTCTGGCAACCAGGCATCGACCGCATAGCAATGCGTTAGGCATTTCCATACCATGCGGCCGTAACCGGTGACGGCAGAGGAAATCATCGAGTCGGCTACCCCTGCAGCGAATGCCTGGGAAATCTCCACCGCTTCGATGGTAACCGGTGACATTCCTGCCAGTTCAGTCAATCTCGCCGTCATATCATTAAGGGTAGTTCCTCGTTCTTGATTTTTTATGTTCGTTCAACTGTTTTTTAATCGTCCATAATTCTATGGATATCACGTAAAGCGACTCGGCGAATATTGCATCATATCTACTTCTGGCGTTTCTCCAGATATCAATTGAGCGAGCAATCTTCCTGTTTTCGCTCCGCCAGTCAGACCGACATGATGATGGCCAAATCCAGCATACATATTTTCCAGTATAGAAAATTGACCAATCAATGGAATCGAATCAACCGGTGCAGGTCGATATCCCAGCCATTCTTCAATGTGATCAAACTGAATATCGGGAATAGTAGTTGAAAGTTGTCTTTTTAAAAGGTCAATCGGCTTTCTGCTCAATATTGAGGACAATCCGCCGAACTCTACAATTCCAGCACAACGCAATCTGCCCTGCATCGGCGTGACAACAAACTTTCCACTGGAAATCATGGAGGGTCGTTTCGGCTTCTTGGAGGCGTTGTAAAGCTCGATGTGATACCCCCTCTCCGCTTCCATTTGCACCTTAATACCAAGTTGTTTACTCAATGCATCGGACCAAATTCCGGTTGCCATGACACCTACTTCACATTCAATACGTCCAACGTCGGTACAGATGGCTTTGACGGCGCCTCCCTTTTGCTCAATGTCCTTAACCGTACCGATCGTTATCGTGCCACCGATATCAACAAAGTGATCCGCCAATGCAGCCACATATCGTCCAGGGTCAAGAATAAAACCGTGGTCATCCAAACAAATACCGAATTGCGCCTGACCTTCTGCAAAACATGGCTCTTTTTCAATCAGCTCCTCTCTCGATAGCTCCTGCCAATGGTATCCACACTCTTTCCTTACGTCCCAAACAAACTTTTCTTTTTCAAACTCTGAGCGACTGTTGTAAACAAAGAGATATTCAGAAGGTTGAACGAACGATGCTGCTCCGGTCCCCGAGGCTAACTCCTGATGCTGCCGCAGACAGTCTGCCAGGATATCAGTCAATGCTTTGGCAGTCCGCCGCGTATCATACGGATTACAGTGTTTTAAATACTTACCAAGCCAGGGCAGCAACTTACCTAGATAGCCCCAACGCATAAATAACGGGGATTCAGGATCAAATAGCATTTTTGGCGCCTTTGACATTAATCCTGGAACGGTGACAGGTACCACTGCACAAGCAGCCAGTACACCTGCATTGCCATAAGAAGTTCCCGCAGCCGGTCCTTCTCTATCGATCAGGACTACCTCGTGACCACGACGGCGAAGCCAAATTGCAGTAGAAACGCCCACGATACCTGCACCAATAACCGCTACTTTTTTACTGCTCATAATTAATCTTTTTAAAACTAAACAAGCCATTATAAGACCTAAAACAATTCACTTAACCAATCATTTTCTGGCCTAAATGGCCTCACCTAACAATTGTCATAATTGATGTAATTCAACAGGTGTAGCGACCAGTCCGAATGCAAAAAAAACAATGACAATCATTGAAATTTTGCCAAAAGGCTCTATATTTCAGCTTGAGGAGTAGAACATTGAATCTAGCACCGCGATTTTGGTTCTGAACACAAAATGCTGATCACTTTACCGCGTCAAATATAATAACTATATATCGAGCAAAGTGTATGCACCATTGTGGTCCGCTTAGGAGTAACAATAACAACAAATAACTCAAATGAAAATTTCAGTGAATTGCCAAGCTTGGCCTCGATCAACTTAACAAGCGTCTTAAGCTATTTCAATTTTTTCGCGTAGCTAGTGAATCGAAACTCCTTTATATAACCATCTTGTTCTGGCTGATCAACCCCCCAACCGGATATCAATCACACAGGTTATTTAAGTTATCGATAAATAGTCTCGTAGCAATGAGACTTAGTAAAAAAAGGAGGTGCAAACAATGATCTTAATAAGCTTGTCAGTATTTTTTTGCTGGCTTATTGTTCGCGAAATTCGCAACCCACTCGGTAAGTTTGACAGTTTTTCGATTGGTTACATACTAATCCTCGCCGCATTAGCCGGCGCCAGCGCCTATCCGCCCTACAAAACATGGCGGCTAGAGACTATGCTATCCGAAAAAGCATCGATTATTGCCGAACGACCTAATGTCAAAGTTCGGTGTAACTCAATGTTTGAATCTCTATTTAGTGGTTCAGTAGCGGTGCGCTCTGTTGCAGGAACTGCCTATATAGATACCGGAGAAATATTCTTCGAAAGTGGCTGGTGCAAAAAGTTTATGGCCTACTTGGACAATCCTAGAGATCCCGATTACGAAATACTATTTGCAATGCATGTATTTACCCACGAAGTAATGCATATCAGAGGAGAAAGGAACGAACAAAAAACCGATTGCCAGGCGATTCAACGTAACCATCTTGTTGGTGACTTACTTGGCATCGATCGAGAAGTATCTATGAAGAATGCCAAGAACTATTATTCCAATTTCTATCCCAGGCATCCGTATTTCCACAGAAGTTGCAAGCCAGGTGGAAAACTAGATGAAAAACTGCCCGACTCAATTTGGTAACCAAAACGTATAAATGCTTGCATACTGTTAAATCGATCATCAGCATTTTATTTGTAGCACAAAGTTAACTCGACGATCTGTTCATTGGATGAAAACCACAAATAAAATTAAATTAACGAAGATAATCTCTGGTTTGATCATTGCATTGAACATCAAACAATCTACATTGGCCTCGGAACCAGTTCAGGGTCCTGTTTTTATCATAGAAGCGACAGGCGGTTGTTATATGGGAGGTCCCAATTGTCCAAGATATGAATTACGCGAAGACGGTAGTTTTTCTCTTTTTCGGGTCAACGAGGAAACAGTAGAGAAAACCGCTGACATAGATAAAGAACAAGTTACCCAATGGATGGATCTAATAGAGACCACAGATATTCCAGCGATGATAGCGCGGCTGGGGCCGGGTTCCTGCAACAGCTGTTTTGATGGTGTAGATTTTAAATACGAAATAAACACCCAAAGCAAGAGCTTTACTTTAGAAAGCACGAAAGTAGACTTCTTTGAAAATCACGAACCTTTTTTCGCACAATCTGAAAAAATCCTAAGAATAATGATGGATTCTGCACGGCTAGATATAAAAAAACGTTAATGAACTCGAGATTGAAACTAACAAAGCATTTCGAAGCTAGATTCTCCAATCACAACTCCATTGCCCTTGATCTTGACGATCCATTTTCCAATATAGGCTTCGTATCCTGCTCCCGGATCAAGAAAGGAAACAACGGTTGCGCCGCTTTCAACTTCGACAAGCGAAGAAAGGTAAATTTTTTAGCGGAATCACGAGCGTTTTTGCGAATCGTTTACCGAATTCAGCGAGATATGAAAAACTGCAAAAAGCTGAGAAGATTAATCAGTTCCCTACGAAATAGTTGATCCTATCGCCTTTCGCCAAAACCATCGAATGCTAACCCTCGCATCAAAGTACTCCTTTAAATCCTCCTTCCCCGTCCTTTTTTCTCTTTATCTTTAATAAATATTCACCTGGCTCGTATAATAGTGGATCGTAAAAAATAAAGCAAAGCAAAACATATCAATCTAGAAAAATGCTGCCCAACTCTACAGTAATCGAGAAAATACGCCAGGGCTATCAGTCTGAAGCAGCCAAATCCTGGTCTCTGCATTCAGATTGCTACACAAATCCAAAATTTCTATCTTTGGATCAGGCAGCTATTTTTCGTAAAACCTGGCAATTTATTTGTCATTCCGAAAAGCTCTCCCTGTCCGGCAGCTATATAACTGCCGATATTCAAGGTCAAAGCATTGTAGTTTGTCGTGATAAAGACAACACCCTCCGTGCTTTTTATAACGTATGTAAACATCGTGGCCATGAATTATTATCTGGTGAGGGCGTTACAAACTTAATTGTTTGCCCCTATCATGGCTGGGCGTATGACCTCGATGGCCACTTACTCAAAGCGCGACGCTCTGAGTTGATTGATAATTTTGACGTCAGAAAAATCTGCTTGACGCAAATTAAGGTCGAGATGTTTTGTCACCTTATCTTCATTAATCTCGACACTGAAGCGCAATCACTCTCAAAGCAATCAGGCGGTCTCGAATCGGAGATAGTGAGTTATGCACCAGATATAAAAGACCTCACCTTTGCCCATCGCTTAACTTATCAAATAGAAGCAAACTGGAAAGCAGTAGTTGACAACTTTTTGGAGTGTTACCACTGTCCAATCGCGCACCGTGACTTCTGCACGTTAGTTGATATGGACACATATAAAGTGAAAACTCATGGTATCTATTCCAGCCACATAGCCAAAGCCGGACTCAGTGAAAACGCTGCTTATTCGACCGAGAATGCCAGTGTGACTGACCACGCAGTCTGGTATTTATGGCCGAATACAACGCTGATGCGATACCCTGGCAGAGGCAATTTTATGGTCTGGCGGTTTTATCCTGTGGGACCAGAGGAAACCTATGAGGTTTTTGATTTCTTTCTTGAAACACCAGAACCAAATGAAGCTGAAATAGAGTCAATTCGTTTTATAGATGAAGTTCTTCAACCTGAAGATATCGGACTGGTGGAAAGCGTACAGCGCGGAATGCGTACACCTGCCTTCGAACAAGGGCGGTACTTAGTTGACCCTGATGGCGGTGGCCTCAGCGAGCACGCGGTGCATCACTTTCATGGACTCGTACTCCAAGCCTATCAATCTGCGATCGAAGACGAATCAAATGAATAGACTAGATAGTAAAACCGTATTTATTAGCGGCGGCAGACAAGGAATTGGTCGCGCAATCGTCGATCGATTTTTATCTGAGGGCGCTGTCGTCATGACCTGCGGGCGCGGTGTCAGACCTGTTGATTTGCCTAAGGAAGTGATCTGGCAGAAAGCCGACGTTGGTAATAATCTCGATGTCATGGAGTTGACTCAAGAAATAGAAACAACACTCGGCCTGCTTGATGTATTGATAAACAACGCGGGTATTCAAATTGAAAAGTCCATTGTTGAAACTACAGACGACGAATGGGATCAGCTTATCAACACCAATGCCAAAAGCGTTTTTCTGATGTGCAGAGCGTTAATTCCAAAAATGACGTATGGTGGTTCGATCATAAACCTTGGTTCGATTTCCGGAAAATCCGCCGACCGAAACCTTGCTCTCTACAATGCCTCAAAAGCCTTTGTACACGGTCTTACTCGCTCCATCGCGCTAGATCATGGTCCATCCATACGCTGTAATGCCATTTGTCCCGGGTGGATAATGAGCGATATGGCGGAAGCGGCTTTTTCAAGCGCTAGTGATGTCAAAATAGCTCAGCAGGATGCGGAGACTCGTCATCCAATTGGACGCTTTGGGACCCCACAAGATATTGCCAAGTTTGCGTTGTGGCTCGCTTCTGATGAATCTTCTTTCGCCACCGGTCAATGCTACACAATAGATGGCGGCTTAACGGCTGGCTCCCCTGTTCGGCCGGATTTATTTTGATCACTATCACGGCCGAACGAGTAATCCACGGTCGACAAGCAGCTCTGTTCCAGTGGCAAACTTCGCCTGATCTGAAAGTAGAGACAGACGAGCGCTAGATATATCTTCTACTTCACCAACCTGGTCGCGTTGAATTAATTCAGCTGTAGCATGTTTTGACGTCATGCCTGACAAAATTCAATGCAATTTGCAGGCCATACGCCTCCCACGCTGGATACAAATGCGACCTTTCTCGAGAAATTCGTAACACGTTTTTCTTCAGTTCAAGTCTCAACAAAAACTCTAGAGGATTTGCTCTTTATAAGATCAAAGCAAATAAAATTCTCGTCTAGCTATCCGAAATAACGGACGTTTTATTTATCACTTAACTTCGCAAGGATTCGATCAAGATGATTTGCGAACGCCTGCCGATCTTTGTGACTAAACGGAGGTGGCCCACCTGATTGCACTCCGCTACCGCGCATTGTGTCCATAAAGTCACGCATATTTAGTCTAGCCTTGATATTATGACGAGTATGAAGCTCGCCTCTCGGACTTAATGCCGTGGCGTTCTTTTCCACCACTTCAGCTGCCAACGGTATATCACTGGTGATCACAATGTCGCCAGGGCTAACTCGGCTCACGATTTCGTTATCCGCAACATCAAACCCTTGATCTACCTGTAAACATGAAACGAACTGGGAGGGTGGTTTCTGTATATACTGATTTGCCACGAGTATGACATTGATTTGAATACGATCTGCAACACGAATGAGGATATCTTTGATCACGATGGGGCACGCATCTGCGTCAACCCATATCTTTTCAGCGAGCGCTTTGTTCACCTACTTTTACTCTCATCGCGGATACCATAAACACGCATATCACTTCTTCCTTTCAACGGCTGTACTCCAAGATCCAGGTAACGAATTGATTCTCCCAACTCTCGAAAAACTTTCTCACTGAATACAACGGATGAACCTAGTTCTCTGGTCAAACTTTCCAGCCTGGCGGCAGCATTAACGGTATCGCCAATTGCGGTATATTCATGTCGCCCGGCCGATCCAACATGTCCAACCACGACTTCCCCCAGATGCAAACCGATTCCAATCTGAATTGGATCAATGCCCTCTCTTTCAAGGTCACCATTCAGTTTTCTTAATCGCTCAAGCATCGCAGAAGACGCATCAATAGCCTGTTGCGCCGGGTTCGGCAACGAGTTTGGCGCGCCAAAAAATGCCATCAGACCGTCTCCCATAAACTTATCAACAGTGCCCCCGTGAAAATGAACACACTCAACCATTTGTTCGAAATAACGGTTCAATAGAGTAATAATAAAATCCGGCTGTGCGCTTTCACTGCGTGTTGTGAACTGTCGTATATCAGAAAACATAACACAGACCGTTTTTGTTTCACCCGCCCTGCTGGCGGAAATATCACCGTTCAAAATAGAAGACAGCACCGTCGGACTAACGTAACCAGAAAACGATGCTTTAAGACGCTGTCGATCCCGAAACGCCAGAATTGCTTCGTACAACATCCTACCCGTCACTATAGCTGTTAATAGCATGAGCGGGGAAGACACAGAAACAAACCAACCGGTAGACAACAAAAATGTTGAACTCAGGAAAAACAATCCAGCCACACCAACCAGGCATAAAACTGCGTTTAAAATACGTCCGGAAAACCACCAGCAACAAATCGAAATCATGCACATTAATATCGTAATCCATATCCCAACGGGACGGATTAATCCTCCATTCAAATAAGAACGGAGCGCTTGAAAATGTAGCATCACACCAGGCTGCAATAACCCGGATTTGTCGTGGCCTGGAGCAAACAGCCGAATCGGCAGCGGCTTACGATCCTGCGTAGTGGTCACCGCTCCAAGTAAAACCAGACGATTGCCAAAATGCGACTGGAGTTTATCTGTCTCACCCTGCTGCAGCCACTGGCCAACCTGCTGCATAGGTATGTACTCCACCGCGTCACCGAGCAGGAAATTAATCATACCGTCATTCAAGTTGACTGAGTCTGAAGCACCCAATCGGTGAACCAATTGTGCTGAAAGAGATGGACGCCCCCCAACCTCAGCAGTATACCGACGGTGCACGCCATCCTGATCACGTTTCACTTGAGCCATACCAAAAAACAGGTTCACATCAGCTAAGTTCCCCAATACAGAGAGGAGTTCCGAATAAGCTCTTATGATTCGAGATCCAGACTGATCAGGCGCTTCAGCGATAACAAGCGGAATACCGCGCTTGTGTAATTCTATTGCAGAAATTAATAATGATTCATCGTGATATGTGACCTGCCCCAGATCTGCAAGCTTGGCCAAAGTATTTGGCAAAGGTTTTTGTGGCATCACCACATCTAAGATTACCCCTTTTGCTTTCGCCATCGACATTGCTTCTAGAAACTGACCGAAATATGGGTGCCATAAACCTAACGGCCATTCAAATGCGGCATAGGTTTGTTCGTCGATACCTACTAATACCGGATCATCCTCAATGTTCGTTGGCCCATTCAGATCGCGAAGTATTGAGAACTGCTTATCAACGATCTCAAGATCAAGTCGATTACTCGTAAGTAGCGCTATCGGAATCGATACGATCAACGTGAGAAAAAGAGCAACAAGGGCAGGCTTAAACTTCAAAGCGACAAATATGCGGCAACTGCAAGTTGCTTAAGAGGTAATTGTGTTGAAAAGAAACAAGTGTTGCTAGCGCGCGCTACTAATTCCTGGACGAAGGGCTTCCAATTGCTGCCACACCTGGATTGACTCAGTTTCCAGTCCCATCCCGTCTAACTGTAGCGCATATAGCACCCAATCAGATACTGATTCTTTCTCTTCGGAAAAAACAGAATAAAATTGAGAAGCTTCTGACGCCGTGGCAACCTTGAATTTACCAATTCTGGGCTCAGACTTTCCGCTGCCAGAGCTTGCAACAACAGACCATTCATATGAACTACCCGGATTCAACCGAATATTCCCAGGTAATCGAACTTGGTTTGCTGTAGTGGACTGACTAAAAAGAACAGGTCCTCCAACCTGCTGCAATGATATTGAAAACATTGCAGGGTCTCCGTCTTTGGTTGACCAGCTAAAGTTTAGAGGCCTATCAGCTATCACCTTTGTCTTCACCGGGTGCTTCAGATTTACTTTGAGTTTCTTGGTATTGATTCCGCGCGAGATGATTCCACCTAGCCCAGACCCGGATAAATCCAGAGAAATACCAATATCTTTATGCTCTTTGGTAGAAGCTACACCATTGCTCCCTTTTGCAGACTGGCCGATAACATTGATTACTCCAGGTCCCACAAAACGCATATCTTTTCTCTTTGCAGAAAAATGAAGGGTGATCTCTGCGCCTTTCTCGAGTTCTATTACCGCACCATCCTTGATCCTGGCGAGGATGCGCAAGTTGCGTTCTATTCCGCCAAAAGTTTCAGTGGCAGTACCTTGGATATCAGTAACCCTGGCCACGATACTCTCAGTTGCATACGCTGTAGAAATCACTGCGATAGCGCAGTAAATCCAGGTAGCGATTACAGTATTAAGTAAGTGACGGTACATACTAGGCTGATAAAAGTTATCTCCAGCAGATATTCTACCCTGCAAATTCGGTTTGACTTAGGTAATTATTACCCAAATACAGCGACCTGTGCCACCTGCGCTATACCCCGTTTCGTCCCTGTCCCGCTATTGTTATGAAAAACACTATATTGGCAAAAACATGATCTGAATCTCCTTAAAACGGCTTCTTTCATCGCGGATCACTACAACCGCTAAGCTGCTTTTCGTCGATGTGAACGCTTGCCTGCTGCCACCCCGGGTTTTCCTGCCACATTTGACTTGCGCTTCTTGTGCCCCCCAGGCTTATTCCCCTCACCTTTTGGTTTGACAACATTGCCGCCCTGCTTTGGCTTTCTGCGACGACTTTGGCTCTGTTTCTTACCCAATGTTTCACGCCCGGCTGGCGCTAAACGAACAATCTTGTCGGAAGTAAACCCTTCAATTGCAACCTTCTCAATTTTGAGATTGACCAATTTCTCTATATCGCATAGAAAGTCGAACTCCTCGCCGCATACCAGAGAAGTAGCCTCACCCGTGTGCCCGGCCCTTGCTGTGCGGCCGATTCGATGAACATAATCCTCCGCGATATTCGGCAACTCGAAATTTACTACGTGGGGAAGTTGATCAATATCTAACCCTCTAGCAGCAATATCGGTTGCGACCAAGACTTTGACCGTACCACTTTTAAAGTCAGCAAGTGCCCTGGTTCGCGCACCTTGACTTTTATTGCCGTGAATTGCCGCAGATGTTATCCCATCTTGAATCAACTGATTTGATAAGCGATTGGCACCATGCTTAGTTCTTGTAAACACCAGCACTTGCTGCCAATCGTTCTCATTAATTAAATGGGAGAGTAGTGCACGTTTCTTTCCTTTCTCAACCATATGGACTTTTTGGGTAATCTTATCGGCAGTTTTATTCTGTGCAGCAACTTCAACAAGTTGTGGGTTGTACAGCATCTGCTGCGACAAGGATTTGATTTCTTTTGAAAAAGTCGCGGAGAACATCAAGGTTTGTCGCTCGGTAGGGTCAGGTAAAAAGTCCATAATCTTTCGAATATCGCGGATAAACCCCATATCCAACATTCGGTCAGCCTCATCAAGCACAAGAATCTCGAGCTCAGAAAGATTGACCGTACGTTGATTTATATGATCCAGTAACCTACCCGGGGTGGCAGTAATAATATCCATACCACCGCGCAACTTCATAAACTGAGGATTGATACTAACTCCGCCAAACATGGTCATCGACTTAAAAGGTAGATTTCGACCATAGTGACGAACACTCTCCCCTACTTGCGCAGCAAGTTCTCTGGTTGGTGTCAGAATTAATGCTCTCACCGATCGCCTCTTTTTTTTGCTGCCAGGCGTACGTGATAAGTTTTCTAGAAGTGGTAATGTGAACCCGGCGGTCTTACCCGTACCGGTCTGCGCTGCACCCAACACATCTCGACCTTCGAGAATGGCTGGAATCGCCTGCTGTTGAATAGGAGTGGGCGTGCTGTAGCCCTGCAACTGCAATGCATGCAGAATTTCGGCCGAAAGACCGAGCTTGTCAAATGACATTTTAATTTATTTCTCAATGGAGCCCTTCGCATCAAGGCAGGTAATTGGCTTTAACTAAGCACTACCTGCTCTGCCGATGGAAGACGTCTGGGGCGGAATTATTAGTTGCAAATGCAACAATTCAATGAAGCGACTTCTCAGAAAGAAAAGAGCACAAAAACCAATATGTTCTTAACAAAGTCGCGAAGGAAACTCTTCGGCTGAGTCCCGATGAGGGCGGATTCTAACAGAAAACTATCAAACAAATATTAGATATAGTGATTTTTTAGCTTTTGGAAGAAGTATCTTTGTCCGATTGTGGATTAATTTTCTTCTTGAGCATTTCAGATCTCTCCGTTGCGATCTCTTGCGCCCGCCCTGACAACACCTGTATTTTCCGTAATGTCTTCTGATCCAAACGTGCAACCCATGAGCGAATACCTGTACTCTTATTACCCGCTGTGGTCGCCACTTTGAATATCGCTGTCTCCTGTGTTTTCTCTACCATGGTCTTACGGGTAATATTAAAACTCAATCCTAGAACAAAGAGAGTCAACACCACTGGAAAAAACGCCACCAGGATAATGACTTTTTGCTCCCTTCTATAGACCGCCCAAAATTTCCTCAGCCCACGGAAAAACTGCTTTCCGCGGCGAATAAACATCACCTTAGAACGTCGTATCCAATACCAGCGATATTGCGTAAAAAAGACGCCATAGCGAAGTCCTAGTGTTTTTAGAAACTTAATCATCAATAGCTTAAGCAGATGCCAGCCAAGCACAGTCAATGATTTAAAAAACAACAGTATTTTCATGCCAAACAGCGCTTGGAAAATCTGTTTAGCAAATGGTACCGCGACGACCCAAAGATTATGGGAAACCCAGGTGAAAATATTTTCGTAATAATAGACAACCAAGCAAAGATAGAAAACCAATACACCAATCGATACCCACAATATTATTTTGTGACGTTGAGACATAAATTTTCTTATCAGTCTATTTCTTAAGCACTCTTACCCGATATCCCACTCTGGGAAAGTGAACGACAATTTCTCCTGCGATGTCGTCATATCGTGCAATCGCAATCCGGCTGGCGTTTAATTGTACTACTCTCCCCTCAACTTCAGGATCTCCACCAATGGAATCTGGTTGAATCGCAACCTCCATTCCAATACTGGCACCAGAGGCATCTTTAACTACTGGATCCGTTAGTGTTGGTGTTATTGGTATCGCGTCTTTTGCGATCTGCAATGCATCAGCAGAACTTCCTTCGACAGGATTTCCGTGACCGATGGTTTCCATCAACTCCTGCCAGGAAATCAGCGCATCAAATCGCGAGAGAAATTCCCTTCCTCCGTCCCAGCGACCCGACAAAAACCAGACGATGTAGTAGGTAGTGATATCTAGCAAACCAGGGTATTGGCCCGACAAATACGCATTCCCAGCACGTGCTTGATTTAGCAACATGTCATTAATCCAGGTTAACTGTCCATTTAACTGCGTCACGTGATGTGCTGACTCCCGCTGCAAATCTTCTATCTTGCAGTTTTCGCCAAAATACAGCCGTACACGATCTGCGGCAAAGTCGGCGGGCAGATCCTTTGCAGCTCCGAGGACAACAGTGGTGGCACTGGAGAACATCGCGCCATCTATCCAGCGACAAATCCCGTTCTCCAGCTGGCCTAGAGGTGCAGATAATAAGGCCGGATTTACGAAGCGCCGTTCAAGCTCAGCCAATATACACTGGCTGTCACAATAGATATCGGCACCAATTTGTAATACCGGCGTACGGCGATACCCTCCGGTCATCGGCATCAAGTTAGGTCGTGGAGGAATTCGGGGGACCTCAATTGACTGCCAATCTAAACCTTTTATACCGAGTGCCAGCCGCACCTTTTCGGTAACCGGAGACTGCGGATAATGATGGAGAATTAAATGCGTCATTTTCGCTACGGATTAATTAATCGAATTATATTTTGGGGTTTCTTCGGGGTGCAAGCGGCGCCGAAAGCGACCTGGCTACCAATATACCGCTAAACGCGATAAAGAAAATACCTAACCAGGAAAGCAAACTGGGTATCGTGCCGAATAAAACTACGCCATAGATTAGTGCGGCAACAATCTCCAGGTAAGTAAATGGCGCAATTGCCGAAGCCTCCGCTTTTGCAAACCCAAAAACGATACATAGCTGACTAACAATACTAAGAAGAGAGATTAGTATAAGCACCCACAACTGATAGGTACTTAGGGGCTGCCAATACTTAAAGATAAAGAGCGATAACACCAATGTCGCCACAATTGCGCCCCAAAAAGAAGTAACAATAGGATTTGCCGCTTTTCCTAGCTGGCGGTTAAATGTCATCTGAACGCTGAGAATAATAGCGCCTAAAAATACATAGAACGTTCCGACATTAAAAGATGAAAACGAAGGTCTCATTACTAATATCACACCAAAAAAGCCACCTGTAACACCCAACCAACCCATCATACTCACTTTCTCATTGAGAAACAGAACAGCCAAAACCGTTAACAGAAATGGATAGGCGTATAGGATTGCGATCGCATCTGCAAAAGGTATCTGGGTTGCTCCAGCAACAAAAGCCACTGTAGCCCCAGCCAGACTCAGGCCACGAAAAAACTGTATACGAGGGCGCGGTGGACGTAGCGCACTTTTACCAATTCGAAGAAATATGATGGGCAAAAGAAATATCGCGAAAAAAACAAACCGAACCCAGGTAATTTGAATAGCGTGCATATCGGCGGACAAGAGTTTCATCAATGCGCCGATAAATGCAGCAACACTTAACCCTATAACCACCAACACAATGCCCAGCTTGGTATTTTGTTCCTGAATGAAACTTGGATCTTTGGCCACAGGGAATCCGCTTTATGTATTGAGAAATACCGTCTTGATTACGAATATTAACGCCTGCAAGATGACTCGAAATCTAGATTCTCACTTTCCAGGTGAAACGCTATTTGAGTGCACATTATATGCCCGGGCGAACGGGGAAGAGGAGAAACTGTTCTCAAAGCTTTCAAGTACATATAAAAAAGGCCTGATGAAATCATCAGGCCTTTCATCACACAATAAAAATTGTTTAATTTATGGGCGAAAGAAGATCAGGGTTCTTCACCAAGTTTCTCACGCCATGGGCATGATCTTCATCAAAGGCATTTCCCGCACACCACTTACCAACGCTATCGATATTAACCTTGGTAACCTTCGGACGAACACTCCATGTAACTTGGAATGGAGAGCCTGCTTCATTATAGCTAGGACCCGTGGTGGAACCCGCATAAACAATCGGTGAACCTGTATTAGCTGGAATATTCAGCGCTTGCTGAAAACCATTTGCCTCACCAGTCTTGGTTAACTCTCCAAAATCACTGGCACTGCTATCATTTACCAATACATAAACTTGTGCTTCTACCCGTAACTGCGGATTCTTGATCGACTCACTCAAGCAGGCACCCAATGTCGGCCCTGGTCCCACGGGCGCAGTGGAATGTACATAATGAATTTCGATGGTATCGCCAGACTGCAATGCACCATGCTTACCAAGGCAGACACCCTCACCAAACGGCATTTTTTCTGCATCAGACAGCGCACCCGAATACACATAACCAGATTGATAACCCTTGCCATCGCCGTTGCCTGCATATTTGGCGAATTCGCCACCAGAGTGTTCAGCGTTTTTATGGAAATGGATATTACACAAGTTCATATCGTTGTATGCTGGAGCCGCACCAAACTCAAGAGAGTTAGCGCCACCCTTGGATTCTATATCTCTCGGCGACTGTGGCCCAAATCCTTTACCCGCTGTGTTTGCAGCCAGATTCGCGCGTTGTGATGTAATTACATCGTCACCAACGCTTGAACTCGCGCCATGCACATTTAAAGAAAAAATTGCCGCAGCTAATGGCAATAAAAAAAAAGTTGTTTTCATAGAAGCTCCTAGGATTGTTGTTATGAATTACATACAGTCGCATGTATTGAATTTACTAACGAATCAATTAATTCAGATATTGTAAAATGAGAGCGGTAAAATAAGGTGTTATAAAAGATGCAGACAGCCTTCTTAATAACTCCTCGAGCCTCATAATAAACTGATTCCGCACTAACTTTCAACGATCAGAATATAGTCTTATTGTGTACCTTCTCACCACCTAAAAAGCTTCTCAAATATCGACTAAACGAAATCGACCCATACCCATCGCACATGAATTAAACTGCAATAATCGGCTAACCCCGCGAATGAATGTACAGTGCCTCACGCAAGCGACTAGATATCCAATGGTTGCGATTGAACAGTGTCGAACTGCTCTGTATAGGCATAAATTATAGGAGAGCCGCTCGATGCATCAGTAGTATTTTTGCATCCCTTTGAAATCGACCTTCATCGGCCAAATTTAACCACCCCTGAATTGCGCACCAAGTACTATATGAGGCGTTGGAAAGCACCTTTGTCTCTTCTGAGCTGCGTAAGATAGCTCGAGTAACGAACCAATTCAACGACCCTGAATTTACCAAAACTGCTGTCATCGCATTCAGTTCGATGACCTGAATTGAATGTGTACTCGATGAGTAGGGGCGCCATGGCAGACAATGAGCCAGGGTCTTGACAATCGCTACGATTCATACCCGATACCAGCGAAGAGGCTTGCAATTCTCCCTCTTCACCACTCCTTTTGCTTCCAGATCAAGTTGAACTGTTTTCGCCCACCAACCAGAAGTTGCCCCTTTAGGAAAAATATCTTCCGAGAGATACTCTCTCACCTTCTCCCGAATTTCGGCTTGCGTTAATCCCGGAGCTGAGTCCGGAAGAATTTTCAGAAACGCTATTTTCATGGCTTCGTATTTAACAGCGTTTACATTAGTTGACTTACCTGGCGTGTTAATATTCTCAACAACTTTATTTTCCTTAGTACTCATACATTCTCCATATAAGGTTAAAAGCGCTTTAAAAACTAAACGGCCTCCAAGTGTAATCAAAATTTTCACATATAGCCGTTCATATGCTTCTAGAGATTGACGCTCCAGCTTCACGGGCAATATCAGCCGATTCGTTAAGTAAACTGCTAATTACAGGGTGGTCATCAACCAGAGCCGGGAAAATGAGATTCTACTCGGGCTCTGGTCTAATAGTTTGATCTCCTCAATCCGCTTGATTTGAATCTTCTACAATATCGATGACCAACCCGGCCGGGTCTCGTACCATAAAATGGATCTGTTTCCAGGGCTCTTCTTTTAGTTCAAATACGATATCAAGCTCCTCGTTCTTTGCTTGTTCATACGCTACAGCCGCGCTGTCTACCTCAAATGAAATCACCATGCCATCTGTTTGAGCATTACTATGAAGAAAATCTGGCTGCATGGATAGGTTCGGTAACATAAAGCCAAGCTCAACACCGTTAGCTGGATTAATTAAATGTAGATAGAATTCTGGATCAAAAAACACTGCTTCAAAACCGAATTTCTCGCAATAGAACGATTTTTGGGCTTGGATATCCTGAGTTACGTAGAGTGGAAAAGCTGAATTAAACTGTATCATAGGGCACCTGTTTGGTTGTTGATGTGAGTACTTTAACAACCCGTTAATCCATTGAATTGTAGATTTCGGACATCTTTTTAATTTCTCCCGGTGTAAGTCCAGTCAGTGCTCGAATCTCCTTTATCTTATGAGCCTGATCGTAAAACCCGTCTTGCTGAGTATCAGAGTTGGCTGCAAGAATTTCCTTTAGCGATGCCTGCAACCGCATAACACGCTGAATCTTCTTGGGGCCATAGCCAAATAATGAACCCATAATCCGGCGAAATTGTCTGTCACTCAACCCAAAACGTGAAGCTATGGCATCCATCCCACTAGGACCAACCGATGCCTGCATAGCCGCCAACACCTTTTCGATATTGAGTTTGATTGCTGACTTGCGAATTGCGGGCATATTTTCTAACC
The DNA here is from genome assembly GCA_937992195.1 of uncultured Gammaproteobacteria bacterium. Classification (GTDB taxonomy): domain Bacteria; phylum Pseudomonadota; class Gammaproteobacteria; order Arenicellales; family Poriferihabitantaceae; genus VYFG01. The sequence goes on along the minus strand of CALKKV010000044.1, from coordinate 59,887 downwards.
GCGCTGTTGCAAGGGCGTCTAACGTGTTTGCTATGTCCTCTGGTTGATTTAGCTGCTGCACACCGGCAACGATTGATTCAATGCGTAAGCACTCTGTTGCACCTATCCCTGCCATGCAATCTTTCATCACATCGCTACTGACATTGAAAAAAGTATTTGCCGTTGACGCACGAAAACTTATACCTACATAGGTTATAGGGCCGTTTAGCGATATTGAAAATTTCTCAGACGCAGGTAGATACAACACCGAAAAATCAGCAATATCAGGCGACATAACCAGGTCTATCGCATTGTCCGGAATGATCTCGAGGGTTGTTTCCCCGGCTGCGATATCAAGCCACCAGTAATAGTGAATATATGGTTTTAAGTATTCTGACGGTGCAAAACGAAAGCACTGCACCTTGTCTGCACCAAGCTGGTAGAGCTGCAGCGGTAATCCATCATCGAATGCTGAAAACAATTTCAAATCCTCGCTATTATCTTAAAGATGATTCTTAGCTGATTCTCTCAAGGGGAGAACTAGTCACCACGACCCTCATCGCCGTCATCGCCAAAAAGGAAATTAAAACTCAGCAGCTCCCCCTAACTAGCGCAATTGAAAATAGAGCATCCAAACAAAACGAGAGCAACTCCCCAAAAGCTTATATCGTTTTGCATTAGCATACTACCGGTTAAAACGATTCCTCAACCTATAACACTTTGGAGCATTTCTTCTTTATCGAGATATATCTCCTTCCCTTATTTCCCATATGATTAAAACTGGAACCTTCAATGCCTGCTATCCATCTCGACCCTTCAGCTAACTCAACGTCAAAAGTATTATTCTTTACGTTTAAATTTTCGTTCACAACTATCATCGCTTTTATAGATTCCAATCTTAACGCCGAGGTGTGAAAAATTTTATCAGCGACTCTAACTAACGATACTTTCAGTGTTTCATTACCGTAACTCAAAGCATATAACATTCCATATAAGCCGAACAGAAAAATCTCTATCACCGCATGTAACGAATAACATTAGGCAATTGAAGAGAACCAGTACTTATCTTTCATTTTTAAACCTGTTACTTTCAGAACATTTGACCAATCTATCGATCTAATATAGACAATACATGGTTTCAAGTTCAATGTTCATTTATCACCACGTAAGAAATCAACGATAGAATCCTGAAGAAATGCTTACCTTCTCAATCGCCGTTTTTATGCTGCTAATCACGCCTGGTCCGGGCGTACTATCCACCGCTGGTGTCGGCGCCGCGTTTGGCTTCAAAGCAGGTTTACGCTATGTCTTTGGCCTATTTCTCGGTACCAACCTGGTCGCTTTGGCAGTTATCTCAGGTTTAGCCACGGCTCTCTTTGCGATACCCTGGTCGCGCACACTATTACTCATACTATCTACGCTCTACTTAATCTACCTCGCTGCAAAAATCGCATTTGCCGGCTCCAAGATTAGCTTTATACAATCAAAAATTCGCCCTGGAATTCGTGCGGGAGTTTTATTGCAGGCCATTAATCCGAAAGCATACGTAGTCAACACAGCATTGTTTTCAGGTTTCGCGTTTTTACCAGATGCGCTGATTACAGAAACACTGGTGAAATTTCTCTTGATCAATGCCATCTGGATACCCATTCACCTACTTTGGCTTCGTGGTGGCAGTCTCATTCAGGAACTGCACTTACCTTTAAGGAAACAGCGGATAATCAATTGGATAATGGCAGTTTTACTGTTAGGGGTAGTCGGATTAGCCTTAACGCAGTTATAAAGCCTCATTTAGAGTTCTTTAAGCGCTCTAGTGCTTGTGTATTCTGAAAAAGTTAGCCTAATATAGACGTATCCTTTTCGTTCGGCTATGCAAGTATTCAAAAGCTGGAAAGGATTACTACAACAATCAAACTACTGGAGACTCTAAATGAAACTTACCACTACTTTAGCGGCAGTTGCTATCGGTAGCGCTCTGTTTGCTGGCGCAACGACTGCTCAGGATATGAAATTTTTCCGTATCGGCACCGGTGGTGCTGGCGGCACGTATTTTCCAATTGGCGGCATTATCGCCAACGCAATTTCTAACCCACCGGGATCACGTGCTTGTGATGACGGCGGCAACTGTGGCGTACCTGGCTTAGTTGCAATGGCACAGTCTACCAACGCGTCCGCACACAATGTCAACGCGATTCAGGCAGGACAAATGGAAGCCGGGCTTTCGGGCGCTGCGACGCTTAACTTTGCCTACCGTGGCGTAGGTAAATTTGAAGGCAATGCAAAACCTGATCTTAGAGTTATCGCTAATCTTTACCCAGAAGATCTACATCTTGTGTTACCGAAAGGTGGAAGTCTCAACGGTTTGGCTGACTTGAAAGAGAAACGTGTCGGCATAGCCCAAGCGGGCTCAGGAACACAGATCGCAGTCGAGCTGATTATCGGTGATCATGGTGTAAACAGAGATAACATTGACGAAGCTGAGTTAAATAACTCGCAAAGCGCAGAGCGTCTAGCTGACGGTCAACTAGACGCATATTTTTATGCAGCTGGTACTCCGGTAGCCGCAATGATTCAGCTGGATAACACCAAGGGCATGGAGCTTTATTCTTTTACTGACGAGGAAGTGAAGAAAGCGAATGAATCCGTTCCTTACTATATTCCATCCAAGATTCCTGCTGGCACCTACCCTGGAGTGACCTATGACGTCAATACTGTTGCGGTCAGCGGTATTTTGGTGACAAACGCAAATCAAAGCGATGATTTAATTTACGAAATCACCAAAGCAATGTGGTCACCGACTGCTAGAAAGTTGCTTGATAATGGTCATGCGAAAGGCAAAGTCATCACTCTGGAAACCGCACTTGACGGCATTGAGGGTATTGGTGTGCCACTGCACCCCGGCGCAGAACGATTCTATAAAGAGCAAGGTATGCTCTAAGCGATCAGCTGTTTAATGACAGGTAAGCGATGCAGGGTGGCAGACCACAGGTTGCCACCCTGTTTACATTTTATTTGAGAGAACAATGACAGCAGCAGAGCAAACCCCAGATCAGCAAGAGCTGGACGCCAAAGCACTAGAGGAGTTGGAGAAAAAATACGATACCTCCTTAAATACCAGAGACAACGGCCCTTCTCTCAGTCGTTTCATTTATTGGGCAACCATCGGTTTTGCTTTCTATCACCTATGGACTGCGGGTTTTGGTACACCAGTCGACTACGTGCACATGGGCGTACATTTATCCGGACTGTTTCTATTTATTTTCGCAGGTTTTCCGCTTGTCAAATCTGAAGCTGCCTTGCGATATAACGGAGCCCGTAAATTAAGCTGGGGCAATGTGCCTTTGTATGACTGGATCATTATGATTCTTGCAATTGGTGCCGCATTATTTCTTTGGCTAAGCTGGCGCGGCCTCTCTTCATTTGGTCTTGATATTCCTGAACAAATGCTGCGTCAGGGCAATCCTACTGGGTTCGATGTATTCTTTGGCTCCGTCCTGGTACTCGCATCCCTTGAAATTGCGCGACGTACTATTGGATTCGTGCTACCACTTATTATCCTGGTGTTTGTCATTTTTGCTTTATTTGGACCGCATATGCCAGCGGCCATACTGCAGCATCCTGGAGTGGACTGGCGGCAGTTTATTAACAATATGTATTTCCCGTTTGAAGGAATATTTGGCGTAACGCTCTGGGTCGTTTCCACCGTTGTATTTCACTTTGTATTGTTTGGCGTAGTTGCTCAGCGAATGGGACTGGGGCAGTTCTTTGTCGACAATGCCATGATTCTGGCCGGACGCTACACAGGTGGTCCTGCAAAGGTTAGCGTTATTTCATCTGCATTTTTTGGCACCATCTCTGGATCCTCTATTGCAAATACCGTATCCACCGGATCTTTAACCATACCAAATATGAAACGTATGGGTTACCCGGGACACTTTGCTGGTGGAGTTGAAGCAGCCGCCAGCGCAGGAGGGCAAATCACGCCACCCATTATGGGTGCTGCCAGCTTTTTAATGGCTGAGTATTTAGAGGTGCCCTATACCACAATCGTAATCGCCGCGATTGTGCCAGCAATGATGCATTACATTGGCGTTTTATCGATTGTTCATTTCACCGCCAAGAGACTTGGATTGCCAACCTATGCCAAAGAACAGCTACCGATATTAGGACAGGTTTGGCGCCACGGTTGGTTCACTGTACTGCCACTAGTTGCTCTGTTGTTTGTTTTGTTCTCCGGGTATTCACCAAACATGGCGGCGTTTATGGGTATCAGTTTATGCATTGTCGTTGGGTTCTCATCGTTCAAGCGGCCGTTAACGCTGTTGGTACCTTTTGCCTTACTCAGTTTTATTTTCTGGAAAGCATCTCCACTTAGCGGCGAAGGGTTTTCTCCTGTAATGGCAGGTATTCTCGCCGCTCTAGTTGTGGGTAGCTTGATGCATCGCGGAGAACGCGGTACCTTTCGAGAACTATTCGATAGCATGCATGTTGGCGTGCAATACGCCCTAGCGGTAGGCGCAGCCTCCGCAGCAGTTGGTATTGTCGTCGGCGTTATAAATACCACCGGCGTTGGTTTCCGCCTTGGCTTTATGGTCACCAGTGGAGCTGCCGATATGGCAGAAAGTCTATATCCGTTACTTGGATGGATTCCATCAGATGCCTTCTCACAATCTGCAATACAGCAATTTATTTCCCTGGTGATGATTGCGATTGCCTGTATTCTTATGGGTGCTGGCTTACCAACTACAGCACTCTACATCATGCTGGTCGCAGTGGCACAGCCAGCATTAACAACCCTTGGTGTACCACCATTAGCAACACATATGTTTGTGCTGTACTACGGTGTTATCTCAGAAATTACACCACCCGTCTGCGCTTCAGCGTACGCCGCTGCTGGCATCGCAAATGCAAATCCTTTTCGCACTGGTATTAGCGCCTTCACCTTGGGAATCGGCAAGCTGATGGTGCCAATGGTTTTTGTTTATGCACCAACAATCTTGATTGTTTTGCCCGAATACTTCTCCATCACCTCGTTTCTACAAGTTGCGGTCACCTGCGCGTTAGGTGTCTTTTCTATTGCCACCGCTGTCTCCGGATATTACCTGCAGCCGCTCTCCGGATTATGGCGTTTGTGCATGGCGATTGCTGGTCTGCTGTTAGTCGCACCCGGCACCGGCAGCGATATTCTTGCGGTTATTGTTGCTGCACCTGTTTTATTGCAACAAATCATGACGCAAAGAAAACAGCAAGCAAGCCTTACTTAAGGCAGTGCTGATTTAAGAACAAGAATTTGCGAATAATCTAGGCAATCGCTTCTTGTACAATCATGGTCGGATGTGAGCCTGCCACTTTAGCAGCCATATCCCGACCGATTAATGCTTCAAAAGACTGTCTCAAATCAGGATTTTTATTCAATAAAACTTGCAATTTATATCTCTCCCAGCGCATGTACTTTGCGCCTGACGATACGGTCACGGTAGCCGAAGCGTCTCCTTGTAGGATAAAACTTACTTCCCCAACAAAACAGCCAGGAGGTATATCAGACTCTTTTTGCCCCTTGTTCATCAAAATTTTTCCAGACAAAACATAGTAGAGATAAGCCAGCTCCTCCCCTTCCTTGGTAAGCACCACTTCTTCATCAGCATCAAAAAGCTCCCCTATCTTAATTAGTCGCCGAAATGCTCTAGGCTCCACTCCCTGTAATTTCTTAAACATCGGCATATGCATATCTGAAATTTTAATGGGCAAGCGATCAAACAAAAGAAAAACAGTTCCAGTTATATTTGCAATCATGATCAACGCACTTCCAAGAATACCTCCCCACAAGGGTTCAGCCGGAAAAAAATAGTAATACAAAATATAGAATACTGTAGCAATCATAACCAAACAGCGCAGCGCCAACTGATTCTTCAGTAGAAAGCCAAGAATATATCCAAGTGTGGCAAAGTGTACTAAAACCCCAACGTCCCAGGTAAAACTGGCACGAAGTCCTTCAAGTATCGATTCCACTCAAACCTCCTAGAACTCTAATATTGTCAATGATTCAATTTACTAAACAGCCTTAATCAAAAATGTTCTCCGTTCAACCAGTGTTATTGAAGAACGCTGCAAACCTTTGCTCAATTGATACAAAACATCTTGAAAAATTTTTGTAAAAAAGTCAGCACGTAAAGAAGTAACAAAGTGACATAAGAGAGTAAACAGTTGCCACTATTTGGGGAAATTACGGTGATGACAACCATCAATTGATGGTCAGCTAACCTTCCAGAATAACCAGCTCCCGATCGAATGCGCGACTCGCTACTTCCATTGCAGCTTTGTATTCCACATCTTCATAACACGCGACAGCGTCTTGATAGCTTGGAAACTGGATCACCAATTGCCGAGGATGATGCTCCCCCTCTTTCGTATCTATGGCACCTCTACCAGCGATAACCTCTGCCCCGTATCTTGCCGCGATCGGCTCCCAAAGGGAAATATATTCAGAAAGCGCTGTTTCGTCTTTTACTAAACCACCCCTAACTACCCAATACCCACTCATATTTCTAAGTCTTTTAATTAAAGATGGTATGGTCTCAAATAGAAGCTCAGAATGGAATATAAAAATAGCCGACAAACGTAAAATATTGTCTATAGGAGCAAGTAAATACCGAAAATCGCACCGAAAAACCAAGAACTTAAGCCGCATATTTCGATATATTTAGGCCCTGTCTGTTTTAATTCTTCAACCCCATGACATCTCTGCAAGACCAATTATTAAAAGCTGGACTCGTTGATAAAAATACAGCGAAGAAGGTTTCCAAGGAAAAACACAAAGCAAACAAAGCGTCCAAAAAGTCAAAGGCCGAATCCAGAGAGTCTCGGCAACAATCTACTAATGCGATGAAAGCCTTACACGCGGAACGCGACCGAGATCTCAATCGCATGAAACAAGAGGCCGCGGAATTGAAAGCAATTCAGGCGCAAATACGACAGTTGATTGAGTTAAATAAAGTTGATATTTCAGATGGTGAAGTTGCTTATAACTTCGCTGTCGAGAATAAAGTAAAAACGCTTTATGTGCCCGAGCGGGTTCGATCGTCGTTAGGAAGCGGACGACTCGCGATCGTAAAATTTGAAAAAGGAGATCAATCCCGGTTCGAAATTGTCGCTAACGGAATTGCAAATAAAATTGCGCAACGAAACCCTGAAACCGTTGTTTATCAATCTAGCGCTACGGAAGACGATGCAAATGAGGATGACCCCTATGCAGATTTTAAAGTACCGGATGATTTAATGTGGTAATCCAACAACTCACTCAACATTCCACTCTTCAATGACCAAACCAAGAGCCCGAGATCTAGGCCTAGATTTCCCAGGTATCTGTGGACAATCGAATTCTTTGGTAGACGTGCCAGGAGTCCTTGTCGGATTCAAAACAATCATCCAGGGTGAAGGGGCAGCATCAAAGGGAGATGGCCCCGTGCGCACCGGCGTTACTGCAATACTGCCTAGAGGATTCAATCACAAGCCTGAATCGGTATGGGCTGGAATAAACTCATTGAACGGAAATGGTGAAATGACTGGATCACATTGGGTTCGTGATGCTGGGTATTTTGCCGGACCAATTTGCATCACCAATACGCACTCCGTTGGTATGGTACATCATGCCGCTACGCGCTGGATGATCTCTCATTACGCCGATGAATGGCGAGATCAACATCTTTGGGCAATGCCTATCGTTGCCGAAACTTACGACGGCGTTCTAAATGATATCAACGGTCAACATATCACGATGGAAGATGCGCTGGAGGCCATCAATAACGCTAGTGACAAACCTGTTTCCGAAGGTAATGTAGGCGGAGGAACGGGGATGATCTGCTATGAGTTCAAAGGTGGTACAGGTAGTGCTTCAAGGAAAATACAAATAAATGATTCCGACTATATAATCGCTGCGCTGGTACAGGCGAATCATGGTGTTCGCGAATGGTTTACGCCATTAGGTGTTCCAGTCGGCAAATACATGAGCGATAACAAAGCACAGCAGAGCCATGAGATGGGGTCAATTATTGTTATCTTGGCCACTAATGCGCCCTTGCTTCCCGGACAGTTGGAACGTATTGCCAGACGCGCTTCGATTGGTATTGGCCGCGGTGGAACCCCCGGAGGGAATAATTCAGGGGATATTTTTCTCGCATTCTCAACCGCAAACGCACAACCTGTTACTGAGTTCCCCTGCTCTCATCATTCGCTATCCTGTATTGATGATTCCTGCCTCGACGCATTGTATCTAGGCGCGGTTGAGTCGGTAGAAGAATCTGTCATTAATGCCATGGTGGCGGCTGAAGATATGACGATGGTTAAACCTTATGGAGAAACCTGCCGGGCCATTGATCAACAGACCCTTGTGCGTCTATTGAAAGAACACGGCCGCATCATAAGTTAACTCAATTGATGTTTAATTTAAATCACCGATACCTGCGCTATGCTCTCTGGATACTACTAGCGATTCCAGCAATACCACTGCTAGTCGATTTTATCTTTGACGAGAGGTATTACTCTGAGCTGATGTATGAGTCTGGTTTGTTGTCAGTTCAGCTCCTTTTTTTAACGCTTTGTATATCGCCCTTTAGAGTTCTCACTCAAAAGTATCAAGCGTTCAAATCAACCAACCGTTGGTTAATGACCAGCAGGCGATACTTCGGTGTGGCGAGTTTTGGTTATGCTGTTATACATTTGTTCGTTTATATTCGAGAGTACCCCGCACTGGCAGATATCTTTTCACAAATGTTTGAACTGGATATCGCTTTAGGATGGATCGCGATGATCCTCATGACAGCCTTAGCAGTCACTTCGAATAATTACTCGGTCAAGAGGCTTGGTCCTCGCTGGAAAAAGCTACATCTGTGGGTATATCCAACACCAGTACTGCTTTACTTTCATTGGTATCTATTCGGGTTTTTTGTAGAAGTATTAAACTTCTGGTTCATCCCCTTTGTCGCTATTCAGGCTTATCGCTCACTCACACAGTATATTCGTCATAAAAACTCTGCCAGTGCTCCATCTGTTTCATAAGATTCTCTGCACCTGATAATTAATCCGAAGACATAAAAAACGATAACCTTCTACCGGGTAGTTGGTATTGGCAATGCTGTTTCGTACTTAACCTGTTTTAAGGCCAACGAAGATCGGATGTTGGAAACCGACTTAATCCTACTCAAATGATTGAGAATAAACTCTCTGAGTGCATTGACGTCTGCAACCGTCACCCGAATCAGATAATCAGAATCTCCAGTCATTAAATAGCATTCCATCACTTCAGGTAATGCTGTCATTCTTTTTTCGAATTTCTCCAGCATTACTTCCGACTGCTGTTCCAAAGAAATTTGAATAAACACATTCAGAGAAAGACCTAGCATTTCGGGGTCAAGCAATGTCACATGCCGTTTAATAATTCCGGCCTTGGATAGCGCCTTCACGCGGCTGAGGCAGGGCGATGGAGACAAACCAACGCGGTCTGCCAGCTCTACGTTGGTAAGACGTGCGTTTTTCTGTAATGCAACGAGTATTTTGTGATCCAGTTGATCTAATTGCTTATTTGGCATATCTGAAATGCTTTTTGGAAAGATACAGAATATTATGCTGAAAGATCAACTAAAAACACCAAAATTGGGCAAATATACTGCACTAACTTTGATAATCTGCTGGAAAAACCAGCAAGTAAGCATATGCAAGCTCAAAATCCGGACGAATTCGAGATAGAAAAACAAGAGTGGTTGCAGTCACTGGAGGCCGTCATCGAACATAGCGGTATTGAAAACGCCAGAGATATTTTGTACGCACTCGACCGCCATGCCAAAGAGCTTGGTCTGGTAAATCAAGCCCCTCGCTTCCAGCCTTATCGCAATACTATCCCACTGGAAGATCAACCTCGCTATCCCGGCAATCTCGAACTCGAAGAGAGAATCACTGCGATCTTGCGATGGAATGCACTGGTGATGGTAATGCGCGCCAACAAAGCACATGGCGAATTAGGCGGACATATCGCCAGTTACGCTTCTGTCGCGGAAATTTTTGAAATGGGTTACAACCACTTTTTTCGTGGTGGCGATAATGCCGATCTTGTCTACTTCCAGCCACATTCTGCGCCAGGTGTTTATGCACGAGCATTTCTGGAAGGAAGATTAGATGAATCGCATTTGTCTAACTATCGCCAGGAAGTAGCGGGGGGTGGTATTTGCTCATACCCACATCCCTGGCTCATGCCAGATTTCTGGCAGTTCCCCACCGGCTCTATGGGACTCGGTCCGATATCAGCAATTTACAACGCGCGTTTTATGCGTTACCTCGACGCCAGAGGAATTGCTGATACCAGTAAGAAACATGTTTGGGGGGTATTTGGGGATGGCGAAATGGATGAACCAGAATCCCTGGCAGCACTGTCTTTAGCAGCCCGAGAGAAACTCAATAATCTAACGTTTATTATCAATTGTAATCTACAACGCCTGGATGGACCGGTGCGCGGGAACGGCCAGATCATTCCTGAGCTTTCATCCATTTTTCGCGGTGCAGGCTGGAATGTTGTGAAAGTACTATGGGGATCGGAATGGGACGAGCTTTTCGCTCGGGATAAAAATCATGCCCTGTTAAGAAGGTTTTCTGAAACCGTCGACGGCAAATATCAAACTCTTGGTGCCAACGACGGAAAATATAATCTAAAGCACTTTTTCGAAGGAGACCCGGAGGTTATGAATTTAGTCTCCCATATGAGTGACAAAGAAATCGACGCGTTAAAGAGAGGCGGGCATGATTTTAGAAAACTCTATGCCGCTTTTGCGGCGGCTAGAAATGAAACCAATCGTCCGACGGTGATCCTGGCAAAGACAAAGAAAGGTTATGGCATGGGATCCGCTGGAGAATCAAAGATGACAGCGCACCAAACCAAGAAACTGGATGTCGAGGGTCTGCTTGAGTTTAGAGATCGGTTCTCCATTCCGATCTCTGACGAAGACGTCGAACAACTGAATTTCTATCGCCCCGACAACGACTCGGAAGAAATGCAGTATCTGTTACAGCAACGACAGAATCTCGGTGGCGACCTGCCTAAGCGAAGACGCAAATCAAGATCATTAAAAGTGCCAGAAATTGCCACATTCGGTCAATTCGCAATGGAAGCGAACGATAAAGGGAGCTCTACCACCATGGCATTTGTTCGCATGCTTGGCAATATTTTAAAAGATAAGGAAATTGGCCATCGAATCGTCCCAATAGTTGCGGACGAGGCGCGAACTTTTGGCATGGCAAATTTGTTTCGCCAGGTTGGTATTTACGCACCCGAGGGCCAAATGTATGAACCCGAAGACTCCTCAAGTTTGTTAACTTATAAGGAACAAACCGACGGTCAACTATTGGAGGAAGGTATCTCCGAAGCAGGTGCAATGTCCTCATGGACCGCAGCGGCAACGTCCTATAGTACCCACGACGAGCCCATGTTGCCGATGTATATCTATTATTCAATGTTTGGATTCCAAAGGATTGGCGATTTAATCTGGGCGGCGGGTGATCAAAGAGCCCGCGGGTTTTTGCTGGGAGCGACCGCCGGAAAAACTACTCTGAGTGGTGAAGGCTTGCAGCATCAGGACGGTACAAGCCAACTCATTGCGTCCACGGTCCCCAACTGCCGCTCCTATGACCCCTGTTATGCCTATGAGCTCGCGGTGATTTTTCAGCATGGCGCAAAAAGGATGCTTGAACAACAGGAAGACGAATTTTATTACATCACTATGATGAACGAAAATTATCCTCAGCCACCGATGCAGGTAGGGATAGAGGATCAAATTATTCGCGGAATGTACTTATTAAAATCAATTGGAGAAGCTTCTGCAAAACGAGAAGTGCAACTTTTGGGAAGCGGTACAATCTTGCGTGAGGTCGAGGCTGCGGGCGAGCTTTTGTTTAAAGATTTTGGTATTCGATCCAGGATATGGAGTGTGACAAGTTTTACTGAGCTAGCTCGCGACGGCCAGGAAGCGGACAGACAAAATAGACTCAATCCGGGAACCAGGCACACCTGCCATGTTGAAGCTTGTTTGAAAGCCGAGAACGGTCCGGTTGTCGCTGCCACCGATTATGTACGACAATATGCAGAACAGATTCGTAGTCTAATCAATGCGCCCTATCGCGTCCTCGGCACCGACGGTTACGGTCGCAGCGATGCCAGAGACAAACTCAGACACTTTTTTGAAGTCGATCGATGTCATATAGCGATCGCAAGTTTGCAATCTCTTCAAGAAACGGGTTCTATTGAAGATAGCGTGTTGTCCGAAGCAATTGCGAAATATGGCATCGACAACAGTAAGAAAAATCCATCTGCAGTGTAATCCGAAATTATAGCGGCTATCGATGTATATAACGCTAGCCAATCTTGTACTGGCGATTCATGTCTTGTTTGTCGTATTCGTCGTCACTATGGTGCCATTGATATTTATTGGAGGTGCCCTCGGCTGGCAATGGATTCGTTCAACAATACTCCGTTGGTTTCACTTGCTCGGTATTGGCATTGTCATTCTGCAATCTTGGCTGGGGATTATTTGTCCACTCACCACGTTGGAGATGTGGTTAAGAAGCCTTGGAGGAGAAGAGACCTATTCAGGCGGATTTGTCGAGCACTGGATGCAACGTTTTCTGTATTGGGACTTACCGTGGTGGGTGTTCGTCGTTGTTTATACGCTGTTTGGTCTTGTTGTCATTTCTACTTGGATCTTTGTTCCGCCCAACCGCATTCGTACGAAATCCCAAACACAGTGAGAGACGCTAAAAGGAGCGTCTGCAGATACTTCTTTGTTATCAGTTAAGATGTGACACCAAATATTTGGATAAATCATATAAATGCTTAAATGGATTGGACGACAAAAAGGCAGAGGTATCGCTGCACTAGTCGTAATTAGCATTCTCACACCTCCCCTTAGCGCTCTTCTCAAGCCCTTTGTGACGGAAGCAATATTTGGATTGCTCTGTATAGCCTTTATCCGCATCGATCTGATCGCATGTAAACACTACCTGAAACATCCAGGTGTCATCATCTCCGCAGTTGTTTGGACTTCACTAGCCATTCCATTAGGACTACTCGCGTTTTATAGCTGGATGGATATCGATACTAAACAGACGGATCTATTTCCCGGTTTAGCTCTGCAAGCAGTTGCATCTCCGATGATGGCAACCCCTGCAATTGTCGCGCTGATGGGGCTAGATGCTACCTTGATCCTGATAACCTTGTTGTTTAGCACCCTACTTATTCCAATTATAGCGCCCTTGCTGCTGGCGCTTTCCGGAATAGAGCTAGCGATACCTCCTATGCAACTCGGCTTGCATCTCGCAGCCCTGACCGTTGGTTCTTTGTTGATTGGTATTGGCTTAAGGAAATGGATTGGATCGCAAAAAATAGCCGACTATGATGCACAACTCGACGGAGTCAACATTCTGCTACTGTTTGTTTTTATTTCAGCAGTGATGGGACAGCTTGGCATTCAGATACTCAGCGATCCTTTGTTTATACTCAGGCTAACTGTCACAACGTTTGCCATCTCATGCGTGTTGTTTATAACCACCTATTTGTTGTTTATGAACAATGGAAGAGACCGTGCTTTTGCACTAGCACTCATGACTTCTCAACGTAATATGGGGTTAATGCTTGCCGCAACCGGCGGGCTTTTGCCCGAGATGACTTGGTTGTTCTTTGCGGTCAGTCAGTTTCCCATTTACTTTGCGCCCGTTCTGCTCGCTCCATTGCTGAAAGTTAGTCGAAAGACTGATCCAGCCTGAATTCAGTTTGGCAATTTTTGTTGTTCGAGCGACCTTCCTTGCGCATAAACAACCGCTGCTAAAACCAGACTACCTAAAGACAACAAACCAGCAAGAGCAAACACATTTTGCAATCCTGTTTCACCGACATACCCTCCCGCTAGTGCGCCCAATGCTCCGACGCCATCCAGAATAACAAATACAAATCCGAGGGTAGTTGCAGCGCGCTTGCCAGCATACTCCACAGCACTTGCCAAAACACTCGAGCGTATACTCACCAGCAATGTCATATTTAGAATTAACGCGCCGATAATCAAATAAGGTTTGGTAGAAAGAAATGCGACAGCAGAGCAAACAATAGCAAGTGCCGATCCCAATAAAAATACCAGATGCCTGTCTGCCCCATCAGAGAATCGACCAATAACTGGCTGGAGAATAGATCCAAACAACATAGCGGATGCAAATACGATGCCGGCTACTGCTGCAGAATATCCAAGGCTATTTTGCAAAAACAACGGCGTCATACTCATTAACGACATCAACGCCATGTTATAAGTCGCGATCATTAACACCAGCAGAACACCGGCTGGCTGTAGCCATCGCTTACCAATTTCCCGCAACTCAATCTGCGTCACAGCTTTTGCTGCAGATCTTGGAATCTTTCTGCAAAAAAAGATAAACACTATCCCCATCAATACCGCAGGAATCACCGATATTTGTAGCGTTGTACGCCAGTCAAAATAACTAAGCAGAAATCCAACCATCAATGGAGACCCCACTTCCGATAGTGTCCCCCCCATTGCATGTATGCCCAACACCATACCGCGTCGTTTTGGCATCTGTTCCACTAAGACTCCGGTTGCAATGGGATGCCATGCCGCATCTCCCATACCGGCAATCGCCAAAATAATTCCCAGAGTCCAAAAACCCGGAGCAAATGAAGCCAATATATAACCAATGGCTACCCACCAAAACGTCACCGCCAATAACCGTCCCTGATGGCTTACCCTGTCTGACAAAATCCCTGCAGGCAGATAGCCAATAGAAGCACCAACATAGTGAATGGTTAACAACAAACCAAGCTCGGACGGAGAGAGCCCCATACTTGCGGCAATCGCAGGAGCCAGAATCCAAATCGCTCCAGGTGCCCAGTCGTTTGCCATATGGCCAAGGGGTATATTTATCAGCAGTGCTTTCATTCAAAAATCCACTCACATGCCCGTAATAGAGTCGACCTTGCTGTTTTTACGCAAGCCCGTTATTGAAGAACGAAGTATGCACGCGCATGTTTGAAAAACACCAGCAGATTCATCGTATATTCCCTAATCTTTCACAATATTTTTTCTAATCTGTAAGCACTAAATGCTAGAATCCCGTACTCACAAAAATCTTCTAAACTGACCTGATGAGCACCGGATTAATAGCACTTTTAGATGACATTGCCGCACTTGCAAAGGTCGCTGCGACTTCACTCGACGATATTGCTGCTCAAACCATTAAAGCCGGCACTAAATCCGCTGGCGTAGTTATCGACGATGCGGCTGTCACACCGCGATACGTAGTGGGTTTCGACGCGTCTCGCGAATTGCCCATCGTCAGTCGCATTGCATGGGGCTCAATTAAAAACAAGTTACTTTATTTGTTACCGGCTGCTTTATTGTTAAGTTTCTTTGCGCCTGGACTGATCACGCCCTTATTAATGCTTGGCGGCGGTTATCTTTGTTATGAGGGAGCCGAAAAAATATATGAAGCACTGTTTCCACATCAAGCCCATGAACATGAAGACCAAATAGGCGTCGTTGCAGGCAACCCTGAACATTTGGAAGAAGAAAGAGTAGCCGGCGCTATCCGCACGGATTTTATTCTCTCTGCTGAAATCATGGCGATTACTTTGGCAGGTGTACCCGATTCGAATTTTTGGACACAAGCTGCGGTACTCGCCCTGGTCGGTATCGGCATTACCATCGTTGTGTATGGTTCGGTCGCTATCATTGTGAAAGCCGACGATGTTGGCCTATTTATGGGTCGTTCAACATCGCAATCGATATTTGGTAAAGTAACTCGCGCAATTGGTCGGGGGCTGGTCATCGGTATGCCCTACTTCCTAAAAGTGCTTGCGGTGGTAGGTACGGTAGCCATGCTATGGGTTGGTGGCAGTATTGTGATTCACGGTCTAGCTGAATTTGGCTGGCACTGGCCTGAAGAATTTGTGGCCGGTATTGGTAAAACGATAGCAAGCGGCGAGTATGCTCTTGCAGGTGTGTTTCGCTGGATAGCAACAGCAACTGGATCCGGAATGATGGGATTAATCGTTGGCGCAATTCTGATTCCGTTTGTGCAATTCGGCGTCGCGCCAATCTGGAATAAATTGAAAGCGCTAAAAGCTCCTTAGAAGTATTTTAAATATACCCAATGAGTCACCAAAATAGTCAGGCCGCTGCAGGGTTTTTACACTGCGAATGAATCAGCTTGATTTTTTCTTCAAGTTCTTCCGCAATAACGACATCTACCGTATCGATATTTTCTTTTAACTGGGAAAGTGTTGTTGCACCAATAATATTTGCGGTTACAAATGGCCTGGTGTTAACAAAACCGAGCGCGAGCTGGGTCGGCGTTAAGCCGAACTCTTTTGATAGCGCAACGTATTGCTGAATTGCCCTTTCGGCAATATCGGTTTGATAGCGTGTCATAAAATCTGGATACAAAGCCATGCGGCTGTCCTTAGGTCGGTTACCATTCATATATTTCCCGCTCAGTGCACCCATTCCCAACGGCGAATAGGCCAACAAACCAACATTGTCTCGATAAGCAAATTCACTCAATCCACCCTCATAGATGCGGTTGATCAGGCTGTAGGAGTTTTGAATAGACACAATTTTTTGCTTGCCTTGTGTTGCCGCAGACAAGTATTGGCTTACCCCCCAGGGTGTCTCGTTTGACACACCAAGCGTTCTAACCTTCCCGGAACGCACCACTTCATCTAAAGCATCCATTGTCTCAGCAATCAGAATTTCTAAAGGATCAGCCTTATGGATATATGAACCGTTTCCTTCCCCAAATAGTCCCAGCGGTCGACCAGGCCAATGCACCTGGTATAAATCAATGTAATCGGTTTTTAGTCGTCCGAGACTGTCATCAACCGCTTGCAATATTTGCTTTCGGTTAAGTTTTGGTAGCTCTCCTCCACGCATCCATTTACGATCGCTTTGACCAATAATTTTCGTTGCCAGAACTACTTCGCTTCGTCGTCCCGTTTTTTCTATCCAGTTTCCGATAATCTTTTCGGTATTCCTGGACGTTTCCTGTTTCACCGGCACCGGATACATCTCGGCGGTATCCCAGAAGTTCACTCCTCGTTCGAGCGCATAGTTCATCTGATCGAAGGCTTCTTCCTGAGAGTTTTGTTCACCCCAGGTCATCGTGCCCAAACATACCAAACTTACCTCAATCTCGCTGTCACCCAGCTTTTTGTATTTCATAGAAAAATTGGAAAATGATTACAAAATTATGGAGAACGTTTCTCCGCCGCTTTCTTGATTTTTGCCTCAAGGCAGGCCTGCAGCAATTCAGGATTAATGTGACGTGCACAATCATCACCGCCTCCTGACCCACCATCGGCCTCATCATCAAAAGAGAATCCGGGATCTTGATATCGACTGGATGCCTGTTGTGTGTTCTGCTGTATTCCGTATGTGTAGATCAACCATCCGAATGCCAAAACTACTAGTAACTTTAAAATCGAGCCCATAAACTTAACTTTTAGCCATTGTCATTAACTACGCACTATCAGCAGAGCCAAAACAGCTTTAACCCGGTCTATATTCTCTATAAAGTTAGCGCATCATTCTCTATAAAGTTAGCGCATCCTCCGACAAAGAAAGGTGCTGATTGCTGATCCGAAATGATAACATTGTGGCTTATCTTTTCGCTATTTACTGAGGAATTAAATGAGTTTAAAACGCTATATCACTGAAATGGGCATGGGCGTAGACGTTCACGGTGGTGACTATACAAAAGCGGCCAAACGCGCAGTATCAGACGCAATTCGACATTCCAGTCTGAACTTCTTTGGTCATATCGGCAAATCCAGAGATGATATGCAAATTATTCTCAAGTTGGGCGCGGCCAATCCGGAACAAATTGATAAAGAAGCCGTTGCAGCAGAATTGCCCTATGGTGCGGTTACGGTGGAACCTGAAAAAGGAGGTCTAGATATTCCCAGTGAAAATAATAAAGATCTCATGGTGATTGTGAATGCCGTAGTGCTTGTCTGTTTTGATGAATAAATAGGTTTCCTATCCGAGGCCAACAACATGGGAAAAACCAACACTGATCCACTCCTGCAGCCATTTCAGCTTGGACATCTCACGCTTAAAAACCGAATCATGTCCACCTCTCATGAACCCAACTATCATGAAAATGGTATGCCAACAGACGCATACAGGGCTTATCATGTGGAAAAAGCAAAAGGCGGTATGGCGCTTACAATGACGGCAGGTTCCGCGATTGTGTCGAGAGATTCTCCTCCCTCTTTTGGTAACCTGCATGCCTATTCTGATGACATCATTCCTTGGCTGAAACAGCTAACCAGTGAATGTCATCGGTATGACTGCAAGGTGATGATTCAGTTGACCCACCTCGGTCGACGTACAAATTGGAACCATTCTGACTGGCTGCCTGTCATATCTGCTTCTCCGGTTCGCGAACCGGCACATCGTGCCTTTCCCAAAGAAATGGAAGACTGGGATATCGAACGGGTGATCAATGATTATGTTGCCGCAAGCATCCGTATGCAGGAAGCGGGTCTGGACGGCATTGAAATCGAGTGTTATGGACATTTAATGGATAGCTTTTGGTCGCCACTCACCAATCATCGCAATGATGAATACGGCGGTTCATTGGACAACCGGCTGCGATTCAGCCTGCGAACATATAGCGCGATTCGTGAAGCGGTGGGAGATCAGTTCCTAGTTGGATCTAGACTGGTTCTCGACGAGCAAATAGAAAAAGGCATTGATAAAGAAGAAGGACTGCATATTGCAAAACGTTTGAAGGAATCTCAAACCGTCGATTTTTTCAATGTTATCCGAGGAAACGTCAATCATGATGCGCCGCTAACAAAAGTAATTCCTGTCACAGGAATGGCCTCTAACCCGCATTTGGATTTTGCAGGTGAAGTCCGCGAAGTAACAAACTTTCCTGTTTTTCACGCCGCGCGCATCAACGATGTTGCTACAGCACGCCATGCTATCGCCTCAGGAAAACTCGACATGGTGGGAATGACCAGAGCGCATATTGCGGATCCACATATTGTTAAAAAGATAGAGGCTGGCGTGGAGGAGGAAATTCGACCTTGCGTTGGTGCAACCTATTGTCTTGATCGGATCTACGAAGGCCACGGTACTCTTTGCGCACATAACCCATCCACCGGTCGCGAGCTAACCATGCCTCACGTGCTCGAGAAGGCTGACTCACAGAAAAGTATTGTAATCGTTGGTGCAGGGCCTGCCGGCCTAGAAGCGGCTCGGGTCTGCGCAGAACGAGGGCATCGAGTCACTTTATTCGAAGCAGCAAATGAAGTGGGCGGACAAATGCGGCTTGCCGCCCGCCTCCCGAGACGCAAAGAAATTATTGGGATTATTGACTGGCGCGCCAATGAATGCGAACGGCTTGGTGTTCGGTTCGAAATGAATCAATATGTTGACGGCGAAACGGTGCAACAAATGAATCCAGATATTATCGTCGTTGCAACAGGAGGACTGCCACAAACCACCGCAATAGATTCTGGTCATGAGCTTGCCATCAACAGCTGGGATATTCTCTCTGGAGATGCCAAAGTCGCCAACAACGTCTTGTTTTTTGATGACAATGGAGCACATTCAAGCATGAGCGCGGCAGAGGCAATTGCGGAATCAGGGGCGAACCTAGAGATCGTCACTCCCGAACGCACCTTTGCACCAGAAATAGGCGGCATGAATCTAGTGCCATACATGCAATCGCTGCAACGGAATCAAGCCACCATTACTGCCATGCAAAAAATCCGTCACCTTGAACGAGACAACAATCAACTGCGTGCTGTTTTATGGAGTCACTATACCCATGCAGACTGCGGTGAAAGACTGGTAGATCAGGTAGTGGTTGATCATGCAACGGCTCCTCTCGACGAATTGTATTTCGAACTGAAAGAAGCATCATCTAATCGTGGCGAAATAGACCAGCTGGCGCTCATCAAGTGCTCACCTCAAACAGTTGCGACTAATAAAGAAGGCAAGTTTCAGCTATTTAGAATTGGTGATGCCGTGGCTGCACGCAACGTACACGCCGCGATTTACGATGCATTACGACTTTGTCGCGTCTTCTAACCTAAACGGTGATCAGGCTGGGTTGGGCACTAATTTCTTTGAATCCGGCAATAGTAGTGTAGCCAGAAAAATAACAAATCCCGCGATAGAGAGCAGCTGAAACAGCCTGTCAAACCCCCAATTTCCGTATATCCAACCTATCAATGGCACAGATGATGCCATCACAGTAAATGTCACCAGATAGCGCAGTGCATAGGCTCGACTGCGCCATTCACTTTTCGCCATCCTACCAACAAGAACATCGTTGATTGGTATCTGACCAAACACAACGAACATAAATGCAAAAGATACAATCAAAGCTGAAACGCCGGTTAAGCCTGTCATCACTAAAAAGAACAAACCTTGCAATAGCGCTACTCCGCTAAAAATAATTCTAACCGGACAACGATCAATCAGGTATCCGACGAGCAGCTGAGCAAACGCAGCAAGAGAAAACACCAAAAATGTATACCAGCCCACCAAGGTAGCAGAGCCGGCTAAATCACCGAGTCGTTCATCAAACACCTTGGGTAGTGCAAAGGTTGTGCTTTGAAAGATCAGCCCTCCCACTGCCGTAGTAAAAAATATAATCCCAAACACCCTGATCAACGTGCTCTTCGTCACAGCATTCTCTGCCGCCCGGTTGTCGGTTGAAGCAGATTCATGTTCTTCAGTATCAATACCCTTCTGGTTGAACCGCCAATAAAGTACGCCTACAACAATTGAGACAAAACCTGGAAAGATAAATGCACTTTCCCACCCTGTTTGATCAACCAGCAAACCTGTCAACAAGGCCGCACAGGCAACTCCCATATTCCCAAAAATACCGTTGATCGCTATTGGCACCCCGGTTCGTTGTAGACCCTCTACCACCATTGAAAGCCCGACAGGATGATAAATTGAGGCAAATAAACCAACCAGTGCAAGCGAAATCGCCATCTGAAACGGACTGTTTGCCAAGCCAGCAAGAATCGCGCTCACCCCGATACCGATAAAGAAAATAGTCATCATCCCCTCCCTACTCCATTTATCTGCAATCCATCCCGATGCAATTGCCCCCACGCCAAATGCAACAAATCCGGGAGTGGCATAGGGAATCAACTCGGAATAATGAATATTCCATTCGGCGGTCAGCCGTAGCGCAGCGACAGACGCGAATATCAGCATAAACAAATGATCTAAAAAATGACCAATATTAAGATAGAGAAATCTAGTCTGTGAATGTGTCATTCAGAAAAATAATGTTTCGTCAGTTGCATGGTTTACAGTAATGTCGATTGAGTTTCTAAAATTTTGTGCAATTCATTTTTTCCATTTTATGGAACAACCCATACTGGAAAGTTGATTGTCAGGTCCAACTCCAGTTCGCTTTATTTCCAGCATTGCATTCAGTAATTCTGGCGTGCGGTTTGCTGCATCACGCATCGCGGCGTCGTCTAGCCTACCTCTATATTGCAGTACACCATCTGCATTAATCCCAAAAAAATCAGGCGTACATACCGCCCCATACGCTTTAGCTACCGATTGATCATGATCCACCAAATATGGAAAAGAGAAATGATGCTGACTCGAAAACGCAATCATGTTCTCCGGACTGTCTGCTGCAATATATTGATAGTCATTCGAGTTTATCGCAACAACCCCAATCCCATTGCTTTGCAACACTTTTGCGTCTTCTACTAATCTCGCTATTATAGCGATTACATATGGACAATGATTACAAATAAAGGCGACCAAAGTGCCGTTCTCGCCCTTTATCTCTTCATAAGTAAAGGTCTCAGAATTACTTGGATCAATTAAGCTAAATGACGTCGCTCGCCAACCAATCTTAGCTGTGGGGGTGTTTAGCAGCATGGAAATACATCGGTTAGTTTTATAAACAAGTAGAGTCTAACCTAACTATAGATACCTGTCTTAGAGTTCTTACTAGCTAACCAACACTACCAATCCATCTGATCACGGCATTTGTCATACAATCCCTTAATCACTCTTCGTGATTCGTTTTATACTTGTTTGCCATGAATAGAAAAAACCATACCCTGGAGTATTTTATCGACCTGGATCGATACCCGATTCATCAGCTGGATTCTGCTGAAGGGAAAGAGCTGCTCGAAACTTGTCATGCGCATATCGATAATTATAGCAACTGTACCCTACCCGGCTTTCTTCAACAGAGTGCGGTGGATGAACTGGCCGACGAACTCCGGCAGCTAGAAGCAGTGGCTAGACAGGTGGATTTTCCAGCAACAGCTTATGGTTGGATGCGCAACCGCGGCTTTCCTGCCGAGCACCCTCGGTCTCAATTATTCCCGAGGCGATGCGGTACGATCACAACCGAACAAATCTCATCAGAAGGTCCGAGTTTGGCACTTTATCAATTTGACGAACTCACAGAGTTTGTCCGTAAGTTATTGAACTTTGAATCATTATTTCGTTTGGCATGCCCAAATATTTCTGTAAGAGCGAACATAATGCAACAGGGTGATGAGTTTGGCTGGCACTTTGATACCAATGATGGTGTCGTATCCTTTGCTATTCAAAGTGCAGACGTAGGCGGCGAATTCGAATACGCTCCGTCGATTCGCTCGGAAGATGACGAAAACTATACCGAAGTAAGTAACATATTTTCAGGAGCAAAATCACCTAGCAAAGCAATAACACCGCCAGGCACTTTTTTTCTTTTTATGGGAAGAAGGTCTTTACACAGGGTGACCAGAATCGAAAAATCCAGCCAATGTCGTCATAGTCTTTTGTTTGGCTACGACAAGAAGCCTAATATGGTGTTTCCCGAACATATTCGCAAACGCCTTACCGAACCGAAAAATACTTCATTTCACGGAATAGATTAGCGACTGCCTAGGGAAACCCCAGCATCGATCTGTGATGCCTACATCAGCAACCCTTCTCCAATAGCATGAAAATGGTCAACAGAATCTGACAGCGATTTCGCCGTGAGATCCGGCACACCATAAACTTCAGTAGTGATCGACCGCTTTGTTTTAATATGCTGCATTAACATATCAAAGTCACCGTCCCCAGAAAGTAAAATCACTATATCGGCGTTGATCGCACTTTCCATAACATCGATCGTAATCCCGACATCCCAGTCTCCTTTCGCTGAACCATCCATTCGCTGAATAAATGGTTTTAGTTTCACTTCAAAGCCAATATCTCTCAAGGCAGACTGAAATGCTTTTTGTTGGCTGTCTCCTCGGTCGATGGCATACGCCACAGCTTCCACTATCTCACCTTGCTTACTAACGCGATGCCATAGTCTACGGTAGTTAAACTGGCGCTGGTAAGCTTGTCTGGTGGTATAGTAGATGTTTTGCACATCGGCAAAAATAGCGATCTTTTTCATGCTTCTATTATACCGGTTGCACCTAAGCTAGTCGTCAATTCGATTGGTCGAAAAACAGCTCTTTCGAACCAAAAATCTAAAACAATATAAAAATCTGAAGCAAATAAAAGTCAGTTTGAGTTGATTGGAAATTAAAGCCAGACCATTGCTTCTGAGTAAAGTATGAAATCAAAATTTAAGATCAGCTGCGTGCAAAACAGCGCACGAAACGACACACAAGAAAGCTTGCGAGAATGTGGTGAACTTGTCGCAGTTGCTTCTGACTCAGGTGCAGATTTGATTTGCCTTCCTGAATTTTTATCTCATCTGCATACGGATAAAGGCATCTTTGAAACAGGTGCAATGCCGGAAAAAGATCATCTTGCAATTCCTTTTTTTACCGACCTTGCGATATCCACCCGGAGCTGGCTGTTACTTGGCTCTATAGCCGTGGTTGAGTCTGATCAAAAGAAACGAAACCGTTCGATCTTGATCAATCCTGAAGGCCAAATAATGGCTCGATACGATAAAATTCATATGTTTGATGTCAATCTTGGCAAGGGTGAAGAGTACAGAGAATCAGATGTCTTCGAAGCCGGAACCAAGGCTGTTGTTGTCGACACGCCACTTGCCAAGTTAGGATTAACAGTATGTTACGACCTGCGATTTGCTGCGCTGTACCGCGCACTTGCACAAAACGGCGCGCAAATTCTCACGGTGCCGGCAGCATTTATCCATACGTCTGGCAAAGCACACTGGCATGTATTGCTAAGAAGCAGAGCGATTGAAACAGGTTGTTACGTCGTCGCGCCATGCCAATATGGAAATCACGGAACCACTAAAACCTATGGCCATTCATTAATAGTTAATCCTTGGGGGGAAATACTAGCCGAAGGCGCCGAAGATCGAGCTGACGTAATTTCAGCGGTAATTGACCTAAGGAAAGTAGATGCCGCGCGCGTAAAAATCCCAGCATTGGTGCATGACCGAAGCTTTGAAATACAGCACTTCTAACACCCGCTACTCACCTGTTTTTGAGACCACTCTGGATGCAAGCAAACTACGATCTTCAACAAAAAAAGGTTCTAGTAACTGGGGGCGCTTCAGGTATTGGACTCGGAACTGTCGAAGCTTTTTTACAATGTGGTGCACAGGTTGCGGTCAACGATTTGGCGGGACCAAAATTGGATCAAACTATCGAAAGACTGCAGGATCAAGGATATTCAGTGACTTCCGCCCCAGGTGATGTGGGGAATGCGCAAAGTGCCCAGGATATGGTTGACAACGCGATTCTGCAGTTGGGAGGACTCGACTATTTGGTTAATAACGCCGCAACACCCGGCACTCCCAAACCCATCGCAGCCGATGATTTTGAACAACAAACCGAGGCGTTCTGGCAACAGCTTATCAGTGTCAATTTGATCGGCCCCTATCGTTGCATTAAAGCCGCAGCAGGTGCACTGCGAAATGCAAAAGGCGCGATAGTCAACACAACGTCAATAGCGGCATTTGGGGGCGGAGGATCCAGCGCGGTGTATTCTGCCACCAAAGCCGGGTTAGTTATTCTTACCAAAGAGTGGGCACGCGCTCTGGCTCCATCCGTACGCGTCAACGCTATCGCTCCAGGGATCGTCGATTCAGACTGGCAATGTAAATTTGACCAGGCAACAGAAGGAGGGGAAACCTGCCCCCTCGGCAGAAAGGGCAGCCCTGAAGACTATGCAGAATCAATATTATTTCTGTGTGCAAGCGCCGGCTATATTACTGGTCAAACACTGATTGTTGATGGCGGACTAAGTATCTAAAATCAACCTGACACGCCAGCCAGTTCAATAATAATTAAGACTAAAGCTCTAAAGCAGGCCGTTCATGTTTTGGATAAAACAGACTCTCTATCCAAAAAATCCGAACTGTTTTGATTCTTGCAGCAGCTTTCTAAGATAATAAATTTCCTTACCAGTAGTCGGTTCTAACGTACAGCTGCATAAATTATAGCCGTTGTCATGATAGAAATAATTGACTTCGTCGGTCTTCAAAAATGAGACCAAAGCGCCCTGCTGCCGACCAAAAAACTCAGTCTTACGAATGAGCTCTGCTTCAACATTGGTGTAGCGATACTTACGATCAACCCAATGCGATTCTATTTCTACGCCTTTTCGGTATACATTCGCAAGAACTCCAGCAATTATCTTGGCGTTCTTACGGATATAGATTGCAAAAGGTTTTTCATCTGCCTGACTATCGATTTCAGTGAAATCCTCGTCCGGCGTTCGACAAAGTTTTTTGTTCAATTCTGTCAAGTCTTCATGACTTGGGTTAAGTATGGTTGTAGCTATCATATTTCCTCGTAACATCTGCGTGTTTAACATCTTGTTTTTAAGTGAACCGAATTCGTTTAAATACACCATCAGAACAATCGAAAACTTGCTGGAAAAAACTTCAGCTACATCCCAACATTAACTTCACTGTTACACTAAATATTAAGGAAATCATTGAATAACTTCTCGGAACTATGTCACAAAACCAGTGAATTTTCTGAAAGAAAACTGAACAGAATCTGTGTCAGCTATTAGCGACAGAAAAGATTATTTCCGTCGTCGAATCTGTGCCTAATCCTTATCTACGACCAATGGCCTGAGCAATCCATCCATCCCTTCAATCTTGAGCGCCAAGGTAAGTTCCATTAATCTACCTAGCGAGCCACCAGGAAATTCCTTTTTAGCAAACCAAAGCAAATATGGCTCGGGTAAATTGAGTAAAAGTGTCCCCTTATATTTACCAAACGGCATCTCGGTATTGGCTATTTTAATGAGATCTTCCCTCTCAAACACAGCGGGCAATTCTTTTGACAAGTCGTTGTTCATCTTAACTGACAATTTCAAACAATCTAATTCTCAGCTAGTGAGTCCGAAGAATTAGCAATGTCCGATAACAGCCTTATAAACTCAGGGTTAGAACGCAACAAATCCCTGCCAACTTTTACAACTGTATCCACCTGGTTTTCAGTTAACGATAAACTAGTAGGTATTTCATTCACAAATTCTCTGGTTGCTCGATCCCGGATATCTTCAAAACTCAATCGTATAAAATACGGCTCAACCGGATTAGAAGAACTTGAAAGCTCCTGCCCCCACTCTCCCAAGCTCTTTGTCATTTCTGCGACCGTCGCCGTATTGTATCGATGCAATTGAATATCCGTCATTGCGTTAATTGTATTCGCGATACTCGGTGCTTCTCGGCTGGTTCCCATACCGTTATCTGGCTGGGTAGAGGCATCAACCAGAATAATGACGAACCGCCGTGCGATATCAATATTAAAGAAGTCGAGCATCTCCTGAGTGCCACCAGCTAAGCGAGTCATATCAAAAATAGAACGCAAGCCAAGATTATCCGAGATACCACCATCCACAAAATGTGCGTACTTGTGATTTACTTTATCAAAGTAACTCTCCATACCCGCAACGGTAAGCGCTAACTCAGGATCCTCGTCAGCGCGAGATTTCGCAATTGTTAACCAATTTGGAATACCATCCGAACAACCGTCGTGATTTTCAACCACTACCGGCTTAAACAGAAGAGGCACTGCGGATGATGCTGTGACCGCCCTGCTAACCGGAAAGCTTGAAAGGTCAGAACACAAGAGATCGAAATACTCTTGGGTAAAGGAAAATCTAACGCCGCCAGTAAGATCAGTTGCGTTGATTAATACCATCGGTGCATCCGGCCGTAACATATCGGCAAACGTCGCATTGTTAAACACTTCGGTTTCGTAGTACTGAATAGCATGCTCGGTTCGATCGGCAGAAGAAAACCAATTAAGTGGGTTAAGCAAACTTGATACTAATGATCGCGCGATATTTTTCTTTAGAAACACCTCCTCATAATCATCGAAGATCTTATCTCCATGCAATCCATAGTAGGCTGCAGTAAAGCTGCCACCAGAAACCGAGCTGATTACCCCCACATCATCTAGCAACCTGCGCTTCCCAGACCTGTCTTCTATCAGTGTGTCTTTTAGTTGCTGAAGCACACCGTAAGACAGTGCAGCCGCTCTGGTTCCGCCGCCAGAAAACGCCAACATCACACCATTGTCTGTTCTTGAAAGCGTCTTTTCAAAAGCGGCGAGGGAATAACCTCGTCCTGCCTCAATAGCAGGAATCGATTCGTTGCGAATCAAACCGCTTGAGGCGCAACCCGCAATGATCAGCACGGTCAGTGCAAGCCATGTTGTTTTCCACAATCGCGTTTGCACTACCTCTCTCTCACCGGAAATTAACAAACACAATAATAGACGCTTTTAAACGCAGGTTAAACCCTGAACTGTACCACCGACAGGCAGTGCCACTTGCCCTAGTGCTGCGCCATATCCACCGCGCTGTCGTCCGATTAAGGTACTCAGTTTTTCTTTGCCCATGGACGCGAGATCACCATCCACTGATGGTGTGGATGGATCCTTAGGTTTTTGTTCAAACTGTCGGGGGTCAATGATTGAATTTATATACACAACACCCGATCCAGAATCGCTGCTTTCGAACTCAGGCATCGCAAGACCAATACTCCTGGTTCCGGTAGCACAACCTGTTAGAAAAACAAGAAAAACCAGTGGAAACAGCTTCGTCTTCGAGGAAAAAATTATATCCGTGACTCCCTATTTATTCATTTGCTTTTGAGTGTAGCAGAAAAACGTAATATTCAACTTGATACAGATTGCAAGGATTAAGTCTTGCGGGCTTTATGAGACAGCATGATTCACTGCAGCTTCTGCGTGGATTGCCGTCGTATCAAACAAAGGTATATTTGTATGTTCTTGCTGCAACAGCATCACAATTTCAGTGCATCCCTCTATCACCCCTTCGGCGCCTTCATTACGCATCCCATCCACAATGCGCAGGTATTCATTGCGAGATTGATCTTTAACGATACCAAGCGCCAGTTCTTGGTAAATGATTCGATGAACCTTCTCTTGGTCGGCTTCGGAGGGCACAATCACGTTCAATCCATAGTTTTCTAATCTAGCTCGATAGAAATCCTGTTGCATCGTAAACTTTGTGCCTAATAAGCCTACGGTGCGCATCTCATGCTGAATAATTCGTTGCGCAGTGATATCAGCGAGATGTAACAGCGGGATTTGAATGACCGCTTCAACTTGCTCGGCTACTTTGTGCATCGTATTGGTACAAATCAAAAGAAAGTCAGCTCCAGCGCGCTCCACTTTCTGTGCCGACTCGATCAACACTCTTCCAGCTTCGGCCCAGTCTCCGCGATGCTGAAGCGCATTGATCTCTTGAAAATTAACACTGACCAACACAATCTTGGCCGAATTTAATTCGCCTAAACGCTGCTTGATACCCTGATTAATCCATCTGTAATAAAGCTCCGTGCTTTCCCAGGTCATTCCGCCAAGTAGCCCAATGGTCTTCATAGCGTGATCGGAAACCCCATTTTTTCTACCATCTTGACCCACGGTTTCCTCCAGCCACCTTTTTCATCCAGCGTATCCAGCGCATACATCGTAATTTTTGCGCCGATCCAGCGAAACGGCTCAGGCGGAATATAGTTCGGTTCAGTACGCGCAAAAGTCATACGTGTCTCGGGAATATCTAAATTATCCAAAATTGCTAGCCCAACCCGAGCGCCAAAGCGGGAAGCCGTTACACCAAAACCGGAATAACCCCCGGCATATACCATATTACCTTCATGATAACGTTGGTAATGCACCGCCATACGGGTAGTCAACCCTATCGGCCCACTCCATGCATGAGAAAAGGTAGTACGATTTTTCAGCTGGGGAAACGTAGTGTAAAACGCATCTGCCAAACGTAGATAAGGCGCTGGTGTTTTATCTAAATGCGGGTCAGTATTGTTATCGAAAAAGTAGCCCAAGCGCCCACCAAATAAAATGCGGTTATCCTTGGTTAAACGCATATAATTAAGCTGAGTGCGCGTATCGTAAATGCCTTGTCGATTTTCCCAACCAACGGATTCCATCTGCGATGTCGTAAGCGGCTCGGTCATCAATATCCGGTCTCGAATTGCACTTACTCTGGTTTTTATGCGCTTGTGCCCCGCAGCCCAAGCGTTGGTAGCGAGCAAAACCTTGCGTGCCGTTATGTCGCCACCTGGTGTCTGCACCACGATCTTGCCATCTTTTGTCTTGTTACCGATTTGGGGCGTATTTTCAAAAACCCTTACTCCAAGCTCTAGCGCAACACGCTTTAGTTCTCTGACCAGCTTGCCAGGATGAATTGTGCCACTCCGCTTTTTTGACCAGACGCCAGCATGAAATATTGGCGAATGTATTTCTGATTGCACCTGTTCCAGATTTAGTTTCTCAGCAGTGTGGCCATACTTTTGATATAAACGAAAATCATCATGAATATGAGACAGACCTTGATCGCCAACAGACACTTTTAGCTCGCCGCTCCATTCGACGTCACAATCGATTTGATAGCGCTCAATAGCTTCTCGAAAGCCATCTATATTTTCTCGACCGAGACGCTCCAGTTCCTCAACATCCTCTGGAAATATACGCTCGGTATTGTCAATGCCGTGCATAACCGAAGTAGACATAATTGCCGCCGCGCGACCGCTCGCGCCGTTAGCAATGGATTTACTTTCGATCAGCACAATCTCGCGCTCGAGATCATTCTCCTTCGCCTGGATAGCGCCCCATAGTCCGCAAAAACCACCACCGACAATTAACAAATCACAATGCGTTTTCTCAGACAGCGCCGGTTCCGCAGCTTCAGCAGGAATGCTATCCAGCCAATATGTCAGAAAGCGCGTGCTTTCTAACGCTCGTTGCGCAACGGTGTTATCCGACATTCTCTAATGATTCAGTGGATTCCCAATGGATTCACTTGGTTCGGTGAACCAGCGCGCGCCATCATCTGCGATATATGCATGATCTTCAAGTCGCACGCCAAACTCACCATAACTACAGATCATTGGTTCAATAGAAAAACACATTCCAGGCGATAGAGGAACTTCATTTCCTTTAACAATATAAGGATGCTCGTGTACATCTAGCCCAACACCGTGACCGGTACGATGGGGCAGTCCTGGCACGGCGTAATCAGGCCCCATGCCAGCTTCTTCTATAACCTTACGCGCAGCGGTATCTGGCGCCGAACAAGGGGCACCAATTTTGGCAGCAGCAAACGCAGCCTGTTGCGCTTTTTTCTCTAGCTCCCAAATTTCCGATTGCCGACTCGTTGGTTCCCCAAAAACATAGCTTCTGGTTATATCTGAATTGTATCCATAGAGTGTAGCGCCAGTATCGATCAATACCATATCACCCTCTACTAGAGTTTGCGGATAAGAAACCCCATGAGGATAGGCGGTCGGCTCTCCAAAAAGCACGATCTTAAAGGTCGATGCGCCGTCCATTCCGCAAGCGATATGGGCCAGATCAAGAAACCGCTGAACTTCTCTGGTATCAATTCCAGGGTGCAGTATTTTTGCTACGGCTTGATGTACGCGCAGGGTGATTTGTTTGGCTTGCTTTAACAACGTGATCTCGTGAGAAGATTTAATTCTTCTGCATTCAGCAATCAACTTTTCAGCATTAATAACAGTTACGCTTTCGCTCTCACTTTGAAGACGGCTAGCGGTAAAAAAAGGCGTTTGATGATCAATAGCAAGGGTTATTTTTTTCTTCCCGATC
Organism: uncultured Gammaproteobacteria bacterium; assembly: GCA_937992195.1. Classification (GTDB taxonomy): domain Bacteria; phylum Pseudomonadota; class Gammaproteobacteria; order Arenicellales; family Poriferihabitantaceae; genus VYFG01. Next base: position 28,782 of record CALKKV010000044.1, on the reverse strand, counting down.
GTCGCTGAAAGTCGCTTTAACACCGCCTCCGTTGGGCTCTCATGTTCCTGCCACAAAACAAACCCACCCTCGACAACCATACCATCCAGTGTTTTCTGTTCTTCAAATGCGGGACAGACATAAAACAGCTCCTCCGATCGAAACACTATCGCCCCATGAAGGCGCTCACTTGCATAACAGTTCATACCCGTGAAATAGCGCAAACTGGTAGTAGCATCAAGATACAAGGCATCGATGTCATGCTCCAACATCAGAGCCCGTGCCCTTTTTAAACGCTCATGATACTCCTCTACCCCAATCGCTTCTGCCAGGTCGCGGCTGGAAGTGAGCAGAGCAAGCTCTTTTTCTGCGGTTGAACCGCCTACGCCTAATGTCATGACTATTTATACGTTGTGAGGACCAAGATGAATTAAATCAGCGCCGTTAATATAAGACGCAATGCGAGCAGGGTCAAAATTATGTTTAGTCCATTCTGAAATTTTTTTTCGTCAAATTTCAACAACAATCTTCGTCCAATTAGAGTGCCGAGAAAGCCAGTTGCAATCATCAAAATAATCAAATGAATATAGGGCGAGAAAGCAAACCCGAGCAACCCGAAAACAACAACCTTTAATACATGTTGGCTCACCATACAAACTGCACTGGTAGCAACCAATGTAACGGAAGACAATTGGAATGCGCGAAGAAATGCGACCACAAAAGGACCAGTTGCACCGACGAACATCGTCAGTATTGTCGATAAAACGCCGCCGGCGGCAAGCAAAGACCGACCGGACTGAGAAAATTTGGGAGACGGCCCCCAAAGTGTGAACAGAATAAACGCTCCAAGTACAAAGCGCAGAAGATCCTTTGGCAGGCTAACCACTAACTGCCCGCCGACGATTGCCCCGAGTAAGCTACCAACGACGAACCAGCGCAACAAGTCCCATCGGACATTTGGCAGCATTATAATCGAACGCCCTAGATTAGAGCCGGTTTGTACCACACCATGCACCGGGATCAACTCACTCACTGGCATAAACTGCGCCATAACCGCCAAGAGCACCGCCCCACCACCAATGCCGCAAGCAGCGGTAAGCATTGACGTAAAAAAGCTAATCGTCACAAAGCCCCAGAATATCGTTTGCGACAACGACTCAGGAATATGGATTAAATCAAGCAAGCCCGTGTATCTTTTCGCAACTCTGGCGCACGCGCTCCGCGGGAATGGAAAGTTGGCGAATCATATATTCCACAAGACTATTGGGGTATCCGCTTTTCTCTAGAGCACGCTGCATGCACTCCAGCCACTGATCACGTTCCTCCGCACCCACTTTCAAATGTGCATGCACTCTCGGAATACCTATTGCGCCATACTTTTCTTTGTATTTACGCGGCCCTCCTGTCCAACCACAAAGAAATACCACAAGTTTGTCTCGCATAATTTTCTTGTCTTCCGTATGCCAACGCCAGATCGTTTCATAAGCTGGATCAGTCATCATCAAATCATAGAAATCATCAATCAGCGCTCGCACCCCCTGTTCTTCACCAAGTGCGCGGTAGGTGCCATCCCCTTTACCGTATTCTGATTTGTTGTACGTGTTCATCGGTTCAAATTGTATCTCATGTCTGCTTTTAGATTGACCATTTCAGCCTAACAAAAACCAGCTATATGTGTAGAATGAGAAGTAACCAGCCAATATAAATGTTTACGGTTTCGAAAAATGTCTATTGCTATTCACGACGCTCCACCCCTCGCCATCTCACACTCAGAACTGGAGCGATGGCGCAAAGTGCCAGTCGCAGTCACAGTCGATCTATCTGAAAGTTTGCGTCAGATTGACCCAAATATCCGCCCTGTCAGACCAGCAGGATCTCAACCACTATTATTTGGTCGAGCCGTGACTGCGCGATGTCACGCACCTGATTTTGGTGCGGTGCTGCATGCCATTGACATACTACAGTCAGGTGACGTCTTGATGATTGCGGCTGAGGGCATTTCCACCCACGCGATGATTGGAGATGTGCTTGGTAGCTTGTTGCGATCCAAAGGTATCGCCGGAGTTGTGTGTGATGGAGCAATTCGGGACGTTGCGACAATTGCTAAATGGGACGACTTCCCGGTATACACACGTTATGTTACTCCGCGAGGGCCAACCGGATACAGCAAGGGAGCAATCAATGATCGGGTTCAACTGGGAAATAGCGAAGTTCGCCCTGGCGACCTGGTTATCGGAGACGATGATGGCATTGTTCTTCTGTCAGCAAATGATGCAGAACAATGGATCGCTGCAGCCGAAGCAAGACTGGTAACCGAAGAAGGCTGGCGAACGAGGCTATTTGCTGGTGAAACAGTGGAATCAGTATTTTCTCTTGCGGAAAACATTTAACCTGAGCCCGTCTCCTTACAAGTTGATAGCTACCCTTCTTTGGTCGCAGCCTCGATACTCTCTCTCAAGATATCAACAATTCTTGCGGTTTCGTCTTCCGTCAGAATTAGACAGGGCGACAATACCGCCATACTTCCTAACGGTCTAACGATCAAACCGCGTTGCTGTGCGTGTTTCGCCACCTTGCCACCGATATTATCTTCTGGAGTAAAAGCTTCTTTGGTCTCTTTATTTTTAACAAACTCAATTCCCATCATAAATTTGCTACCGCGCACTTCACCGACGATATCCAGCTGTTCCAGTGTTTTCATACCAGCTTCAAATTTTGGACCTACTTTTCTGACGTGACCACAAATATCTTCACGCTCAATGATCGCAATATTCTCTAACGCCGCTGCACAACATGCCGGGTGTCCCGAATAGGTCATACCATGCATAAACATTGCCCCAGGCGCCGAAATCACTTCAAATATGTCGTCGCTAATAATGGTCGCCGACATCGGCTGGTATCCGGAAGTTAAACCTTTGGCAGAGCAAATAATATCGGGTTGAATATCAAAAACCTCCTTGGAAGCAAACATATGTCCGAGCCGGCCAAACGCGGTCACTACCTCATCAGAAATACTCATAATTTCGTATCGTTGACAAACTTCCCATGCTCGTCGATGGTAACCCTCCGGCGGCACAATTACACCACCTGCCCCAAGAATCGGTTCGGCAATAAAAGCAGCGATATTTTCCGCACCAATTTTTTCAATGGTTTGTTCCATCTCTTCGATAAGAAAATCACAAAACTCCTCAACACTCATATTGTCAGGTCGACGATACGGATAAGGAGAGGATAGAAAATCCACAAGATGATCCGCCGAATCCCAGCCATCTCGATAGGCCGGCGTAGTCATCGCAACGGCCATATAGGTAGAACCATGATAAGCACCGACACGAGAAAGGATGCGTTTTTTTTTCGGCTTTCCCAATCGATTGAAATAATGCTGCAACATGCGAATCGCACTATCGTTCGCAACTGAACCGGAATTGCCAAAATACACTTTATTTAGATTTCCGGGCGCCATGGAAGCAACCTTTTGAGACAATTCCGCCGCAAGAGGATGGGTTAAATTATAGAAAGTGGAATAGTAATCGAGGTCTTTCAGTTGTTTCGCAATCGCGTCTGCAATCTCGTGTCGACCATGCCCGACGTTGACACACCAAAGACCACCAATGCCATCAATAAACTGATTGCCTTCTGCGTCGTAGACGTATGCGCCCTGTGCCCGGGTAATGACAGTACGTGCGTTGTCTTGTTTAAGCGCATCAAGATTCGCAAACGAATGTACCAAATGATCATCTTGTCGTAGGACTTTTTCGACACTGTAATGTGGTTTATTCATGACTTCACTCAAAATTTTCTAACTATCTGTAGCTTGACACGCTCGCGGCCACATCGCAATTAATTACGATGTTACTATTGGTTTTCTAATGAATCATCGTATCAACTTTATGTCCTCGAAAAAATCAGCTGAAGAAAAGCTCTACCTGACTGGCTATATTGATGTTCCGGCGGACAGATTAGACGCGGTAACTGAGGCACTACCTCTCCATATAGAATTGACTCTTGCAGAACCAGGCTGCATCTCTTTTGAAATCGAGCCCTCGAACTCAGTTCCGGGCAGATTTATGGTTTCAGAAGTGTTTAAAAACCAAGCCGCCTTTGAAGCCCATCAAATACGCAACAGAAGTTCCGCCTGGTTCAAAGTTACCGAAGGAATACCAAGAAACTTTTCTATAAAAACTGGAGAAGACAATCCGTCCTAGCCGTTTTTTTACTGGTCCTATCCACATAAACAAGCAACATTGAAAAACCGTTTTCCTAGAGAGGCACCACTACTATTTTCCCTTTTGCCGCTGGAATAGTGAGCAGCTCAGTACTTTCATCCGTCTCGGGTCCAGGTGGTGTGACAGGAGGAGTAGATACGCCACCATCTATGCTTGGCCAGTTACGGATAATCTCGCGCGTCAACAATCCCGACGGCGTCAACAAACTCAGCGGCCAGTTTCCTTGATTGTTCTCGCCCAGCTCATTGCCGATCAAAACAGAGGCACCTTCATTTTTATCATTCACCGCCCAGTTCAAATGACTGAGATTATTTTCTTCCAAAAATGCCATCCACTCACGGGTTGAAGATTCGTTAACATTGCCGTTGCCGTCAGCATTTACCGCTCCCCACTCAGTAACAAACAAGGGAATACCGTTTGCCAGAGCAGTGCGGGCATAGTCACGCAAACCATCCCCATGGGTTCCCGCGTAAAAATGCAGGGTATATGCAAGATTCTGAACGCCGGTGATCGGACTCCGAGAAGCCACATCGACGCGCTGAGAAAAGAATGGCGTACCAACAATAATTAAATTATCTGAATGCTCTCTAATAGCAGCGATAACAGGAGCAGCATAGTTTTTGATGCTACTCCATGTAGCTTCCGCGCCATTAAAATCTCCAATAGGCTCGTTATAGATTTCAAAAATAACGTTTTCACTATCACCGTACTCTTGCGCCATCTCCGAGAAAAAGCTAACTGCAGCTTGTTGATTGACTTCAGCATTATGCGTATGCCAGTCGATGATCACATATATATCTTCAGCAATTGCAGCATCAACAACCGCTCTTACCGCATTCCGATTTAGATTTGGGTTACTGATAAAACCATTGAACTCTTCAACCCCCATGGCCGCTCTGACAATGGTCGCATTCCAGTCTTGTTTAAGCCAGCTGACAACGTTTCGATTGTAGTAAGCGTCACCACCAAAGTTGCTCCAAAAGAAGCTGTTGCCAGCCAAACTGCCCCGTTGCCCACCTATTAACACCTGATTGTCACTTGTCGTGATTGGTTCAGCTGCCAAGGCCGGTCTTAGGCTATAAGTAAGCAAGGCTAACGCTATGCCAATGAAAATAGTTCTTTGATGACGCATGTAAAATTGAGTTAAGTGTGAGGATTACTGCCGTTTTTTAACACAGCAAATTTCAGCTGCCTAAAAAACGGCATTCATTTTTCTAAAGACACAGCTACTTCTTTCTGGATAGTTTCCCACAGCGCGGAAATATGATCTCTTGTGGTAGCAGCTACGCCAATGGAAACGCGCACCATCCAACTGCCGTTTAACTTTGCAGGACTCATAAACGCTACGCCAGACTGATTAATGGCGCTAACCCAGCGCATGGTGTGCGCTTCCAGCGTTTCACCCGACAGCATTGGTGGAACATGGCGAATGCACACTGTTTGCAGTTTAACCGGCGCGACCACTTCCCAATGTTCGGTATTGTCAACAATATTTTTAAACCACAGTGCATTTTCAAGATCTCGCCTCAGACGGTTTTGGATCGCTTCAACACCCTCAAGTTCAAGTTGATACCAAAGTTTTAGCGCTCGAAACCGTCTTCCCAATGGGATACCCCAGTCACGAAATTGATTCACCTCATTATCCACTTTAGAACGCAAATAACTCGGATTTGTCGACATCACCCGAATCAACTCTTCAGGATTTCGCAAATACAGCAACGAGCAATCGAGGATAGTACCCATCCACTTGTGCGGATTCCATGAAATGGAGTCTGCAGATTCCACGCCTTGCCAAAGTTGTCGGCATTCCGGTAACAGCATTGCACTGCCAGCCATTGCTGCATCAACATGGAGCCAAATACCATGGACGCTAGCAATTTCAGCCATCGATTCGATTGGGTCAAAAGCAGTCACTCCGGTCGAGCCGACAGAAGCAACGATAGCTGCTGGAACACATCCGTTTTCTATGTCTTGCTGAATCATCTCGGATAAAGCTGCGGTCGACATTGAACGGTCATGAGGCACCATTGCCACTAAACGAACATTGTCACGACCAAATCCACTAAGTAGCGCAGCTTTAATCACCGAGGAATGCGCTTCCTCTGTTGTATAAACCACTAAAGGTTTCGGTTCAGCTTGCAACCCTCCCCTATTTTCAGAAAATGTACTCGCGCGTTCTCGCGCTACCAGTAGAGCAGTCAGGCATGCGGTGGACGCTGTATCCTGTATGCAGCCTTCCCACGCATCAGACAAACCTACCAGCTGCCGCATCCAATCGCATACCACCTCCTCCACCTCGGTCAACGCTGGACAGCTTTCCCAGGAGATCCCAAGCGTACCTAAACCAGAGCTTGCAATATCGCCCAATACAGAAGATAACGAAGCATTGGAGGGAAACCAGCCAAAGTGCATTGGATGCTGGACCTGAGTAATGCCCGGCACGATATTTTGTTGCAACTGTTCCAGCAGTTCCCCGGCTTTAGAAATTTTTTCCGGTGGGGTGGTCGAAAATTTACTGCGTACTTCTCCGGGTTCAACCTGTGCTCTAACTGGCAGGTTTTCTATCTGTGAACGATGATCGGCGATCCAGTCGATCAATTCATGACCTGCTTGACGGAACTCTTCAGGATTCATAATTCACTTCTATTCATTTTTGCACTTCTTTAACTGCTATCCAAATTTAGTATATGCCCTACTGACACAATGACCATTCAATCGGAAAAATGCGCTTTTACCTTGCAAGTCAGAACAGGGCAAAAATAGTGGTGCAAACCACCCCGAAAACTACAAAAGCTTTTTTACCAACAGAATGCCCATGGCGACTGCTGGCCCGATGCCTAACGCAAACAAAACGGTGCCGGCACCTACCACACCACCAAGATACCAACCGATAGAAACAACACACACTTCGATCGCAATTCTAATATAGGCTATTGGCATGCCGGTTACTCTTTGCAATCCGGTCATTAGTCCATCCCGTGGACCAGCACCAAGATTCGCGGTTAAATAAATCCCCGAAGCAATGCCCACAACTAATACACCAATTGTTGCCTGCACAAGCTGCCAAAAATACGTTTGGGGATAAGGCAAATAAGGTAGCGAATAATCAATGACAAAAGCAATAATTAAAGCATTGAGAATCGTGCCCATTCCTGGCTTCTGACGCAAAGGAATCCATAAGAACAGCACGGAAAAGCTCACAATCATTGTGGTAAACCCGATGCTCCAGTCGGTGATACCCGCAATACCTTGAGCCAGTACTGTCCAGGGACTTACCCCGGCATTACTTGCAATGAGCAAAGACTCGCCAAAGCCAAACATCGCCAGCCCGAAATTCAAATAGACAAATGTCAGCAATTTGGGACGCAGGTTATAGGGAGTCTGAGAGCTCCAAGACAATTGCGGAACTTCTTTAACCGCGAAGATTTTGAACATCAATAATCCACTCTATGAAACCTCTTTGCGTGCACAGAAAAGACCGCGAAGACGATCCATAAAGGTCATACACAAAGAGAGGAATACGACCTACTGCAATTCAGCAGGTCAGTATACATAGACTTTTTAGATAGATCCCACTGCGCGCATGAATCGATCGCGAATAACAACTGGATCCATCGTGATAACGGGAACTTTGACGTTTCCAGACTCACACTTACAAATAATAATGGTCATCTGATCGCCGTCAAGGGCTTCCTGTAAAACCTTACCCGTGTCTTCGCCCTGGCACTCCACAACATTGTCGCAGCCGCAAGCCTTGGCAACTTCCGTCAACGATGTTTTGCCACCGGCATAGGTTGGCTGATCACCGGTAGAACCGTAGCTACCGTTATCAACAATCAACAGAATAAAGTTATTTGCCACATTATTGGCAATGGTTGGCAGGGTGCCAAAATTGGTTAAAACAGATCCGTCACCATCAATAGATATCACTTTCTTATCTTGGCTTAACGCCAGTCCTAAGCCAATGGAAGACGCAAGTCCCATCGTACCCAACATATAAAAATTAGTTGGCTGGTCGTCAATCATGTGGAGCTCTTGGCTGGGCAATCCAATATTACAAACCACTAACTGGTCAGCAAGGATCGGAGCGATTTCACGTAAAACTTCAGAACGAATCATGATTAGTACCCCTGCCAAAAAGATGCATCGGTCAAAATAGCAACCGGCTTGTTGCACATAAACGTATATTTCAAAATGCTATCGAGCTCTTCCACATCTTCTTCCTTATGAAAATGATAGGTCGGTATATTTAACTGTGCCAGTAGCGCTTTGGTATGGACCGCCATTTCGACCTGACATGCTACTGGTTCACCCAGCTCTCCTCGATAGCTGATAAGCATTGGCAGCGGCATACGGTAATACTGCGTTAACGTAACCAGCGTGTTAATCGTTACGCCAATGGCTGTGTTTTGCATAATAATTGCAGGGCGTTTTCCACCCATATATGCACCGGCACACAACCCCATCCCTTCGTCTTCCTTATTTGCAGGAATATGGTAGATATCTTTGGATTTTTCCACTTCGTCGATAACACCTGCAAGCTGCTTACAGGGAACCGTGGTGACAAAGCTGACTTGGTTGGCGACTAAATCAGAAACAATTTTTTCACTGACTGACATTCAAAACTCTCCTTAAACTTTCAACAGACACTAAGCTTTAGCAGGTTAGTTGTCTAGGGGTATAACTTTCGACAGAAACACCTTTATTAAACCGAGAGCTTAAACTCCTCGCCGGGAAAATATTTATGCAGTCGGTCGTCGCCAGTTCTTGCATGGGCTTCCATTCCTTCTAATCGAGAAATACGCGCCGCAGTTGCAGCCACTTCACGATTAGCTTCCTTGGTCATCCTTTGAGTGGTTACAGTCTTAATAAACTTTCCTGCAGACAAACCGCCGGTATACCGACTTGCTCCTTTGGTTGGCAAAATATGGTTAGTCCCCGAGCACTTGTCGCCAAAGGCAACGGTAGTCTCCTCTCCAACAAATAACGATCCATAATTCTTTAATCGATTTACCCACCAATCCAAATTCTCGCATTGCACCTCCAGATGCTCCGCAGCATACTGATCACTTACCTCAGCCGCTTCTTCATCGGTATCACAAACCGCAACCTCACCGTAATCCCTCCAAGCCACCTCGGCCGCATTGCGCGCTGTCTCAGGCAGTTTTTCAATATATCCAGGCATCAACGCAATCACATCGTTCGCTAATTTTTCGTCAGTGGTAATCAGCCAGGCCGGAGAATCCGGGCCATGTTCTGCCTGGCCAACCAGATCGCTGGCTACAATATGTGGATCAGCTGACTTATCTGCAATCACCGCAATTTCTGTTGGGCCGGCAAATAAGTCAATTCCAACGCGGCCGTATAACATGCGTTTCGCCTCAGCAACAAAACGATTGCCAGGCCCCACCAAAATGTCTGCGGCTTTTCCAGTAAACAAACCAAGTGCCATTGCCACTATCCCCTGTACTCCGCCGAGCGCTAATACCGTATTGGCGCCACAAAGATTGGCTGTATATAAAATTGCAGGATTCACTCCCTGCTCCGGCTTTGGTGGCGAACAAGCGATAACATGTTCAACACCGGCAGCTTTCGCCGTTGCCACAGACATAATCGCCGATGCAACATGGGCATAGCGTCCACCTGGCACGTAACAACCTGCCGCCTGCATCGGGATCTGTCGCTGCCCGGCCCAAAGACCCGGTGAAAGTTCTACTTCGAAATCAATCAACGCCTCGCGCTGCTTTAGCGCAAAGTTGTATACGCGGTCATAGGCGAATCGAATATCGTCTTTCACCTGCTGCGATAGCTCAGCTTCCGCAGCGGCAATTTCTTCCTCCGTTACAACAATATTGCCTTCATAACGATCCAACTCTTTAGCGTATTGAATGCAACGCTCTTCCCCGCCCGCTTCAATCTCGTGGATCATTTTTTGTACGATTTCTCGCGTATTGTCTTCGCCTGTTGCGGAAGTCTTAGTTGCTTTCTTGATATATCGAATTGTCACTATACGGTACCTTTATCGAGGGGTTCTACACCTATGCATTGCACGGATGCACCTAAGCCAGATACTTGGAGAGCGGGCCTATAAAAAACGCAAATTGGACGCGCCTTATTGTAAAATGTAAGCGCTTACATTTAAAAGTATGCGCTTACATTGATAGAATGTCAAATAGTGAATTGATCTTACAGCACGCGCTCCCTATGTCGAAAACGAAACCACCAGTGCAAATGGATGTAGCCAAATTAGCCGGTGTTTCTTCTGCGACGGTTTCCAGAGTATTGAATAAATCCAATTTGGTCAAACCAGAGATTCGCGCACGAGTAGAACAGGCAATTCAAGAATTGGGGTATTTTCCAAACGCAGCCGCGAGAACACTGGCTTCGAAAAAAACGCGTACGCTTGGCGCGATTATCCCCACCTTGAACAATGCGATATTCGCTGAGGGAGTCAATTCCTTCGAGAGAGTGGCGCGCAAAATGGACTATACCCTTTTGTTATCTGTATCTAACTTTGATCTGGATGAGGAACAAACTATTGTCAGTAAAATGTTGGAGCGAGGCGTCGACGGCCTTATCCTTATTGGCAATGATCATCACGCTTCTACGCTCCAACTCCTGAACGACGCTGGCATGCGACATATTTGCGTTTGGGCGCATCAACCAAATGTTTCAGCCCCGAATATTGGTTTTTCTAATGCTGAAGCCATGTCTGAGCTTATTGACCATTTAGTTGCAACTGGTCACTCCAAGATCGCAATGCTGTCTGGCATCACCAAGAACAATGACCGCGCCCGCGAACGACTTAATGGCGTAAAAACAAGATTGAATTACCACGGATTATCTCTACCGCATGATCGCGTTATTGAAGTACCCTACTCTATTCGTTCTGCAAGAGAACAGCTTCCGGCGCTCCTCAAGCATGCGCCAACAGCCATTGTATGCGGCAATGATGTCATTGCTTTTGGCGCTGTATTAGAAGCAAAAGCAATGAAAATCGCCATTCCAGAAGAACTCGCGATTACAGGTTTCGACAATCTGTCGCTGTCTGCAGAATTTGATCCCGGGATTACAACGGTCGACGTCTTCGCAGACCAAATGGGAGAACACAGCGCGCGAGCCTTGATCTCAGCGATTGAAACTGGCACTAAAGTCCAGTCTCATTGTTTAGAAACCAGGCTCATCATTCGGGAAACGACGTTAAAACCAGGATTGACTCACGGTTCTAACGCTTGAACTAGAAAACGCACAGAGATTATAAAAAAGGCGCTAATCCAAGCACCGGGTTCGCCTCCAACTTTGGCGCTTTCTTCTTACCACCTTTCTCTACTTCAATTGATTGCGCACTAGCTTCCAACTTTTCAGCGGCGGCATTCTGCTGCGCCAGATTTTCAGCCTGTACTTTCTTCAATTCTTCTTGCGCCGCAAGAATGGCTTCTTGAGAAGGCTCGGGAGCAACTTCAATCACTTCTGCTTCAGTGGATTCCGCAGGCGCTTCATTGGAATAGCTAATGCTTCCGTCTTTTCCAACGATTTTATAAACTTCCTCAGCCTGCGCTGTGTGCACAAAAGAAAACCCAAGAATCACGCCAAAACTGATTCCGAGTATCTTTTGCCTATCAATTTCTAATAACATTTTATAAGTCCTCCAATTTAAAATAGAGCAGTATTCGACTATGGCTTAAGTATAAACCCGATTTCGCTGCTTTTAACGGAAAAATTACCGTTCACAGGCGTCATTGCGCCATTTCGGCTAGGAAATTCAGACGCCAATCAGCGATCACTATAGATATAGCCAGCGATGCAGGCAGTTGGGTAGTAGACACCATAATCTCTATTTGTTTCCGCAAACTCACTTTTCATCTTCTACATGGATCCGACCTATTGCTCAGCGCTCTAGTCAGAATCTGATCCGATAAATTTTAACGATTGATAGGCAACACGTCTCGGGATTCTTCGCTTCAATGGTGAACGAATAAATCGATTCAAACTAGCAACAAGTTGCATTGCATCTGGTTCAGACAAATCATTCACTTCTTCTCTTACCGCAAGCGCAGTTTTTAGCAAATGCACCGACACAATATGTTCACCAATACCGTGTGCAAACACCTGATCAATAATATCCTCAAATGCGTTTTCGATATTTTCAACCTGCCACTGAGTAATATCGTATGTTTTAGTAGTGTAGGCAGCGTTCCTTCCGATAAAGCAGGCCATTTGTAATAACCCTTTGGGCCAGAGCTCCGGAAAAAGTCGACACTGTTTTTTCACCGCGTTGGAAAAAGTAATTCCGTGCGTAAAATCCAACCATCCGACATTTTCGGCAATAGTTGTCCGCACTTTGCTTTGCTGATCGATATCAAAACCCAACATACTGATCGCATTTGCCAACAACAGTTGCTGATAAATCTCTTCCGAGTGGGCGTGACTACAGGCAACTGTAACCTCCAAAGCACGATTAATACTCTGGCGATACCAGTTGCTGGCAAGGGGTTCGCTACCATCGCCTTGCCCCCATTTGTTTAGTGCCTTGGCGTAGTTCCTGAACTCTGGTATTCGATCTTCTCTGGTCGCATAGATAAAGCCTCTAACCAATGAAAACAATAGAGGCTTTAACATCTCATTTCCCAAGTGCTTCACTAACTGCTTAGCTTTATCGACGTAAATCAGTGAATGCCCAAAATCATTATAATGCGCTAACGCTGAATAACTTAAGGTCGACTCAAAGTCTTCGAATTGCATTCCGTCTTTCAGGCCACCCGCGATCAGTGCAATAGCATAGTCTTCATTCTCTGATTCAACCGCCTCTAGAAATTCCTCTCGATCAAATGGCAAAGCCTTATCGGTAAAAGGATAGTCACGCTCTCTCAAGACATCGTAAGCGACATGAGAAACCGGCTCCAAAATGCAGGTCAAACGTATTTCCTGATCACCAGAATTTTCGTCATAGAGCTGAAGCCAATCGGCCATGCCCGCATAAGCATGAGTCCAGCCAAACTCTAACTTTTGCCAGGACCAATCAATGGACTTTCGCAAGGCATCCATCGGATCAGCGCCAATCAGCTGCAATCGTGCACACTCTCTCGCTATCTGGTCGTAACTATCATGATCAAAGGCATAACGTAAATTCTCGATAGCATCAGAATACTGCTGTGCAAAGGGCGGCTCTTGCATATCAATCCAAATTTCCTCCCCCCGTTCCTCAATCTGATAGGTCCGTAATCGATCACCGCCGAACAGGTTGTCACCCGTTTCCAGATCAAACTTCCAGTTGTGCCAATTGCAGGTTAAAACACAATTTCCCGAGACACTGCCCTCGGAAAGTGGATAGCCCTCATGTGGACAGCGATTGTCGCAGGCGCGAATGCCATTTTTAGTAGCAAACAGCACCACCTGCTTTTGCAACACACGTACTTTTAAAGTCTTCTTTGCGAGCAGATCTGCCTTCTTTGCAGCAAACTGCCAATTCGATTGCTCTTTTGATTCTTGTACAGTGTCTTTCATAATAGATTAATAGAAATTTGATTCTTATCCTGAATTCAAGTTTAATACTTAAAGTTTACTTTAAGTCAATAAAAAGTGCGGGAAAATGCTATCAGCCAAAAAGAATACACTTTTAACCATTAGTGAAACCGCGAATCGATGCGGCGTTGCCGAATCGGCTCTCCGATTCTATGAGTCTAAAGGGTTAATTAAATCCCAGCGGACGGCGGGAAACCAAAGACGGTTTCATCGTGCTGAAATACGGAAAATTTCAGTAATTAGAATCGCGCAAACTTTAGGGCTCACTCTCACTGAGATTCAGGAAGCTTTAAATTCCTTACCTAAACAACGCGTTCCAACTAAGAAAGATTGGGACAAACTGTCGCGAGAGTGGAGCAAACGATTGAACGCTAGAATTGAGAGCCTTCAGCGATTGAGAGATCAACTATCTGGCTGCATTGGTTGCGGCTGTTTGTCTCTCAAGCGCTGCGCTTTGTACAACAAAGATGATCAAGCCAATGGACAGGGTGCCGGGCCGAGATTTTTGCTTAAAAACAATCCGGATTGATTTGGTTTGTCACAATATTTTGCGCATGTGCATCGTCAAAAATAAATATCGCCAGACAATCTTTTATAATAGTCACTTAACTATTTAAATCGAGCGAATGAAATTCAAACGAATCTCAATATTAATTTCACTTGTCGCGATTAGCGGCTGCGTTTATCTGGGAGTTTTTAGACAAGTCTCTCCCGCCGCACCTTGCTGCGCTTCAACTGGTGATGATTCCACGATCCAAGCCGCGATCGCTGCCGAAGGACTTAATCAGCCCTGGGGCATGGCGTTTCTACCGGACGACTCGATTCTGTATACAGAGCGACCTGGCAAAATTAAACGTATTGTCGATGGTCAAGTTTCCAATGCATTAGATGGCCTACCCGCTATTACCGCTAAAGGTCAAGGCGGATTGCTGGATATTGCGATCGACCCGGAATTTGCAGACAACCAGCGTATCTATTTTTCATATACCGAACCAAATGAAAATGGAAATGAATTTGGCACTGCCGTAGGCAGGGGACGCATCGATTTAAACGCCATGGTTCTGACCGAATTCGAACGAATCTTTACGATCGCAAAGAAAACAAGCAGCGGTCAACACTTCGGATCAAGGTTGCGGTTTGCAAATGATCAAACCTTATTTATCACTTTGGGAGATCGCGGATCCCAGCCGCGTGCTCAAGACCCATTCGACCATGCGGGATCCGTAATCCGGATTCATCTAGACGGTTCGGTTCCGGCAGACAATCCATTCGCCGACGGTCAGCAAGGGCTCCCGGAAATATGGTCGATTGGACACAGAAGTCCACAAGGCGCAGCGATTCATTTTGATACGGGTGAGCTTTGGACCCTGTCCCATGGTCCGCGCGGCGGAGATGAAATTAACCGAGTATTAGCGGGACGTAACTATGGCTGGCCTGATATTTCATATGGCATAAATTACTCGGGAAGAGGATTTGCAAAAGGACATGAGGCAGAGGGTATGGAACAACCTCTATATTATTGGGATCCGTCCATTGCCCCTTCGGGCCTGACCTTTTATAACCCAGAAACGCCGCTGATCCCGTCCTGGAAAGGCTCGCTTCTCGCCGGTGCGTTAAAGGCCGGCTACCTATCGAGACTTATTTTAGAGGGCAATTCCATCGTTGCTGAAGAAAAATATCTGGAGGGACAGTTCGGTCGAATCAGAGACGTGCGCACTGGACCGGACGGTGCCGTATGGTTATTGACCGATGGCGCAAATGGCAAGTTAATTCGCGTCACCGCGCAGTAGACGCCTTTTATATAGCCACACTCGGGTCACAAATCATTGATAAAGCTATGTGCCACGATCTCCCGAATCTATTTTGATCTCCACAACATTACAGTAATTTCATTTTCACTCTCTTGCAATTCTCTAGCCTAACGCAGGTATTGATATGGAAAACGCGTATTTTACAACAATCAGTGCATACCCCTAACGTTAGAATAACTCTGTGGTGTTATGAATTGCATCTCGATTTGCTAATCCCTTAGTGTTGCGCATACACTGCGCATAGCGTTTAGAGATAATAACGAAGCAGTTAGGTGTTTGAATTTACCGCTTCCGTCGAAACTGTTTGTTTTTGTTCCTGTGCTAAAGAAAATTTTAATGAACAATGTGTTCTGCCAAGAATGAGGAATCATCATGAAAAAAGTAAGTAAAAAGCTCACCGCACCATTGATCGCCGCGACTATGGGGCTCGGTGGAGTTGCCCAAGCTGCCGATGTGGTAATCGGTGTACCAAACTGGCCATCTGTTGCCGTAACCGCTGAAGTACTCAAGGTTGTTCTTGAAGATAACCTTGGTTTAGAAGTTGAATTGCAAAATGGAACCAATCCCATTGTTTTCGAAGCAATGGATGCCGGCAGCATGCATGTGCACCCCGAGGTTTGGTTGCCAAACCAGTCTAACCTTCACGATAAGTTCGTAAAGGATAAAGGGACCGTTGCGATGAACCAAAATGGTGTTTCCGCATTCCAGGGAATGTGCGTAACCAAAGGCACAGCTGAGCGAACAGGTATCAAGAAGCTTTCAGATCTGACGAATCCTGACATGGCCGCAAAGTTTGACACCGATGGCGATGGTCTTGGTGAGATCTGGATCGGCGCGCCGGGCTGGGCTTCTACCAATGTGGAAAAAGTGCGCGCCAAGAGTTACGGCTATGCTGAAACGATGAATCTAAAAGAGATCGACGAAACTGTGGCATTGGCTGAGGTTGACGATGCAGTAGATAAGAACAAAGATATTGTGTTCTTCTGCTACACCCCTCACCACATGTTCGCGTTACATGAGCTCGTGATTCTGGAAGAACCAAAGTACGACGCCGCCAAGTGGAATGTAATCCAGCCTACCGATGACTCGGAGTGGCTTGAGAAGTCAGAAGCAGGCGTAGCTTGGGATCTTGCCTACCTGCATATTCACTATGCTGCTTCATTAGAAACTGATTTCCCTGAGGCGGCATCTGTATTGTCAAAGGTCAAATTAGATACCGACACTGTGTCAAAAATGACATTTGCCCTGGTGGTAGAAAAACAAGATCCAGCTGAGTTTGCAAAAGAGTGGGTTGCTGCGAATGCAGATACTGTAGAAAGTTGGTTGAAGTAATTTAACGGTGATTAGATCACTTTAGTCTTTTTATAAGTATGACCTATAGGGCGGCATCACTGTTTAGTGATGTCGCCCTATTTTTTTCAGCTACTAGTGTTTAAATTGCAGCTTTCTAGTTTTAAGAACGTAGAAGAGATTCTGATCTCGATAATAAGAATGAACAGATTCCAGCAAGAGAGGAAATCAACTTGAGTGAACCAGTTATAAAATTACACGATGTATGGAAAATATTTGGCGACCGCTCGTCAGAAGCGATGGATGCCATCAAAAAAGACGGCCTTACCAAACCGGAAGTGTTGGAGAAATTTGGCTGCGTTGTCGGCGTGGCAGAAACCTCTTTTGAAGTCACCAAGGGAGAGATTTTCTGTGTGATGGGTTTGTCTGGCTCCGGAAAATCCACCATGGTTCGTCACCTAAATCGGTTGCTGGAACCAACAGCCGGAAGCATCAATGTTCTCGGCAGGGATGTCATGAGCTTGAACGCCAATGACTTGCGCGAGCTACGGGCTGCGCATATCGGCATGGTATTCCAACATATGGCGTTATTTCCTCACCGCACTGTCAGAGATAATGTTGCATTTCCGTTGCAGGTACAAGGGTATCCGAAAAACAAGCGATGGGAAGAATCCCAGCGCTGCTTAAGCCTGGTTAACCTTGACGGATATGAAGACCGATTTCCAAGCGAGTTATCCGGAGGCATGCAGCAGCGGGTTGGACTTGCACGCGCCTTAGCTTCCGATCCGGAAGTACTGTTGATGGATGAACCCTTCTCTGCTTTGGATCCATTAATTCGGCGTCAGCTTCAAGAACAGTTTATGGCTTTATCAGCTGATCTTGGAAAAACTACGGTATTTATCACACACGATCTTGATGAAGCGATTCGTATTGGCAATCGTATCGCGATCATGAAAGACGGTTATATCGTTCAAATTGGCACTCCTGAAGAAATTGTGACCAATCCAATTGATGAATACGTGACCGACTTTGTCGAGGGTATCTCTACTCTCAAACTAATATTCGCCCACAGTATCATGGAGAAACTCGACGAATACCAACCGCTGCATGGAGACGATCTAACCCAGGCGCCAAGAACGCCGGAAGATACCGACCTAAGCGGTCTTATCGACATATCCACCACTACTGATCAACCCATCGTAATCCAAAATAGTGACGGTCGCGATGTTGGTGTGGTCAGCAAAACCACACTTCTCAAAGGTATTAAAGGAGGAGACAACTAATGCAAGAAACAGGCATAAGCGCAGGACCAAGTAATCTCAACAGTTCAATAGGCGAGTTCGTCCAACAAAACGACGAGTATTACAAAAAGGAGTTTGGCCGAATTCAGTCCGCCACCAAATTTTTGTGGACCTGGAATACCATGGCCGCCGTGGCCGGCCCCTTTTGGGCGGCGGCTCGTGGGCTATGGGGCCAGTTCTGGACATTTCTGGTTTTAGAATTAATTGCATTAGTTCAAATAGGACGCGGCTTATGGGGCGATCTTGGTGCTGCCAAGCTGGCGCGCGCAGAGCGGTTAAATGTTCGTTGGAAAGAGTTATACGAAAAGGGACAGGCTGGGCTTCAAGCCGGCGAAGAAGGCGCACAAAACCTGATTGAAACCGCCGGGAATCTTAAGAACGCAGCTGCTCGCGTGACGCAAGAAGCAGCAGAGCTTTCCGCAGAAGCCACAGGCATCTTGATTACAGGATTGGTGTTAATGCTGGTGTTTAAAGTAATCCAGGGTTTCTGGTCAAATTTAAGGTACGAGAAACAGTATCTATCCTGGCGTGCTCAACCAAACAGCACGCCGTCTGGATTCAATACTTCGTGGGTTGGATACGGCGTAATACTGTGGCTTGCGATCGTACCACTGACATTGTATCGCTTCACGTTTACCAAACCGGCAGATTGGATTATGCAGTTTCCGATCAAGAAGCAAATTTTTTCACCAGCAGCGGATTGGATGACCAAGGGATTCGACTGGTTATCTGAAAACTTTGCGGGCGCATTCGCTAGCGTTGTGAGTTCAATTCGCACGATTTTGGATGGCCTTGAAACGATCTTTGTCGATACGCCCTGGCCAGTCGTCATGATCGTTATTTTAGTCACGGCCTGGCGTCTCGCAGGCCCCCGTGTTGCTATTTTTACCGCCGCCTGTCTTGCCTATCTAGCACTATTTGGGCTGTGGGAAACCAGTATGCAAACCGTCGCTTTATTAGGCGCTGCGGCTTTTCTCTGTTTATTGTTTGGCATCCCATTGGGCATCTGGTTTGGCAAGAGCAAGCGAGCCTATAACGCCGCGCTTCCAGTACTGGACTTTATGCAGACCATGCCAGCGTTCGTTTATCTGATTCCAATTATTGCCTTCTTTGGCACAGGTAAACCGCCAGGGGTATTGTCGACCATTATCTTTGGTATGCCACCGGTGATACGCCTGACCGCATTGGGCATGCGCAGCGTACCAGAAAATACCAAAGAAGCGGCCAGAGCCTTTGGCTGCACCAAGTTCACGCTTTTGAAAGACGTTGAGATTCCATTAGCGATGCCATCAATTATGACCGGCATTAATCAAACAATTTTGATGTGTTTGTCTATGGTAGTAATTGCTTCTCTCATCGGCGCCGGCGGCCTTGGTAAGAATGTTCTCGAAGCCTTGCAATATGCGGCGAAGGGAGAGGGTATGCTTGCCGGACTCGCGATTTTATTTTGCGCCATGGTGATTGATCGAATCATTCAAGGTCACTACGCCAGAACTACAGCAAAACAGTAATCCAATACGAGCGCGTCAAACCGTTGACGCGCTCCAAGATTTTCCTGTCGACATCTGCGCATGCATCTTGTGCGCTCCACAACATTACTTTTAGAGGACAATAGCGTGTCTGACTACCCCACCCTATATGAAATGGGAATCAATAATCCGGGCGAAATCGATCGCTACTCCCACCAAACCGTTGGCAATGTTGATGTGCTTCGAGTTGTGTATAAACGCAAAAAGGGATCTTTGTTAGCCTCCAGCCGCCGGTACCGCTTCAATCGCAGCGATGAACTGGTTCTGGCAGAAGGAGACGCCCGCGGCGCCCAGGTTCGACACAATATTTCGCCTACTCTACGAAAAGCTCTAACTGAACTTGATCGTGTTATTAATAAAAAGACCAGTCATGCTCCAACGACGGAGATCATTCTCGATGAATTAAAACGTATGAAAGAAGACAGCGAAACGCGATACGCTTATATCGAATCGTTATTAAAAGAGCTCGACTAAGTTCCCTCCCCTTTGGAAAGAAGATGAGCGGATAACGATCAACGTCGAAGTAGCCCTTTTTTACTTTTTCCCAGTACAATATCTCTCCAGATTCGGGAGCGCTTTCGTAACGTGTTCCCAGAGAAATAGCGGATAGGAGTAGCAATGAGCGCCCATACTTCAAACGAAAAAATCACAACAACCAAGATTCAAAATATGAAAGGCAAAGGCAGCATTGTTGCCTTAACCGCCTACACCACACCGATGGCACAAATGATGGATGAATTTGTAGATCTCATCTTGGTTGGCGACTCCACCGGTATGGTTGCCTATGGTTTTGATTCGACCCTCCCCGTTACCCTGGATATGATGATCGCCCATGGTGCGGCTGTTGTCAGGGGTACCACTAAGGCATGTATTGTAGTTGATATGCCTTTCGCGACTTATCAGGAATCCAAAGAGATAGCGTACCGCAACGCCGCGCGGGTATTGATTGAAACCGGCGCACAGGCAGTAAAAATGGAAGGTGGCATAGAAATGATAGAGACTGTGGAATTTCTCGTCAGCCGTGGGGTACCGGTTATGCCACATATCGGTTTAAAGCCGCAGCATGCCAATGCGCTAGGAGGATTCAAAGCCCAAGGTAGAGATGAGGAAGCGGAAGAGCTGCTAATTCAGGAAGCCCATGGGTTTGAAAAAGCCGGTGCGTTTTCATTGCTGGTAGAAGGTGTATACGAAAACGCCGCAGCGAGAGTAACCGAAGCGATTAATATTTCAACCATCGGCATTGGCGCGTCTCCTGCCTGCGATGGGCAGATCTTGGTAACAGAAGACATACTCGGTTTATTCTCTGACTTCACACCCAAGTTTGCCAAAAAATATATTGATCTTTCGGAAACCATTAAAAGCGTTTTCTCCGAATACGCGCAGGATGTCAGAACAGGGGCATTCCCGGCGGAAGAGCATTGTTTCGGTGTAAAAAAGAGCAAGTAATCAGATTTCACTCAGCGAACACACAATTTTTTGTGTTCAATATTAGGCAGCGCACAAACTCGTGATATGACTAACTCCATCCCATCAAAAATGATTGGTGTCCAGCTTGTCGGCCATGGCGGTCTGGAAGTACTCCAATACAACACTGATATTCCTGTCCCAGAAGTAAATGAAGACGAAGTCCTGATCAAGGTAGCTGCTGCAGGGGTGAACAATACCGATATCAATACGCGTATCGGCTGGTATTCCAAAAAGGTAACAACCGCTACCGATGTCGGCGGTGAAAGTGGCTTTAGTGAAGTGAATAACGACGATGCGAGCTGGTCGGGCGTACCGCTTAGCTTTCCCCGAATACAGGGTGCTGACTGCTGCGGTTATATCGTGGCAGTGGGTCAAAATATCGATTCCTCTCGCATCGGTGAACGTGTCCTGGTGCGATCAATGATGGAAAATCCAGTCGATAAAAAACCTTATCACTGCTGGACCTTTGGTTCTGAATTTGACGGCGGATTTGCCCAGTATACAAAAGCACCAGCAAACGAAACTTATGCAGTTAACTGTGACTGGACAGACGAAGAACTTGCCTCGATTCCCTGCGCTTACTCTACAGCAGAGAACATGCTTCACCGTGCAGCGGTAGGTAGTGAGCATGTGGTAATTACCGGCGCATCCGGCGGTGTTGGCTCTGCGGCGGTGCAACTCGCCAAACGCCGCGGTGCAACTGTCACCGCCATTGCCAGCAAATCAAAACATGTAGATATGCGGAATATCGGCGCCGACAATGTGGTTTCAAGAGATGGCAATCTGATCGAAACCATTGGAACAAACGCTGCTGACGTTGTGGTTGATCTTGTAGCAGGCCCAAACTGGCCGCAACTGCTTGAAGTATTAAAACGTGGTGGCAGATATGCAACGGCAGGTGCCATTGCCGGCCCGCTGGTGGAACTCGACGTCAGAACGCTCTATCTAAAAGACCTCACCTTTGTTGGCTGCACCTATCAGGAACATATCGTATTTCAAAACCTGGTGGGTTACATCGAACGTAACGAAATCCGCCCTCTGGTCCATGCCACCTATCCGTTATCTGAAATCGGAAGCGCCCAGCAGGCTTTTCTTGAGAAAGCGTATACAGGAAAGATTGTTTTAATCCCGCCCCATGATTAAGTTAACAGTCAGCACCCAAGATATTCCCTTGTCTTCACATACCTTAGAAATAAAGCGCTCCAAAACTAAAACGTAAAAAGCAGATGACAAAAGAAATTTCGGACTATAAAGCGCTCACCTTCGATTGCTACGGCACCATGATTGATTGGGAAAGCGGCATTTGGGATGCCTTACAACCTTTGATACTTGCAAATAATCGATCAGATATCACTCGGGAAACGGCGCTTCGCGTGTTTGCATCAATTGAAACGGCGCAAGAATTAGAAACTCCTCAGATGATCTATTCGCAATTGCTTTCGCTTGTACATAAAGGAATTGCGAGAGAGTATGAGATGCAGACTAATGATAACCTAGATAGTGCGTTTGGATTGTCTATCAGTCAATGGCCGGCGTTTCCCGACTCCGCCGACGCGCTTCGCTTGTTAAAGAAACACTTCAAACTTGTCATTCTCTCAAATGTTCACAGAGACGGCTTTGCCGCCTCAAATAAAAAACTTGGGGTCCACTTTGATGCCGTCTATACCGCGGAAGACGTGGGCAGCTATAAACCCAGTATCGCGAACTTTGACTATATGTTGGCACGTCTGAAAGAAGAGTTAGGCATAGAAAAACAGCAAATACTCCATACCGCCCAGAGTCTGCATCACGATCACATTCCCGCTACTAAGGCTGGGTTATCGAAAGCCTGGATCGATAGACAGAATTTGTCGGAGAGCGACAACTGGGGAGCAACCGCTGTTGTGCAGAATCGTCCTAAAGTAGATTTTCAATTTAAGACTCTGAT
The DNA here is from genome assembly GCA_937992195.1 of uncultured Gammaproteobacteria bacterium. Classification (GTDB taxonomy): domain Bacteria; phylum Pseudomonadota; class Gammaproteobacteria; order Arenicellales; family Poriferihabitantaceae; genus VYFG01. Next base: position 5,730 of record CALKKV010000044.1, on the reverse strand, counting down.
GGAAATGGCACAAAGCCTCTAAATGTCTTATCAAGAAATCTTCCAGGCAGAAGACCAGGTAAAATTGGAGATGTGTAAGAAAAGAGAAACCGCAATTCTGTTGCCGTTTAAAAAAGCACTTAAATAGCGCTTTGGCACAAACCCTACATTACGTGCAAATCGAAAATAACTATGAGCCTACTGGAAAAATTTGAACGCTATCCCCTCACCTTCGGCGTTACCCCGATCGAACATCTTCCAAGGCTTACCAAAGCGCTGGGCGGAGACGTCGAAATTTACGCTAAAAGAGATGATTGCAACTCAGGTTTAGCGATGGGAGGCAATAAACTACGTAAGCTTGAGTACATTGTGCCGGATGCCATTGCTTCGGGTGCAGATACACTGGTCTCCATTGGAGGCGTTCAGTCGAACCACACCCGCATGGTTGCAGCAACGGCCGCTAAAATTGGGATGAAATGTCGCCTGGTACAGGAAAGCTGGGTTCCGCACGAAGATGCGGTCTACGACCGCGTTGGCAATATTTTAATGACCCGACTAATGGGCGCAGATTCTCGAATCGTGGACGACGGTTTCGATATTGGCATTAGAAAAAGTTGGGAAGACGCGATGCAGGACGTTAGAGACAATGGCGGCATTCCTTATGGCATACCCGCTGGCGCATCGGTACACAAATTCGGCTGTTTGGGCTATGTCGGTTTTGCCGAAGAAGTTCGCGCGCAAGAAGCGGAACTTGGATTTACCTTTGATTACATTGTCGTATGTGTGGTGACAGGCTCCACCCAGGGCGGAATGATTGTCGGGTTTAAAACAGACGGCAGAGCAGATAAAGTAATCGGCATCGATGCCTCAGGAACCCCTGACCAAACCCGGGCACAGGTCACAGAGATCGCGCAAAAAACAGCTAAGCTCATTGAGCTCGGCCAGGAAATTGAAGAGAGCGACATCCACATCAATCCTGACTATGCGTACCCTGCCTATGGTGTACCGAGTCATGAGACCAATGAAGCAATACGCATGGGTGCACAGTATGAAGCAATGATTACCGACCCCGTTTATGAGGGCAAATCATTACAGGGTATGATCGATTTAATTGGTAAAGGGTTTTTTCCAAAAGGATCGCGCATCCTTTATGCCCATCTTGGTGGCGCACCGGCGATTAATGGATATAGCTATACCTATCGAAACGGCTAAGAAACGCTAGCAACAATCAAAATTGAGAAGACTGATCGCTGGAGATCCAATGACTTTTAACGGCGCTAAGTATTCGGCAAGCTCAGTTTGGCCATTCGTCCGCCATCAACGGTATAAACCTGCCCGCTAATAAAACTCGCTTCATCAGATCCAAGATAAGCAACCAGTGATGCAACCTCTTCTGGCTGGCCGGTGTGACCAACAGGATGAATACTGGCCAACGATTGACGGAACGCATCTACATTTGGCATCGATTCAATAAATGCATTGTTTAGCCTGGTATTGATCCAGCCGGGCGCAACAGCATTACAACGTACGCCTTCTATACCATGGTCAACTGCTACGGCCCGAGTGAGCCCGTGCAGACCAGATTTTGACGCGCAATATGCCGGGTGTTTGGGGTTGGCACCCAATCCTTCAATAGAACCGATATTCACAATGACGCCCCCACCTTTTAAATAAGGTAGCGCCTCCTTTATCAATAAAAACGGCGTGGTAAGGTTAATCGTAAGAGTTTTTTGCCATGCCTCAAGATTGCACTCATCCACACTTGCCTCTTCCATCATGCCGGCATTATTGACCAATACATCCAGCTTCCCGGCCATTTCTATCACCGTATTTACAACGGTGGCGGCACTACTCGTATCGGAGAAATCAGCCTGAATCGTATCTGCTTCATTGGAATTTGTTCTTTGCGCGGTAAAAACACGCGCTCCTTCAACACGCAAACGCGATGCAATAGCAAGACCGATGCCAGTCAAGCCACCGGTAACCAGCGCTACCTTGTTGTCATACCGATTCATCCGACCGCTTTGCCGCCGTTAACTTCAACCAGGCTGCCGCACATATAACGTGCCGCGTCGGATGCCAAGAAGAGTACAACATCGGCAATATCTTCAGGTTGAGCGACACGCCCTATTGGGACCGTCTTATCCAACGCATCAATCGCCGTTGCGGGATCAAAACCACGCATTTCAAAACCGGTCCGCAGCATAGGCGTATCTACCTCATTGGGACAAACCGCATTTACCCGAATATTTTGGTGCGCATGATCGCGCCCCATGCATTGAGTTAGGGAGGCCACTGCCGCTTTGGTCATGCAGTACAAGGCATGATCAGGTCCCGGTCGCAGACCCCAACACGAAGATACGTTAACAATAGCACCGCCACCGTTATCGCTCATTATTGGTATTGCGGAACGGCATAATCGAAATGGTGCTTCCACATTAATCGCCAATGAAATGCGCAGTTCCTCATCGGTGGTTTGTGTTACCGGACCACGGTTATTGATACCTGCATTATTTACCAGCACATCCAGACCGCCTAATGCCTCGGATGCTTTCCCGCATAAACCATTGGTGTAGGCAATATCTGCCAAGTCACCTGGCAACAACACATCCGCTTCTACATCGCTGGACAGAATGTGTTGCTCATGGCGATCGGCAACTGCAACTTTTGCTCCTGCGTTTTTGAAGCCAATTACCAATGCTCGCCCTATTCCACCCGCTGCACCGGTTATCAATACTCGTTTATCTTTTAAAGACTCGCTCATAGAAATTACTATAATCTAACGCTAAACGTATGTACTCAACGCCAATTCCGCACACCAATCAAGTATAACTATTGAGAACGGTTTAATTTTTGACCGTTTATTCCAAGTTCTTCAAGCGGGTTAAAAGATTGGTTATCGCTCATCACATACGTGCCGTCGTCCAACCGCCAGGCATGGTCATAGTGGCTAGAGAGTTTTGTTTTCCCGGAAACCGACGATGCATCGTCGAAATTTTGTCGTTCCCAAATCTGGTCGATAAAATTCTCGGCACGTTTATCGATACCGACCTGCTGATTCTTCCATGTCTGATTAATCATATCGCCAATATCTCGATAGGCATCCATCGTAATCTGGTGTCTTGCGATAGCCCCTTCGATGTTGGTTCTATTTATAATCTGAATATGTTCGGCAATGGCATTTTCCCATTCGGGATTTGGCGCCGCTGATTTGCGCATAGCGTTAAACAATATTTCATCAAGTTGCCCTTGAGGCGCGAATATCGCCACTGTAGGATACGCATATGCACTCACCGCCTCGTGATAGGTAACATCAGTATCCGTCACTGTTTTCGTAAATTGAACCGTTACCATGAGCTTGACATCAAGTGTGACGCCATTTTCGACTACGTTAAAGCTAAGTTCCCCGGCTTCCGTCGTGAAAAATTCCATGCCTAGCTGCCACGGACGGCTCCATTGATTATTCGGTATCTCGGCGACAAGATCAGGTCGAGGCTGAAACTGTATGTTTGCTGCATCCGGACGCGTGTTTTGCAAAACAAGAGATAGATAGGTTTGAACATCATAAATCTGTCTAATCTGGCATCCGGGCGATGCTTCGCCACTCGAAACCAAGCTGTTATAACCCCAGCCCTGATGCGGCAGTACCGCGACTCCTGTTAATTCATCTTGAGAAGTCACTTTCCAATTTATCCCGAAACCCTTGGTACAAGCGTATTGATTCCCCCATTCGATACCACCCGAAGACTTCCATCCGACAGGAGTAAACAGGGTGTATGCGGGAATAGGTTGTCCGAAGCCGGTATGGTCAACAATCACATTGGGCTCAAGCCTCAAAAAATCAGAACCTTGATCAACGGTTTGGGCTGCCAAGCTTGTAGTGAGAGCTAGTGCAAACCCGATTGCCAACACGCAATAACCAGCCAAGTTATTTAAAAAAGAATGGCTGTTTGGTAATGAATTATTTCGTAGTTTTAACATCGTTAGAAGAATACTATTTTCATCATTACAGGAATAATACCAGTCCTGACATATTAGCGTGAAACCTGTGAGTTATCCTTCTCTCGCATTTATTTCTCAAAGACCAAGAAAGATCGGCAAGCAGTATATAAAATTCAGGATACCTGCTAAGTGAGAATTTTCTTTTCACCGATTTCGGCGTTATTCCAGAACTTTTTATTCCGCTTATCGATTCAACTTACGCCTTTCTTCTGTAAGTTGTTTTACTTCGTCATACACTAATTGCGATAAGTCAGACCGCGAATTGTTCCGCCGCTCAACCAACACCACCTGTCGTTGAATCGGCGGATCACCAAAAGGCATGATGGTCACCTCCTCATTCGAAACATGACGCAACAACCCTTCCGGAACCACCCCGGCCCCTAAGCCAGCGCTTGCCATTCCCACCACAGCAGCAGAAGAATCAAGCTCCATCGCTTCTTCAACATGGATGCGATTTGAACGCACTTCGTGGTCGATCGCCCGCCCCATACCAGCACGACGATTCAGCCGAATAAAAGGATAAGAGGACAGCACATCTTGCCACTTCGTATGCGGGCAATCTCGCGGCGCGACCACCATCATCGCTTCTTCCGTGATCAACAATGATTTCAGTTCGGGGTCAGTATCAGGCAGGCCAGTGATAATCGCAGCATCCAACTCTCTGCGGTAAACGCGATGGGATAGCCCTTCAGACAAGCCTTCTTCGATACTCACGCGAACCGCAGGGTGCGACGCACGTAATCTTGCCAGCGCTTCGGGTATCAGCGCACTCGATACACCACTGACACAACCCAACATCAGCTTGCCGCCAATCTCATTGGGAGATTTCGCCAGCTCCACCAGAGTAGCGAACTGCTGCATCAGCGGCCGACCGCGATCCACGACCGCATAACCGTGGCCGTTCAATGTCGGCGGTCGAGTGGATCGATCAAACAACGCCACATCCAGCTCTTGCTCCAAATCCCGCATTTGGTGAGAAACCGCCGAGGCAGTAATAAAAAGGCGATCTGCTGCCACAGTAAAACTGTTGGTATCAGCGATGGCAATGAGGGTGCGCAGCTGCGTGAGTGTCATTAAAATTAGTATATTTCATTTTAATTATGAAAATATATCACTTTTAATGAATTAAATTCAAATATATACTCCCTGCTAATCCAACCAACTACTTAAGAGCACACAACCATGACAGACTCAATTCTTCTCGGCGTAATGATTGCAGCAATTCTTGGCGCGAACATCCCTGTTTTCTTCTAATACAACGATCTTCTCAATACGTTGGAATAGCGACGGCGGAGAGCCCTTGTATTACAGATAGCCAGCTTTCTTATATGCAGCATATCCCCTTAGAGTTAGCTGGCTAAGCTCTTTGAATAGAAGTGCATCCAGGCGATTAAAGTTGAAACAGGACTTTCCCTGCATCCGCCGTTTCAACTCGGGGGAAATATCTTTCAAAAGATCGGGAAAAACATAAACAGGCATTAAGTGAAAACTGACGTATGTTCTGTTCACTTTTACCGACCCAAAATACATCGGCTTTTTATTCTTCATTAGATACGACGTATCAAGATAAAAATTATCGTCCTGCTCCGATACCACAACCAACTCCTTTGCATACGGCTTTAGTATCTTTTTCAATTCTTGAAACACTTCTTTAAAACTTAATTTGTCATTCACGATCCTCTCCAATGTTCCAGCTTTCACTTTCGGCGTAACGAAACAATAACTTATATCCGGTTCCTGATCACCAGG
>CALKKV010000043.1 GCA_937992195.1 uncultured Gammaproteobacteria bacterium | reverse complement strand
AGAACGAAGCAAACATTGGTTCAGTGGTTGGATCAAACGTTGGTGGAGACGTTAACACAAACACTCGTGTTGGCGCGGTTCTTCAGAATAACGTTGGTATCGCTAACTCTAACGAAGCTAGCATCGGTTCTATCGACTAGTTAGTTCGATGAAATAAGCGGCGTGGGATGGAGATTTTTGAGGAGGTCTCACGTCGCTTTTATCAACAACTTAAAGCGTTGGTTTTTGTTATTGGGCTCCCTGGGGCTCAATAACAAAAAAAACACATTCACCCTTACACATCAGTCCGAATCGGATCATTTATAGCAAGTTCGATTTGGAGAGAGGAAAACAAGATGCACCAGAAAAATCTGCAGGCAAGCGTTAACCAAGTAAAACTAAAGCCTAGCTCGATGGCTAAGCGACGGTTTCACTTCTTAGTGGTGCTGACATTGAGTTCATTTTCTGTAGCAACGGTAGGATATGGGCAATCCGGAATAGGTGGTGACAGGGAAGTCACAATAGTGGGTGAAGGTGACAATGTGCAGTTCAATATGGGAGCCGGCAACCGCAACAAAATTGAAGCTGGCAGCGTTAAGAAGTCAAACACAGGGTCAGTTGAGGTTTTGATCAATAACAATGGTGCAGCGATGCAGAATAACGTCGGCATTGGTGAACAAAACTCCCTCAATATGGGTTCGGTTCTGAATTCAAATACTGGTGATTTCAACTCAGCAGTTACCCTCGAATCAATTTTACTCCAACAGAACAAAGGCGTTGGAAATCGCAATAATGCAAACCTGGGTACAGCCGTGAATTCGGGCTCGGGTGAATTTTCCACAACTTCAACCACCGGTACGATGACGCAATCCAATACGGGGGTTGGCAACAAGAATACTGCTAATACGGGCTCGTTGAATACCGCGGTAGTTGGCAGCGCGAATGTTGAGGCGAATGTCGGCAATATAACCCAAGGAAATGCCGGTCTTGGAAATGACAATTTAGCGAATACAAGTTCTGTCAGTCATTCAGCCGTTGGTTCCATGAGCGCAACCAGTAACGTTGGATCTATCGTTCAGCAAAATGCCGGTATTGGATTAAAAAATCAGGTCAACATTAGTTCAGCGCAAGAGGCTGAAGTCGGTGTTTTGGAAGCCAACTCTACAGTTGGAAACGTTAGCCAAATAAATGGAGCAGTTGGCAACAACAATGTTGTCAATATCGGTTCAGCAAAAAATTCAACTATTGGTGGTCTGGTCAGTGAGAACAATGTTGGCAATGTTCTTCAGGTTGGCGGTGGCGTTGGCAATGACAATGAAATCAATATTGGTTCCATTAAAAACTCAGGCGCCGAAGGTCTGCGTGCAACGACCAACGTTGGGAATATTACCCAAACCACGGCCGGCATGGGCAACTTAAATGAAGCAAACATTGGCTCGATTCGAAATTCTGGCGCTGGTCATGTTGTGACCGAGACTAACCTGGGTAATTTGATACAGAAGTCAGAGGGCGTCGCGAACCATAATGAAGTCAATCTTGGATCAGTTAGAAACGGCTCGGTTGGAAGTATGAATGTAACAGTGAACGCCGGAAATATTGTGACTAACGCAATCGGTGTAGGCAACTGGAATTCGGTGAATATCGGAGCTGTTAAGAATTCCGACGCTGATTCTCATGAGGCCGATGTGAGTGTAGGAAATGTAATCCTGAACTCTGTTGGAGTCGGTCAAGAGGCGGCTGTAAACGTTGGTTCAGTCATTGACGAATAATTTTAGTCACGGTCACTAAAAAAAATACTTTTTGAACAGTTATTAATCGATTTGAGGAGAAAAAAATGCAGTACAAAAAAATTACATCATTAAACACAACCCTTGCCATTGCAGCAGCTTTGATTATGGCAACTAGCCAGCAGCTCGTAGTTGAGACAGCGCAGGCGGGAGAAATTGAACTGTCAGATGCGCAAAATGCCAAGCTGGCTCGTCACAAAGCAAGGGAAAGAGTGAGCAAAAACGAAGCAAATAAAGGTTATGAAATTGGCGATAACGAAGATAGCAGCAGTGCGGAGGAGGAAGATTGTGGAACTGTTGATATTGGCAACGTTATTAACAATAAAGGATTTGGTGGGCCTAAGAAGATCGACGTGATCATTACGGGTGACATCATAAACGCCAATAACGATTGTGATTGATCAATATTCAACGAAGCAAAACAAACGATAAGGTAGAGAGAAAGAGGTCATACGAGATGAACACGATTAAAAAGACGATGAAAGCGACACGAGCAAGCGTGATAGTCGCAACAGCATTGGCCGTCGGAGGATGCGCTGTGAAAGGCGTTCAAGACCAGGTCGAAAAAGATATTCAGATTGTGCGGAAAGGACCAAAGGAATTGCCGCAGCGCAATATCACAGATTTTGCAGACGGATTACGCTGTATGGATAACCTGTTTTCGGTATTCGGTTATGCGCAAAATGAATTTGTTATTTTGATGGAAGATATCAAAGACAAGACGAAGAAGGTCGATGCTGGTGCAAAAGATATGCTGATTTCTGCAATATCAGATATGAATCGCCGGAGTCAGGTTATCCAATTGATTGCTTACGGTGCCGATTCTGGAAACCTTGTTTCTTTTCTGACTGCTGCAGAGCAGAAAGGTGTCTACGATAATGTTCCGCCCTATGACATTATCGGTTCAGTTTCTCAGCTTGATAAAGATATCGTGAGAAAGCAGGCTGATCTTTCTGGTCAGGCTGGAGGCACCGTTGACGGATCGACAGTCGGTGCAGGTTTTGGCCTGTCAGCGAGTAATAGTGCTTCAGTAATTGGTCTCGATCTGAGCGTTATCACTACACACAATATTGCGGTTATACCTGGCGTTACGACTCGTAACTCTGCGGTTATCTACAAGCGTGGTGATGCAAAAGATTTCGACGCTGGAATCAGTAAAACTGGTGTCAACTACAGTATCGCCAATAACTCAAGTGATGGTACAGCGCAAACATTGCGCGCCCTGATCGAGCTTTCAGCGATTGAGCTGGTGGGTAAGCTGATGAAGATTCCATATTGGAAGTGTCTTGGTCTTGACCCAGAGCACCCTGAAATTCAACGGGAAATTTCGGATTGGCACTATCAGTTAACCCAAACCGGAATCATCCATTCTCTGACCAAGATTCAACTCTATCTTCGCGGCTACTACACCGGACCTATCGATGAAGTTATTGATGCCGATTATCAAAATGCGGTTTTGGCGTTCAAGCAACGTCTTGGTTTGCCTCTTGAGCCAGGTGTGGATTTGGATTTCTATTCTGCTTTTCTTAATCAAACACCTGATTCTATTGATCCGAATGTACTGGCATATGTGAAAAAACATAAGAAGCTGGACAGTGATAAGAAGCGTAAACAGACAACTAAGGACCTTGAAATTGCGGCTTCAAAACCGGTTCCTGTTCAAGTTTCCGATGCGCCAATTGAGCTAAACATTGATTCCACCTCGGTGACTGACGCCTATCAGGCTGGAGATGATGTATTTCTGACAATTAAGTCAAACACCAACGGATACGTTAATTGTTATCTGGAGAGTGGTGGAATATTCGCTCGTATTTTTCCGAATCGTTTTTCACCAGATGGATTTATTTCAAGCAAAGGCCTGGTTTCATTGCCTGATTCTCCGGCTTACTCAGTTACTGCTGATACCGACGGCGAGATGATTCATTGCATGCTGACGACCAAGCCGGTGAATACAGATTTGCCAAGTGCGTTGCGAATTGCAGATTTCGAAGCGCTACCCATCACTTCAAAATCAGAGATCACGGGCGCCTACAACAAGGCAACTGCAGGTCGATATGGCGAAGCAACATATACGATAAAGGTACAGTAGCATGAAGATCGAGAGATATATTCAAACCAGCGCAATCGCTGCTAGCTTAGTGTCTATCTTGTTCGTCGGAGTCGCATCTGCTGATGTAACGACGAACCAACAGGCAAAGCCAGATGATTGGAACAAAGTAATTAAAGCGCAACCGCTTCAGGTCACTAAAAGACAAGGCTCTAGCGCGTTTAACAAGTCCAATCAGCTCCGCTGCTGGCAACATGGGGACTTAATCGTCCTTGAGAATGATTTTAGGCCAGTAGATGGCAGTAAAGGGAAGCTTTTGAGCAAAGGCTCAAAATCTCTTCATGCCTTTGATTATGGCGAAACTTTTTGTATTTACTTAGGAGGATAATCCAATGAAAAAGAGTCTGTTAACAATGATGATAGCCGGGGTACTTTCTACCTCAATGACATGGGCCGACCAGTCCAGCCACGTCGGATCACAGGTGCTTGGTGCGAATGAGATCATAGATCGCTTGCAGCCCAAGGTGAAAACCCGAGGCATTCGGATTAACCAGCCGGCGCAAACTGCGGTGAATACGCAGCAGCCTGCGGCACAACCGGCAGCGCAACAAGTAGTTGAGCAACCAGTGCAGCAAATACAACCTGTCCAACAGGTTCAGTCGGTGCAACAGGTTGCCGCTGTTGAACAGCCTGCTCCGGCGCCGACAATATCCATGGAGATTAACTTTGGCTATAACTCAGCGCAGTTAACCGATCAGTCTATCGCTCAGCTTGCACCTCTTGGACAGGCGTTGCAGTCTCAGGAACTGGCGGGATTTGGCTTTATGCTAGAAGGGCATACCGATGCGTCCGGACCTGATAGCTATAACATGAGTTTGTCGGAGCAGCGTGCACTTGCGGTTGGAAACTTTCTGTATCAATACTATGGTGTAGATCCAAGCCGATTGAACATTCTTGGCCGTGGAGAAACTGCTCTGCTAGATCCAAGCAACCCGACTTCTGGTGTCAATCGTCGTGTTTCTATCACTACATTGACTAACTAGATCAATGACCAGTTTTCGCTGGAATGACGTGACGAGGTTGGTGAAGGCCAAAGCAATTTTTGCTGCAGCATTCACCAGCCTTGTGGTGCCAGGGGCTTTTGCGCAAACAACCATTGTGCAGTCAAACGTTGGGTCAGGCTGTTCTTCTGTTTGCGTAAACGGCAATTGCACCACGACGTGCAACGGAGAAGTTACCAAGTCCTCAAATGTGTTTGCAGGCAATGGTGATATTCAGAAAAAGGAAATCAGCTTAAGCGGCTTCACTTCACTCGCTTTGACAGATTTGGATGCAATCGTGACGTATGGTGAAACCTCGTCGGTGAAGGTGGTAGCAGATAGCAATCTAATTAATAAAGTTGTAGTAGATATGAAGGGCGACCAGTTGGTTGCACGATTGGAGAATGGTCACTACACAAACGCTACCATTTCATTGGAAGTTGTGATGCCTGACCTGATAGAGCTAAACCAGCACGGTTCTAATGCCGTCCAGTTTTCAGGGTTCGATCAATCTGCAATGGATGTTCAGTTGATTGGCGCTGGTATGACGACTGGCAGGGGCAACAAGTTAGAAACGCTGACTCTTGCAGTAAATGGCGCGGGCAATGCTGATTTGATTGGCAGTGAGCTTACCCATGCTGCAGTCACAATTGACGGGTCTGCTGATGTGCGACTGAATTTCGCCGCTGCGAGTAGCAGAGGAGAGGCAAAGATTACCGGCATTGTGAATGGCGTCGCCACTATCGAAATATGCGGTGATCCTGCTAATACGGTTCAGCTCAATGGTGTAGCAGACATTTTCGCAGTAGATTGTTAGATAATTAACTAGGCTTGATCTTAATGTGCGCATCAATGGAATTGGGTGCGCATAGCTTCGACAGCATCCAATCGGGTCTTGTTATCAAATGTTGTAAAGAACAATGGTAAGAGCGAACAAACACTTCTCAATGAGACACGGTTTGCGCCTTATCATGATCAGTTAGTTGTCTATTTCCCCAGATCCGCTCTCTATTGATATGGCGTTTTTGACATGAGGCGTGTCGATTCAGTTGCAGCGCTACACAAGCCATTTCTGATGAAGTTCTGGATTATCTTTTCTAGATTCTAGTTTTAAGAAACCCGAATAAGTGGTTGATACTAATATCTTTTATCAATCGCTTTCTTGTGTTGTTGCAATACACTCACACTCAGCAATAATATCTCAGGAGAACCATTAGCTTAACTTCATTGGAACAATGGATATAAATATCGAACACCAAAGCACAATGACCCTTCGCCATCCGGGGTTAGGAGATCATTGGCCAGGGCACGAACGTTATGTCGTTCGTGCATGTGCAATGGCGGTAATACCAATGTTGCAAGGAGACTCTTTGGAACTGGTTGATCCGGAAGGTTTGCAGTCAGCAGATGTGGTTGCATTTAACTCAAGCGGAGAGATTTCTACCGCGCACCTTGGACTACCTACCAATGCCAAGGGGGAACGTTTGGCGGAAATGCTGAATGTTGAGACCGCCGGCTCCTTTAAAATTCGCAAGAAGCTCTCCGGCTTCGATATTGATCTGGCTTCCGCGGCGACGGCCCGGGTTCTGGAAGGAGAAACACCCGCTGGAAATTCAATTTCCTTTCAGGCGGAGCAAGATGTTGTGGTGATGATCGGTGCACCTGGTGAACCGATGTCTGTAGATCAGCAAAATCCGCCTACTGATCTAATCGCATGGGTAACCCGCAGATCACCACAAACTTTGGTCAGCCATCCTTTGCCTGATCCACTGGCCGATCCGGTGGATGAATTTACCATCGACGCTGCGACTGCCAGCAGCTATGAAGTTAAATCAGGACAGTATCTCCAAATCATTGATGTCGACGGCCGACAGTGTTCTGATTTTCAGTGTTTTGATACCGCTAAGCTCGATATCGGTATAGAGCGTTGTCTCGATGCTACAGTGACCAGAACTTTGATGGCTTCCGCTTATCCCGGCCCCGGGATGCATGCAAAGTTCTACGATGTGGATCTAACTCCGGTTGTAGAGGTTGTCCAGGACACCTGCGGACGTCACGATAGTTTCGGCCTTGCGTGTACCAGTAAGTACTATGATGACGTCGGCTATCCTGGCCACGTTAATTGCTCTGATAACTTTAATCTTGCCGTTAAAGATTATCCAATCGCCCCTCGGGGAGGTTGGATGGCGATGAATCTGTTTTTTAATACTTTTTTTGACGACGATTATCAGCTTTATTCCGATGAGCCTTGGTCAAGGCCGGGCGACTATATTCTGATGCAGGCTGCGAGAGACCTTGTTTGTATCTCTTCTGCCTGTCCTGATGATGTAAGTTGCGCGAATGGATGGACGCCAACCGATATTCATGTGCGCGTCTATGATGAAAAAGAATTGTTTAAACGCGCTATCGCTTTCCGAAAAACTACCGACGCAGAACCTGTTATGACCCAGGAAACCGCCTTTCACCCTGAAACTTCCAAACTAACCAGAAATTTTGTGGAATATAACGGCTACTGGTTAGCGAATTGTTATACCAATCAAGGCGCTATCGATGAGTATTGGGCCTGTCGTCAAGCGGCAGTGATGATTGACCTTACTGCACTACGCAAATACGAAGTTGTTGGCCCTGATGCTGAACGACTAATGCAGACATGCGTGCCAAGGGATATGAAGAAGTTATCTGTTGGCCAGGTCGTTTATACTGCGATGTGCAATGAGTCAGGGGGGATGATCGACGATGGCACGATCTTCAGGTTGGGCAGGGAGAATTTTCGCTGGATAGGTGGTTGTGATGGCTCTGGGCTCTGGTTAAGAGAACAGGCAAATAAACTTGGCCTTCGAGTCTGGGTGAAAAACGCCACAGATCAACTTGCTAATTTGCAAATTCAGGGCCCGAAAAGCCGAGATATTTTAAAGAAAGTGATCTGGACTCGTCCCGATCAGGCTTCAGTGGATGAACTAAACTGGTTTCGTTTCTCGATTGCCCGTATGGAAAATGATACTGGAATTCCGATTCTGGTTTCTCGAACTGGCTACACCGGGGAGTTAGGTTATGAGGTTTTCTGTCATCCTAACAAAGCGCCTGAGGTATGGCGTTTAATTGCCGCCGCTGGCGATGCAGAAGGGATCAAACCTTTGGGATTAGAAGCCTTGGATATGCTACGTATTGAGGCTGGGCTGATTTTTGCGGGTTATGAGTTCTGCGAACAAACAGATCCATTTGAAGCAGGTATTCCATTTTCTGTTCCTTTAAAAACCAAAGAGGATGATTTTATTGGCCGTTCTGCTCTGGAGAGGAGAAAAGAAAACCCGCAACGCAAACTTGTGGGATTAGAGTTAAGCGGGCAAGAACCGGCGGCTCACGGCGATGGTGTTTTTAATGGTCGATATCAAGTAGGTGAGATTACCAGCGCGATGATTTCCCCTGTTCTTGGCAAGAACATTGCGCTTTGTAAAATGAATATTGAATTTAGCGAGCCGTCTACCAGTATTGAGGTTGGCAAACTAGACGGTCAGCAAAAAAGAATCCCTGCAACAGTAGTTCCGTTTCCTCATTTCGACCCGACCAAAGAACGGGTGAGAGGCAACTACGAATAACCAGCTTTTCGGACTATTCTGGCTGATCCCATTCTCAAAGCATAATAGGGATAGAGTTTAAGCGTAATCTGATGGTACAAATTTTGTACCATTTCATTTTGTCAGCTTTTGAAGCTGCCCTGTTTTGTCCATTTTGACAACCAGAACGTTTAATCTTGTCTTAATACGGTATATTATTTTGTAGATAAAGTTTCGGAGACAATGTGCTATCGAGACAAATTTTAAACTAACGTTGGAAAGATAAATGACAAGAGTGGCTATTATTGGCGCAGGGCCTTGTGGTACTGCGCAGTTGAGGGCTTTCGCATCTGCCAAGGCTAAAGGAGCAGAGACTCCTGAAATCGTGTGTTACGAGAAGCAGGATGATTGGGGTGGATTGTGGAATTACACCTGGCGCACCGGATTGGATCAGCATGGTGAACCGGTTCATGGCAGCATGTATCGATATTTATGGTCGAATGGTCCTAAAGAATGTTTGGAATTCGCTGATTACACCTTTGAAGAGCATTTTGGTAAACCGATTGCCTCCTATCCTCCACGGGCTGTTCTTGCGGACTATATTAAGGGCCGGGTGGAAAAAGCTGATGTCAGGAAGTTTTGTAAATTTAATCATGCGGCGCAGGATATTTCTTATTCAGAAGAAACTGACATGTTTACCGTTGTTGTCAGAGATCTAAAAAATAATACGAATGTTAGCGAAGAGTTTGACTATGTAATTGTTGCGACAGGGCACTTTTCGACGCCAAATGTGCCCTATTTTGAAGGATTTGATACCTTCAACGGCCGGGTAATGCATGCTCATGACTTTCGTGATGCGGTGGAATTTAAAGATAAAGATATCCTAATTATCGGTACCAGTTACTCGGCTGAAGATATCGGATCTCAATGTTACAAGTACGGTTGCAAGTCGGTAACTATCAGCCATCGAACCGCGCCAATTGGGCATCATTGGCCAGAAGCATTTTCTGAAGTGCCGCTGCTTACTCATGTGGAAAATAAAACGGCATACTTTAAAGACGGCACTAGCAAAGAAGTTGATGCGATTATTCTATGCACTGGATATCTACATCACTTCCCATTTATCGAAAATGAATTGCGATTGGAGACAACCAATAGATTATGGCCTCTCGATCTCTATCAAGGTGTCGTTTGGGAGAGCAATCCAAAACTTATGTATTTGGGTATGCAAGATCAATTTTATACTTTCAATATGTTTGATGCCCAGGCCTGGTACGCGCGAGACGTTGTGATGGGGCGAATTAGTTTACCGCCACAAAAAGAAATGAAGGCAGATAGTGCTAAATGGAGGGAAAGAGAAGAAGGCTTAGAAGATGACGAACAAATGATCTGGTTCCAGGGTGACTATGTTCAGGCGTTAATTGATCAAACTGACTATCCGTCTTTTGATGTCGAAGGCGTAAACAAAACTTTTATGGAATGGGAGCATCACAAGCACGAGAACATTATGAGCTTTCGCGACAATTGCTATAAATCGTTGATGACCGGGAACATGCAGCCGGTGCATCACACCCCGTGGATGGAAGCGATGGACGATTCGAAAGAAAGTTACCTGAAAAACTAGGGAGCCTCTATAAAAGTCTGGGTGCGGCCGGCGAGGCGTGGGAGATTGAGATGAAAAATATTCAAGATCAAGGCGCAAAATGCACGTAATAGCGGGGTTATTGCGAAGTTTTGCAACGCTGATATTGGTATTTTTCGCCCAAGCTTTCCGGTCATGACTTTTGCAGAGGTTCCCTAGGCTGGTTATGAACTACTAGGAGCTCGGCAATGGTTAACTTTGTCGGGCTTTTTTATTGGTTCCGAGACCAACTTTGTCAGTCTAAAATAGATCTATATTGTTTGAGTAGTTGCGCAATATTACTTTGTGCCGCCGCTTCATATTGTTTTTGAAAATAGTCTGTGCAATAGAGAGTGGGTCTTTGCATTAGACTTTCCAGGAATTTTTGTTGCCCCTGGGCAAATTCCTTGTCACTCAGTTCTGGAAGCTCCAGACGAACGCGCTGTCCATCGGTTTTAAACTGTTCTATTGATAAGCCAAGACTGCTTAAGTCTATATCAACCATCAGTTTTTCGTCATGAGTCGTTGGATTATCCCGATGCTCAGTGATTGTGATCAGATTGGAAATGGTTTCAATATTAGAAGCGGACATGTGCGTCGTTGCATGGGATTTAAACCAAGCAGCACTCTTTAGTTCGTTGTCCGGATCTCCGGGGATGTAGATGACATCATGGCACCATATCGCCATTTCAATGCGCGCAGGACTTGAAGCTGTCGCTACGGCATTATCTAGTTCATTCAGGCAATGGCGAATGTGTGCGTCAGTGTGATAGTGCCGTCCCGGGCTACTATAGAGATCGGAAAGCTCGTCGAATACACGGTCACAATGATCTTCGCGATATTCGATACAGAGCGTTTTCCAGATTTGCTTAAAGCGTTGTTTGTCTTGCAGGTTCAATATATTTGTTAAAGATGTAAACTGTTTGCGCGTATGGGAGCTTTTATCCCCCAGACTACCCCCGGAACACTGAACAATAGTTGAAATCTATTAAGAAATCAGCAACCTTTTCCATTGTAAATTTAGCTTAACTATGCTGGTCAAGATGAATGCCAATGAAATACGTCTGCAGCTTTACTTATTTTTGGTAACATTACCAAAACGGTATGAAGAATCAAGTATCCATTTATAATCAGCGGTGCGCTTAACCTAATCTGGATGATACATTGACTAAAAACCCAACTGGGCTAAATCCTAATGTGAAAAACACGGTCTTTTCACCTAGCTGGCTTGCGCGTTTTGACGAGTATGCTAGCGCTAAAACCTATTCTAAAGGCACTCTGATATTTTCAGAGGGTGATGCTTCAGATGGCATGTTCTTAATTCGCGAGGGCCAGGTTAAAGTTTTTATGAGTGATGAGTCGGGTAAAGAAATGCAGATCGCTTTGTTAGGCCCGGGTGAGATTGTTGGAGAGGTGGCTTCTCTTGATGGTCAGCCTCGTACAGCGTCAGTTAGCGCTGTTCAAAATACGAAAGTAGCAAAGATCGGGATGAATGAGTTTCGGCAGTTTATCGAAGATAATTCTGACATGGCGCTCGAAATTATCCAGATTTTAACTTCAAGAATTCGAGATCATGCAACAAGTATCAGCAATCTGGCGTTCAAAAATGTCTATGGCCGAGTGATATGGTTGTTAGAAAAGCATTCCTCGCGAAATGAAGATGGTACATTCACTGTGAATCGGCGTTTCACGCAACAAGATATTGCCGATATGGTTGGTTCGTCGCGGGAAATGGTTAGTCGGGTTGTCTCCGAGCTTGTAAAAGGAGAATATATCTCGATCGATCATAAAATTATCACCATCCTCAAGTCTTTGCCCAGAGGCTGGTAAGTCACGCTGGTTATATAACAACGGTAGGTGGAAAATGACAGAAGCTGAAAAATCTGAGAGTTCAACTTTTTTTGGTGAGTTTTCAAAAGCATGGGTTAATCCGTCTAAAAAGTATGCGATAGAGCGATCGCTGCCGAAGGGAGCATTGCTATTCTCCCAAGGAGATGAATCAGACGGTCTTTACATCATCAAAGAAGGGCGTGCGAAAGTCTATATCGGAGACGAGAATGGAAAGGAAATGATGATTGCCATTCTTGGTCCTGGTGAGGTGGTTGGTGAAATCGCTTCATTGGATGGTCAGGTGAGAACTGCTTCGGTAACCATGCTTGAACCGTCTAAAGTTCTTCATGTTGCCCAAGGAGAATTTCCAGGCTTTTTAACCGATAATCCTGATTTAGCTTATGAAATTATTCAGGTGCTAACCAAACGTATTCGAAATTATGCGGCGAGCGTGAGCAATTTAGCGTTTAAAAATGTCTATGAGCGAATCGTGGTGATGCTCAACGAAAACTCAACCGAAAAATCAGATGGGGTTAGAGTTGTGAACAATGCATTTACGCATCAGGATATTGCCGATATGGTGGGTTCGTCCCGAGAAATGGTGAGTCGCGTTTTTTCGGAGTTAAACAAAGGAGGGTATGTATCTACCGAGTCGCGGGTGATCACTATTCACAAGAAGCTCCCACCCGGCTGGTAGTTGCAAATTCCTTTGCTATAAATTTGACGACGTAGATCGGGATCGCTTGTGGCTGTTGAAATCGTGACGATTGTTGATCTCGCGGATCAAGTAGTTGAAAGCAGAGAACGCCCGGAGATCCGTAAATTCGGTCTCACCTACAGGGTTACCTATATCCTGGTGTTTAATGCTGCTGGGCAGGTGCTTATTCAGAGACGGACGGATTCTAAGGATTGGTGTCCGGGCCGCTATGACCTTGCGGCGGGAGGGATTATTCAATTTGACGAGAGCTATAATCTGTCTGCGGAAAGAGAGCTTGAGGAAGAGTTGGGAATTACGCCGACTTTGAAAGCTGAGTTTGTTCTTTTCTATGATGATCTGGTTGCACCTGTTAGAAACCGCAACTGGGGATGGGTCTATTCTTGCCAACACGAAGGTCCATTTAATCTGCAGCCTGAGGAAGTTGCAGACGCCGCTTTTGTGAGCGTCGAAGAAGCCCTTGCATTGCCCGTGAACCAGGTGACTCCTGATACCCGCCAGGTATTAACTGCGTACCTCTTGTAGCAGCGCTAAAGATATCTGGCTTTGACCACTTGGCTCAGTAACGTTGGCTCTTGACTCTAGCTTGCGTCCTGCTTATGTGAGCCATCGCAAAGTGGCTGATTTGAGGTTGCTTTGCAACCGCAAAAAAATACGCGTTTGCTCTCCGTCGCATCATATTTCATTGGATTGAAACTAGTACCCTTGTGCGATCCATCGCAAAAAGGCTGGTTGGCGCTTTTACCGCATGCACACCAGTAATAAGATTTGCCAGCTTCGACTTCAATAGCAAATGGGGTGTCACTCGCACGTTCAGGTTGATCCATAGGTTGACCTTGTTTATGGTTAGATTGTTGGAATCATACCAGCGATTTTAGATCACGAAGCAATTGAATCTGTAGCGGGTGGTATTATGTGTCAGTCTCGAAACAGCGTGGCGCAAATCTGACTTCTGCTATCTGCCGACTCTACTAAACTCTGCGAATAATTAGTTTGCCGTTAATGCGGAAATTTTACAGGAAATTACAATGAACGTAGCGTTACCTGGCAAAGCCAGTGTTGTTGTTATTGGGGGTGGAGTCACAGGCTCTAGTGTTGCCTATCATCTTGCGAAATTGGGCTGGAGCGATGTGGTACAGCTGGAGAGAAGCCAGTTCAGCTGTGGTACGACCTGGCACGCTGCTGGTCTAATCGGTACGATGCGCGCGAATGAGAATCATGCCAAGATGGCTGAGTACTCGATGTCTATTCTTCGCCAACTTGAGGAAGAGACTGGCCAATCAACAGGCTTTCGCCAAGTTGGTTCACTGTCTATTGCGCACAGCGAGGCGCGTTTTGAAGAATTGAAACGAGTTGCGTCGATGAACAACGCCTTTGGGATTACCCAGGTCGATATGCTCACTCCTGGTCAAGCCAAAGAAATCTATCCGTTTCTTAAAACCGATGATCTCCTGGGCGCCAGTTACGTTCCCCATGATGGATTTGCCAGTCCGGTCGATGTCACCATGGCCTTTGTCAAAGGTGCAAGAAAAGAGGGTGCACAGTGTATAGAAGGCGTCACGGTTGAAGATGTTTTGATAGAAAACGGGAAAGTTGTTGGCGTCATCACGGATCATGGTGATATCCAAACAGATTATGTTGTGAATTGTGGCGGCATGTGGGCGAGAAAACTTGGTAAGAAATCGGGAGTAAATATTCCGCTGCATGCCTGTGAGCACTACTATGCGGTAACAGAGAAACTCACCGATCTACCCGATGATCTGCCGGTACTGCGAGACCACGATCGATGTGCTTACTATAAACAAGATGCCGGTAGTTTATTGGTAGGAGCATTCGAGAAAAAAGCAGTAGCATGGGGTCAGAACGGCATTCCTAAAGATTTCTCCTTCGACGAGTTGGAAGGGCATATGGAAGAGCAATTAATGCCTGTGCTTGAGGATGCAATGCAACGCGTACCGATGTTGCAAGAAACGGGTTGGAGAAAGTTTTTTTGTGGGCCGGAAAGTTTTACCCCGGATGATCAGTTTCATATTGGAGAAGCACCGGAGGTTAAGAATTATTTTGTTGCGGCAGGGTTAAACTCTGTTGGTATTCAAAGTGCTGGTGGTCTTGGAAAAGCGCTAGCGGAGTGGATGACAAACGATCATCCTCCATTAGATTTATGGGGCAATGATATTCGTCGAATGCAGCCTTTCCAAGGTACACAAAAGTACTTGCAAGAGCGTGTCACTGAAACACTTGGTTTGCTATACGACAATCATTACCCTTACAGGCAAATGGAGACCTCGAGAAACGTGCGTCACTCCCCTGTGCATGAAAGATTAGAAGCAAGGGGTGCTTGTTTTGGCGAAGCGGCAGGGTGGGAGCGACCAAACTGGTTTGCACCGAAGGGCGTTGAACCGAGATACGAATATTCGTTTGGTAAACAAAACTGGTTTGCACATTCTGCGGCAGAACACACTGCTGCCAGAGAAGGCGTTGTCATGTTTGATCAAAGTTCGTTCTCAAAATACACCGTTCAGGGAAGCGATGCTTGTAAAGTATTACAGCGGGTTTGCAGCGCGAACATTGATGTGTCTGCTGGCAAGATGGTTTATACCCACTGGTTAAACAAACTCGGTGGAATTGAAGCTGATCTAACGGTTACTCGCATCTCTGAGAATGAATATTTCATAATCAGTGGTGCTGCTGTATCGGGTAAAGATATGAATTGGCTGCAACGGCATATACCCGAAGGTGCGAATTGTATTGTCAATGATGTTACTAATGCATGGGCCGTTCTCGGTGTAATGGGACCGAACAGCAAAAGTGTATTATCAAAGGCCATTGATACTGACTTTTCTACAGAAGCTTTCCCGTTTGGCAGTGTGAAAGATATTGAGCTAGGATGTGCGGTAGGGCGTGCTGGACGCGTGTCATACGTTGGAGAGCTCGGTTGGGAACTGTATGTGCCCGTCGACCAAGCGCGACATGGTTTTGACTACTTGTTGCAGAGCGCAGGAGAAGAGCATTTGAAGATGGCGGGAATGCACGCACTGGATTCATGCCGGATTGAGAAAAAATTTGTGCACTTAGGACATGATATTGGTGATGAAGATACGCCATTGGAGTGTGGTCTTTCGTTTGTCTGCGATATGAATAAGAAGATTCCTTTCATAGGCCATGATGCGATTGCAGAACAAAAAGAGACAGGCTCCTGGAAAGGAAAGCGTTTGGTACAATTCCTGTTACAAGATCCGGAAGTTGTGTTGTATCACCATGAGCCGATATTAAGAGGGGGTAAGATGGTGGGGCATCTGACTTCTGGTAACTATGGTCATACGCTCGGTGGCGCCGTTGGTTTAGGCTATGTCTACGCTGAAGAGGGAGTGACCGCTGAGTACCTCACAGCTGAACCAATGGCAATTGAGGTGGGTGGCGTTGCAATCCCGGCGAAAGCAAGCCTTCGCGCTATGTATGATCCAAAGGGAGAGCGAATGCGAACATAATTCGCTGTGGAATGTAGTCTGAGGTGGACCTAAGAAATGAACAAAACTGCGCTTGAGAATAAACTTGCCGGGTTATTGAAACGCAAGCAGGAGCTGGAGCAAAAGCTGGGTGCAACACGCGCAACGGAAAGTGCGACCACAAGAAAATCTGATACGAAATATCGAGTAAATAGCGGTCGCGCAGTACAGGCTAGAGCCAAGAAGAGCGAAAAAGCGATGTTGAAAATGGTTAACCAGATGATCCAGCGAACCAAGAATCAACTGAGTCAGCTTTAAGTTCTTAAGCGTTCTTCATTAGAGCAACAAGTTTATCGATTCCTGGTTCGATATGGTCCGTTGGTATGGAGGAAAACCCCAGTCTAAAAAAATGCTGAGGTTTATCATCTCCGTGAAAGAATACGGAACCTGGTTCAAATAAAATCCCTTCTTGTTTGGCCTTTTCCAGTAGTTCATGGGCATTCAATTTATTGGGTCCTTCCACCCATACTGCTGACCCGCCGAAGGTAGGGCGTCGACTACCACCTGGAAAATGTGTATCTAGTAAATCACCCAGTAACACCCATCGTTTATGCAGGGTTTGACTTAAGCGATTTATCAACGCGTCGTGATAACCGCGACTTAGAAACTGCGCGATGATGTACTGATTGTTGCTTGGTGGATGACGCATCATCAACCTGCGCAAGGCTCTCGCCTGTTGGATAAACACTTTGGGAGCAACCATATATCCCAGACGTATACCCGGTGCCAAGGTCTTGGAGAGACTGCCTATATAGATCACTCTGCCGTCTTCATCAAGACTTTTTAGGGCCGGGGTAGGGGAGCCGACATAATTAAATTCTGACTCATAGTCGTCTTCAATTACCACAACATCGTGTTCTCTTGCAGACTCAAGTAACTCCCGTCGACGTGACCGTGGCATAGTGACAGTGGTTGGGTAGTGATGGCTTGGCGTAGTGTAAACACAATCACAGCGACTGAAACTTTCGTCGGGTATCAAGCCTTCGGTATCGATATTTAGCCCTTGCAGTTTTTCAGTAAAAATTCCAAAAGCATTTTCAGCATCTACATACCCAGGTGACTCAAAACCCATTGTGCGGTTCTGGTTGAGTAACAATTGAGCCGCTAAATATATGCCTTGTTGTGCGCCAAGCGTCACCAGCACTTCATCGGGTTCAGCCCATACGCCTCTGCGGGGTAACAGTTTTTTATGAATTTGATCGATCAGTTCAGGATTGTCGCGATCAATTTGATCTTTTGCCCAGTCATGAATTGCATTGATGGCTGCTGCTTCGCGACAACACTCGCGCCAATCAGAGATTGGGAATAATTGCTGATCATATTGACCGCAGATAAAAGGATAGGGGTATTTACTCCAGTTTGCTGGCTTGCTGTTTTGCCGCAGCTGTCCCGGCATCACCACTAGTTTATCTTCCCAGGAAACTTGCTTTCCCGAAGTCGGTTTTTTCTTTTCCTGTTGAATCCGTCCTTTAAGAATATCCGGGTTAACAAAAAACCCACTTCTTTCCTTTGAAAGAAGAAAACCTTCGTCTACCAAATGCTGATACGCATAGACCACAGTATTTCTTGCTACTGACAGCTGCTTGGCTAATTTGCGGCTCGAAGGCAGCGGTGTTGCAAGGTCAACATGGCCATCCAATATCGAATTCACCAGCATTTCCTGTATCCGGGTTTGCAGTGTGCCTCTCTGGTGATCAGGTAATTGGAAAAGATATTCAGTCAATCGAAGATACTCGTTAATTTCAGTCACAGATTGTAGTGCAAGGCTAGATACAGAGTAAGAGTACAGAGCCGAGAATGTGATTGGGTTTGTGATTATCTGTAGAATTCTCCATAATCTGGCTTCGTATCACTAACGGTGTGCATTTATGACGCCTGTTTTTTGTTACGTGAAACAGGTATGCAATAAATGAAGCCTATTGTTCAGCTTCTTGAAATTTCCCACGAGGAGGAAAAAATGAAAAAAGAATCACAATCATCTCTTAGTCGGCGCACGTTCGTTAAAGGAACTGCTGCCGCAGCGGTAGTTGGACCTTGGGTGGTCAGCTCGAAAGTCCTGGCGTCTTCAGGCGAATTAAATGTCTTAATGTGGTCTGATTATCTGCCAGAGCCCTGGATTGCTTCCTTTGAGGAAAAAACAGGTATCAAGCTGAACTATACGGGGATCGGCTCAAATGAAGAAATCATCAACCAGATGAAAGCTTCAAAGGGAGCAGGCTTTGATATTTGTTCTCCGACCAATAACCGTTCCGGGCAGTGGGCCGATCTGGAATTATTACAGCCTTGGGATTACGACGCGATTTCTAATATTGAAAATGCCAATCCTTCGATGTTGAAAGTTGGCGGTGCCGAGTGGAATTTTGCTGATAAGGGCTCTCACTGGTTACCGCATATTTGGGGAACAGAAGGAATTGGTTGGAGAACCGACTTGTTCGTACCTGAAGGTGGTGTTCCAAGTTATGGTGATGTGTGGAATCCTGAAAATGCCGGCAAAACTATGATGCGTGTGCATTCAGGTATGTTGGGCGCCGGTTTACACATGGAAGCATCTGGTCAAATGGAGCCGGGTTCAGTTTGGGCCGCCTATAAAGATGAAGCGGCCATGCGTAAGGTGTGGGATCAAATTCTAGCGTTCTGTATAAAAAACAAGTCTAATCTAAAGCTGACCTGGAATGATGCGGATACCCAGAAAAACGGATTGTTAAATGATGGTGTTATCGTTGGGCAAACATGGGATGGGCCGCCGCTTGCGTTAAAAACCGCCGGTGAGCCTGTGACCTACCAAGCGCCAAAAGAAGGCGCGATGGCTTGGGTTGACGGAATGTCACTTTCGGCTGCTGCTGCAAACACCGAACAAGCTTATGAGTTTGTGAAGTTTTGCTACGAGGCGGAGCCAGCTGGCGTCGCTATTGATTCACATGGTTATAACTCTGCAGTGCTTGGCGCAGATGCGTTCTCGGGTGATAACTACAAGAAGAACTTTGCAGAGGCCTATCCTGGCGATGCCCTGGCAAATCTGAATCCTTGGCCTGCTGAACCGCAGTGGTATGCAGATGTAAGAACTGAATTTGAAAACAAATTTCAGGCCGCATAGAGTTTTTGACTGAAGTATCATGTTTTGATTTCCCGCGACTGTGTTGTCGGGATAATGAAACGTAACAAGAACCCCGGTCATCGGATCGGGGTTTTTCCTTTCTGGACCATTCGAAGAGTTTGCAAGTTAGGGCATACTTGACGTTTGATCCAGTCGTGGAAATTAAAATGTCAGTTTATGTAGTGATGCAAAACCGAAAAATAATTTACCTATGAGCGCTGATGTTCAACTACAAGATGTGTGGATTCGCTTTGGCGACTTTGTCGCTGCACGGGATGTCAACATCCATATCAAAGACGGCGAGTTTTTTAGTTTTCTTGGTCCATCAGGATGCGGAAAAACAACACTGCTGCGAGCAGTGTCCGGGTTTCTTTCCCCATCTCAGGGAGAGGTGCTGATTGGTGGAAAAAACATGTCTGGGATTGGTCCAAACAAGCGACCTACGGCATTGATTTTCCAGAATCTTGCTTTATTTCCATTGATGACCGTGTGGGAAAACATTGCCTTTGCACTGGAAGTAAAGGGGATGAGCAAAGCCGCTCGGCGTAAGCGCGCTGATGAGCTATTGGATTTAATCGCTCTCCCGGGCCAGGGCGACAAGATGGTGAATGAATTGTCCGGTGGTCAAAAGCAGCGAGTGGCTATTGCCAGAGCTTTGGCTGCCGAGCCAGATGTTTTGTTGCTAGACGAGCCACTATCCGCGCTTGATCTTAAACTGCGTCAACATATGAGAACGGAGTTGAGAGCAATTCAGGAACGTGTTGGCATCACTTTTATCTATATCACTCATGACCAGGGAGAAGCATTAACCATGTCAGATAATGTCGCGGTGATGAGTCAAGGTGTGATTGAGCAAGTTGCTGGGGGTAATCAAATTTACGATTCACCTGAAACTGCATTCGTCGCCTCTTTTGTCGGTGAAAACAATTATTTTGCCGGAACGGTTCGTGAGCTAAACAATGGGTTGGCTGTTGTTGACACCCCTTCTGGGGTGCTTGCCGCGCGCGCTGTTTCGCGTAACGATAAGGAGCAGCTGTCAGTAGGTGATGAAGCTTACGTTTTTATTCGACCGGAATCGCTACGCTTTTCTCAACAGCAGGAGTTGGATAACGTCCTATCCGGAGTTGTAGAGCGGCAAGAGTTTGAAGGCAATTTTTGGCAGGTTTATTTACGGGTCGATGGCAGTGCGAGAATCGTAACGTTATCGATGGTGAATGACGGACACTCAGTGGGATATGAGGTTGGTAGTCGGGTGCAGGTTGGCTGTGGTTCTGATCTGGCGGTAGCCTTGCCGCAAGGACCAATGGCAGCAGAATAATTCGAATTACTATAGAAAATGTTTCAGTTCTGGTCAGATTACTTCAGGAAAAACGGTCTTACACTTGGGCTATTTTTACTTTTGTCGGTAGCAATATGGATGCTGGTGATGATTGTGTTACCGCAGCTCTATATGCTCGATTTTTCTTTTCGCGCAAATGTTCCGCCACCGCAATGGGGAACCGATAGCCATGTCTATACCTTCGAGCATTATCAATATCTGATCTACGGCAACGTTAACTCTACCGATGCCTTTAATTATATCGATTTAGGGGTATTCGGCCGTACTATCCTTGCTTCGGTGTTTGTCACACTGATTGATGTTTGCCTTTGTTATCCGGTTGCTTACTATCTTGCCCATGTTGCCAAAGGCGGCTGGGGGCGTTTGATGGTGATGTCACTGATTGTGCCGTTTTGGGTAAATGAACTGCTTCGGGCCTTTTCGTTCAAGGTGATGTTTGGTGCCTCTGGTGTGGTTAACAATGTTCTCGTTGGTATAGGCATTCTTGATCAGCCCTATGATTTTATTCGCGAGAATGTCGCGCTCTATTCTGGACTGTGTTACGCCTATATTTTGTTAATGATTTTTCCAATTTATAACGCCATTGAGAGTCTGGATAAGAATCAAATTGAAGCGGCGAGAGATCTAGGTTCTCCCTGGTGGCGAATTCACTGGCGGATTGTGATTCCCCATGCAAAACCCGGAATCACCTCAGGATGCACCATGGTTTTTATGCTGACCGCTGGGGCGCTTGCCGCACCGCAAATCCTGGGTGGGCCCAGTAGCTTATGGTTTACCCAGCTTGTTTATAAGTGGTTTAACAATTCTGCTAACTGGGCGAGAGGCTCAGCATATGCGCTGGTCTTGTTGATAGCCTGCATTGTGTTTGTGTTGTTGATGATGCGGATCTTTAAAGTACGTCTGGGAGAAATTGCGCGATGACTTCGGATCGAGTTCGTCAGTTTTTCGTACTGTTTTTTGTCTTAGGCTTCTTTCTCTATCTGTTTGGCCCATTAATTATTATGGGTCTTACCGCTTTCAACAGTTCGGCATTTCCCAGGGTGACACCTTGGGAATGTTTTACGGTGGAATGGTTTGATGTTCTCGCTAATGACAGTCGTTTGCTAGAAGGATTGAAGAACAGTTTCTTAATCGGTTTTGGCGTTGTGCTTTTCGCAGTTCCTTTGGGTTTGGCTGGTGCATTGATGCTCACGCAGGTTAAACAAAGAGTGAGACCCTGGTACTACACTATCGTGATCTCTCCAATTCTTGTGCCTGGCGTGGTGCTTGGTATTTCAACCCTGTTATTTTGGGACCGCATTGGCGTAATGTTTGGTGCAAGTCGAGATTCTATTTTCTATAACGGATTTTTTCTGACTATAATTGGCCAGTCTACATTTATTGCGGCCTATACCATGCTGGTTTTTATTTCCAGGTTGCAGCGTTTTGATTCTGCTCAGGAAGAGGCTGCGCTGGATTTAGGCGCTACCCATGTACAGGCATTTCGTAAAATCTTATTACCGTTTTTAAAGCCAGCAATCGCCTCGGCTGCTGTGCTCGCATTCTTGGCATCGTTTGAAAACTACAATACAACGGTCTTCACCTCTATTTCAACCAGCACTTTAACCACCGTACTTGCCAGCAAGGTGCGCTATGGTATTGATCCCTCCATTAGTGCGCTGGCGGTTGTGATTGTTGTGTTGACCGTGTTCGGTGCAGCAATTCATGAGGTACTGAAGCGCCGTGAGCAGGCGGAAGCAGAGCAAGCCGGAATGGTAGCTGCAGGTCTGATTAAGGAAAAGAAAGTACAGACAAAATGGTTTATTGATCCAGCGATTATTTGTATTTTGCTGGTTTTTATAGCTGGTTTAGGTACCGCGTTTTTTGCCGGCACGGTCGGCGTAGGAGAATGTAAAGTATTGGTGAAAGAACAAAAGCAAGCTGAAACCGCGAAACGTATTCAAGCCCTGCAGGAACGAACTGCTGCGAAGAAAGCGGCTGCCGCCGAGGAAGCTGAAACGCAAAAGCAGGAAAAAGCGAATCGTACGGGAACGGAAAACTTTAACAGTATTTTTGATGGCGATAATCTTTTGCCACAGGCAAGTGAGTCTGACAGTGCGACGCAGCCTCGAACTGGCACAGAGAATTTTAACGGAATATTTAATGGCGGTAACTTGCAACCTGGATCAGAAGTAGAAAATAACGAAAAATCTGAGGATGGGGCACGCACAGGAACCGAGAATTTTAACGGTATTTTTTCCTCTGGAAACCTGTCGCCAAGTACAACTGAATAAAAGAAAAGCGAATAGTTATAGAGGTAACCAATGGGATTAAAGACAACTTGCATCGGTGCATATCCTAAACCGGCTTACGTTAAACTACCTGACTGGTTTAATATTCCTGCAGGTCCTGACACTGCCGATCCAACCAAGCAATGGTTGAAGGCGATGGAGGAGCTTGGGCCCAATGCAAAAGCTATTATTGCTCAGGGAATAGAGGAAGCGATTACCGATCAAATCGAATGCGGTATTGATATTCCAACCGATGGTGAGATTGTCAGGGAAAACTATATTCACTATCACTGTCGGCATCTTAATGGTTTTGACTTTGAAAATTTAACCAATAAGCCGGTGCGTGGTGGTACTTACTCTGCGAACCTGCCGACCATAAGAGGTCCAGTCTCGGTTAAAAAACTGTTTCTCTCTGAAGATTGGAAATTGGCACAATCGTTTACGGAGAATTCGCTAAAAATCACGATGCCGGGTCCGATGACAGTATTCGATACCAATAGCGATGATTATTATAATGACCCAAAAAAAGCAGGGCATGACATTGCTATGGCGCTAAATAGGGAGGTGCTGGCGCTAGCAGAAGCAGGATGTCAATATATTCAAATCGATGAGCCGTTGTTTGCTCGCAAGCCACAAGACGCTCTGGATTTTGGGTTTGAAAATCTTGAGCGTGCGTTTCAAGGTTGCCCGCAGCATGTCAAACGGGTGGTACATATGTGCTGCGGCTATCCCGATCGACTGGATCATCCCAACTATCCTAAAGCCGATCAGGATGCATACATGCAGATTGTTGATGCGGTAGAGGACTCGTCAATTGATGCAGTATCTTTTGAAGATGCCCATCGCCATAATGATCTGAAGTTGCTTGAGCATCTAAAGTCGACCACTGCGATATTTGGTGTAGTGGCGATCGCCAAGAGCCGAATTGAAACAGTGGATGAAATCGAGGAAAGATTGAACTCTGCGGTGCAGCATATCGACAAAGATCGGCTTGTCGCTGCGCCGGACTGTGGACTTGGTTTGCTGGACAGGGAGTTGGCGAAAGCAAAACTCCGAAACTTATGTGAAGCGGCTGCGCGAATATAGACTTTCTTTAATTTGGTTAGCGGTAGCTTTCTTCGGGGGTTGCCTAAACCTTTCCGTCTTCGCCGATCAAGCTAACGCAGGCGCCAAGGCGCTGACACAGCTAGAGTACAAAAGAGAGGTGCTTGGCTATTGTGGGTTGAGTGATCCGCTGTCGGTGAAAGGTTTCTTAGTAGAGAAGCAGCGGCTGATTCAGCAATATGACCTCAATGATCAGATGCAATTTGATGCGATTTCAGATGCCCGTCAAGCTGCCTATGCGGAATGGCAGAACCGGGGGTTAGGCGGATTTCGCGGGTGGTGTCGTGAGGAGGGAAAGGATTATACTTCTGCCCTGAAAAATTATTTTAAGACCAACTAAACGCTAATCCCTAGCGCTAGTCGGGCAACCATTTATACTGAGCATTATCATGAGCGAATCAAATCTTCACCATTACATTGGCGGAAAGAAAGTAGCGGGCAACAGTGGTCGAACTGGCGATATTTATAACCCAGCAACCGGCCAGGTAACTAAAAAAGTGCCGCTGGCTTCCAAGGCCGAGGTGGAAGGAGCGATCGCGATTGCCCAGGAAGCGTTTCCTGCGTGGGCGGCAACGCCGCCTGGAAAGCGCGCACAGATCATGTTTAATTTTCGTGATTTACTGCGAAGTAACATGGATCGTCTTGCTGAATCGGTTTCCTCTGAGCACGGTAAAACTCTGGATGATGCAAAAGGCTCAATTACCCGAGGATTAGAGGTTGTTGAATTTGCCTGTGGTATTTCTCAACTTCTGAAAGGCGAGTTTTCCGAGAGTGTTGCCGGTGGCGTTGATTCATGGAGCACACGTCAGGCTTTGGGGGTGTGTGCCGGAATCACGCCGTTTAACTTTCCAGCGATGGTGCCGATGTGGATGTTTCCCATGGCAATCGCATGTGGTAATACGTTTGTCCTCAAACCTTCAGAAAAAGATCCGTCCTGCCCGCTGTTGCTGGGTGAACTGATGAGTGAAGCGGGTTTGCCTGATGGCGTTTTGAATGTCGTTAACGGTGACAAAGAAGCTGTCGACACTCTACTGACTGACGACCGCGTTGAAGCGATCAGTTTTGTTGGGTCGACGGCAATTGGCGAGTACATTTACCATACCGGCACCAGTCACAATAAACGGGTGCAGGCGCTGTGTGGTGCTAAGAACCACATGGTGGTAATGCCCGATGCCGATATGGATCAGGTGGTGGATGCAGTTATGGGAGCTGCCTATGGTTCCGCTGGTGAGCGCTGTATGGCGATTTCTGTGGTCGTTACCGTTGGCGATGAACCTGCTGATGCCATGTTGGAAAAGTTGATTCCACGAGTTGAGGCATTAAAGGTGGGGCCTTACACCGATCTATCTTCCGAAATGGGACCGGTTATTACTCCGGAGTCTCGTGATCGTATCAATGGATATATCGAGAAGGGCGTCAGAGAGGGTGCAGAACTGGTACGTGATGGTCGCGGTGTGTCTGTCGAAGGTCATCCCGACGGTTGTTTTGTTGGCGCAACGATTTTTGACAAAGTAACCAAGGATATGTCGATTTACACGGATGAAATTTTTGGCCCAGTACTGTCTATCGTAAGAGCGAAGACTTATGAAGAAGCGGTCGAAATGATCAACGTGCATGAGTATGGCAATGGCACGGCGATATTCACCAGAGATGGTGATGCGGCGCGCGACTTTAGTAACCGAATTCAAATTGGGATGGTTGGTATCAACGTACCGATTCCGGTGCCTTTAGCTTTCCATAGTTTTGGCGGCTGGAAGCGTTCTTTGTTTGGAGACCATGCTATTCATGGTGCAGAAGGTGTTCGTTTCTATACCAAGCTGAAAACCGTTACCTCACGCTGGCCATCGGGTATTCGTTCTGGCGCTGTCTTTAATTTTAAGGCGGGCGGCGAACACTAAAGGACTAAATATGACAATCGAATTAGCCGATTGATATAGCGTACTAGCAGGAATGGCTTCTGCTAGTGCGGATCATCGTTTACTGTTTTTGTTTAATACACTTACTAACTCTGCTGGATAGTCAGTGGTAATTGCGTCTACTCCGATCGCAATCATTCTTTCCATATCTTCAAGGGCATTCACCGTCCAGCAGTATACAGATAACCCCAGCTGGTGCGCCTCCTCAACCAGGTCCCGCGTTAAATCCAGATGATTGCTGGACCAAACATCAGCGCCTGTGGATGCAATCATGTGCGGAACAGATTGATAGTTGGCAAGATCCATGCTGTCTGTCCACAGGGTGCTAACGTTTGCCACAGGAATGCGGGGATTGCCGTCAGTTTGTTGGTCGGTTAACAACCCGCATCGAATATTTGAATGGCGTTGCATCAATGTGGTGATCAAACGCCAGTCAAAACTTTGAACGAACAGGCGTGAGATGAATTTTTCCGAACCATTCATGTGTGGAAGGAGTACTTCGAGTAAAAGGTCAATATACTGATCTGGTTGTGCAATGAGTTCAGGATTTGCCGGTGCGCCCTTTAATTCAATGTTGAACACAAACTGATCATCGGCGATATTCAAGATTCTATCGATAAATTCCGTAAGGGTTGGAATGCCAGTATTTGGCAGTGAAACCTGTTGTAAAAATCGCTTGGCGTATAATGACTGTCGATCAATCTGTCCAATATCGAATTGTTTAAGCTGCGCCAGAGTTTGATCGCGAATAGCGATCGGAGGATCGACGCGCTTTGCATTTGCATCGCAGGTTAGATCCGATGATAAATGAAGGTCGTGGTGGATCACTAGTGCATTGTCTGCGCTGATACAAACATCTATCTCAGCCGCGTCGGCGCCACTGGCAATTGCGTAAGAAACAGAAGGTAGAGAGTTTTCCGGCATTCTGCCTCGTGCGCCGCGGTGTCCGTGGACAGCGGGTCGAGCGCGGGACTGGGCTTGAATCTGGGGCATCGTTGATTTTCAGCTATTGAATAGTTATCGCAGTAAATTCAGTGAATTTACGACTATTAAGAGATTTTGTCGCGTAAATTTTCTTAACAAAAAGCGCCGTTTCATTCGTTCCTTAAAAACGATAAACTTGCCACTTAAGCGCCTGAAATATCGGCCACTCCTGCCCACAGTTTAATCTATCAGAATTCGTTATGTCTTATACCGCCCCAACCAAAGATCTATTGTTCGCTTGCTTGGAACTGGCTGACCTTGAAGGCATTCAGCAGCTACCCGGGTATGAAGAAGTCAATCAGGAACTGGTTGAAGCAATTCTCGAAGAAGCCGGGAAGTTTGGTAGCGAGGTATTAGCGCCAATAAATCACAGTGGTGATATCCAGGGTGCAAGATTAGTTGACGGTCAAGCGGTCACCGCTGATGGCTGGAAGGAGGCATATAAACAATTTATTGAAAGCGGCTGGAATGGTTTGCCCTTTGACCCGGAGGTAGGGGGACAGGGTTTGCCTTGGGTCATATCTACCGCGGTCAATGAAATATGGCATGCATCAAATATGTCTTTTGCACTATGTCCGTTGCTGACTCAAGGTGCGATTGAAGCAGTTTTAGCCCACGGTTCAGAAGAACAGAAAGAAACCTATTTAGCGAAACTGGTTTCCGGGGAGTGGACCGGAACAATGAACCTGACAGAGCCACAAGCGGGTTCAGATTTAGCGGCTGTGAGAGCGAAAGC
The DNA here is from genome assembly GCA_937992195.1 of uncultured Gammaproteobacteria bacterium. Taxonomy (GTDB): domain Bacteria; phylum Pseudomonadota; class Gammaproteobacteria; order Arenicellales; family Poriferihabitantaceae; genus VYFG01. The sequence continues at coordinate 164,285 of CALKKV010000043.1, read as the reverse complement.
AAAACCGAATGGAGATCATTATCTGATATCGGGTCAGAAAATATTTATCACCTATGGTGATCATGATATGACCGAGAATATTATTCACCTGGTCCTTGCCAGGCTACCAGATGCGCCGGAAGGGGTTAAAGGCATCTCTTTATTTATTGTGCCGAAGTATCTGCAGGATGATAGTGGAAAATGGACGATTCGTAACGATGTCAAAACACTGAAGCTTGAGCATAAGCTCGGTATTCATGCCAGCCCGACTGCGGTGCTTGGCTATGGTGACGACGATAGTGCTGTAGGGTACTTAATTGGTGGCGAGCATCAAGGCCTAATGTGCATGTTTACTATGATGAACGTTGCACGACATTCTGTTGGAGTTCAGGGCTATGCATTGGCCGATCGCGCTTATCAGCAGGCTGTGGAATATGCGAGCAATCGAACACAAGGTGCTGCAATTGACGATCCCAAAGGAGGTCGTGTCAATATTATTGATCATCCTGATGTGCAGAGGCTGCTGTGGACGCAGAAATGTCGTAATGAAGCTTTGCGTGCTTTGGCGATGGTGTCTTCGAGCTGTATGGATAAGTCTGAGCGACATACCGATGAGTCAACCAGAAATGCGGCGAATGATATGGTCGAGATTCTGACGCCCATTGTAAAGGGCTATTCCACCGAGCTTGGTTTGGAGAATGTTTCGCTTGCGTTACAGATACACGGCGGTATGGGCTTTATGGAGGAAACCGGCGCAGCCCAGCACTATCGCGATCAAAGAATCACTCCGATATACGAGGGGACCACAGGTATACAGGCGCTGGATTTGGCTGGAAGAAAACTATTGCGCGACGGCGGTCAATTGGCTCAGCGCGTAATTGGCTATATCAAACAGGATGTGCAAACTCTCGAGGGACTTGAAGAGCCGATGCAACGCGCGCTAACGGACGGTCTGGATCAGCTTAACCATGTGGTTGAAGTATTAGCGGCACAGCCTGCGGAAAACATGCGTCAAATCGCCGCAGTGTCTGAACCGTACTTAAGACTGTGGGGCATTGTGACTTGCGGCTGGCAAATGGCTAAATCAGCCTCTCGTGCTAAATCGCGGATAGCCGCAGGCGACACGGATCCTTTCTTTGCGACCAAAGTACGCACGGCTGAATTCTATTTTTCCAGTGAAATGCCGCAGATGCATACGATGTTAGACCGAATTAACAGCAGCGGAGATTTAATTGCTGCGACCAATATCGACGATTTCAAAGTCGCATAAAAAAACCCGAGACCAATCTAATGGGTTGGCCTCGGGTGTGATTTGTATCAGATAGGTTTTTTTGTCAGACTGCTGCGGAATCTCGCAATCAATAGGTCACCACAGGGGGAAGGGATTTTGCCTGTTCCACCCAGTTCTCAACGCTTTTCAAACTGGGAACCAGCCGCACCAACTTCTTCTCAGCATTGGTGTTTTTCATTGCTTCGGCCAGATTCGCGGCATTTCTATTTCGCAGCTCCTTGACGGTATCAACCCCTGCTGCTTCAAGAAGTTCTGCATATTGCGTCGCTACTCCTTTGATTCTAAAGAGATCAGCCATATTAACGCATCGGAGAATGATACTATCGCTGATGCCGGACCTTTCAGCTATTTGTTTGCGACCCTGTCGGTCAGCACCTGCTTTCAATAGCTTAGCCGGACTACTGCATCCAATTTCTCGAAGCTTTGCACCGTAGGCTGGACCAATTCCTTCGATTGCTTCAATAGATTTCGCCATATTAGTAATTCCTCTTGTTAGTGAGTCAGGAAGCGTATCTTATCGCAATGAATAGCGCCTGAAAAAAGCGCTTTTTACAAGCTACGCGACCTAACTCAGCTGAGGAAATTAGCTTTGTCTTTCAGCTGCTGCTTTCTCAACAAGATAGTCAATCAGCAGAAAAAGCTCCTCGTGGCTGCCAGCCATGGAAACGTTGGTTCGATATTTGCCATCAACAATAATTGCCGGGACGCCGGTGATGCCATATTTTTTAGACATGAGCGCTGCAAAATTGAGCTTGTTGTTAACAGCGAAAGAATTCATTGTTTGTTTGATTTCTTCCGGATCGGCGCCGTATTCCTGAGCCCACTCTGCTAACTGGTCAGGGGTATTAAAAGGCCGTCTTTCTTTATGAATGGCGTCGAAAAACTTGGCATGGAGAGTATCGGTCAGTCCTAATGCTTCAAATGTGTAGAATGCACGCGCCTGAAATGCCCAGCTGTTATTCAGTAGTGCTGGGATTGGAACATATTCGGCATTCTCTGGTTTATTTTGCAGCCACTTTTCTAGATATGGCTCCAAGCGATAGCAGTGCGGGCATCGGTACCAGAACATTTCAACCACTTCAATTTTGTCCCCAGTTTGGACCGGCTGAAACTCCCCGAGTAATTCGTAATGTCCACCTTCCACATACACATCAGATTGTGCAGTCGCAGGTTGGATGAAAAGCAGAGCGATAAAAGTAGCTCCGATGATTCTCGTCAATAATTTTGTCATGATGGTGTCCGTTAAATTATTTGTTGATAAAAACTTACTCAGTTTTGAGTACCCTGCAGGTCTCAAGTTCCCTAAACAGCGGCATAGCTTGCTAGAAGTTCACGTTTTTTAGCCTGTCAGCGATTCGCTTCGGAATAGCGTCGAAACCGCCATTGCTCATCGCAATAATAACACTGCCTTCTTCGCTGGTATCTGCCTCGCAGTTGCCCATCACATCGTTAACGAGTGCTTCGGCATCCGAAAATACGTATACAGGGTTTTTGGTTGCCAGTCTCTCTGGTTGCCAATCTAATGAGGTTGGTGTGTAGAACCAGGTTTCGTCAGCGCAACCCAACGCCTTTCCCAGCTGATCGCCATGATGGCCCATTTGCATTGTATTTGATCGCGGTTCGACAATAGCAAGTATTCGTTTCTCCGGATAGCGCGCATGCAATGCTTCGAGAGTGGTTTTGATGGCGGTAGGGTGGTGCGCAAAATCCTGATAAAGAACGGTTGAACCCGAATGGGTCATCCGCTCCAGTCTACGCGCGCTGGGTTTAAAAAATGTGAGTGCCTCGGCGCTGTGTTCAGCGGATACACCAGCCTCCGATGCTGACGCGATTGCCGCAAGCGCATTCAACATGTTGTGATGACCGATACATCCCCATTGAATACTGGAGTGAAAGTCGCCGTTGTGGGCAACGTCAAATTGCACCGCTGCTGCGGAACCTGATTTTGCATACCATTCTGCGCCATTGTCCTTAGTCGAGAAACCAGAGACCGGACTCCAGCAGCCCTGGGAAAGCACGTCGTTGAGTTCGTCTTCATCCTGATTGACGATGATCTTGCCGTTTCTTGGGACGATTCGAATCAGATGATGAAATTGTGTTTTGATCTGAGCCAGGTCGCAGAAGATGTCGGCGTGGTCAAACTCCAGATTATTAAGTACAGCAATATCAGGCAGATAGTGAACAAATTTAGAGCGCTTGTCGAAGAATGCAGTATCGTATTCATCTGCTTCGATAACGAAATATTCTCCTGAACCCAGCCGTGCTGTCTCGTTAAAGTTGCCCGGTTGTCCGCCGATTAGAAAACCCGGAGAAAGACCAGCGGAGTCCAAAATCCATGCGATCATGGAAGCAGTTGTGGTTTTCCCATGGGTGCCGGCAACTGCGATTACCTTGCGGTCACGAAGAACCGCATTTTTAAGCCACTCCGGACCGGACTGGTAGTGAATTTGATTGGCGAGCACAAATTCAACCAGAGGGTTTCCTCTGGAGAGCGCATTGCCAATAATTACACTAGAAATATCGTCGGGCAGGTGATTCGGGTGATAACCTTCCATTACCTCTATTCCCGCACTGGCAAGCACATCGCTCATAGGCGGATAGACGTTGGTATCGCAGCCCGATACCCGGTGCCCCATGGACTGCGCCAGTTGTGCAATACCGGCCATAAACGTGCCGCATATACCGGCAATAAAAATATGCATAATTATTTTTCGCTAAGTTCTCGCGTCGCCGAATATCTGCAATAACGCCAGATGGATTGCGAAGGTAAAGGTAAGACTGAGCATGACAGAAGTAAACCGTTTTACCTCCAGCGTCTGCTGGATAATTCTGGAGACCACTGCAATCTCCCAGATCCACATCAACATAACTACCACCGCAGTCAAACTAAGTGAATTGTTCACGGCGCCGCTGGTTTGCTGGATGAGTTTCAGGACAACCGGTAGTTGCACTAGATTGATCATACTTGTACAACCGTAGATCGCAGTTGCGGACTGATACCAACGTTTCAGTTGATCGTGAAACTTTAGAAGAACGACCCAAACAATTCCCATGGCAATGATATGCGCTACGGTTAAGGGCATGACAAAGCGATCTCCGGGCAGCGCAGAATAGCAAATGAACAAGATAATCATTGCCGATGCAATGGTTAACACTAACACCTGACGGGACGCGGGAAGGTCCTGAGGATTTGCACCAAACAGGCAAATTCGCAAAAGAATGGGTATTGGAATCAAAGATCGAATAGTTAAGAAGTTAAGCGCGATGATATCATTAGGAGCATGACAAACATCCATATTGTCGAGGACACCGACACCCTCGAATCCGCCTGCAAACGATTGTCCGAAGACGACTGTTTTGCTATCGACACGGAGTTTATGCGCGAAAAAACTTATGCGCCGATACTTTGCTTAATTCAGGTTGCAAGCAGAAATTTCAACTGCTGTATCGATCCACTATCGATCGACTCACTCGACCCTTTTTTGTCGCTGTTGGAGACTAAGAATACCGAGACGATCCTGCATTCCTGCCGGCAGGATTTTGAGGCATTTGATACGCGGAGTCCGAGGCTGCCACACCAGTTGTTCGACACCCAAATTGCCGCTGCTTTTTGCGGCTATGGAGATCAAGTGAGTTACGCAGCAATGGTAGAAACTGTATGTGCCGTGAAGCTGGCAAAATCCCATACCAGGGCAGACTGGTCCTCGCGACCACTTTCCCAGGGGGAGCTGGAATATGCGATGGACGACGTCCTCTATCTGCATACGGTACGAGATTTTCTTCAACAAAAACTTGAGCAATTTGATCGTATGCCGTGGTTTGAGGATGAGTGCTCCCGTCAGCTGAATCCTGAAAACTGGCAGGTTAATCCACAAATGGCGTGGCGAAAACTGAAAGGCGCAATGCGCTTGCCGATTGTTGCTCACGAAACAGCTAAAGAACTTGCTATCTGGAGGGAACAACAAGCGATAAAACGGAATCGCCCGCGAGAGTGGATATTAAGTACCAAATCACTCTTGGAAATTGCACGCTTAGCGCCTGACAATGCGACAAAACTTGGCAAAATAGAAGGGGTGAACCAGGGTGTGCTGCGTCAGTCGGCTACTGCTATCTTACATATTTGCGCTTCAACCAATCGAGATAAGAATGCCGATAGTTTGTGGCGTGCGCCGGATTTGTTGGAGCCTGAGCAAAAGAAAAAAGTGAAAGCAGTGATGACTGAATTACGCAGTATCGCAGAAGAGCAAAATCTTTCTTCCTCTCTTTTAGCGAATCGAAATACAGTGGAGAAATTCGTTCGCGGTAATCGGGAACTCGATTTGTTCAGAGGCTGGAGAAAAGTCGCCGCAGGAGATCGTATTCTAGAAAAATTTTCCTAGAGCACGGAAAGGAATCAGATACGCTGAAAGGATTTATTGATCTACTGATTTAGGCAGTAGTACATAGAGCTGTCCGGGTGATTTCATTAATCCAGCCATTTTTTCCGCATCTTCGCCCGTTCCCCAAAACACATCCGCGCGCACATTACCTTTAATCGCACCCCCTGTATCTTGAGCGAGCACCAGTCGATTCAGCGGTTGCTCGGGTTGTCCAGGAAAATGACTGGTGAGCCAAATTGGTACGCCCAGATCAACTAACTTTGGATCGATAGCAATGCTGCGACCGGCGGTCAGCGGCACGTTCAGAGAACCAACAGGGCCAGTTTCAGGCTCGTCACGCATCACAAAGAACACATAACTTGGATTTTCATTGAGCACAGACTCTGCTTGCTCCGGATTCTCATTCAACCACCGTCGAATGGAAAAAAGCGTCACTTCCTCGATCGCTAAAGCACCACGTTCTACCAAAACTTTGCCAATGGCTTTGTAGGCTTGACCATTTTGGTCGGCGTATCCGACACCCACAGTAGAGCCGTCTGGCAGACTTACTCTTCCAGAACCCTGGATATGCAGAAAAAATGCATCATCGCGGCTGTCGAGCCACAGCAATTCATTTCCTGCAAGAAGATCGCGATCGGATTCAATCTCTTGACGGTCATAAAATGGAATCACTTTTTGGTCGACAACGCGGCCTCTCAATCGCTTGTTTTTTAGCTCGGGAAAGCGATCGCCAAGATCGATCTTTAGTAAATTCTCCGGGCGGCTGTAGAGTGGATATTGGTACTCACCTCCGGGTTCCAGACTGCCTCGAAGTATTGGTTCGTAATAGCCAGTGATAAGCCCTTTGGTTTTACCCCCTTCGGCAAATACCGGGTGAGGTAAAAACCAGGTCTCGAAAAATGCTCTTGCAGTTTTGGCATCGGGTATAACCAAATCGTTAGCGGCTTCGCACAATTCAACCCATTGCGCTTTTTTCTTTAATCGTTTGCAGGATTGCAACAAAGCCGGCCAGGCTTCATAGTGACGGTCAGATCCCCAGTCAGGCAGCTCGTTCCAGGAAATTGCTTCGCCAATTCCTGGTTTGGGTGGGGTGTAGGTAGCACAACCGTGCACAAGTGCGGCAGCGATAAATACCAGCGCAATACGCCATCTGTGCTTCATCTGCACGCGTCCTGCTTTACGAATATTCAATGGATGCTCAGTTTTGCATACTTTCAATAGCAGCCAGCTGCACACATACGGTCAGTACATCGGTTGCCTGCCTAAGATCTTCAATCGATGGGAAGGTCGGTGCGATGCGAATATTGCGATCATCCGGGTCATTACCATAGGGAAACGGAGCGCCGGCGCTGGTGAGTTTTACGCCGGCATCATTTGCCAGTTCAACGACTTTTTTGGCCGTGCCGTTAAGAATATCCAGGCTCACAAAATACCCACCTTTGGGCGATGTCCAGGTTGCGATACCAAGGTCTCCCAAATCTCGCTGAAGAATTCTCTCAACAAGATCGAATTTGGGTTTAATCAGCGCTGCATGCTGCTTCATATGTTCGCGAAGGCCTTTTAGATTTCCAAACAATTGTAAATGGCGAAGCTGATTTACCTTGTCTGGGCCAATGGTTTGAACTGACATATGATGTCTTGCGTCGGCAATGTTTTCATCGCTCGCCGCCATCGCCGCGACCCCGGAACCAGGGTGGCTGATTTTTGAAGTCGAGGCAAATTCAATCACGCGATTTTCATTGCCTGCAGAAATACAGTAGGACATGATGTTTGCCAGGGCAGGCGGACTGTCATCCAAATGATGTTCTGCATAGGCGTTATCCCACATGATTCGAAAATCAGGCGCTGCCTTCATTTCTGCAAGTCGTTTGACCGTTTGCTCGCTGCAGCTATCGCCGGTTGGGTTGCTGTACTTGGGCACACACCAGATTCCTTTAATGGAGTGATCTGTCGCGACAAGGGATTCGATCTGATCCATATCCGGCCCCGTTGAGGAGATACTAACGGGGATTAATTCGAAACCCAAATGTTCAGTGATCAGGAAATGTCGATCATAGCCAGGGGTTGGACAAAGAAACTTTCGACTCTTGACGTTGTTCCAAGGTTCTTGACCACCGGGAACACCAAACTGACACGCTCGAGCCAGAGTTTCATACATCATGGTGAGGCTTGAGTTTCCGCCGACAATGACATTTTTCGCCTCTAACTCCAGCATCTCGGCAAATAATTGTTTCATCTCAGGAAGACCGTCAATGCCTCCGTAGTTTCGCGTATCTAGATCGCCCGCCAAATAGCTGTTTAGCGGTAGATCCAGTAAATTATTTGCTAAATCCAGTTGTTTGGACGAAGGTTTACCTCGAGTAATATCTAAAGCGAGCCCCATCTCTTTGAAATTATTATATTTATTCTTGATTTCAAGGTGGTTTTGAGCCAGCAAAGCAAGAGAATCTGTCATGAAAATAACGGAAAATAGAGAGAGAAAAATGCGCAAAATCCTTATCAGAATAGGGGTCTTGCCAAAGCCGGGATTCTATCAGCTGTAGCTTAATGTTCTAGTTTTAAAACGCTTTTTTTCGTCGTAAATTGCTGTACTTAGGCGAAATTTATTTGTAAACTCGCCGCCCCGATAAAAATGCTGTTGGAGCTGTTTTACATGCCATCCGTACAAGTTCGTCAAAACGAACCATTCGACGTAATCCTGAGACGCTTTCGCCGAGCCTGCGAGCGTGCAGGTGTATTTACTGAATCTCGTCGCCGCCAGTGCTATGAGAAGCCAACCACCATTCGTAAGCGAGATGGCGATGCTGCCGTTCGACGCGAAATGAAGCGGGTATCGCGCCAGAAAGCCAGGCGTAAACGTCTTTACTAGACGACTTAACTCAAGCCCCGATATAACTTTGGGTCTTAAATAAGCGCCGAAATGAGCCACCGCCATTTCGGCGTTTTACGTTTTACACACCCGGATTGCAGTTTGAATACTACGAGTGTGGTGACAAAACTATTTTTAACAATAACTAATGGTTAACCGGAGAACAGATATGTCCGATCTCAAGCAAAGACTGCTGGATGATATGAAAGTCGCCATGCGCGACAAGAGCGTGATCCAATTAGAAACGATTCGTATGGTGCGGGCAGCGATTCAGCGCAAGGAAGTTGACGATCGGACTGAATTGGATGATGCCGCGGTATTGCAAATTATTCAAAAGCTGGTTAAGCAATGTAGCGATGCTGAAAAACAGTTTATTGACGGTGAGCGGCAAGACTTGGCCGACAAAGAACGCGCGAACATCTCGGTGATGGAGGCGTATTTACCCGCCAAACTTTCTGATGAAGAGGTGGATCAGATGGTCAGGCAAGCGATTGAGGAAACCGGCGCCAGTTCAATGAAAGATATGGGGCAGGTGATGGGCATTTTGCGAGATCGGGTGCAGGGCCGAGCCGACATGGGAGCGTTGAGTGGCAGGATAAAGAGCTTGCTCGGCTAAGAACCTGAACTTGAGCTTAATCACGAGCGGAAAATTTTAGGTTTTTTTGGCGTCTAGCAATGCTATGCGGTTTATAATCCGCCCCAACATTTTCGCCACCCTAGGAATCTTATGCTGACTGGAAACCAAGATTTTATGTGCGCTTCTCGTTTCTTCTGCATCACTCGAATCATTCCGCTTTTTCTCTCGCTGTTTTTTATTCCCCAGACGTTCGCTTCCACGCTTGAATTTTTAATCGAGGAGCAGGGTAACTCCATTAAACAATCGACCCAGGTTGTGGATGATCGCGTTGTGATTAGAAAAGCCGGGGGTGACCCAACGACCGACCTGCTGTTCGACGCATCTAACACTATTCTCTATGTGATCAATCACAAGGATAAGTCCTATATGAGAATTGACAACAAAGTGGTGACTGAAATCTCAGCGTTGATGAATACTGTATCCGGAGTAGTTGGGTCGCAGAGAAATGTATTTTCTGATTTGTTGTCGACTTTTGGTTTTGGCAAAAAGCCTAAGGCTGCCGCACAGGAAAAACCAAAAGTAAATCTTGCAGACAGCGGACGTGATTTAAATATTGGTGGCGCTCAGTGTCGACTTTATCAAGCGCTTCGAAACCAGAAGCTGCAGGCAGAAGCATGCTTTGCTCCTTCTTCGGCTCTGAATTTGACCGCGGTGGAATATGATTCTCTCAAGAAGTTTGCTGAATTCGGAAATCTATTGCTGACGAAAGCAGGTGGTTTGCTAGAGGTGTTTGGCTTAGAAATTCCTGCAGTGCAGATGCAAAGCGTACCGGGTGTGCCGATTGGTATGAACGATCAGGTAGGCCAGCGTAAAGTAAAGTTGGTTGAGATCAACGGTATTCAAGGGTTGGAGGGTATGCGTGTTCCAGACGGATATACAGCGACTCCGATACCTTTTACCTCAGGCTAGTTACTAGAGCAGGTAATCCCTAGATTTTTGGCGATTGAATTTTATTGATGCTGTTGTAACCAACTTTGCAATCGGTAGAGCGCAACAATTGTTTTGGCATCATCAATTTCGCCTTTCGCTGCCATCTCTTGTACGGTGGCCAGCGGTAACCAATGGGCCTCTATAAATTCGTGTTTCTCCGGGGTAGCTTGCCCCGTGGTTACGTCCTTCGCCAGAAAAAGGTGCAAGCGTTCTGTGCAAAAACCCGGGGTGGACAGCATTGATCCGAGACTGATTAAGTTGTCAGTGGTGCTGCCGGTTTCTTCCTGAAGTTCTCTTAATGCCGCTGTTTCCGGCGCTTCACCTACTTCCAGAAGACCCGCGGGAAACTCCCAGATCCAGCCCCCTGCTGCATGACGAAATTGTTTGATCAAACACACCTGCTCACTACTATCCATCGCAACAATAACGGCACCTCCAATGTGACGCACAATCTCCAGTGCCATAATTTCATCATTTGGCAGCTGCACGGTTTCCAAACCAAGATCCACTACTGAACCCTGATGAATCGCAAGTCGCCCAAGAGGTTCGCCCGAGAACGCTAGTAGCGAAGGTTGGTAATCAGAAGGAGCGCGATAGCCCAATAGGTTAAACACGGTCGATGCAACGTTTGCGAGTCCACCTTCGATGTTTTGGCTTAACCGGTACTTTTCTTGGTTTAGTGGGTCATGAATTGCAAATGGTACCTGGTTTAAAGTATGCGACGTACGCGCGATACGCACGCCTTCTTTTTCAACAAACATCTCATCAGCATTGCCATGGTCAGCGGTAAAAATAAGCACGCCTCCCAAACCTTCAACCGCTTCAACTAGTCTCCCGAGGCAGGCGTCGACGGTTTCCAGCGCAGAAACCGTAGCAGCTACATCTCCGGTATGACCCACCATATCGCCATTGGCAAAGTTAATGCGACCAAATCGCATATTGTTTTGCTCAAGCAAAGCGATGGTGGCGTCGGTTATCTCCGGTGCTTTCATCGCAGGTGCTTGATTAAACTCAATGACGTCGGAGGGGATCTCTACCCATGTTTCCAGATCTTCATTAAAGTATCCTGAGCGATTGCCATTCCAAAAATAGGTGACATGACCAAACTTTTGGGTCTCGCTGACTGCAAAGGTTTTAAGATTTTCCTTGCATAGAATTTCGACCATGGTGTTTTCGATAACCGGCGGGGCAACGAGATAGTTTTGTGGAATATTCAAATCGCCGTCATATTGCAACATGCCGCAGTAGAACACGTCTGGGTGATCGCCACGATCAAAATGATCAAAGGTTGTTGATTCAAACGCCTGACTAATCTCTATGCCACGATCACCGCGAAAGTTAAAGAACACGACAGCGTCGCCGGATTCGATTTTGCCATTTGGATTACCAGTACTGTCAACTACAACAAAGGGTTGCAATGTTTGATCGTTGATTCCGTTATCGCTGTTGTATTGACGTTGTATTTCTTCAGTGACCGAAGACACCTTAGCGCCAATGCCATGAACATGTAGATCGTAACCTCTTTTGACCATTTCCCAGTCTGCTTCGTAGCGATCCATAGTGATGATCATTCGCCCGCCTCCGGACGCAATTTGATAGTCACGATTTCCCTTCGTATTAATCGTAGACAGGTGCTCTTCCAACTGGGTGACATATCCAATTGCAGATCGAGGGTCGACATCTCTGCCGTCAAGCAGGATATGCACTCTGACTGAAGAAACGCTGTTGTTATCGCAACGCGTAATTAGTGCGAGCAGGTGGTCGATGTGGGAATGGATATTGCCATCTGACAGCAGACCTAAAAAATGGACCGTATGATTGTCGGCACCGATCGACTCGATCCGCTGCCAGCATTCGCTTTCAAAAAGACTGTTGTTGGAGAAAGCTTGCTTAACCAGCTTTGCGCCCTGGCTAATAATTTGTCCGCTCCCCAGTGCATTATGCCCAACTTCACTGTTTCCCATATCCCCGTCGCTTGCCAAGCCGACCCAGGTGCCATGGGCGTTAAGCTGGGTAGCAAGTTGTCCATTGAGGAGTTTGTCCATAACAGGAGTATTAGCAAGGCTAACTGCGTTGGCATCGCTATCGGGAGCAATACCTACTCCATCAGCTACGACCAGCAATACTGGCCCCGTCGATCCATGAAAGGTTGTAAGTTTTTCTAACGTCATTGTTCGTTATTTACCAGATTGTAAATTTTAAGCATAAAGTGCGCGTTTTAATTTTGCCAATGCCTCTCCGCGATGGCTTATTTGATTTTTCACTTCCTTGCTGAGTTCCGCTGCAGAAGTTGTAGAGCCGTCAGGTATAAAAACCGGGTCATAGCCAAAGCCGTTTTTACCTTTGGCGCTCCTGGATATCTGACCCTGCCAACTGCCGCTACAAATAATCGGAGAAGGGTCGAGACCGTGGCGCATATATACGACAACGCAACGAAAACGCGCGCTACGTTCTTCAATATTTTCAAGATTGAGAAGCAGTTTTTGCAGATTATCTGTATCGGATGCATTGGCACCGGCATAACGTGCCGAAAAGATTCCAGGTTGGCCATTTAATGCATCTACTTCCAAGCCCGAGTCATCAGCAAGTGCCGCAAGACCGGTATGGATACAAGCATGTCTGGCTTTAAGGATTGCGTTCTCTACAAAGGTTAACCCCGTTTCTTCCACCGATGGAATAGTAAATTCAGACTGTGGCACGATTTCCCAACCCACCAGCAGTTGCTGTATTTCAGTGAGCTTCCCTCGATTGCCAGTTGCGATAACGACTTTGTTAGTCAATCAGAGCTTCCTTTTGAATATCTATTAATTGACCGCATGCTCTCTCGGCATGATCGAGTAGTTGATTCATTACATCCCTTGAAAAAGGTTCTGCCTCAGCGGTGCCTTGCACTTCGATCAGGCCTCCTGCATCGTCCATTACCACATTCATGTCGGTATCGGCGTTACTGTCTTCAGCATAGTCCAGATCTGTCACAACGTTGCCTTTGTAAACACCAACAGAAATTGCCGCAACCGTGCGATGAACAGGGTTTTGTTTGATGATGTCGTGATAAAGCAGCCAGTTAACCGCGTCCATCATTGCTACCCATGCGCCAGTAATAGAAGCCGTTCTGGTTCCACCATCTGCCTGAATCACATCACAATCCAAAGTGATGGTGCGTTCACCGAGGAGACTTGTATTGATGGCTCCGCGAAGTGACCGCCCGATCAGCCTTTGAATTTCCTGGGTGCGTCCCGACTGTTTACCGCGGGCTGCTTCTCGATCCGACCGGGTATTGGTTGAACGCGGAAGCATGCTGTATTCTGCCGTTACCCAACCTTTTTTCTGATTGCGAAGAAACGGTGGCACCCGTTCTTCGATGCTGGCATTGCACAACACTTTGGTATCGCCGAAGCTGACCAGTACAGAGCCTTCTGCATGTCGGGTGTAGTGGCGGATAATGGAAACTGGTCTCAGTTCATTGGCTTGACGATCGCTTGGTCGTGTCATTCGCAGAAATCTGTTTGGTCTATTTAAGGGAATCGCGATTATACGCTGACAGCGAATAATACGGCAGAGAAATCGATGATAGTTTGACCCTTCACCGTAGGCGTTTGTAACCCGTTTCGACCAAACGGTCTTTATTACTAAACGGTCTCTATTAATGAGTCAATCTAACTTCTTCTCATACCAGGCTACGTCGATGCGTTTACCGAATTTGGTGCCGACTTCGTTGAGCGTACCAACGAGATGGAATCCGAATTTCTCGTGTAAGCGCACGGACCCGGGATTGGGCTGGGAGATAACGGCATAGGCGCGATGCAAATCGGTTTTGGCCATCGCCGAGAACAATGTTTGATAGAGGATGGTACCGGTGCCTTTCGGTGCTTGCAGTTGCCTAGTGTAAACCGTTACCTCACTGGTGGAGCTGTACGCTGCTTTCGGACGGAATATCGCGTTATAGCTGAAACCAACAAGTACGTCTTTGTATCTTGCGACGAACAAATGGTAGGGGTTATCCGGTTGTTGGAGATTCTCAATCCATTGTTCACGTTTTGCAGTTGTCCAGGGTTCAATATCAAAAGTAATCGTGGAATGAGTCACATACCAGTTATAAATTTCATTGATTTTCGCTGCGTCAGAGATCAGACCCGATTCAACCGATAGGGCCTCCTGCTCAATCGCTGTCATGAGTTAATCTGCGAGTCTACGTTTATCGTAGGCCACATTCGCAGCGCTCTGAGCAGATTTACTGCATATCATTAAATTCACCATTTCAAATGCAACAGTAGCGGCAGCTAAGGACGTGATTTCCGCGTGATCATAGGCGGGAGCCACTTCTACAATGTCTGCACTGACAAGATTCAACCCCTTGAGACCGCGAAGGATATTGACCATCTCGCGACTCGTCATCCCGGCGATTTCTGGAGTGCCGGTGCCAGGAGCATGGGCGGGATCCAGCACATCAATATCGATAGAGAGATATAACGGGTGTTCGCCGACTCTATCTCGAATTCTCTTCACAACATGGTCAACTCCATGGGTTTGTAATTCGTCACAGTGCACAACCTTGAAGCCAAGCTCAGCGTCTTTTTCGAGATCGTCTCGGCTATAAAGTGGACCACGAATTCCGACATGCATCGAGGCATCATCATCAAATAATCCTTCCTCAGCGGCCCTGCGAAACGGTGTGCCATGGGTAAAGGGTGCGCCAAAATAGGTATCCCAGGTATCAAGATGGGCGTCAAAATGTACTAAAGCGACCGGTCCATGCACCTTGTTGATCGCGCGAAGTAATGGCACTGCAATGGTGTGGTCTCCGCCCATACTGACAATCGCCCCGGACTGTTCCAGGAGTTCTCCAGCGCCAGCTTCAATTTGTTTTATCGCTTCTTCAATACTGTAGGGATTGCAGGCAATATCGCCAGCATCCGCTACCTGTACCTGCCGAAAAGGTTCGGTGTCGTAAGCCGGATGAAAATTGGTTCTAAGGTGGCGTGACGCCTGTCGAATTGCACCGGGGCCAAATCTTGCTCCGGGCCTATAGCTCGTACCGGCATCAAATGGAATGCCAATCATGGCAATATCGCAATATGGTACGTCTCTCAGTTCGGGCAATCTGCAGAACGTAGAAGGTCCAGCGAAGCGCGGAACGATGGTTCCGCTTACCGGTTCAATTGGAGGAGTCTTTTCAGTCATTTTCAAGCTGTAAGATGAAATCAGTATGCTGCAATGTTAAGTCATGTTGGCCTGGAATAACTAGCATTAAGGTAAATTCAATATTGATGAACGCTTGCTCCAAATTTCTCAAGAGGCTAAGGTTCGGGGCCAGTTTTCTCAAATCAACCCATGACAACAAAATCCGAGAGTAGTCCCCAAGATCTTGTTTTGGAAATGGTGGATGGTGTGAAGTTGAATGTCCCAAAGCAGCACCGATATTTGACAACGTTTGTATTGAAAGAGCAGGGAGACTGGTTTGAAGACGAAATTAAGTTTCTGCGTATTTTGTTAAAACCTGGAATGAACGTCGTAGATATCGGCGCTAATTTTGGTGTTTATTCTCTGGCGATAGCAAAAGTAATTGGTTCAAGTGGTGCGGTCTGGGCATTTGAACCTGCTAGCAACACTGCGAATCACTTGCGAAAGAGTATTGCTGAAAACGGGTTTGACCACATTACTGTCATTGAGAAGGGTTTGTCAGATCATCAGGGTGAAGCAACTTTCCATTTATCGTCTAACTCAGAGCTCAATAGTCTGCAGGCAGTAACCAGTTCAGTTGACACAGAGACTGTGCAATTGACAACGCTTGCTGAGGCCGCGAAAGAATTCGAATGGCCTGATATAGATTTCATAAAGCTTGATGCTGAGGGAGAGGAAGGCCGTATTGTTGAAGCTGCGAAGGGCGTTCTCGATGAGATGTCTCCTTTGGTGATGTTTGAACTGAAACATGGGAAGCAAATCAACCTTCCACTGATAAAGAAGTTTGAAAGCTTGGGCTATAGTAGCTATCGATTGGTGCCAGGTTTGAACATGCTAATGCCATTTGACAGCAATCAAAAGCCTGACTCTTACCTGTTGAATTTATTTTGTTGCAAGGAGGATCGTGCAGAGGAATTGGAGCAGGCGGGTTTTCTGGTAAGAAAGCCGGAGGGTGTTGACATTGATGTTGAAGGCAAAGCGAGGAAGCATCTCACCCGGCTTGCTTACTCCCGAAATGGCGAGACCAAGCAAAGATGGCTGGATGCGGATCCAACTTCGTTTGAACAAATACTCAATTATTATGTTGCTTCACAGGAAAAGTCTGTTGCTCCGAGTCAAAGACTCGCGTGTCTGCGTAGAGCAATGGTGATGTCTATCTCACAAATGCCAAATGGTGGTGATCTGAGTGCAGTTCCTATTGAGCAGGTGGCAACCCATGCAAGAATTGCCATCGAAGGAGGACTGCGCGCTAGAGCAGTGCACTTATTAGTGGGCGCTATCAGCAGCAATGATGGAGTAGCGAAGCTGGAACCTGCATTGCCGTTTCTACCTGCAGTTGCACGCTACGATAATGTTAATCCTAAAGGCCGTCTAAACGAATGGCTGATTTCTTCGGTGATTGAGCAATGGGTAAAGAGTCATGCGTATTCCAGCTATTTTACCGCTCTCAAGGCGTTGCCAGCTCTAAAGAGGTTGAAAGCTATGGGTTTTATCGACAAGCAATCTAAGAAAAGGCTCGACTTATTGGCACAAGTCCAGCTTAAGTAGCCCGGCTTTCGTTCGCAGATACATTCGATCGTTTTTTCACGAACTCTCTTCAATTGTACGAATTTGGCCCGTATTTGCCGGTAAATATGTTTCCACAACGATCGATTCTCGTCTATATTACGCCGCTATTTTAATCTTTAGCGCTAGGCGAAATGTCTTCTACTGTAGTTAGTTCCTGGAATGAGTTTAATCCCCTAAAGCACGTTATTGTTGGTCGTGCAGATAACACCTGTATCCCTCCGAATGAACCGGCCACTGAAGCGAAAGTGCCGGAAGATAGTGACATGCGTGGTATGTGGGGGCCGCGACCGCTGGAAACCGTTGAGAAAGCCAATATTCAACTTGATGGACTGGCTAAGGTTCTGACCGATAGAGGAATAAAGGTAGATCGTCCGTCACCAATTCAATGGAACCAGGCTGTTGTAACGCCTGATTTTATGACTGCTAGCCAGTTCGGATGTATGCCGCCGAGAGACGTGCTGTTAACAGTGGGTAGTGAAATTCTCTGCGCGCCAATGTCGTTTCGTTGTCGTTACTTCGAATATCTTGCCTATCATGATTTGATGCAAAGATACTTCGATGAAGATCCTAGTTTTCGATGGGAACAGGCTCCTCGACCGAGACTAGGAAACTCTTCGTACAAGGACGGATACTTTGACGAGATTACAATGCAGGAGCGTTTGGATAGAACTGCGGCGCTGGATTTTGTAACAACCGAGGAAGAACCGCTGTTTGATGCAGCCGACGTGATGCGATTGGGCAAAGACTTATTTTGCCAGCATGGTTTGACAACGAACCGGCGCGGTATGGAGTGGTTGCAACGTCATTTTCCAGATCACCGCGTGCATGCTGTGAATTTTCCGGGTGATCCATATCCCATTCATATTGATGCGACATTTGTTCCACTGAGACCAGGGTTGATTATTAATAACCCAAACAGAAAACTGCCGGAAGGGCAAAGAAAGATTTTTGAATCCAATGATTGGCAAATTGTAGAAGCTGCTCAACCGGCTCACACCTCTCCTCCACCTTTGTGCTACTCGAGCGTGTGGTTATCAATGAACTGTTTGGTCCTCGATCACAATACGGTTATCGTTGAATCCAGCGAGACAAATCAACTAGAACAAATGGACAAGCTTGGGATGAATGTGATTCCAGTGCCGTTCCGGGATGCCTATCCGTTTGGTGGCGGTCTGCATTGCGCTACAGGTGATGTATTTCGAGAGGGGGATTGTGAAGACTACTTTCCCAATCAGGTGAGTGGAACACAAATTAGCCTATAAAACACGTGCCGCGCTGGAATTTATTATCTACTTTTTAATGATCAACAGGCGAGCTGGTTCTCCAGAGCCTTAGATGTTTTCCAAAACCAGAAACGGATTGTTACTGGCGATAGCGGGCTCGATGCTATTTGCATTTAAGCCAATTTTAATAAAACTAATTTATGGATACGGTCTCGATACACTAACCATACTGACTTGGCGAATGATCTTTTCATTGCCCTGTTATTTAGCGATTGGGGTCTGGGTTTTTCTTGGCCGAAAAGCCCCATTAACTAAAGATTCTTATCGCGCACTGTCTTTAGCAATGGTGCTCGGAATTCTTGGTTACTACTGCGCAGCATTCGCGGACTTGTACGGCTTGCAGTTTGTAAGTGCGCAACTTGGTCGTATGATTTTGTTTACCTACCCGACGCTTGTAACTTTGTTGGGTTGGTGGCTGCTTGATACATCTGTTTCCAGAGTTACCATTGTGGCGCTGGTGGTTTCATATATTGGAATTGGGATGATATTTCTCCATGATCTGGTATTTTACGGAACAAATGTTCTGCAAGGAGCGATATGGATATTCGTATCAGCCATTTGCTTTTCATGTTTTATGGTTTTTTCAAAGCCGGTCATTGCAGCAGTGGGTAGCAGGCTGTTTACCTGTGTCGCCATGACTTCGGCATCGCTGGCGATTATTCTGCACTTTACTGTGTCAAATTTAGTATTAAGTGATAACGGATTAAATTCTGGAGTTCCCGAGTTTACGCCCCTAATTCATGTATTTTTGCTTGCGATATTCTGCACTGTTATCCCTTCTTTTTTAGTCGCGGCTGCCATACACAGGATAGGATCTTCGCCAACCAGCATCGTCGGATGTGTAGGACCGGTGGTGACCGCAGGCTTTGCTGTCGCAATATTGTCCGAGCAATTTACGATCTATCATTTTATTGGCATGCTGTTGGTCATTGGTGCGGTGACCTTGTCGGGGTTGAATACCGTACGTAAGCCCTTAACTTAATTTCGTAAGTAGCTGTAAAATAGATTATTAATTCTTCACTATATTTGATCGATATGAATAACAAATGGAACCCTGCGAGCTGGAGAGACAAACCTGTATTACAGGTGCCGTCATATCCTGATCAAGACGCTTTAGCGCAAGCTGAAGAACGTATTGGTGAATGGCCACCACTTGTTTTTGCAGGAGAGGCAAGGGCTCTTAGACAGTCTCTGGCTGAAGTGTGTGAAGGGAGAGCATTTTTGCTCCAAGGCGGCGACTGCGCTGAGAGCTTTGCAGAGCATGGTGCTGACAATATCCGGGATTTCTTTCGGGTGTTTTTACAAATGTCGATCGTATTAACTTTTGGGGCATCAAAGCCCGTGGTTAAAGTTGGAAGGATTGCGGGTCAATTCGCCAAGCCGCGATCTTCAGACAATGAAACGCAGGGCAACCTAACGCTACCTTCTTATCGCGGTGATATTATTAATGGCATCGAGTTTAATGCGGCGTCGCGCGTGCCAGATCCTGAACGGTTGAAAATGGCATATCGTCAGTCCGCCGCCACCCTAAACCTGCTCAGGGCATTCGCACAAGGTGGGTATGCAAATCTTGAGAATGTTCATCAGTGGATGCTGGGCTTTGTTAAGGGCAGCCCCCAGGCGGCGCGGTATGAGGAAGTAGCGGAGCGAATATCAGATTCCATGGCGTTGATGCGCGCAATTGGTATTACCGCGGAGAATAACCCGAGATTGCGTGAGACACCTTTTTACACGAGCCATGAAGCGTTACTGCTCGGGTATGAACAAGCTTTGACCAGGACGGACTCGACGACGGGCGATTGGTATGCAACTTCGGGTCATATGGTTTGGATTGGTGATAGAACGAGACAGCCTGACCATGCGCATGTCGAGTTTTGTCGCGGTATTAACAACCCGATCGGTCTCAAATGCGGACCTTCGCTGGATCCAGCCGAGCTGGTAAGACTGACTGAGATTCTCAATCCTGAAAACGTACCTGGGCGTATAACCTTAATTGCACGTTTTGGACATACTAAAGTGGAGCAATATCTGCCGAAATTAATTCGCGCGATTGAGCAGGCTGGCAGAAAAGTAATTTGGTCTTGCGATCCAATGCATGGGAATACCATTAGTGCGAATGGGTATAAAACCAGGCCATTTCATCAAGTCTTGACTGAGGTGGAACGATTTTTCGCTGTGCATCATGCGGAGGGTACGCATCCGGGAGGAATCCACGTCGAGATGACTGGTAAAGATGTCACCGAGTGCACCGGTGGCGCGCACGCTATTCGCGAAGAGGATCTGTCTGACCGTTATCATACACACTGCGATCCAAGACTAAACGCCGATCAAGCGGTAGAGTTATCATTTAAGGTTGCCGAATTGTTAAAAAATGGCCGGGAAACGGAGCCGGAAAATCAGGTAGTAAACGGCTAGTCATAAGCTGTCGACCAACCTGAAGAAGCATTACATATGATGCCTGGGGTAGCGTTAGTGGTCGGCGCGTCTGGTGGTATTGGAGCGGCGATATGTGATCGCCTTATTTCCGATGATAACATCTCTGTTGTCGTCGCCGTCAGTCGAAGTGATTGCCCTGCGCGGTATATCAATGATCCTAAAGTATCGGTGGTTTGGCATGTGTCGGATCATTCAGAGCAGTCGCTGGTAGAGATTTGCCGTTCTGTTTCACAGTTGGAGCAGCCACTTACCAAGGTGTTTATCGCCACCGGTGTATTGCACGGAGAAGGTTGGGGACCAGAAAAGCGCATCGAGTCACTCGATGCTGAGTTAATGCATCATGTTTTCCATATCAATACGGTCATTCCTTCGCTATGGATTAAAGCGATAACGTCTGTTTTCAATGCTGCAAGCAGCTGTGATGTGATCATATTGAGCGCTCGAGTCGGCAGTATTCAAGACAATCGATCCGGTGGTTGGTATGCGTATCGATCATCGAAAGCGGCTTTGAATATGGTGGTCAAAACTGCAGCCATAGAATATGCGAGACGATTCAAAAACATTCGTTTTCTGGTGTTCCATCCTGGTACAACGGATACAAGTCTGTCCAAGCCTTTTCAAAAATCAGTGCCCTCTGCTGCGCTTTTCTCTGCGGACTATGTTGCCGAGTCGTTAATGCAGGTATTAATGCAACCCAACGGCGATTGCAATATTCGTTTTCTCGATTGGGCTGGAAAAGAAGTTGTTTGGTAGTATTCCGTTAGTTTAATTAAGCTGATCTATTTTTATGTCAAATCATTCTGATAAGAGCGCTATTCCGGTTGCCGCATTGGCTTTTGGGGTTGCCGGTTTAATTCCATTCGTTGCTTTGTCCATAGCGGGCTTTCTCAGATCTGGGTTTATTCAGAGTGAGATCGTTTTTATGCTGATCTGTTATGCAGCGGTCATACTGTCATTTCTCGGTGGCGTGCATTGGGGGGTGGTGCTTGGTTTGCCCGATCACTTAAGTGTAAAACGTTTGGCCATTAGTGTAGTGCCTTCGCTGGTTGCCTGGATTGCTTTGCTGATGCCTGAAAATACGGCGGTTATAATGCTATTTTCAGCATTTGTGATAATGCTGCCAATAGATATGTTTGCTGTAAAAAATCAGCTTTTTCCAGATTGGTATTTACGCTTAAGAGTGGGTTTGACGACCGTGGTATGCCTGTCTCTGTTACTGACGTTTACCAGTCTATAACTGTGGTGTTTCCATCTTCTATCGTAGAGCTCAAAGATATTCGAAAATCCTACAGGGATTTAAGCGGTGAGCGAACGATACTTAGTGATCTCTCTCTACAGCTAGACGCCGGAGACTTTGTGTCAATAACCGGCCCTAGTGGGTCTGGAAAGTCTACACTGCTAAATCTGCTTGGAGGAGTGGACCTGCCTGATTCTGGCTCTGTAACGATTTGTGGAGACGATATAAGTAAAAAGAGTGAATCCGATCGCACATTGTTTCGGCGTCACAATATTGGGTTTATATTTCAGTTTTTTAATCTTATACCGACACTTACGGTGGCAGAGAATTTACGCCTGCCACTGGAGTTGTGTCATACGGATTATTCCTCTGATCTGATCAAAGATTGGCTAGAACGATTTGATTTGTCTCTGCGAGGGGAGTCTTATCCCGACGTGTTGTCTGGTGGGGAGCAACAACGGGTTGCTGTAATTCGCGCTGCGATCAACCGCCCAAGTTTAATCATTGCTGATGAACCCACAGGAAATCTGGACAAGACTGCGGGGGCCGAGGTGTTGGATTTGCTGCAATCGGTTGCGGCTAGTGGTACTTGTGTAGTGATGGCAACACATAGCGATATTGCTGCTAGTTGTGCCAGTAGAAATATGATTCTTCAGGATGGCAAGCTTGCGGTTACACAGTAGTCATGAAGCTACTCTGGATAGCGTTAATTCGAGAAGCACTTAAGCGACCGTGGCAATTGGTCCTTACTATTTTGAGTGTTGCGTCAGGTGTTGCCGTTGTGGTCGGTGTCGATATTGCGAATACCAGCGCTTTATCTGAATTCGAACGCGCAAATAAAACAGTGGATGGTGTCGCAACCCATCGAATTGTCGGCGGTACTAATGGATTGGATGAGTCGATTTTTCGTTTAGTCAAAGTAGATCTTGCCTTAAGAAATGCTGCGCCAGTGGTCGAGAGTAGTGTAACGATCGAGGGAGAGAGCGGTAGCTATCGGCTTTTTGGCATTGATCCAATCAGCGATTTTCGGGTGCGCGGCCTGTCTAATGGTCTACAGTTCGAGAGCGATTCAGGAGACGGTCAACAGGACTGGCCGTTGTTTGCTATTGAGACAGAAGTTCAAGCGGATTCGAATGGTCACGTTGTGGTGAATGCGGGCAGTAAATTTCAAACGTTCAAATTGATGCCGTCTTCCGCCGATCAGTCTTCCGCGCAAAAAGAAAGTGGGGAAAGAATTTTAGTGACCGATATTAGTTGGGCCCAGTCTTTTCTAGATATGTCAGGACGCCTGAGTCAAATTGAACTGAAATTGGAGTCAGCAGAACAAATAGATCAAGTAAAAGCAGCGTTGCCCGCTTCAGTGCGATTAGTAGATATCGAACTTTACAATGGTGCCAAGCGCGATATGACACGAGCTTTTAGGGTGAATCTCTCTGCGCTTGGTTTGTTGGCATTGGTTATTGCTATGTTTCTAATATACAGCAGCGTTAGTTTTCAAATTGTAAGGCGACGTCGGCTGATCGGGTTATTTCGTCTTGGCGGTGTCAGTAGCGTTCAGTTGGCGACAGTATTAATAGTTGAGTCAATTGCTTTTGCGTTTCTCGGTGTATTGGTCGGGCTGGTCTTGGGTTATTTTCTTGCTGTTTTACTCAGCGCGTTGGTAACAGGAACAATCAATGCATTGTATTTTTCACTTGCCAGTTCCAGCGTATTGTTTACCCCATTTGTTGCTATTAAAGCCGGCCTCTTGGGTGTAGGAGCAACTTTGCTCAGTAGTATTGTTCCAATACTCGCGGTGAGTCGTACTCAGCCAGTTAGATTGATACATGGAGACCGTTCTAATCAGCCTCTTGGCCGACTGTCTCGCTGGTTATTTCCCATTGCAGTTGTATCTTTTTTGTTTGGTGGGATGCTGTTGCTGCTTCCGGGGATGCCACTATATATCGCATTTGCAGGTTTGTTTTTCCTGATATGTGCTATGGCGCTACTTACTCCTGTTGTGATCGAGCGAATCTGTTTATTAGGCCGAAAGGTGGAAATCCCCGGAAAAGGTTTGCTCGCAAAAATGGTTGTACTGAATGTTGCCGCACATCAGAAACGCACATCTGTAGCCGTGGCTGCTTTATCCGTCGCTGTTTCCGCAACACTTGGTGTTGCCCTGATGATCGACAGCTTTCGATTTTCAGTTGAACAGTGGCTAGAAGGTTATCTACGTTCTGATGTTTATATATCTGCGGCGTCGAGCGTGGACGGCTCCCTGTCAAATACTTTTCTTGCAGATTTATCGTTAATTTCAGGCGTGAAAAGTGTAGCAACAGCAACCCGTCACAGCATAGTCACTAATCAGGGTCCGCTAACGCTATTCGTATTAGATACGGATGTTTCTGGTTTTTCCGGTTTTCAAATCGTTGAGCAACATGTTGAAGACTTATGGAGATCGTTTCAAGAAGACGAAACAGTATTAATTTCGGAACCCTATTCAAGACATAACCAGCTCCAGGCTGGGGAGTCGGTAATGATACCAACGGAAAAGGGTTCCCAAGAGTTTTTGATTGCTGGTGTCTATCGTGATTATTCAAGCGATCGTGGACTTATTGCGATGAGCAGGGCGACCTATCAGCGTTATTTTAACGATCAAAAAATAGTTTCTGCTGCCTTGGTGGTTGACAAGAATACACAAGTTGAAGAGGTGATCAATACTGTTCAAACTGCAGATTCTGCACCAAGTGGGTTATTTATTCGTTCTAACCAAAGTTTAAAAGAGCAAACGCTGACTGTATTTGATCAAACCTTTCGAATAACCGAGGTTTTACGTTGGTTAGCGATATTTGTTTCTGTGGTGGGCATAGTTTCTGCATTGATGGCGTTACAGCTTGAACGCATGAGAGAGTATGCCGCGATGAAAGCTGTCGGGTTTAGTCATTGGCAGCTTGGTGGTCAGATACTATTTGAAACCGGTGTCACCGGATTGATCGCCGGAATAATGGCGGTGCCAATAGGATTAGTACTTGCGTTATCTTTGATCAAAGTTATTAATTTGCGCTCGTATGGCTGGTCAATGCAAACCATTTTTGATCCGCAGTTGATCGTGCAATCCTTAGTTTTGGCGGTAACTGCTGCGTTAATTGCCGGTCTGTATCCTGCCTGGCAGCTATGGAGAATCAATCTTTCCGCAGGGCTGCGTAGTGAGTGATTGGGCTGCATTCCAAAGAAGGAAAATTCCTGTCCATTGGCTATGGATAGGGTGCGTCTCGTTAGTATTATTGGTTGGCATTCTGTATTCGTTACTAAAGCCATCAGAAAGGAAAGAATCTGTTCAATCGCTGTCTTCCTTTCTTTCCGATATACCTTCTGATTACTTCGCGAAGGCAGTCAAAGGCAAACAGATTTCGTTCCCTACAGACCATGGCGCCCATCCTGACTTTCGGCAAGAGTGGTGGTATTACACGGGTAATTTGGTTTCTGATAGCGGTGATTTGTTTGGATATCAGCTTACGATTTTCAGATTTGCGCTTCCTCCTCAAAACGTTAGCCTTGACTCCAAATGGCAAACATCCAGTACCTGGATGGCGCATTTTGCGATTACCGATGTTACTGCTAACCAATTCTACTTTACCGATGACTTTTCCAGAGGGGCTCTCGGTTTGGCGGGAACAAAAACGGACCCATTTTCGGTATGGCTAAATCGCTGGTCGGTAAAGGAGCTTGAATCGACATGTTCGAACTGCCTTGCCATGCAGCTCAAAGCAGGGATGGGGGATATTGAAATAGATTTGCAACTGAAGTCTTCTTCGCCTCCTGTATTGCAAGGTGACAACGGTTTCAGTAAGAAGAATGCAGACGGTACAGTTGCTTCCTACTATTATTCTTATCCTTCATTGGGCTCAAGCGGCACAATTCGTATTGGTGAGACAGTACATTCTGTCACCGGTTCTTCCTGGATGGATAGAGAATGGTCGAGCGCAGTTCTGGCAAAAGGGCAGTCTGGCTGGGACTGGTTCGCATTACATCTGGATGCGCATACTCAACTCATGCTGTTTCAGGTGAGAGATAGTCAGAATCCGGCAAACACCTATCGGACGGCACACTTGATCCGGAACGATGGCGACAATGTCATTTTTGAGAGTGAATCCATCTCGATGACCGAGATCGACTGGTGGAAAAGCCCAACCACCGGTTCGAATTACCCTGTCGCATGGCAGTTTAGCTCTGAAAAGAAGGACGCGAGCTTTTCCATTACTGTCAGACCTCAGATTCAAAACCAGGAGTTGGATTTAGCCTTTCGGTACTATGAGGGTGCCGTTTTCGTTGAAGGTGAAGTGATCGACAAAGAGATTAAGGGTAAAGGCTATATGGAGCTTACAGGCTACGAATAGAATTCGCCGTCCACGAGATAGTGATTGGCGATCCATTGGTGAAAGTGATGAGAGCAGCGGTCAAGAACTGGAGAAAAAGCCCCGCCGGAAAATCCCGGAGAACTTCTGCCAATTTGCATGCGTTCACATGGCTCTATATCTTCATTGAAAACGCCTATCCATGATTCCATGTTGTTCCTGCGTTGGTCGGCATAAAGCTCTCCACTCGCGGCATCTTTGGTATAGAAAATCGATAACTCTTCTCGACATTCTCCTGGTGACAGAGGAACAATGATCATGGCAAACATATGGTTTGCCTGAAACCCGAGTAACAGGTTGGGGTAAAGAACTGGATACTCGCCAGTGCTGATACGATCTTGATCCCAGTCGGGAAGAATTGGAAGGGGTGCATCTCTATCTAGGCCTGGATCAAAGGTCGAGGTAACCTGACCGCTTGCGATATTGCTGAATATCTCAGGCGTATGTTTGCTCAATGGAGAGTAGGTGTTAAGTGTAGGATGAATAAAAGGAAGATGATATGCCTCTAAATAGTTTTCAATAGCTAGCTTCCAGTTACACTTCAACTCAATAGTTAGCTCGCTGTCCTTGCCGCCTTTCACTAATTTTTGTTCTGCATCTTTACCCATCAAAGCGTGATAGCGTTCGATCAGCTCAGCCGCTGCGTCTCTGAATTCTTCTGCCTTTCCGTCTAGATTAATAAATAAAATTCCCATCCAAATATGCGAGCGGATCGATTTCAAGCCGTGATTCTCGCATTCAAATTTTTCGAGCGTATTAACGCCAACACCGCCGATATTCGGCGTTGCCCTAAGATCGCCAGATAATGCGTATGTCCAGCTGTGATAGGGACACACAACCAACCCATTGGTTTTCTTTTCTGCATCTACAAGCTTCATACCCCGATGGCTGCAAACGTTATGAAATACTTGAACCTCGTTGCGACTATCTTTGCTAATAAGAATTGGAATCCCCATAAAATCCAATGGTTTGACCGAGCTTGTTTTAAGCTGATCTACAAATCCGATCGCAGTCCAATGTTTTCCTAGGACACATTCTCTCTCAAAGGTAAATGCCTGTTCGCTGGTATAAACCGAATTCGGCATTCCCGAAGCAGATTCTATTGGTTTTAAAACGGCGTTTAATTCCTCATGAGGAATACCAAGCGAAGTTTTGGAAACAGGTCGATTCATGGCAGGTTGCTCGGATGATAGTTAGTAGAATTTGAATTAGTCGTAAGCTACAGACAAGCTATTTTTATGCAGTAATTCATGAGAAAATGTAATGAGTTGTATTGTTCTCATATTAAATTCTCTTGTGATTGTTTTATGCCTGTCAGAAAGTTACCTCCGCTGAAAAGTCTTGTTTATTTCGAGGCTTCTGCGCGCTTACAGAGCTTTACCGCAGCTGCGGTTGAACAAAATGTCACTCAAGGGGCCGTCAGCAGACAGATACGACAACTGGAAGACTTTCTGGGACTAGATCTTTTTAAACGTGATCGCAGACATGTTGTGTTGACAGATGAAGGCCACAATTATTTTGTCTCGATTGCTGATGTTCTGGATCAACTTTGTGCTTCCACCGAAGAACTTTCAGCAAACCATGAGCAAGGTTGGGTCACGTTGGTTACAAGTAGTGCTGTGGCTTCTATGTATTTATTGCCAAAGATACCCGCTTTCAAGCGTGCTTTTCCTGATATTCAGATCAAGCTTGTGGCAAGAGACAGTATGCGAGAAGGCATGCAAATCGAACATGACTTGTCGTTATATTATTCACGAGAATACAACAGCGCAGAACAAAGGGTGTTGTTTACTGAAGAGGTGTTTCCTGTCTGTAGTCCCCTGTATATGAGTGAGAATAAAGTAAATGTTGAAAACAACGTGTGTACGTTTTTTGATTTGATATGGTTGGAAAGCGATGAAAATTGGATCAATTGGCCTGAGTGGTTCGAAACGATGTCGTTAGAAAATATTGAAGCGCCGAATCGGTTCGTGCTCAATCATTATTCTATGGTCGTTCAAGCAGCGATTGCTGGGCAGGGGATTGCGTTGGGTTGGAAAGGTTTGGTTGATCAATCTTTGAATGATGGTTTGCTGATAAAACCTACACAGCTTATTTTGAAAACGGAAGCTGGGTTTGTCTTGAATTCTCCAGTGGGGAAAAGTCTGAGTGAGGAAGCAATAACTTTCAGTAAGTGGTTAGCTGATAATAATAGCTGAAATTTCGAGATTCGAACTTGAATTGAAAACTTATTACATTGCATATTGGGCTGCGTTAGGTAGCGCTTTAGGTGCAATAGGAATTTCAGAACCAGACGCCAAAGACGATACAGTGTTTTTAGTGGATTTATACTGTCTCCCTTGGTTTGGTGTTTCTTATGTGCCGCTTTAGTTGACCGAGTGTTTAGAAATGCAGGGGTGAGATAGACGAAATCGACATATCATGCCTGCGCTATCAATTTCTTGTGTTTGGCTCTTTTTTCTCTGCTCGAAATGTTATCGCAGATGACACGCCGCTAGCTTTCTCCAGAGAGGCTTGTCATAAGGTGGATTGGATGTTGGGAGTTATGGTAACTATCTTCTTGATCTCTCTACATATTAGTTTTCTTAGAACCAGCAATGCTCTAATTTTTATCTGGATCAGCTCTGCAATCATTGCCCTTGAAATTGTAGCCTACAACTGTTTCATTAATTATTTCAAAGGTAGTTTGACAGCGATAAATCACGGTTCTTGCAGGCGTTCCTCCCACGGGAAACGTGTGAATTCTGTTCCTATATACTCTTCTTGTATAGAACGGTGATGTGCCTGGAAAGTAGACGTTGCGCGAAGAGATGAATTCTAAGAACTTGGATTCACCACTTTCATATATTTTCTCCGGAGTGCCCCAGTGCCGGATTAAGTGTACTTCGCTGCTTCCTTCCCAAGATTCAACAAGTTTTATATATCCTTCCGTGGTCGCGCAACCGGCTATAAAAACTGGAACAAGAGTGATTGTAAGAAAATGCTTCATCGTTCCATTGGCGTTGTTCAAACTAAGTACTAGCTGTTCCGCTATTCAACTGAAAATTGCCTGCTAATTAATGCTATTGCGATCGTTAAGACGCGAGCCGCAACCAGCGCACCCCTTCCTCCTATATCATTAGCAGGCATGAGTTCTGCCAAATTAAATCCGACAATGGTGGCTCGCTTTGAAATTCCTGTTAGCAGATTGACTATTTGCCAGTAATCAAAACCACCTGGTGCTGGTCCTATTACCGCTGGCACTATGGCCGGATCCATTGCGTCGATATCGAGATTAATAAACACCTTGCTGCCTTTAGGAACAGCATTAACAACATCATCAAGCGATGAGCTTTGTACATCCCGCATTGGGATAAATTTTGCACCCCAATCGAGCGCGTCTTGATAGTCCCTTGGACGTGCACTACCCAGGCCTCTAGCGCCAATTTGAATCATATCTTCCACCCAGCTCATTTCAGAGGCGCGTCGCATATTGCTGGATAATCCAAAACGCTCTCCTGCGATTTCATCTCGCCAATCGATATGGGCATCAAACTGGACAACAGTGATAGGGCCATGGTCCTTATAGGCTTGGAGCACGGGAATAGGAGTGGAGTCATCTCCTCCAATAACTACAGGTACAGCGTTAGCGTCAAGCGCAGCTTTAACATAGGTGCAGATTGTTTCTCGGTTGAGTTGAAAATCGGTTTCACTGCAGGGTAGATTTCCCCAATCTACTGCGCTGGTATTATCCTGAAATATATTTCCGCCGACATCGAAGTCATAGTGCTTGAGTACGCCGGGCCAACCGAATGCAGAGCGGATAGAGTCAGGAGCATCTGCGCAGTATGCACCGACTGATTGATACGGAGTTGCGATAGGTGCGCCCATTACGACGATATCAGCGTTATTGATGTTGCCAGGGTCAGATAAAGGGATATCCATTAGTCCCTTCATCACCTTACCACCAAACATCGCCCCCATATCAGGGGAAGTTTTATTGGACATGATTGCCTGCCTGGGATTATCTACCTTCGTGACTTTAAATGTTACCTAAACTGTCATATGGGATCGGTTGTGATCGTTGGTACTATAGTTTTTATAAGCTTGTGAGAGGTTAGATCTTGCTCAAAATGTGAGTAGAACCCTGCTTCTAAATCACGATGAAGTGCAGTCGCATACTAAAATCAGGGCATTATTTGATACTCCCAAAAAGCTAACTGCCCAATGACTCCCAGCCCGGAGCAGGTTTAAATCGATCTCCGTATTTTTGATGCAGTGTTTCTAGCTTTCCGTGCATCTTTTCAACCCCTTCATCCAAAATGTAGTTCACAGGTCCGCCTCGAAAAGGAGCAAATCCGGTGCCGAAGATTAAACCACCGTCTGCAAGAGTATGAGAGTCAACTATGCCTTCTGATAAACAGGCAACGGTTTCATTGAGAAAACGAAAAACCATTCGGTCTTCAAGATCCGGAGCGACTTGATAGTCGCTGCTTGGTTTTACTTTCTGTGGTTTGCCTTTTTCCCAAATATAAAATCCCTGCCCTGATTTCTTTCCAAGATGTCCGGCTTCTACCTTGCTCAGCAGGGTTTCGGGCATTTCACCACCAAAACTTGCATTTAAATTTGATGCAACATTCTTACAAATATCGAGCCCAACTGTGTCAGCAAGAGTGATCGGACCCATTGGCATACCAAAGTTTGTCGCTACTTTATCAATAACAGCATCCGGAACTCCTTCTTTGTGCATCTCAACCGCTTCCATCAGATAGGGCATCAGAATTCGATTGACCAAAAATCCTGGGCTGCTTTTCACAGGGAGAGGAAGGCGACCTATTTGATTCGCAAATTGGGTTGCACGCTTGCTTACTTCTTTGTCGGTTTTTTTGCCGTTAACAATTTCCACCAGCTGCATTTTTGCGACAGGATTGAAGAAATGGAGCCCCACCATACGTGAAGGCGTTTGCAAAGCTTCACTTAATGTTTCAATAGGTATGCTCGACGTGTTCGAAGCCAAGATCGCATCCGGTCGCGCGATTTTCTCTAGTTCTTGAAACAATCCAGATTTTGCGTCGGCATTTTCAAAGATTGCTTCAATGATGACATCCGCGCGTTTCGCACCTGAGCCATCGGTATCGGGTTGGAATCGATCCATTGCGCGTTGCACTAAACGAGGGTCTCTTAACTTTTTCTTAAAAAGTTCGTAAGCACGATTGCTGGCACGGGCCAGCGCCTCCGGGTTGTTATCTTGTATAGTAACGTCCAGACCTTTGAGTGCGCCCCAGGAAGCGATGTCGCCTCCCATTACACCAGCACCAACTACATGCAATCGTTTGAACTTTCCTTCAGAGGGGTCGGTTTTCCCCAAGCCCTTCATATGCTCCTGTAAAAAAAACACCTTAACTAGGTTGCGTGATGTTGGAGTTGTAACCAACTTGCACACCGAGCGCTGTTCTTCGCGAAGCATCAGGTTACGATCCCCGCCATACTCTTTCCAAAGCTGGATAACGGCGTAAGGAGCTGGATAATTTTCTTTTGACGCGCGTTTAGCAACTTTCTTTTGCAGAACACTCGCCATGAGTCCGCGGGTAAGACCTGAATTCAACCATTTTTGCCAGCCTTTCGCGCGACGCACTGGCGGCCTTTTCGATAACATAAAATCCACTGTACGCCTTAGCTGTCGCATTGGCACCGCCTGATCGATAAAACCCATTTTCGTCGCGACCTTAGGTATTACAGTACGTCCACTCAACATAAGATCCATTGCCCCAGGTACACCACATTGTTCGAGCAAGCGAACGGTTCCACCAAATCCCGGGTGAATGCCAAGCATCACTTCAGGCAGACCAAGTCTGATCGACGGATCGTTGCATGCGACTCGATAGTCGCAGGCGAGTGCAAGCTCCAAACCGCCACCTAAGCAGTGGCCGTTGATCATTGCCACGGTAGGAAATGAGAATGCCTCAATTCGATCCAGAACTTTGTGTGCGCCACCGACAAACTGCGCGGCTTGTTCAGCACTTTCAACCTTGGCGAATTCGCTGACATCAGCACCTGCGATGAAACCATTATTTTTACCCGAAGCGATAATCAGCGCTCTGGGTTTCTCTGCCTCGATTTCATCAACAGCGACAGATAGCTCTTCGATAATAGTGGAGGACAGCACATTTTGACTGCTGTCGAGTTTATCCAGTGTGAGAAGGCAAACGCCGTCTTGGTGTTCAATAGTCCAGTTTTTCATTGACAGGTTCTTTGTTTTTTCGCTTAAGGTTTTGAAATTCGTTCGATCAACATGGCGCCACCTTGGCCACCACCGATGCAAAGGGTGGCCATGGCTTTGTCCCAGTTATTTCGTTCCAGAACATGCAATGCGTGCAGCACAATTCGCGCACCACTTGCACCAACAGGATGGCCCATACTAATACCGCCGCCGTCAAGATTAAGGCGCTCCTGGTTCAAACTGCCCATGGCATTATCAAGTTCCAAGTTTTCTTTGCAGTATTCTTCGGACTCCCAGGCAGCAAGACAGCCCAAGACCTGTCCGGCGAATGCTTCATTAATTTCCCAGTAGTCAACGTCATCCAGTTTTAATTTATTGTTCTTCAGAATAGGTGTACTGGCGTGGACTGGTCCTAGCCCCATCTGTGTTGGATCAAGACCAGCCCAATTTGCATCAACAATCTTTCCACGCGGGGTTAGGTTGTACTTCTTCAAAGCTTCTTCACTGGCCAGGATAAGCCAGGAAGCGCCATCCGTTATTTGAGCGCTATTTCCTGCAGTGACTCTGCCTGCAGGTTTGTCAAAGACTGGTCGGAGTTTTGCCAACTTTTCTATTGTAGATCCTCGACGAACGCCATCGTCCTCGGTATAGCTGTTACCGCGATTGTCGTAGATTGGAACAAGTTCGCCTTCAAACAAATTGTTATCAATCGCTGCAGCAAGTCGATCGTGACTGCGAATAGCAAAGAAATCCATTTGCTCTCGGGTAATACCGAAATTCCAGGCAATCTTTTCTGTGGTCTGGCCCATTGAAAACCCGACCACCGGGTCTTTCAATCCTTTCAGCAGACCAATAACAGGAGCCAGAGAAGAAGGCTTCAGTCGACCTAGTGCTGAAAGCTTTTTCCCGATGGATTTTGCGCGCGCCCACTCAGATAACCAAGTGACGAACTTATCGCTGAATAAGACTGGCGCATGACTCATCGATTCTGTGCCCCCTGCAAGCACAAGCTCTGATCTACCCAACGCTATATTGGTTGCAGCAGAATCTAAAGCTTGCATGCCGCTTGCACAGTTGCGTGCAACGGTCCATGCCGGGGTTGACTCACCACAGCCCAATCGAAGAGAGACAATTCTTCCTATGTTGGCCTCATCTGGTTCCGGGCCAACGCAACCAAGAATAACTTCGTCCAAATCTTCAGCGTTAAAAGTCTGTCGTGCGAGTAACGGTCTACCGGCTTGAAGCGCAAGGTCGGCTGCGGCAAATGGTCCTGGAGCGCTGGCCTTTAAAAAAGGAGTGCGGCTTCCGTCAACGATATAAACTGGTCTTGCGTCGTACATGGCGTTTTTCTGGTTGGAATATAATATGGGGTTACGGGCTGATCGGGTCGCTAAAAGCGATTCGAACAATGCGTGAATTTCCCGTGAGGGGCTAAGTATAGCGCGATGGGAGATGTGTAGAATCTATCAAGTGACGCCAACTCTCTATCACCTTGATTTTGTGCTTTTTTTTAATGAAATTTCCTGAATTATATGTCTCCTGATACGCCACAATCTGCGCAAAGAAGGTCCATTCGTAGCTATGTGTTGAGAGAGGGTAGGATGACCAAAGGTCAAACTCGTGCGATGGAGGTGTTATGGCCTATCTATGGACTGGAACCACTGGATGAACCGCGTGCGGACTTAAATCAGATGTTTTCCCAAGTAGCTCCCATCGTGATGGAAATAGGATTTGGAGATGGCGATGCACTTGCCCAAATGGCAGCTAACCATCCCGAACAAAACTTTATTGGTGTTGAGGTGCATACCCCGGGAGTCGGTAGTTTACTTATTAAAATTGAAGAGCTTGCACTGTCCAATGTTCGTGTTTTTAACCATGATGCGGTTGAAGTGCTCAATGCTTCTGTAGGCGATGGCGCGTTGGATCGAATTCAACTTTTTTTTCCTGATCCTTGGCATAAGAAAAGACACCACAAACGCCGTATCTTGTCGGAAAACTTTATTGCGTTACTGCATCGGAAGATGAAGTCAGGTGGTGTATTTCACTTTGCAACTGATTGGGAAGATTATGCTTATCAGGCGCTGGAGCGACTGGAACACCATACCGGTTTTAACAATTGTAAGTATGAGGGAGGTTTTTCAGAACGTCCGGAATGGCGTCCTGAAACCAAGTTTGAACGTCGCGGGTTGAAACTTGGCCATGGTGTTTGGGACATATTGATGCAAAAGGTGTGATAGTTTCCTGCTTATGCAACTAGATTGGTTATGTGTTCGCGTGTTTCCAGTTGACTAGTCAAAGTGCCATAACCTGATTTAAAAAATTCCTGCAGATGTCCCACAACGCTTATATTTGTGATTATGTTAGAACGCCCATTGGCAGATTTGCCGGTGCGCTGTCTTCAGTGCGTACAGATGATCTGGCTGCCCATGTTCTCAGGGCGCTGGTAGCCAGAAATCCCAGTGTCGCTTGGGATAGCGTAGACGACGTGATTCTTGGCTGCGCGAATCAGGCAGGTGAAGACAACCGCAATGTCGCCCGGATGGCTAGCTTGCTTGCTGGCTTACCAGAATCGGTACCCGCTGCGACGATTAATCGTTTGTGTGCTTCCGGTATGGATGCAATTCAGTCTGCTGCCAGAGCAGTGCGTCTCGGGGAAGCAGATGTTGTGGTTGCCGGGGGGGTAGAGAGTATGTCGAGAGCGCCATTTGTAATGCCCAAGGCAACGAGTCCCTTCGCTCGCAACGCTGAAATTTTTGACACCACAATCGGCTGGCGATTTGTGAACCCGCTATTGCGTGAGCAATATGGTGTCGACTCAATGCCAGAAACGGCTGAGAATGTTGCTGCAGCCTATGGAGTGAGTAGAGAAGATCAGGATCTATTTGCCTTTCACTCTCAGCATAAAGTAACAACAGCGATAGAAGAAAATAAATTTTCTAGTGAAATCATACCAATAGAAGTTAAACCCAACTCAAAATCTACAGTAATTATTGATCTTGACGAACATCCCCGTGCCGATACCTCGTTAGAAAAATTGTCGCGTCTGGGAACACCGTTTCGGGACAATGGAACGGTCACTGCAGGCAATGCCAGTGGCGTTAATGATGGTGCTGCAGCGGTATTGATTGCTTCGCAGTCGGCATGTGAGCGTTTCGGTTTGCACCCCCTTGCCCGGGTGATTGGTGCTGCCAGCTATGGTGTGGCACCAAAGCTTATGGGCATAGGTCCTGTCCCCGCGACCGAGAAACTCTGTAAACGGTTGGGCCTTAGCATTCAAGACTTCGACGTGATAGAGATCAATGAAGCTTTCGCTAGTCAGTCCCTTGCGTGTCTGCGGGAATTAGGTCTGAATGATAATGCCGAGAACGTGAATATATATGGCGGCGCGATTGCACTCGGTCATCCATTGGGAATGTCTGGTGCCCGAATTACCGGCGTTGCTGCAAGACTGTTGTCTGAGAGAAAAGGGCGCTATGCATTAGCAACGATGTGCGTTGGCGTTGGTCAGGGAATGGCAATCGCGCTAGAAGGATTAAAAACTTAAGCGCTCGCTTATATCCAGAATCCAAACGACAGAAAGAATAGCAAAATGCCAATTACGACGATTAAAACCGGAACGCGGCTCCAACGAATGCCGCTTTCGAGTTGCTGTGACGCTGCATCTTCTCGAACAATTTTTTGCCAATCAAGCTGAAAGTTATCAATAGCTTGTCTCGCTTTTACGAACTCAGTCTCATCCTTTAACCAGATTCCGGCGGACCCAACCCACCAACGTCCTTTTTCTGTTTCATACCAGCCTATGTTTGCTTGATCCAACGCTTGTTTGACCCCTGAGAGCTCTTCTTCAGACACGTGGTAACTATCGAAAACACGCTTCGTCATTTTACCCGGTGGTAAATTTTGTTAATCAACTGCGGTGCATCTTCAAGGTGGGCCTCCTCGGCTAGCTGCCAGTGATTCGGATCTAATTTGGGAAAGCGAACGACATCCTGCCGATCGATTTGATCTGGCACCAAAGTCAGGTCAATCAGATTAAGCCAATCCATTGATGCTGCGTAAAGCATGCCGCCACCAATGATCCATGCATCCTCTTGTCCCACGCTCGATAGCGCAATATCGAGTGAATCAAACCACTCTGCAGAATCGTCGGAAGCACACGACTCAGCCCTTGCCGACCGGCTAACAACGATATTCCGTCGGTCGGGAAGCGGTTTTGCACCGATAGATTCCCATGTCAGACGTCCCATAATGATTGTGGTATTTAGCGTCCGCTTTTTGAAGCGTTTTAAGTCGGCGCTGTAATGCCACGGCAAATCGCCATCGATACCGATTACACGGTCGGCATTCATCGCAACGATTGCGCCACGTAAAGGAGAAGGGTTTGCCATGGAATCAGCGGAGGTCAGACCGCAACTTTGAACTGTAGAGCTGGATGAGGGTTATAGTTGTGTAATTGAAATTTTTCCATGATTTCATCGGTTTCCAGCGATAGAAGAGGTTCAATATCATCTAAAGAAGTGATCGCTGGATCGATCTCAAGCGTTGGCAATGCTCTGGTTTCCCGGGTTAATTGGGTTTGCAATCCAGGTATATGGTCATATTCGGCCATGCTGCCATCCGGCTTGGCGGTATAAATGTGCGCATCGATTAAAGTATGACCAAAGACACCAGGCTTAATCCCCGAAAACCGACTAAACAGTTCAAGTAACAGCGAGTACCCGGCAATATTGTAAGGCACCCCAAGGGCTATATCACAGCTGCGCTGGGTGAGATGCAAACAGACCCTAGGATCTCCGGTTTCATCATTTTGTACATTCACAACCCAAAACGCATGGCAGGGTGGTAGCGCACTTGTTTGCGCGTTCCCCGGAGCCCATGCTGAGACAATCATTCTTCTGCTCATGGGGTTGGTTTTGAGGGTCTCTACGACATAGGCAATTTGATCATTAAAGCCGTTCTCGGGTAGGGGAAAATGACGCCAGAAGTTGCCGTATGCGCTCGGTACTTTGCCATTCTCGTCGGCCCAGGGGTCCCAGAATTTGCAATTGTGTTTCTTCAATAGTGCAATATCTGTTTTTCCAGATAAAAACCAAAGATTTTCAATTACAATATTTTTCCAGGAGATTTCCTTTGTCGTTAATAGCGGGAAGCCTTCTGCAAGATCAATTTCATAATTAATATTGAATGTAGAAAGCGTGTCTACGCCAGTCCGATTCGATTTGCGGGTTCCCACCTCCAGTGTTTCGCGAACGGCATCGAGATACTGTTTCAAGGTTTAACTCTCCACGACGGCTTCAACAGGACGAAAATAGAATTCAAGTAATTCTCTCGCCAGTCGAGACGACTTCACATACCATTTTTCCTTGTTGATGCAGAGTGCGGCGAATGCGATTTTCCGCTCTCCTAACTTGCCATAGCCTACGAACCAGTCGTATTTTCCTTTGGGTGAAAATCCGGTGAGTGATCCAGTTTTACCTCCCACCTCGACATCTTCCAGATGATTTCTGTGAAAACGTTTAAAGGATTTTTTGGCCGAACCTTTCGATACAGTAGCGCGCATAACTGTTTGCAGCATCTCGGCACTGCTCTGCGACATAGCAGGAGAAACAGCAGGTTCATTGTAGTGATAAAGAGGAATTCCCTGTGGACCGGTTACCCGGGAAACCATTACCGGCGCAACCAGCTTTCCACCGTTAACAGCGCTGGCTGCCAGCACTGCCCCATGAACTGGAGACAAGGTATTTTTTCTCGTATATCCCGATGCGGCTTCGGCCACCTGCCATTCGTCGTCGACGTCGAGTTCAATGGAGCCGTTGTCAAAATTGAAGTCAGAAGCAAACCGCGCATTAAATCCAAGCTGGTAAAAGTAATCCTTGAGGGTCTCTCCGCCTAAGGTTACAGCCCCTAATCGACCAAATACGGTATTAACTGATTTCGCGAAAGACTCAGTAAATGGTTGTTTTCTAGTCCATTTATTATTGCTATGTTTGAACACGTTCTTTTTATAGAGGGAGGTAGACTTTCCATTAAATGGAATAACCGAATGGGTATTTATCGCTCCTTGTTCAAATCCAGCCACAGCAGTAATAATTTTAGAAACAGATGCCGCAGGATAAGTCGCGGACAACGCTAGATGGTCAAGATCTGAATAATTACGCGTGTTATCAGCCAGTGCCAGAATTTTCCCTGTATCGGGGTCTATGGCCACTAAAACGCCATAGTCAGGATTATGTTTCTGCAGAAGCCGTAAGGCTTCGTTTTGTAATTCAGGGTCTAGCGTGTATTCAACCGTCAAATCACCGTCTATATTAACGTCAGGGATGGAGACTGACTCAGGAAAGGCCCGTTCCTTGATATGTGGCGTAATCGCAGCGGCGATTCCGGTTTCGTTGATATTGAAGTAGTTAATCCGCTGATGACTAACCAACGACATGGCAGCGGGCCACATCGACACTAGCAACAAGCCGGCTAGGGTAGTTATTTTGAACCAGAGATGTTTGATATCTAGGTACGCTTGGTGAACCTGGTCGGGAATTGAATTTTAACGGAATGTGTCGCTAAAATTAAGACTTGTGAACGAAATTTTGTAGAAGAAAAGTTCCTTTTTGTTGAAGCCGTAGAAATTGTGAAGGTGGGTTATTTAACTGACGTCAGCCAGACTAACTATTTTTATCGGACAAGAGGACCTCTCTTGCCTGATTAATGCTTCTTGCCAGAAAATCCGTGCCGCCTTTGTCCGGATGAATTTTTGATATGAGTTTTCTATGGGTCGCAATTATTTCTTCTTTGGTTGCCTCGTCATCTAACCCAAGAATTTCCAAAGCTTCGGCTTTAGTCATAGTATCGATGGATCGATTTTGTTGATTCTGGGTGCTATTTGGCTGCTCGGAAGTTTTTTGAAACCGCTTCCATAAATTGCGCGCTGTCATTGCACGACTGATCCAGGGCACAGCGGCACTAAAAATGGCAAATAACCAGGGAATGCGACCAGTGACCACGAGCAACAGGAGGGCAATACCTACGCCGTATAAAAGTACATTTCGCAAAGACTGATTTCTCTGCGACGGAGATGCTTTTTGGTACCAGGCCAGATACCACATGACGCCGGCAACGGCGACTAGGGAGAGAAACAGCCTTATGAACATGAATGCAGATTCTTATTGAATTCCAGCAGAGGATTATAGACCGAGGGGTATTGGTTTACTCGCGATTACACGATATTGTAGCAACATGAATGAAACGATAGACAGCGTGATTCGCTTTTGGTTTGGTGAGTCCCATTCGTCGGCAGATATTAATGCGCAGAAAAAGCGCGTCTGGTGGAGTAAGAACGAAGAGATAGATGCGGAAATTACCGCTAGATTCTCGGAGTTAGTTGACGCTGTGGCGAGTGGCGAACTTGACCATTGGAATGAGAGTCATCAGGGCCTTTTAGCAAGTATTATTTGCACAGACCAATTTCCAAGAAATATCTATCGGGGGCATAGCAGATCATTCTCGTATGATGCGGTAGCTTTGCGATTTGCCAGACAAGCGGTTGCGATGGGATTTGATCGAAAAGTACAATTGATAAAACGAGTTTTTATCTATATGCCGTTTGAGCATAGTGAAGAAATTTCTGACCAGGAACAGGCAGTAGCGCTAATGCAATCTTTGGTCGACCAGGCTGCCGATGAGGAAAAAGAAATCTTTGCCGGATTTCTAAATTTTGCGATCCGGCATCGTGATGTCGTTGCGGAGTTTGGAAGATTTCCTCATCGAAATACAATATTAGGTAGGGAGTCTACTGAGCAGGAAATAGCGTTTTTGGAGCAACCGGGGTCTTCTTTTTAAGTTAGACAAATATTGGTTAAGTGCAGTGACATTATGGTGAGTTTTTCAAAGCTGACCTACGATTTTTCCACCAATTCCATACTTCACTCCTTGCGCGATTTTCGCCTGTAATCATGTAGTGCAGTAAGTCAGGAGAGTTTCCGATTGCATCCGAAGCAGACTTTGCTTCTGGATTACCGGCAAACAGTATTCTATCGTAGGCCTGCAATGGTGTAGCGGGGTCTGGTAGCAGTAACTTCTCGCCGCCCCGTGCTAGCAGCAGCGGGACGCAGGGCAATTTTATCTTGCGATGCGTCGGTGATCGAATAATATGATTTAGTAATACCTCTTCTCCGCGATCCAGTTTCTCTACGATAGCGGGCATCCTTCGAGGGCGCACGGTAATTACCCAGGCGGACGGATTCTCTTCGTCGACACATCCAAGTAACTTCGCAACAATGTCTCTTGACCAGCTATCCGCTTGATGGCGAGACATTAATAAAAAGTCATTGGTTAACGGGGTGTTGATTAATGCTAGCACTTCACTGGAAATGAGTTTGCTATGGTTGGTCACAATGTCCATGTTAGCCGCGTGAAATACGAGGTTATTTGAAGCGTATTCTTGACGCCCAATTGTAAAAATATCAGGGCGTAATGCCTTTGCAGTGAGAACAATCGATAAATTATTCACATCGTTATCTGTGCCGGCGATGATGCCGCTGGCATTCGCAATATTCGCTTCTCTCAGCGTGTGTTCTTCTGTTCCCCTTCCCTCAATGCTCAGCGCAGGTGGCTGACAGAGCTCGTGATTTTCAGCAACCACAGTAACCGAGATCCCTTGCGCAACAAGTTTCTTTTGAACGGCTTTGCCAAACCGGCCGTATCCGCAGAGAATCCAATTGCCCCTTGGGGGGAAAACAGGTTCTGTAAGTAGAGTGCCTCTTGGAGATGTTAGCCATTGATGAAGCAAATAATTGCTGGGCAAACTGATGGCATTCGAAAGGTAATTAGCGAATGTGTCGTATGGATAGATGATATGTTCAGTACCAAATGAATCCATGTTAGCTCCGGTATCGCGAGATTCTGCCCAGCAAAATACGCGGACATCGCGATTTAACAATTTACTTGCCACGGCAATTTTTAAATTTACTTGATCGTCTCGAGTAATAGCGATGACACCGTGACAAAAGGGGCTACCCAGTCCCGCGTCTAACAAGACATCTGACTCTGAGGCGTCTCCATTTAATGCAGGCATGAACTTAGGCAGCTCTTCGAGCTCGAGCTCATCGACACGATCAGCCGACTTATCTACCACCACACATTGCGTATTCAGTTCTGCCAGCGCTTTTACCAGCGCATGTCCAGTATCTCCATAACCGCATACTAGATAAAATGGCTCGCGAATTTTGCGCACACGCCGAATAAAACTGTTTCTCGTTACCGTTGCGCGAAACAGCGGGGCCTGCATTAGGGAGATGAGAGTTCCTATGGCATAGAGCCAAGAGACAACTGTGCTGTAAATAGTAAAAAGGGTCCAGAGTCGTTGTCCGCCGGTAAAGGGGTAGGGGATTTCGCCAAAGCCAATAGTTGAACCCATATAGCTTACGAAGTAAAAAGCGTGAAAAAAACTCATCCTCCATGGTTGTCCTTGATCGTCTTGCCCAGGGATAAGAACGAATCCAAGGACCGCAATCGCGTATGCGCAGATTAAAACAATCAACGGCGTGCGCATCCTGCGCATAATGAGAAAGGGAATCTGCTGCATTAGCGAATTGCCAGGCAGTAATATTTACGAGAAGGATTAACGTCTATGAATAGAAGTTTCCATCGCTAGCAATAATACTGAGACAATATTTGCCAGAAGTGCACCTCCTGATAAAGATACGATACTTGCCAGGGCATGTTCAGACAGCGGTTGGCCATATCCATGCACGGCAATTGCCCAGACAATACACGCCGCAATCAGCTGTAGATCAGCAACCAGGCTCGATGCCAATAGCATCGTGCCAACATGAGATTTGTCTCCAAATTTCATTACCGTAGCAATGAGACTCACCACAACAGCGGCGAACAGTTCAAAAACATTATGGTGGTTCGGGTTGGACATATCGCCAACAAAAAAACCAAAGTTGAGCGTGAGTGCTAAAAGAATAAAAAACGCGAACAGAATTTTTTCAGAATGCATATTGTTAACCTGATCCTTCTACCTACTATTAATGTCAATATTGGCGGTGCATCTAAAGACCCGGCGGGCGTTAGCCTTGTTGCAGGCTGTGGTCCATCTCCAGGGCTGGCTGAGTACCCGAGCATCGTCCAACGGGCACCGCGGGTACGCCCGCAACGGTGCAGTGAGCCAATACATTATTTAACACCACGCTACCAGCACCTATTTTTGCGCCTTCACCTACAAAAACATTACCGAGTACTTTCGCCCCCGCGCCAATTAAAACGCCGCTTGCTATTTTAGGATGTCGGTCACCTGTGGCTTTTCCCGTGCCGCCCAGTGTGACTTCGTGCAACATCGAAACATTATTACCAACAACTGCCGTTTCGCCAATCACAATACTACTCGCATGGTCGATTAATATGCCGTTGCCGATTGTAGCCGCGGGATGAATATCAATTGCAAATAGTTCGCTGACTCTGCTTTGTACATAACGCGCCAACGCTCTT
This sequence comes from uncultured Gammaproteobacteria bacterium, assembly GCA_937992195.1. Lineage (GTDB taxonomy): Bacteria > Pseudomonadota > Gammaproteobacteria > Arenicellales > Poriferihabitantaceae > VYFG01. The sequence goes on along the minus strand of CALKKV010000043.1, from coordinate 121,416 downwards.
CGGTCATTGAGCCAAAGCCAGTTTGCAATGCGGTAGAGTTGTAACCCCTGGAAGCCCTTGTAGTAAAGAAAAGGCACAGAAATACGTTTGCAGGCTGGGTCACGCTGTCTAACAGCAATTAAATCAAGCATTGCCGAGGTGATAATCGAGGGGTCGGCTTCATAGATTTCAAGACATAGCTTACGCAGATTGAGTTGTGACAGTGTTGGACAGTAAAGTTTTTGCGCAAGGATAGCGCTCAAAGCACAGTTAAATGTGCTGTGTTCAAGCACAGCTGGCAGTAGGAATTCATTGAGCAGAGGTTCACCTTCTAACTCTTGAGCGACCTCCGATTGCAGCTGCGGCCAAAGTTGCGCAAGTTGTGCAGACGTTTTTGGAGATGAGTCGAATGTAATATCGATCGGTCTATTCATCCGGCGATTATAGTAGATTTAACAGAGTTTAAGTGGACCGGGTGTATTATGGTCAGCACATAAAAAACGGGGGCCAAAGCCCCCGTTTCAGAACACCTATATTGTTCTATTCTTCTCCCAATGGGATCGCAACATAGCGAACGCGTCCATCTCGTTCGACCAACAGTAACACTGAAGACTTTTTATCTTTGCGCGCCTGCTCGATCGAGGTAATGACATCAGCAGGGGCGGCAACTTCAGCATTGCCTACCTTACGGATGATTTCTCCACGGGTTAAGCCGCGATCAAATGCAGCGCTCTCTGGATCTACTTTCGAAATAACAACGCCTTCTATATCTTCAGCAACGCCAAATTTCTTTCGATTGTCTTCATCAAGCTGCATTAACGTCATGCCCAGCTTGGTGCCGGCGTCATCGGTCTTGGTCGCCGCAGTCTCGCTATCGGCGTTTCCACCTACCGACGCTCGAATCGAGACTTCCTTTTCGTTTCTCCAAACGACAACATCAACTTCTTTTTTCGCCTCAGTGAGCGCCACAATCTTCGGCAGATCGCGCATTTCATTTATTGATTTACCGTCAAAGCTCAGGATGATATCGCCAGCTTCAATACCCGCAGAATCGGCCGGACTTTTTTCGATTACCTGGGTTACTAGTGCTCCACGTGCTTTGTTCAATCCAAGACTGTCAGCAATATCATCGGTCACAGTTTGAATCTGTACGCCTAAATAGCCGCGTTGCACTGTGCCAGTATCGCGTAGCTGAGAAATTACATTATTTGCCAGCGCAGAAGGAATAGCAAAACCAATACCGACACTGCCACCATTTGGAGAATAAATTGCACTATTGATACCGATTACTTCGCCCTGCATGTTGAACAGAGGTCCACCAGAATTACCGCGATTTATCGGTGCATCGATTTGAATAAAATCATCTAAAGGGCCCGATCGTATGTCTCGTCCCCTTGCCGAAATAATACCTTTTGTCGTTGTTCCGCCAAGGCCAAACGGGTTGCCAATTGCGACAATCCAGTCACCTACTCTGGCTGATTCTGAATCGCCAAAGGCAACAAAAGGGAAGGGCTTATCGCCTTTAATCTGCAACAGCGCTAAATCTGTTTTGCTATCGGTGCCTTTCAGTTCTGCTGGAATACGGGTTCCATCATCAAATACCACCTCGATTTCATCCGCATCCGCGATCACGTGATTGTTAGTGACAACCAGACCGCTAGGATCAATTACAAAGCCTGAACCTACTGCAGTGGTCTTGCGCTCATAAGGTTTGGACTCTCCACCCTGTCCTCCAGGCCCACGGAACTGATCAGGAAAGAAACGTTTAAAATATTCTTCAAGCTCGGGCGGAATGCCGCCTTGACCTTGACCTCTTCTGTTTCCGGAAACGGTGCCAGTGACAGAAATATTTACAACCGCAGGTTTCACTGCTTCTACCAGCTCAGCAAAACCATCGGCAATATTAATCTCGGGCAGGTTTTCGGCAACATGACCAGACTCTTGCGCCATGGCTGTGATGGAATGCATTGACAAGGTCAATGCGGCCGATGCGGCTACACCAGTAAAAAGAAGTCTAGCTCGATTTTTTGTACTCATTAAGCACCTCAGAAGGTTGTTTGTTACGCGCAATCTACCAATCGCTTGCTTACTGAAATGTGAACGGCAGATTAATAAACCGTAATCGAACAGATAGGAACTTAATCCAGGCTGAACAATGCCGGTAGAAAATAACTGGTTTATAACTTGCAGGCCGTATTTGGGTTTTCAACCCAAATCGCGCACTTTTTTCCTCATAAAAGGCAAGCTTGCCATACCTTAGTGACTCTTTAGAGCCGCTTTAGTTTGATCTGGAAAAAATTAATTCACCGGCGAGAATTGTATGGGTTGCTCTTCCTTTCATCTTCTGACCCATCAGCGGGGTGTTTTTTCCTCTGCTTTCCATTTCATCGACAGTTAGCGTCCAATCCAGTGCTGGGTCAAATACGCATACATCTGCAGTAGCCCCCACAGATAAATGACCAGCGTCGATACCAATAATATCCGCAGGATGCCAGGTCAAAGCAGCGATCGCATCCTGCATAGAAAAATGTCCCTGTTCGGCAAGTCCTAGGGTTAAAGGAAGCAGTGTTTCAAGACCAGATATTCCAGCCGCCGCTTCACTAAATGGTGCGAGCTTAACGTCATCTCCATGGGGTTGATGATCTGAACAAATAACCGTTACAACTTGATCGCGAACGGCGTCCAGCAGGGCCTCTTTATCGGTCCTTTCCCTGAGAGGTGGCACCACCTTAAATAGGGTATTAAATGCGCCAATATCTGATTCACAAAAAATCAGCTGATGGATTGCCACGCTGGCGGTTACCGCTAAACCATGAGAACGCGCTTCAGCGACCATGGTTACCGACCTGCCACAGGACAGCAGGTTAATGTGCGCTCGCGCACCGCTGGTTTCAATCACTGCGATATCTCTAGCGACGCCTACAGTTTCCGCAGCTTCAGGTATTGCCGGCAGACCTAATCGTGTACTGACTTCTCCTTCGTGGACAACCCCATTTCCTGTAAGCCATGGATCTTGCGGTGCGAGAAAAACAGGGATGTCATAAGTAGATGCATATTGCAGTGCGCGACGCATAACCAGCGTGCTTTCGACCGCATTCAAGGCATTGCTTACGCCGACGCAACCTGCCTCGGTAAGCATTGCCATGTCGGTTAGTTTTTCGCCCAGTAGCCCAACCGTCAGCGCCCCAAGAGGGTGTACTTGGGCGTAACCACTGGCATCCGCGCGATCCCGAATCATATTGGCCATAGCGGGAGTATCAATTACTGGCCAGGTATCGGGCTGACAAACTAATCTGGTTATACCGCCGCTTGCTGCTGCTTTGGTTTCACTTGCAATTGTGGCAGTTTGTTCTTCTCCGGGTTCGCGCAGTCTGGCGCATAAGTCGATGACGCCGGGTAGCACCAATTTGTTACTGGCATCTATGATTTGCGTAGGTTTGAAATTTTGAGGTAGTGATCCTATTGCTAAAATTTCGCCGTTTTCAATCGCGATATCTGTAATCATATCCACGTTATTCTTCGGGTCGATCAGCCGGCCTCCTTGAATAACGATGCTCATCGCACTGCCTCCGTGCCGCCCATTAAGGTCGCCATGATCGACATTCTTACAGCGATGCCATTGGTGACCTGAGACAAGATGACGGAGCGATCACCATCCGCCACACTTGATGCGATCTCTAGCCCTCGATTGATTGGGCCGGGATGCATGACGATGGCTTTGGTATCTGCAACCTGCAACTTTTCTTCAGTCAGTCCATATTGACTGAAGTATTCTTGTTCGCTTGGCACCAGCTGACCATCCATTCTCTCCCTTTGTAGTCTCAGCATCATCACTACATCAATATCTCGCAAACCTTCCGACATATTGCTTGTAACAGTGACTCCCATTGATTCTATTTCAGTAGGAATGAGTGTTCGCGGACCAATTACCCTGATTTCATCGACACCAAGCGTCGCAAGTGCATGGATTTGAGAACGCGCAACCCGCGAATGCAAAATGTCGCCAATAATGGCAACTTTAAGACCCTCGAAGCCGCCTTTCTTTTGGCGGATAGTAAACATATCCAGCATTGCTTGGGTCGGGTGAGCGTGTCTCCCGTCTCCCGCATTAATTACCCTGACATACTCCGGCAGGTGTCTGGCAATTAGGTGGGATGCACCACTGGCGCTATCTCTCACGACAAATAGATCGGTATGCATAGCTTCGAGCGTTCTGACGGTATCGAGGATGGTTTCCCCTTTGCTTGTCGACATTCTGGCCGCATTCATATTGATCACATCGGCTGACAGGCGTTTTGCGGCAAGCTCAAACGTGGTGCGTGTTCGAGTGCTGGCTTCAAAAAACAGGTTAACCACCGTTTTGCCGCGTAGCAACGGCACTTTTTTAATTTCCCTTTCACCAAAAGTCATAAACGACTCTGCTGTATCCAGAATTTGTGTCAAGGCTTCCCGCGGCACACCACTGATTGTCAGAAAGTGACGAAGATGTCCTTGACTATCGAACTGAATGGCAGAGTCTGGAGGAAGACTTCTAAGCTGGTCGGGAGAGATTCGGGCCATAAAGAATTAGGTTGATTGTGCGTTGGCTGATGAGTCAACTAGCTGGTAGCTCAGTTGATTATCTTTTAGTGTGACTTGGGCCTGTTGTTTATCCGCTGGCTCTATCGCTTTCCCTACAATAGACGCTTCGATTGGCAATTCTCTACCTGGACGTTCAAGGGCAACAGCAAGCGTGACCGATGCAGGCCTGCCGTATGAAAAGATCTCATTGAGAGCCGCGCGAATGGTTCTACCAGTATGAAGAACGTCATCTACTAGAATAATGTTTCGATCTTCAACGCCTTCCGGCAGATCAGAAGACTTGACCTTCGGGTTAAGTCCTACGCGACTGAAGTCATCTCTGTAGAAAGAGATATCTAACGTACCGAGCTTGGAGGATAGTGCGAGCTCAGCGTGCAGGCGTTCAGCCACCCATGCTCCACCAGTGTGTATACCGATTAAAATCGGGTTGCGCAGATTACGATCTCTCAGGTTGGCAGTCATTTGACTGACAATAGGGTCGAGGGAAACTGGATTCATGATGGGTCGGGATTTTCGTTGATATAGGTGCCGAGAATCAACTCCGCGGCTAGGCTATCTCGCCATTCTTGTCGACGGCGAGTTTGCGATTTGCCTGATTCAGCGCTATCGCGAATCAATGCATCTGCGCTAGCTGAGGTAAGTCGTTCGTCTACCAAAATGACCGGTAATTGCGTTTTTGTTTCAAGCTTATTGGCAAAACGTCTGCATTTCTTAGACATGGCGCTCTCGGATCCGTCGAGTTGTAGGGGGAATCCTACAACAAGAGTTTGGGGTTTCCATTCATCTACTAACTGGATAACCAATTCCCAGTTTGGTTCGCCGTTTTTTGCATCCAACGTTGGCAATGCCTGTGTGGTTCCAGTGGTTCTATTTCCGGTAGCAACGCCAATCCGCTTTAAACCAGGATCAAAAGCGAGCAGCCGGCCTTTCAAGCGTGTCCTGCTTGAGCAGTGAGAAGATTCAAATCTACGCCAATCAAATTCGCAGCGCGATGCCATTTATCCTGAATATTATCGTCAAATAGGAGTGCTTCTTCTGTGGGAACAGTGATCCAGGCATTGCTCAGAACCTCTGCTTCGAGCTGAGACGGCCCCCAACCGGCATAACCAAGGCTCATTAGGTATTTTTCCGGTCCCTGACCTTTTGCTATATCCTCGAGGATGTCTTTTGAACTGGTCAGAGCAAGCGAATCGCTGATTTGAAGTGTTGATTGCCAGCATTTAGACTGGCAGTCCTGCGTATGAACAATCAGGCCAAACTCTTGATGGACCGGGCCACCCTCAAATACCGGAATATCATCCGTTTCTATCTGGCTGGAGTTGATTTCTAACTGCTTGAAAATATCTCCAAGGCTGTAGTCCGTTAATCGATTTACGACAATCCCCAAGGCACCGTTCCGATCATGTTGGCAGACCAGGGTTACGGTTTTAAAAAAGCTATCGTCTTTAAGCTGAGGCATAGAAATCAAAAATTGATTTCCTAGGTATCCCTCAAGACGAGCAGGGCTAGTGTCAGCGAATGGTCTAGTCATTCATAAAACCGCTTTAACGAGACACGTCGCGAATGGTGTTTTGACTGAACTGCCAGGTGCGAATGATGTGTAGCGTATCGTATTCTTTCTTCATTTCCTCGGAAAATGAGTCAAATGGAGCAGCAAGATGGACAATCCGTTCGGCCCCATCGTCGAGAATTTTATTCCCGGATGACCTTAAAATATTGACCGCAGCGACTGAGCCATCAGCGTTAACGGTGACGTCCATGACGAGATCTCCCTCGATTTGATCGCGCTTTGCTGCATCTGGATAGTTTAAATTTCCGACCCGTTCAACAAGTAAACGCCAGTTCTCCAAATAAGGCGCAACCTCGGATGCTCTCGCATTGGCACTAACAAATTTCTCGCGTGGTTTTGCCTGAGCATTTAAATAAGCGATATCGATGGCATTTCTCAGGTCTTCTCTGCTGGCTACCGGCGTGTCGGGCTGTGTTTGGTTCTCAGGTTGATCGGTATTGAAGGTCGCATTTGCCTGCTCTTCTACTAATTTCCGCTCACGTTCAGCCTGTGTTTGCTTGGGAGGACTGCCGCTGGTAGGCAACAGCGGCGCGCCAGCGTCCTCATCCTCTCCAACGCTGTCAAACTGAGCAAGATTGTCGGCCTTTTCGGGAATGGTCAGGCTCTGCTCGGTTACCAGTGTAATTTTCAATGGGGGGGCAATGCTAGATGTCTCGGCTTGACTGGGCAGTACAAATGAGACACCCAGAACAACAACGATGTGGGCAACCACAGAAAGCACAAAAACCCAACGAAAGCGGTCGCCATCCCTTGAATCTGCGCGGAAAAGACGGCCCATCACCGTGGTAGTATGTGAGGACCGGGGCTTTTTTCGCCCATCAGCGATTTTTGATTGTAATTTGCTGGGATTTTTCAAACTATCGACGTCTTCAGAAGAGGCGTAACCCCCCGAGTTTGTTGAGTTTCCCCCGGATTTTTCTGATTCTGCGAATTTTTCTTCTGTCACGGACGTAATTCGTTAAGGATATTCTGTTCAATCAACCGATTCTAGGCTATTATATACCTTGAGATAATAATAAGAAGCGAAGCTATCTTATTGACTGTACAAGCAATTCGAAAATTATGCAGCGATAAGTTCTGAATTGCTGAAGCAATCGGGCCAAATTTGACCTTAAACTGAAATATATAAGGTCGGAAATTGATAGTAAAAACGCCATTTGGGGATGGTTAGGAGTAAGTTTTCTAAGAAATTCGTTTCGCTTGATTACACGAATAGAACCCGGGTTGTGATGACACTTTACAACAGAATATCGACCGTGACGGTTTAGTTTGTTAGTACTGTTTTCCCAAAACGAACAATTAATTTGTTGCCTGTTGAGTTTGGCTTTATGAAACTCGAGTAATAAACGCTTAGGTTAGGATGTTGAGCTGAGTGGGTGGGTTGAGAATTAGTAGAAGTATTGGTGTTTTTTATAACCATTTAAATTTAGTCCAGTTAGCGAATTGAACGAGATACAAAGTTAAAAATATGAAAAAAATTCTGGTTGTCGATGACAGTAAAACCATACTCCACAAAGCATCCAAAATGTTGACGCAGGCGGGTTATGAGGTGATGACTGCTGAAGACGGATTTGATGCGATTTCCAAAGTGACTGATTTCCATCCTGATTTGGTGTTTATAGACATTGTGATGCCAAAACTTGACGGATATCAAACCTGTTCCTTGGTGAAAAACAATAAACAATATCAAAATACACCAATTGTGATGGTGTCTAGTAAAGACGGTCTATTTGACCGAGCTCGCGGCAGTATCGTCGGGGCAGAAGGGTACATTAACAAACCATTCGATGAGACTGATTTGTTAGGTGCGGTAGAAAAATATGCTGAGTCAACTCTGAGCGAGTAATTAATAAAATGCCAGTTCAAAAAATATTAGTGGTAGAGGATTCAGCTACAGACAGCCATTTGATTTGTAATACGCTGTCTGCAGCTGGTTTTGATACTTTATCTGTTGGAAATGCGGAAGAGGCTTTGAGTGTCGCGAAAGCGGAACAACCCGAAGCGATATTGATGGATGTAGTTATGCCTGGAACAAACGGTTTTCAGGCTACGCGGATGTTAAATACTGATCCGCAAACTGCTGATATACCGGTAATTATCTTATCTTCGAAGTCGAAGGCGTCGGATAAAGTTTGGGGAATGCGACAGGGGGCAGTGGACTACATAGTGAAGCCTTTTGACAAGCAGGAGTTAATTGAAAAGTTAAAAGGGCTATAAACTCGCTCTGATAGTTCACTAATATTGACACGAAGTTAGCTGTAAAAATGAACACTCCGGATTCTATAAAGAGGTCTCCTCTTGAACAATTGCAAGCTTTGGCCTCCCTTTCGTTGGGAGACACAGCAATTGAGCAACCCGAGCGACAGCAAGAGGAGTGGCGTGGTTTTACTTTTTCAGTAGATAAACTAAATCTTGTTTTTCCATTTATGGGTGGATTCGAAATATTGCCGGAACGTGAAATTCATACTGTTCCTTGGGTGCAATCTTGGGTGCGGGGTGTAACAAACGTCCGTGGTGACGTTTATTCGGTAGTGGACTTGGGGGCATATTTTGGATTTCCTCCAGTGCGGTCGGTGCGGTCTGCAACATTGTTTATGTTGCCTGACACCCAGCTTAAGAGCGTCATTCTTCTGGATAGTAAGGTGACCTTAAAATCATTTCCGGACGAACTTGAACACATAACAGCAAACGACCTGCCGCCAAGACTTTTAAGGTGTCGTAGTGCGAGTGTTGTTTTAGATGATGAGGTCTGGCATGCAATGGATGTAAATCTCCTCTGTCATGATCAGGATTTTGTAACAATTGCGATTGAAACTGAGCCAGTTGCTGAGGAGTTGATTCACTGAACTTAATCGTCTTGGGAACTCACCTTTTCTAAAAGTACAGTGGTACTTGGTAAAAGAGTTTGTTCCTTTGGCGTCTAGTAAGTATTGATAATACTAAGGTTTTTCGATTTGTTGGCGCGTGATGTGAGGTTGAATAAATATGAATGATAAAACTGAAAGAAGTGCTTTAAACGAGATATTTGAAGAGCTCCAGGATTTTGAGCGGGAGAGTCAGCTGGAAGAAGCTGATTCCGTGCAATCTCAGCTGTCACAGTTATCGCAACTGTCCGAGCAGTTGTTTGAACCTGAAGATCAGGGTGAAGAGGATACTCCTTCAGCCGATGATCAGGCTCTGTTCGAAGAAATGATGGCAGGTGCCGCTGTGGTTGGTCTTGATGAAGGTGCAACCGGCGAAGATGGCATTATGGGAGGCTTGCTAGAGGGTGAAAACCCAATGGATGATCTCTTTGATGGAGATTTGGATGAAGAGATACCGCCTGTTGGATTTAACTGGCAGTCTGTGGTTTTTGGGTTCTTGCTTGTCATTGCAATCGTCGCATTTTTGATTAACTTTTACGGTGGTCAAGAGGAAACTGCGGTTGCCAGCAGAATTACCAACACCGCACTGTCGATTGAATTGGATAACAAAGATATTGCTTATGAGACTCTTCGACTTGTTGACGGTGAGCAAGGCGCATTTGAAGAACTAACCAGACTTCGCAGGGAGTTAGACGGTCAAGTCGCGGTGATGAATTCAGCAGCAATAGATCCTGATGCCAGCGTAGCAATTGAAAATATTGAAGAGCTGACTAGTGCGATTTCAAGGAAGTGGCTTGAGCTTGGTGCGCAAGTTGATCTTGTTACAGGTAATCGCAGTGTGATCGACGACACGAATGCGCAAGTAAAAATGGTCAATGAAGTGACGCCAAAGCTGCTTGCTGAGTCTGACAAAGTAGTAGAAAAACTGATCGAAAACGAAGTGCCTTTAAAGCTGATTAATGTAGGCAGTCAACAAAGGTTTCTGAGTCAAAGAATTAAAGCGAGTGCAAACCAATTTGCGATGGGTTCCGAAGGCTGGCAAGACGCAGCGGAACTGTTTGCGAAAGATGTGATTCAGTTCGGGCAGGTGAATGAAGATATTCGCACGATGAGTGGAGAACTGGTGGCGAATAGTCTTGGAGATATTGATGCTTCCTACCAAGCGCTTGTTTCCAGCGCGGACACTATCATCGGTAACGTTGGACAATATTCAACAGTTTTGGAAGCATCAGATCAGATTCGTACTCTCTCTCGAGAGCTTGGGATTGGTGTAAGGGATCTCCTCGGATCAGTAGACGACGGTCATTCGGTTTCTGAGAAAGAGCTGACAGATTATCTACCAGAAGCGCTTGTGGCTCTTGGTTTCTTCAGTCTGCTAGGTTTGATTTGGTCTCTATTGCGCCACACAAGCAAGCAAGAGCATATCAATAACCTCAGAACCAAACGCTCAGAAGATGCGGTAATCAAACTGCTGGATGAAATGGGTGATTTGGCGCAAGGTGATTTAACGGTAGAAGCCCAGGTAACCAATGAAGTAACAGGTGCAATTGCTGACTCTGTGAACTTTGCAATCGGTGAGATGAGGATATTGGTTAACGGTATTAAAACTGCGTCGAACGATGTATCGGCAACAACAGAAGATTCGGAAGAAATGATTGCGCAGTTGCTGACCAGTAACGATGCGCAGTCGGAAGAGATTTTGAGCGCGGCGCAGGAAATCGAAGAAATGAGTTTGACAATGGAGCGCATGAGTGGATCAGCGTTGCAGTCATCCGAACGTGCACGTGTGACGGCGGATTCAGCGAAAAAAGGTGCCTCGGCGGTAAGAAATACCATACTTGGTATGAACAGTACACGTAACCAAATTCAGGATACGGCGAAACGACTGAAGCGTTTGGGAGAAAGCTCGCAACAGATCAACGAAATCGTAAACCTTATTCAAGATGTGACGGAACAAACAAACGTACTATCGTTGAATGCTTCTATCCAAGCGGCAATGGCGGGAGAAGCCGGAAGAGGCTTCGCCGTAGTTGCTGAAGAAGTACAGCGTCTTGCGGACAGATCGGCGCGAGCATCTAGTGAAATTACTGAGCTGGTTAAGAATATTCAACAAGATGCTAACAACGCTATCACCTCGATGGAGACGACAACCGAGGAAGTAATCACCGGTGCTAAGATGGCTGACGAGGCCGGACAGGCGTTGGACGAAATCGAACGAATCAGTCAAGAGTTGTACGATGCGATTGAAGGGGTGGCTACTGAAGCAACGGAAGAATCAACCGTAGCGAAAACAGTTTCCTCAAGAATGAATAACTTGAAATCTGCAACCGAGCAAGCTGATATGAGCGTATCTCAGGTGGCGGCAGCTCTGGGTCAGGTTAGGGACGTTGTTGACAAGTTAAACCAATCGGTTGCTGGTTTCCAACTCCCTGGGTAAGTTAATTACGGATTTAACCAAGTCTATTCGATAGAAAATAACATTCAAATTGAGAAATCTTTTTGATTGTTTAACAAAATCATAAAGTTGATATGACAATACCGGTTCCACATCCCCAAACGTTCGGCTGGATTAAGGACGCGTTAGAGGGATCCATGGATGCAGTGATGAGTCAGGTCGTTCAAGTTGAGCGCGAAGACGACTATGCGCTGCTAGAAAGTGCCCCCAAGAATTTGCATCAGATTCATGGCTCCTTGCTTATGGTTGAGCTAGAAGCTGCAGGGATGCTGGCGCAAGATTTAGAAACGCTTTGTAACAATATTTCCAAAGCAGAAACATCCGGTGAGAAAGCGCTGAGTTTAAAGGCCTTTCGTCGGGGAATGGCTGCATTGCAGGGCTATGTCGATGCGATAGCGCGTCAGCGACCGGTGTCGCCACTGGTATTGGTTGATCAAATCAACAATGTGAGAGGGCTTATTGGTGGTGAACAAATCACCAGTTTTGATTTATTTGAGCCCCCATTGGACTTGCTTGATGTTGGAGAGGCGGGCTATGACGGTAAGCCAATTCCTGCTGATTTACGCGTCCGTCTGGTAACTCAGCTTCGCAAAAAGTATCGCCGCGCTCTTCTAAGGTGGTTGAATGGAAAAGTTAAGAGCGATGAAAGCAAGGCTTATTTAGAGAAGATTAGCGGCCTGTTACACCATTTAGGGAAGGTGAGTTCGCTAGATGTTTCGCGACAATTGTGGTGGGTTGCGAGTGGTTTTGTTGATGCCGTTGGCTCCGGTGAGCTGGATTCTGAAAAGGAAATAAAATCGCAGTTTGCCAAGCTTGATGAAGAAATCTCTCGTTTGGAAGAAGAGTCAGCGGTGAACATAGCAACCGATCCGCCCGATGATTTGTTACGCAAAATGCTTTTCTACATTGGCAGCGTAAATAAAGTCTCTTCAGATAATATCGATAAAATCTCAGGCGCTCTCGAGCTTGGCAAATGGTTTGGTGGGATGGATGCTGACTACAAAGCAGTAGTTGAAACCTCTTCCAAACTTGAATTGATTAAAAAGGAATTTAGCGCTAAAGATTTTGACGACGTAGAAATCCTCGTGAGTGAGAGCTTTGCTGGATACGAAGGTGATGCCAAAGATAAGATACTCAAAGAGTTTGGCGCTAAGCTAGGAAAACTCTCTTCGCTTGCTGAACAACATAATGTATTGCCTATTAAAGGATTGGTTGATCATGTTGTAAATGCTGTCCATGCAGTTGATAAGTCGGAGGAATCAATTCGGCAAACAGCGGCGGATATCAAAATTGCCTCTGGTTTGTTGTTTTTACGAGATATCGTAACAAACCCTGCGAGCGTCGACGTAACCTGGAATCATTCGGTGGATAGCCACCAGGAAGAACTTCTAGCGCTGATCGGACAAACCGCCGCCAGTCATGACCGTGTTCAACAGGTCGCTAAAATTTCTCAAGTTGAGTACCAGCACGCTAGGTCGGCAATTGTTTCACAAATCAGAGATACACTGAGTTCTGTAGAAACTTCTATCAACATGCTGCGTGATAGCTTAGCGCCAGAGCAGAGCTTGGTGGAAGCCGCTGATATCGCTAATGTTCAGCTAAAGCAAATTAGTGCTTCACTGAGGATGGTTGATGCAGAAGCCGCAGCAGATTTGACAAAAACTGTTTCGGAGGTAATGGAAAAATTACCAACCGATGGAAAGTCAACGGGAGATGCGTTAGAGCAAGCTTATGAGCATCTAGCATTCGCAATTGCAGGGTTGGATGTTGCGGCGGAAAGTATTTCGCAGCGAGAGGGCAAGCAACCAAGGTCACTTCTAGAAACCGCGGCGGCGAAGCTCGCTGAAATTGATCTGAGCAAAGACGAGTTCTCAACGGCTAAAGCGGTGGCAAACGAGGACGAAAAAGGTGGACTGATTGAAACACGTTCTGGATTGATAGTAGATCTGGAGCAGGCTAGACAGAAATTGAACTTTTCAGATGTTTCGTCTGCTTCGCCTATGATTAATGCCTTTTCTGCCCTGATTGGCTCGAGTGGTTCTGAGCTCGAAAATCATCAGGCGATCGTCCAGCTTGCACAAATTGGCTACGAAGTGTCAAGCCAATCAGCATCCGGTAACATTGCATTGTCGAAGGATAAGGAAGACTTTTTGGGCCTGCTGGTTAGACAGCTGCGAGAGCTTCATGATTCAGATGAATTTGAAGAGGTAGATATCGAAGGCTGGGAAGAACGTTATGCGGGTTTGTTGAGTAACGAATCAGTAGTTGACGATCAGGAAGCTTCTTTAATCACAGATGTCGATGACGCTGATGATGAAACTGCTGACAAAGATATAGACGCTGACGCGGCCGGTGTGTCAGCAGCAGACGCGTTAGACAGTGACTTAAAAGCTATTTTTGTCGAAGAATATAGTAATCATCTTGCTCTTCTAGACAAGAATTTTAATAAACTGTCTTTTGACCTCGATGACGAAAGTAGTTTAAAAAAAACTGTAAATGAAGTTGAGGACTGCATACATACTTTGGCGGGAAACTGTCGCAATCTAGGGTTTGATGAAGCAGCGTCGTGCGCAGAGGGTAACCTACCCTTACTAGATAAAATTTTGGCGAATGGAGGCGCACCTAATGCCGAGTTTGCAAGTATGCTTGATCAAAGCCTCTCCTTGTTGAAGGACAGTCGTGATCAAATCAAATTATCTGGCAAGTATGATGAAGATCTGAAGAAACAATTCGTCGAACAAACAGAAGCCTCTCACCTGGTTGCAATTGTAGAAGCAGATTTGCAAGAACAATTCGGTGCAGAAGAGGATGAGCCCGAACCAGAGCCCGAACCTGAGGGAGTCGATGAAACCCTAATTTCAAGCGCTGGTGCTGGTGTTTTATCTGCCGTAGCTTTAACGGCGGCAAACTCCAATGTCCCGCAGTCGGAAATTCCCCAACCTGAGTCATTGCTAGAAGAAGCTACTGTTTCTCATGAAGCAGGTTCTTCTGTTGAGGATAGCGCTAATGCCCTGCAGACTGAACCACAGCACGAGCAGGCCGGTGTTTCTCTTGTTGATGATGACTCGCTGGAAATAGAAGACGATATCGATGAAGAAATTCGTGAGATATTTTTAGAAGAATCTGAAACAGTATTAGGAAGAATTAACGGCCATTTAATGCAGTGGCGAGATGATGGGGTTGATAGTACTGCGCTTGGCGGTATTCGCAGAGAGTTTCATACTTTAAAAGGTAGCGCAGCTGCCACCGGTTATACCGGAGTCTCGGGGCTAAGTCACAGCATCGAAAGCATGTTGGATGACATTAAGCCGGGACAAGATGTCAGCGACACTGGATTACTCGAACTATTGGAAGAGATGCACGATGGATTGGCTGCTGACTTAGGCTTCGTGCCAACCGATAAAAAGGGACATATTGCCGAGCTAAGGCGTAAAGTTGCGCGTCATCTTGGTGAAGATGATGTTTCGATTGATCAGAATGAATCAACAGCCTCTTCTGAAGAACAAGAAACGAGTCCTCAAGCAGAAGTTTCGGAAAGGATCGATTCAGAACCTGAGTTAGTAGCTGATGCTTCAGTAGAGGAGTCTTCAGAAACAAGCCCGCAAGCAGAAGCATCTGAAGAGATTGATTCAGCACCTGCGTTAGTAACTGATGTTTCAGAAGAGCCGTCTTCAGAAACAATCCTGCAAGCAGAAACACCGGAAGAGGTTGATTCAGCACTTGAGTTAGTAACTGATGCTCCAGCAGAGCCGTCCTCAGAAACAAGCCCGCAAGTAGAAACATCGGAAGAGATGGATTCAGAACCTGGGTTAGTCACTGATGCTTCAGCAGAGCAGTTTATAGAAACAAATCTGCAAGCAGAAACATCTGAAGAGACGGATTCGGCACCTGTATTAACAGCGGATATCTCAGAAGGTTACGCTCCAGAAACCGATCTGCAGGCAGAAACACCTGAAGAGACGGATTCGGCACCTGTATTAACAACTGATGTCGCACAAGTACTGTCCTCAGAGACGAGCTCGCTAGCAGAAGCATCTGGAGAGATTGAATCCGAAGTTGTTCAATCGGACGGTGAGATTCCCTTGGCGCAAACAGAACCTGTTGTAGAGGTATCTGAGGCGCCTAAGAAACCTGATGCGTATGTAAGCAAGGTGTTCGATAACGCTGCGATGTCGACCACGCAAAATTTGAACGTTCAGGCTGCTCCTGCTGAGCCCCAGACTTACGCTATACCAACGCTCTCTCGGTCACCGGTGAAAGTTTCTGGTGAACAGATCGAGTTGAAGTATGGTGGCGAGCGAATGAGTTGGTCTCCTTCATCGTCATTGTTTTTAGACGGCGAGTCGGCTGTGGATGAAACGAGTAGCGGTAGTTTGCGAATTGAAAGTGAAAAACTGGCAGAACTGATCAATGCTTCAGGTGAACTTGGTCTTGGTAGAAACCAGCTGCAAAATACTTTGGAAGCGACGCGAATGGATCTAGATTTATTGCGTGCAAGTATGAGTACGATGCGTGAAGGTTTAAGAGACATAGAAATTGAAGCTGAAGCGCAAATTCGTGCTCGACCCGAACAACAAACTGTAGCTGTTGATGAAGAATTCGATCCATTGCAGCTGGACCGTTATTCGAAACTTCAGGCGAAGTCGAGAGAAGTAACTGAATTACTTGACCAACTAGCTAAAGTTGAGCGAGGGCTCGATAACCGAGCGTCTAATCTTACCGGTACACTTCAACAGCAACAGCACCTGGGTCAGCAGCTTCAAAGCGGGTTAATGAGTGCGCGGATGGTAGCAGCTGGCGACTATGTTCCCAGACTTAGATATCTAGTTAGGGAGTCTGCTCGTCAGGCTGATAAGAAAGTCCAGCTTGAATTCCTAGGTGGAGATATTAATATTGACCGACAGGTTATTGAGTCTATGATGGCTCCTTTCGAACATATGATTCGGAATGCGATAGCTCATGGAATTGAAACACCTTCAGAGCGTATTGCTGCGGGAAAACCAGAGCAGGGTGTGATCAAAATTGAAATCAACCAGCAAGGAACCGAGCTTGTTGTCCAGGTCTCAGATGACGGCAGAGGCTTGGATGTTAGTAAGCTGGCCGCGAAAGCTGTCGAGTTGGGTCTGGTGGATAATGCAACGAATATTTCTGAGGTAGATATGCTTCAGGTTGTTGCACAGCCTGGATTTTCTACCGCTGAAAAAGTCAGCATGGAATCAGGCCGTGGTGTCGGGATGGATGTTGTATATCAGGCCGTGCGTGATTTGAGTGGTTCGATGGGGCTAATTAACACACCTGGAAATGGTGTGAGTTTTAGTTTTAGATTGCCCGTAACATTAGCGGTTACACAGGCCTTGTTAGTCAAGGTAGGACAATGGCAGTTTGCGTTGAGATCGCGCACTGTATATCGTCTTGTGAGAGTGAGTGAGGAAGAGGTTATTCATGAAGATGACAATCGCTTCATGATGCTGGAAGGCGATAAGATCCCTCTTATCAGTCTTCGACGGCGACTAGGAGACAATCTAACTAAAACTGTAAAAGTAAGAATGCCTGTGGTTGTTGTGAGGCTTTCGGATCGTCTTGCCGGGTTTGAAGTTGATGATTTTGGTGATGCCGTAGATATCGTGAGTAAGTCCGCCGGTCGTCAGTTGCTATCCGTTCCGGAATTTTCAGGAGTGACGATCCTTGGTGACAACACTATTACCATGGTTATCGACCCTGAAGTCTTCTTTGATCGGTATCGCTATTCTTTTGTTTCCAGTGAAGCTGATGCTGAAGTTGAAGAGGTAAGTGGTGGTCTCAACAGGGTCTTGGTGGTGGATGATTCGTTGGTTGTGCGCAAGGTTATGCAGCGAGACCTTGAGGCAGATGGATTAGAGGTTATTTCCGCAATAGACGGGGTCAATGCATTAGAGGTGTTAGAAGAAAACTCAGTTGATGTTGCATTGGTTGATATTGAGATGCCGAGAATGAATGGTTACGAATTACTCGAGAAGTTGCGAGAAGACGAAAAGCATCAAAGCTTGCCAGTTATTATTATTACCTCACGATCAGGTGATCAGCATCGTGAGAGGGCGCTCTCACTCGGCGCGGACGGGTATATTACTAAACCCTATAACATTGGTGCACTTGATGCATTGATGAGACAAGTGATTGAAAGCCGTCGCACGGTACATTGATATTCAGCTTTTGATCACCTACTAATTACTAAAGCAAATACTGAAAAATGCAGGTTCTCTCACTAAATGCTCAAGGTTTCCAGGTACTTGTGCCGGTAAGTATGGTGGCGCAGATTTTAGGCACAACACCTCTGTTGGATCCAAAGGCTGAAACAGTTCAGTCGATGCCTTTTTTATGCGGAAATTTTCAATGGAGGGAATTTCAGATACCGTTGTTTGATATTTCCGCGATGCATGTCTCGGGTGCAGCGGGTAGTAGCTACGAAAGGATGGTTGTTTTGTGGCCTTTAGCGTCCGCTGGTAAACGAGGTTTTTTTGCGCTAACTAGTCTTGGTCCTCCGAGAGTCGTCGATATTAACGAGAATTCGCTGGCAGGACATCTGCCAGACTTTAAATATATGACCGGAAGCGTGAATCTACCAGATGGTCTTGGAGTTGTGCCAGATCTCCAAAGGCTTTCTGACGAATACTTCGTGACTGGCACAGCGTAGTGATAGCGTTGCGCCAGGATTTACCTGAGCGGCGAGAATTGTGCGAACTCGTAGTTTCCGTCGCGAGAGAGAACAAAGATTTACAAACTGGTGGTATTGCTCCAGAACATAAAAATGATGGCAGTTATGTAACGATTGTCGACCACAATCTCCAGGAATCTCTGCTATCTAAGCTCACTGAACGTTGGCCAATGTATGGCGCAATTGGTGAGGAAATGGATCATGCGGAACAGGTGAGGATTTGCGAATCTAGTGAACCTGGATATTGGGTAATTGATCCGTTGGATGGCACTACAAACTTTACCGCTGGGTTCCTTTGCTTTGGTGTTTCTGTTGCGCTTGTGATAGAGGGACAGCCGGTATTGGCGGTTATCTATGATCCGGTAAGAAAAGAATGTTTTAGTGCCGCAGCCGGGAATGGTGCCTATCTCAATAATTCGTTAATTCGCAGTGATCAATGTGAATCACGCATTGAGGACTGTATCGCCAATGTTGATTACAAGCGTCTTGTGGGAGAACTTGCGGTTAGTCTGGTGCGCTCTCCCCCTTACCGGTCTCAGAGAAATCTAGGTTCTTCTGTGCTGGAATGGTGTTGGTTAGCGGCTGGCAGGGTACAGCTTTATTTGCACGGTGGTCAAAAACTATGGGATTTTGCAGCCGGGTATTTAATACTAGTTGAGGCAGGTGGAGCGGCGACCTCCTTGTCGGGTATGCCACTTGACTGCGCCAGTTTGCGAAAACGATCCGTTGTCGCCGCGAGTAATCCGCAGTTATTGTCCCAATGGTCAAGCTGGATTGATCTTAATCGCTTTGGTTCTGAATCTCCGCTATAGGAAAAAAACATACAAAACGGAAGTTGCACCGACCATAATTTTTTCCACCAGATGCTTATATTGGTTATCAATATTGCAGCGTGTCGGTTTAAAATATCCTCTGCCAAATCGAAATTTTTCGTCCATTTCAACATCGGTTTTAATTTCAGTATCCCCAAATACCCTTTTAAATGACCAATATTAGTCGTCGTCAGAAAGCCAATGCGATTCGCGCCCTTAGCATGGATGCAGTACAGCAAGCCAACAGTGGACATCCTGGAGCCCCGATGGGGATGGCGGATATTGCAGAAGTCTTGTGGTGCAATCATCTAAGACATAATCCTGGCAATCCAGATTGGATAGACCGCGATCGATTTGTGCTTTCAAATGGCCATGGTTCGATGCTGATTTATTCGTTGCTGTATCTAACTGGATATGATCTGGGAATAGACGAAATCATGAACTTTCGTCAGCTTCATTCGAAAACACCCGGACACCCGGAATATGGCTACACCCCAGGAGTGGAGACGACCACCGGTCCTCTTGGACAAGGTATTACCAACGCCGTTGGTATGGCAATTGCTGAGCGCACTTTGGGAGCGCAATTTAATCGACCAGACCATACTATCATTGATCATCGGACCTGGGTTTTCCTTGGGGACGGTTGTTTGATGGAGGGTATATCCCATGAAGCTTGTTCTCTAGCGGGAACATTAGGGTTAGGTAAATTGATTGCCTTTTACGACGACAATGGTATATCGATTGATGGCGAGGTGGACGGCTGGTTTACCGATGATACCGTTGCTCGTTTTGAAGCTTATGGATGGCAGGTAGTGCCTGACGTAGATGGTCATAACGCTGAAGCCTTGGAGTATGCGATTGAAGCCGCCATTAATGATGTTGATCGCCCAACTTTAATCTGTTGTAAAACTCGGATTGGCTTTGGTTCACCAAATAAGGAAGGAACAGGAGCCAGCCATGGTGCACCATTGGGCCAAGAGGAGATCCAACTAACGCGTGAACAACTAAAATGGCCGCATCCAGCGTTTGAAATACCGAAAGATATTCTTGCAGCTTGGGATGCCCGTACTGCCGGGGCGCAGCGTGAGTCAGAGTGGGATACAAAATTCTCGGCGTATGAGATCGCCTTTCCTGATTTGGCCAAGGAACTTCGCAGAAGACTGGATAAAGAATTGCCAGAGGATTGGGATTCACTGTCCTGGTCCGAGATACAAAGAATTGACTCAGAAGCGGCAACCATTGCGACAAGAAAAGCGTCACTAAACGCACTGAACGCACTAGGACCACTGCTACCAGAAGTTATCGGTGGCTCTGCTGATTTAGCGGGTTCCAACTATAGTATCTGGTCTGGCTCCAAGGACATTTTAAAAGAGCCCGGCGGCAACTATATCTACTTTGGCGTGCGAGAGTTTGCGATGTCTGCGATCGTTAACGGCATGGTGTTGCACGGTGGTTTTAAAGCTTACGGTGCAACCTTTTTGATGTTTTCGGAATACGCGAGAAATGCGCTTAGAATGGCATCGCTGATGAAAATCCCAAGTCTCTTTTTATTCACCCATGATTCTATCGGTGTCGGTGAAGACGGTCCCACCCACCAGCCGGTTGAGCAAACCGCTACGCTTCGTATGATTCCAGGCATGTCGGTATGGAGGACATGTGACGCGGTGGAGTCTGCGGTTGCCTGGCAGCAGGCCTTTGCCTCAAAAGATCAGCCATTTTCTCTGATTTTCTCGCGGCAAAACAGCGCTCACCAGTCACGATCAGCCGCGCAAATGAAAAATATAGCGCGCGGAGGGTATGTTTTGCGGGCATGCCAAGGCACTCCTGACGCGATTGTGATTGCTACGGGCACAGAGGTAGAGCTTGCAATAGCTGCAGCTGATGCGTTCTCTGAGTACAAAGTGCAAGTGGTCTCAATGCCGAGCACAGACAGATTTGACGCACAGGATGCCGAGTACAAGGAATCAGTATTACCAGCTCGTGTGGTGAAACGTATTGCGGTAGAGGCGGGTGTGACCTCAGGTTGGTGGAAGTATGTTGGTCATGAAGGTCAAGTGATCGGCATCGACACATTCGGTGAATCTGGACCAGCTTCTGACGTGTATGCTCATTTCGGTATCACTGCGGAAAACGTCACCAACGCGTTACATTCTTTATTAACTTCCAGCTAAAAAACCCAAACTCAAGGAGCTGCCAGTGGTTGTAAAATTGCAAGATCTGGACTTGTCTGCAAAGCGGGTTCTCATTCGACAGGATCTTAATGTTCCAATCAGTGACGGAAGAATTCGGTCTGACAGTCGAATTTTGGCATCGATTCCGACGATAAAAACGGTGCTTGAAGCTGGAGCGGGGGTGATTCTGATGTCCCATCTAGGTCGTCCTGTGGAGGGGCAACCGGAGTCTGCGTTTTCTTTAGCACCTGTTGCCGATTATCTGTCCTCAGCATTGGATCAGAATGTTGCATTGGTTAAGGACTACCTCGAAGTCATACCGGTGGTTGACCCCGGTCAGGTTGTATTGCTGGAAAATGTGAGATTCAATTTGGGTGAAAAGGCCAATGATGAAACTCTGGCAAAACGCTATGCCTCTTTTTGCGATGTATTTGTTATGGATGCATTCGGTACTGCACATCGTGCCCAAGCGTCCACCCATGGTGTCGCAAGGTTTTCCGCTTCGGCGTGCGCAGGTCCACTGTTAACGATGGAATTAGACGCGCTAAGCAGAGCACTCGAAAAACCAGCCAGTCCTACAGTTGCTGTAGTGGGTGGGGCAAAGGTATCAACCAAACTCAACGTATTGGAAACCTTAAGCCAACGGGTAGATGTGCTCGTTCCTGGAGGTGGGATTGCCAATACATTTATTGCTGCTCTAGGATTTTCAGTAGGGCGTTCTTTGTATGAGCCCGATTTGGTCGATGCAGCGAAAAAACTAATCGAAAATACAGATTCAGGTGCCGCACAAATTGCATTGCCACAGGATGTCAAAGTTGCAAGAGAGTTCGATCAAGGAGCACCGGCTTTAGTTCGAGAAATAAGTAAAGTACAGCAGGAAGATTTTATATTAGACGTAGGTCCGAAAACGGCTGAATCCTATGCAAAATTGATGCATTCAGCTGGTACTGTCGTCTGGAATGGACCGGTTGGGGTTTTTGAATTTGAAAACTTCGGCGCAGGAACTCGCGCCCTTGGCCAAGCGATTGCCGAAAGTAACGCATTTTCCTTAGCAGGGGGGGGCGATACGCTTGCAGCAGTAGAGCAATACCAATTGGCAGAAAATATTTCTTATATCTCCACTGGTGGCGGCGCTTTTCTCGAGTTTCTCGAGGGAAAAGAACTGCCTGCGGTTGCAGTGTTGAATCGAGTTGGTTGAATTCACCAAGTTAACTCAGTGATATACTCGGATGTTGGTATAATTGGAAAGCAGTGACAGATCTAATGCGCCATTTATTTTTTTTACATCGTATGTAATGAAAAATAGATAGGAAAATCGAGTAAATGGTCGATTTTATTGAATTTTCTTGGTGCTGCGACTCGTTTTGCGAAATCATGAAAACATCTCTTAGACACAATCGCTATCTATGATAGTGAATAGCTTCAGGTAATCACAATGGCGATAATCTCCCTAAGACAATTGCTCGACCATGCTGCTGAAAAGCAATATGGTTGCCCAGCCTTTAACGTAAATAACATGGAGCAGATGCAGGCTATTATGCAGGCTGCTGATGAAACCAGTTCTCCTGTCATCGTCCAGGCATCTGCTGGTGCAAGAAGTTATGCGGGCGCTCCTTTTCTGCGCCACCTGATTCAAGCTGCAGTGGAGCAGTATCCTCATATTCCAGTAGTCGTGCATCAAGATCACGGTACTTCACCAGCTGTTTGCCAGCGATCAATTCAACTTGGTTTCTCCTCGGTGATGATGGACGGGTCTTTGCAGTCTGATGGCAAAACTCCAGCGAGCTACGAATATAATGTCGATGTGACCAAGAAGACAGTGGAAATGGCTCATGCTTGCGGTGTTTCAGTTGAAGGCGAGCTCGGGTGCCTCGGTTCGTTAGAGACAGGCATGGCTGGTGAAGAGGATGGAGTCGGAGCTGAAGGCGTTTTGGACCATTCCCAGTTATTAACTGATCCTGAGGAGGCCGCCGATTTTGTAAGTAAAACCCATGTCGATGCTTTGGCTATTGCGATTGGCACTTCTCATGGGGCGTATAAGTTTACCCGACCACCTACTGGTGATATTTTAGATATCAACCGCATAAAACAGATCCATTCTCGTATACCCGATACCCATTTGGTGATGCACGGTTCCTCTTCTGTTCCCCAGGATTGGTTGTCTATCATTAATGAACATGGTGGTGATATGGGAGAAACTTATGGGGTGCCGGTTTCCGAGATTGTGGAAGGAATTAAGCATGGTGTTCGGAAAGTGAATATTGATACTGACTTGAGGATGGCCTCTACTGGAGCAATTCGCCGGTTTTTTGTAGAAAATCCAGCTGAGTTTGATCCTAGAAAGTATCTTAAAACTGCCACTCTTGCTATGAAAGAGATTTGTAAAGATCGATTTGAAGCTTTTGGCACGGCGGGAAATGCCGGTCTCATTGATGCATTAAATCTGGAACAGATGACAGAACGCTATCGGTCTGGAGCCTTAAAACCTAAGGTCAATTGACGTGCTTTTGATATGGTGTCGGCTTGGAGATTCTACTTAGTTACAGGCTGGAGTCACTAGGGGAGTGATGGAAATGAAAGAGAGGTCTACGTCCTATGAGCAGTAGCCCACAGAGATGCTACTGGCGCTGGTTGATGGTTGCATTAGTGCTCGGGTTACTGTCTGCCTGTGGCTCTCAACTCGAGCGAGTTTTGCCATCGAATCCCGCAGTAGTCGTTGTAGAGTCTGAACCTGTAGCGTCAAGAGTGTTTACAACGCGTTTCGAGACATACAATCAAACCGTGTTTTTTGATGCCACTTTTAACACGCCTGCTATAGCCGTCGATTCTGAAATTGTCGGTGTTACTGACCCTGATCCAAAAGTAGTAAATACGGAGAGCGAAGAATCACAAGAGCTCGATCAGTTAATAGCGAAAACTTCGCAAGAGCAATTGTTGCATTGCAAGCGAGTTGATCGGAGACTCCGTTCGGTAAGTTTTAAAACCTGCCTGTTAAAGGAGCATCTCGATAGTAATTTTCGCTCTGCTGGAGGAAACCCTATTTATACGGTCAATTATGAAGCCAAAGCTTCTGATAAGCCTCTCGGCAAAGTTCTTGTATTAGGGGGCGTGCACGGTGATGAATTGACCTCTGTAAGCACGGTATATCTATGGATGAATACCTTGTTTGAATTTCATTCCGGTCTTTTTGACTGGAAGGTGGTTCCGATTGTAAATCCGGACGGTTTTTTTAATGAGACCCCTGCACGGACTAACGCGAACGGAGTCGATTTAAACCGAAATTTTCCTACATACCAGTGGCGACAGCTGGCGGGTAGATACTGGGAAAGGTATGCGAGCGGCGCACACCGAAAGTTTCCTGGATATGATCCTGCAAGTGAGCCTGAAACACAGTGGATGGTAAACGAGATTAATGCATACCAACCAGACGTCATTATCACTGTACATGCGCCTTATAATCTTGTGGATTATGACGCCGGTGACCGAGCCAATGCGCCACGTCAGTTAGGTATCCTTAAAGGTAAGTCGTTAGGTACGTTTCCCGGGTCTCTAGGACGATATGCCGGGGAAGAGCGAAATATTCCGGTTATTACCCTTGAATTACCGCATTCCACCCGAATGCCTGGCAAGACTGCAGTTGACGCTATCTGGCTCGACTTGGTTGCTTGGCTGAGACAAAATATTAACTCAAATAATATTGCGGATAGATCATTTCGCCATTGCAACAACAAATTAAGCGCTTCAGGCTGTATTTGAGATTAGCCTAGTACCGAGATTTCTGACTTATTGTCAGGGTTCTAGTGAGTGCTGAGTGCAATTCCCAGCTATGTCACGTAAGTAGTGCGCTCAATATCAGTCGATGCGCGTTTATTGTCGATGCCAAACTCGGTATTTTGGCTTCGCGGGATTTTATTGGCAGAGCTCTCGAGAGAGGAACCCGGTTTTATCTCCCCTGTCTTTAGTCGAGTGAAACCGCTAGTACAGCACTCTCAAGACTAACTTTCGTGGATGATCTGCCAGCGTCCGTCTTGTTTCTTCCAGTATTGCTTCTTCTGCGTGACGCTGTGGTGATTGTTGCTGCGGTATTCTTGATCAAAAGAAACCAACATCATTGGTTCCTCACCTGGGTAGTCGTAAATACTTAAATTATTGAGATCAATCTCGATATACTCTTTGGCCGCATTCACGATACGCTTTCTCTTAACAAAAGCCTCGTAGTTCTTAAATTCAGATGCCGAATAATGTGAGACGAATTTGTCTGTATCCAAACTTTCCCAATCTGCTTCCCATTGAGCCATCATCTCGCGCGCAGGCGAGGTGTGTTGTGTTTTAAGGCTCGGATCTATCCAGTGAAAGCCGCTGGAGATGATCACTGGTGTTGTCCAGTCGGTAGATATGTACTGCTTTATTTCCAAAAACTCATCGTTACTCAAAGAGAGGCAACCATCACTTGCTAGCGGTACGCGGTTGTAATTTTCGGGTTCGGTGCCGTGGATCCATATTCCGTATCCGGTTCTTCGTAGCTTCTTGTCGTATTCATTAGGATAGTTGATGGGGAAAGCTCCAGGACCATATCGCGCAGGTAAGCCTTTTCCGGGAAGGTAGGAAGTAATGAAATAAACCCCTTCAGGTGTGCGTAAATCGCCTTCCTTATTTTTCCCCATACCTTGTTTGCCGATAGTCATAAAGTAATCAGCAACCAGCTGATAGCTGGTCCCCAGATTCTCGTATACATAAAGCCTTGACTCGGTTGCATCCGCTGCAAGAATATAGCGTTGAGTGGGTGCCGAAGCCAACAGATTAGCGGGTATTAAACCTCTCTCAGCAGGGGTCTGTGCAGTTTGTGTTCGCCACCGGTGAAGTGTCTCATCGCGCAGTCCATTTAGTTGCGCATCATCTTCACTTGCGAGCTGATCGGCTAAGCTTGGGGCACCAGCGCGTGCAGCAAGTATATCGGCTATTAGCAAATGTCCCAGTTTGCTATTTGGATATTTCTTTATTAGTTCCTCAAGGGACTGCTGAGAATCATCAATATTTTCGTCCTTGAGACTGCCAACGGAGTTCACGATCTCAGATTCGTAATTCGACTGTGCGAATGCAGAAAAACTTGAGATGGTGAATAGAGCGAGGATCGGGCTGAGAAGAATAAGGATCCTTTTTGTGGGAGAAAACAATTTTGATTCGGGATTCATGTCTCGGTGTCAAAGATTTTTCAGTAATTACCGTTATTACGTTAGATGAATTCTCGCATTATTCGCCATTTACCATTTTCTTTTCGGAGCTCTAACGTTTTTCTAATAGTGTCCTCAAACCTTTCCGACTTATAGTATTGGTTAAAGTTCACTGTCGCAAAGTTATTCTTTAGGTCTATGCTATATCGGCTAGGTTGAACAATAATGAACTCTCGCCATCTTAATCGACCGTATCTCTGTTTTTTCCATTCTTCCAGGCTCATATTGTCTCTTGGCTTGAACTCTTCAGAGTAGTGGGATAAGTAGCGATTTACATCTCGATCGGACCAGGCTCTTGCCCAGCTTTTAACATGGTTTATTAATGCCTGTTTCTCAGCAGCACTGCTTTCCGCCAGCTGCTTTGCCTGATCAGATAGTGCAACAGGCGCTGGATCCGCCTCAGCTGCAGTTACCCTCGATTCGACTTCAATAGTCTTTACGGTTGGCCCCTCGGTATATTGCGTTGCTGCCGGGCTGACTGTTTCTTGAACTGCCACTTCGACACTAGCGTTTTCTTCAGCCGATTTAACTGCCGCTACGGTATTTGGTTTCGACGCGCTTTCGTTTGCAATGGGTTCGCTGGCCGAACCATTTACAGACTTTTCAATAAAGCTTTCGGCAGACGCAACCAAAGTGGGCTGGGGAAAGGGTGCTCCTATGGCGGGCGGTGTTTCAACGATAGATAGATTTAAGGGCTTTAAAGGCGCATCAGAATTCAGCGCTTTACGATAAGCAATACTAGCTCTCCGCGCATAGATAGCCTGTAAGTTTCCAAACGTAGTGCCTACGGTATCATTGGCAGACAGCGCCCGTTCTAAAGTTTTTGTTGCTGATTCGTAGTCTCCCTTTTTAGCGTAATGAATGGCCAGGTTATTGTAGGGGGCCATCATTTCAGGGTGTGTTTTAATCAGTTCAAGGTATAGACCGATAGCCTTTTTCGACTGGTTTAGTTTGTCTGCGATCAGCGCATTGGCGAACAGCATCTCTGCGGACTGAGCGTTCGCACTTTTAACTGAATCGACCGCTTTTTGAGCCTTCTCCAACTCACCACTCGCGATGAGCTCAAAGATTGTATCGGTGTTTTGCGCTTGGGCTTGAATGCTTAACGTTATAGCCAATGCTACAGCAAAAGGGCGAATATACCTGAGTGGCTTCATTATAGACTTCAATACTTGTTTACAGTGTTCAAAGCTCGAAATACTTCGATTTTAGGAAAAATTGCTAGGCTTTAGGCTCCATTCTTCCTCGCTTGTTCCCACTGTTTGTTCCGATTTGCCGAAGTATCTGAATATTCTTCTATTTCTTCGGTCCTGAGCCAACCGCCAATACTTTTTGGGGCCCTGATTTGTGTCCACTCACCCTGAGTATCGATGACTTCAACCTTGTCGCCTTTCCGATATTTTCCCAGAGGAGGGGAGGT
This sequence comes from uncultured Gammaproteobacteria bacterium, assembly GCA_937992195.1. Taxonomy (GTDB): domain Bacteria; phylum Pseudomonadota; class Gammaproteobacteria; order Arenicellales; family Poriferihabitantaceae; genus VYFG01. The sequence continues at coordinate 93,642 of CALKKV010000043.1, read as the reverse complement.
ATTGTTGTCTGTAGAAGGACTGGGTCTGATTCTGACATCCGTTGCAGTAATCACACCGGTAGAGCCTTCCACATCGATAAAGTTGCTATAGATCCAGGTTCTCAATCCAGTGGGCATTGTCACCTTGGCCCAACCGTTATCCTGGCCGCTTACTTCAAGCGGTGTATTGGGTGGTAGATCGCGAAAAGGGATTCCCGAGGGCTCGCTAAACAATGAGATAGTAGAGTCAATCGATCGCCAATATTGCACCGTAGTGTCTGAAGAAGGACTAACAGCAGCAAGCTCTTCAGAAGAAGTCTCGGAAGATGATGCGTTAGCAATCGTGCTGGAGGTTGTTGCCGAAGCATTGGCGACCACGAGTTGCGCATTATTTTCCCGTTCTGAGCTAATGACTTTCAGTGTTCGCTTTGCTTCGGGGTGATTTTGATCGGCAGCCAACGCAATCCACTTTGATGCCTGATCAAGATCAACCGCTTTTTCCTCACCAATGTAATACGCAAGGCCAAGATTGTATTGCGCTCCGCTATCCCCCTTAAGCGCCGCTTCTTGCCATAAATCTACAGCTGTTGCTTTGTCTTGAGATACGCCGGCTCCTTCCCAGTAAGCAACGCCTAGGTTAAACATCGCGGTGGCATGACCTTGGCCAGCAGCTTTTTCAAACCAGGAAAATGCAGCCACAGGAGAGGAGTCGCTTGCCTCTTTTCTCAGATGCATGACGCCCAGAGCATATTGAGCGTTCACATCGCCAGCGTTCGCTAACGAAACCCAGAGACTCTCGGCGGAATCAAACTGCTGATTTTGGTAGGCATTAAACGCCTGCTCGTATTCGGATGATTGTGCTAAGACTGTTCCAACAGAAAACAGCATAGTGCATATTGCAAGGAATAATCGAGCCCCGATTTTCGATAAATTTAAGCGTTGAGTGGACAGAGACATATAACTCTAATAAATAAACAGGTTAGTCGGTCGTAAACAGGGGGTACTGTTCAAATTGATCGTTGAAAAACCAGCCGATTATACTCTGAAAGCCCAGGATTTTGGTTCAGGAAAGTAGAGGTAAAAGCTCTAGTCCGCCGTTGTAGATGAGCTTCAGGGAGACGTAGAAAATAACAGCCAATCCCAAATAACCAATCCAGCGGTGCTTTTCCAGTAGATTTGCTATGTATGTGGCAAAAAACATCATAAATATTACTGAAAGCGCGAGCCCAATAACCAGTAGTCCGCTGTTGCCGTCGGCGATTCCAGCGACGGCCACTACATTATCAATCGACATTGATAGATCGGCAATGATAATTTGCCAAACCGCGGACATTAGCGGGGGATTTTCCTGGACAACGTGCTGTTCTTCAGTGCTCTCGGCTTCTCGGGCTCCACTTTCTTGAAGCTCCTGCCAAAGTTTCCAGCATATCCAAAGTAGAAGTAGACCACCGATAAAGGTTAGGCCGACGATTTTTAATAATTCGACCGTCAAGAGCGCGAAAACAACACGCATAATTACGGCAATACCAACCCCCCAAAAAATAACTTTCTTTCGATATTCTGGGTTAAACCGAGAGGCGACCATACCAATCACGATGGCGTTATCGCCAGCGAGAACGAGGTCAACAAACAATATTTGCAGCAGTTTGCTGAATCCGTCGAATAATTCCATCGTATTTATTGCATTATTAGTTTCATACCTGCCTTGTAGCCATTTCGAAAGCTAAATACAAGTAGTAATACCACTTAGATTCTTTATACCCCCTTAAGCAGATGTTAAGGGGTTGGAGAAAATAGGTGTTTAAAGTGACTTTAGTTGGATCTTCTTAAAGCAGCGTTGTAACGATTGTTAGCTTATATCTGCGCAAACTTGCAAATATTTTGAGTGCTCCACTAGGCAGTCTTGTTTGTCTTAGACAAGAAGTGTTAAAACCTAATTTATGAATATTCATGTGTTTTGGTTGGCCGTTTGCCAAGCGTTAATGTTGTCGTCGACCTCGTTAACCATGGCGACATCCGCTTTAGTGGGTTTCGCTCTGGCGCCTTCAGCAGCGCAAGCGACCTTACCCGTAGGGTTTGTCTACGTCTTTATGATGCTAACCATGATCCCAGCATCTCTGCTTATGCAAAAGCTCGGTAGGAAAATAGGTTTTGCGTTAGGCGGTGCTGTTGGAATGATGGGCGGTTTGGTATCTGCATTCGGAATTTATCAGCAGTCATTTAGTCTTTTTTGTCTGGGCTCTGCATTGTTCGGTATTTCTAATGGCTTCGGGCAGTTCTACCGATTTGCGGCAGCTGAAATCGTGCCAGAAGCGCAGAAGAGTAAGGCGATTTCCTGGGTGTTGGTTGGAGGCTTGGTCGCTGCTTTTATTGGTCCCAATATTGCAAGCAAGACTCGAGACATTGTACCCGATGCAATATTTTCAGCTTCCTACGCATGTATCGCATTGTTTTCCTTAGGCGTTATTGTTGTGCAGTTTTTTCTCAAGGTGCCGCAGCCAAGTGCTGCTGAAAAATCTGGAGAAACACGGCCCTTAATGACCATATTACTGCGTCCTACTTTTCTGGTCGCGGCGATTTGCGCAATGATCGCGTATGGCACCATGAATTTGTTGATGACCGCTACGCCGTTAGCAATGGATCATCATGGTATGCCATTTTCTGATACCGCAACGGTTATTCAGTGGCATTTGGTTGGTATGTTTGCGCCTTCTTTTTTTACCGGTAGCTTAATCTCCCGCTTTGGTGTTTTAAAAGTCATGATGGCGGGAGTGATCGCATTGTTCGGATGCGTTCTGTTTAGTTTGTTAGGATCTCAGTTTAGTCACTTCTTTACCGGACTTTTGCTATTGGGTATAGGCTGGAACTTTCTATTTGTCGGTGGTACCACGTTGCTGACTGAGGCCTACCTGCCGGCTGAAAAAGGGATGGTTCAAGGAATCAACGACTTTATGGTGTTCAGTGCAACCGCGTTTACTGCATTGAGTTCCGGATACTTTCACCATTTGCTGGGCTGGCAAAAGCTGAATATTTATACGTTGCCAGTTATCTTACTCGCTGCGGGGTTAATTCTGTTTTTAACTGTTTTCCATAAAAGGTCTGCTTCGCACATACCATCGGCAGGCTGAGTCTCAATCGACAAATAGTATGCAAGTTGTTATGCAGATTTTACCTTGCGTTGGACTACCATGGCGGTGCCGGCTCCGCGCTCATGCCAGGTTCGCCTTTCTTTGTGTAACAAAGCTGCGAAAAACCCGAGACCTGCTAAAGACCATGAGATCAACGCAATCAGATAGTGTTTAAAAGCTTGCGACCAGCCAGGGTTTTTTAAGATATCAGCTTCCAAAGCTTGATAGTCCACCAGGCGGATTTTCCAGGCACGCATACCGATTGTCTGCCCACCATGGGTCCAAAACCAACCAAAGAACCCGAATGTGATCAAGAACATATAGCTCAATCTGATTCCTTTGCTTAACCAATCTGGTAATTGATCAAATGGCAGTAACGGCATGGGTTGCCACGCGATAAACACGACGCACACCACCATTAACGTATCGTACAAAATTGCGAGGAAACGGCGCCATAGTGGAGCCCCAGGGATTACCTCCAAGTTTGGGTCCACTTGTTCTTTGAGAGAATTCATAATGTGACGTAAATGCTTGTTTTTTCGTTCAGCTAAATGAAGTTATACACAAAACGCTTTATTCTTCAGGCTTGCTAAGAAAATAACTCTGGCACGTGTTTCGTACTATTAAATTAAGATAAGTTGTTGTTATAAAAGGAATTAATTTTTGCTTTTCTTGGCTGAGCATATTTTGAAAAATCCGATAGTTATCAATTTCAAATAGTTCTAAATGTTATCCACAGAGTTATCCACAGGTTACTGATTTCAGCGGAACGTTTGCATGGACAAGCAGATTTTACGCCTAAGATCGATGCACATCTCGTCAAAATTTCGATTAAATAGTGGTTCGGTTTAGTGTTTATCGTAACCGCTATTATCCAATTCACTGTCCGTGGATGAACCGATATTGCTAATATCTGTGTCATGATTTTTTCCGAACAGGTCGCACCAACTTTTCTTGATGCGCTGCCAGCTCAAACAGATGTAGTGATAATCGGAGGTGGAATTATTGGTATTTCCACAGCCTGGTTTCTTGCGCGTAGCGGAATTCGCGTGGTTGTCTGTGAAAAGGGCAGGATATCGGGTGAGCAATCTAGTCGAAACTGGGGCTGGGTTCGGCAGCAGGGACGGGACCCTGCCGAGCTGCCTGTCATGATGGAGAGCAATCGCATTTGGCAGTCTCTAGACAAGGAGATACAGGGTGAAACAGGATTTGTCCAATATGGCGTGATGTACGTTGGAGAAAGCGACGCCGATGCTGAGGAGCACGCAGCGTGGATCGATCTTGCAAAGCAACATGATCTCTATTCAGAGCAACTTACAGCAAAGCAGATCAATCAGATGGTTCCCGGATTTAAAGGAAAGTGGAGCAGTGGAGTGATCACACCCAGTGATGGTCGCGCTGAGCCTTTTATTGTTGTCCCTGCCATGGCCCGAGCATGTCAAAGTTACGGGGTTAAGATTCGGGAGAACTGTGCGGTTAGGGGGCTTTCTCTTTCAGCAGGTAAGACCTCAGGTGTGATAACCGAGTCAGGAGAGATAGCATGCGATACGGTGGTGTGCGCGGGGGGAGCCTGGTCTTCGTTATTTGCTGGTGCTCACGGCGTGGTATTCCCGCAACTTTCTGTGAAATCGACCGTTGCTCGCACGGCCAATGCTCCGGAATTTTACAGTGGCAATTTTGCTTCGAATGATATTGCTGTACGTCGCAGACAAGACGGTGGGTATACCATTGCCCCTGCCGGGTTTAATGAGCATCCTCTTTGTTTTGATAGTGTCCGACATCTCAAATCATTCTTCCCGGTGATTAGGCAGGAAGTGTTGTCCAGTCGCTCTCTTGGCAAGACCAGACTGAGACTCGGCCATGGCTGTCCAGGAGGAATACTGCCTAAAAGGTCGTGGCAGCTAGATCGGGTTTCACCGTTTGAAAAAGAGCGCGTTTTAAATCCATCCGCTACTCCATCGACGCTTTCTCGGATGCGTAAATGTTTAGCTGCCCGACTTCCGGCGCTAGCGGATGTGCCTTGGATAGCCCACTGGACCGGAATGATCGATGTGACACCAGATATAGTTCCGGTAATGGATAGCATTGAATCGATCCCGGGGTTTTACATGGCAAGTGGTTTTTGCGGTCATGGGTTTGGGATCGGTCCGGCAGCGGGACGGGTCATGGCGGACATGATTCAAGGAAATGCCATCGGTCATGACTTATCGCGATTTCGCTTCAGTCGATTCGGTGATGGTAGTGAGATGATGCAAGGACCTGTTATTTAAGTGGCTAGCAATACATTTGACTATGCCGTGGTTGGCGGTGGCCTGGTGGGATCGTGTATTGCCTATGGTCTATCCAAGGACTCTCAAAGTGTCGCTATTGTTGACGAAGGCGATCGCGCCTTCAGAGCTTCGCGAGGAAATTTTGGACTGGTGTGGGTGCAGGGTAAGGGCTGGGATTATCCTGCCTATGCGCGTTGGACTCGGCAGGCTGCTGGGCTCTGGCCGAGTTTTGCTTTAGAACTTTTGGAATCCACCGGCGTTGATGTTGATCTCAGACAAACCGGTGGTTTGGTCATGAGTTTGGATGACGCTGAACTGGAGGCAGACCATCGCAAAATGGAACAACTTTCGAGCCATACAAACGGAGAGTTTCAATACAGAATGTTGTCCAATAGCTTGCTAAAGCAAAAGATCCCGGAGATATCGAGTCAGGTAGCGGGAGCAGTGTTCTGTCCCCATGATGGACATGTAAATCCGTTGCGCCTATTTCGGGCGCTTCATCAGGGAATGCAGCAAAACGGCGCTGAATACTTGCCGAGCAGGCATATAAATTCGATAGAGTATTGCCATGGAGAATTTCAAATCAAGGGAGACTTTGACGAAATCCGCGCCAGTAAAATTGTGCTTTGCGCCGGATTGCAAAATTCAAAGTTGGGAGAAATGGTGGGGATTGAAATTCCAGTGGTTGCGAATCGTGGTCAGCTGTTGATCACAGAAAAACTCAAACACTTTTTAGACTATCCAACTTTGCACGTACGCCAAACCACCGAGGGCGGCTTGCAGATCGGCGATTCTGCTGAGGATGTAGGGCTCGATGATGGTACAACGAATAACGTGATGGCGATGTTAGCCGCAAGGGCCACAAAAATGTTTCCAGTACTGGAAAGTATCAAGGTGATCAGAGCATGGGGTGCGCTCAGGGTTATGACGCCAGATGGTAAACCCGTCTACCAAGCTTCAACGTCGTGTCCGGGTGCATATGGTGTTGCCTGCCATAGCGGAGTTACTCTCGCTGCTGCCCATGCTGAAAAGATTTCGCAATGGATATTGGCCGGAGAGCATGGAGATGTCATATCAAATTTTAGTAGCAGTCGATTCAATGTTTAAATCGATAAGTGAGTGTTCCGAGTTGGTGGAGTTCAGCTTGAACGGAAAACTGGTGCAGGTTCCCAAAGGAACAAACGTTGCAGCAGCGGTGTTACTCGAGTCAGCCGTTTGCAGAACAACCGTTGTGTCGAATACAGCGCGAGGTCCATTTTGTATGATGGGTGTATGTTTTGACTGTCTGGTAAGTATAGATGGCCTTGCTAACCAGCAAGGCTGTCAAACACTGGTAGAGCCGGGCATGGAGGTGATCGTGCAGCGAGGGGCTGTTGAAGCAGAGCGAGTGGACGATTATGGGTGAAAAATGTCCTGTGGTAGTGGTGGGTGCTGGGCCTGCTGGATTGACCGCGGCAACTTTGATCTCTCAATATGATGTTGACGTTACCCTATTAGATGATCAGCTTTCTCCGGGAGGTCAAATCTATCGACAGGTTTCTGATTCGAAGATTGCGAATCCTGAGACTGTACTTGGCGCTGACTATACCGGTGGCAAAGCCTTGGTTGATCGATTTCTCGAGTCGAGCGCGCGTTATGTTCCAGGTGCATCTGTTTGGGGGGTTAATCGAAAAAGAGAGGTTTCTTATCTGAGAAATGATGCCAGCTTTTTTCTGCAGACAGACCATTTGATTTTGAGTGTCGGATGTCAGGAACGCCCAATGCCTTTTCCAGGATGGCAACTACCCGGAGTTCTGACGGCTGGAGCCGCGCAGATTATGCTCAAGTCCCAGGCGATGGCGCCGGAGAAAGCGCCAATATTAGTTGGTAGCGGTCCGTTATTGCTGTTGCTCGCCTGGCAGTATTTAAATCTAGGTTTAAAAGTTAAAGCAATTGTTGAAACCACACAGACTCAACATTATTTTCATGCGTTAAAGCACTTGCCTGGAGCAATTGTCGGAAGACAGCAATTGGTCAAAGGCTTAAAATTTTTGAAGGATATTCGCGCCGCGGGTATAGCTGTCTACAAAGGGGCGTCTGAGATTCGCGCTTTGGGTGATCAAGTTTTAGAAGGCATCTGTTTTAGTTCGCGAGGGAAACAGCACACACTGAATGCCGAGCTGGTTTTTATCCATCAAGGGGTAACGCCGCAATTGCAGTTACCAAAACTTGCCGAATGTGAACTTGAGTATCTCGTTTCTCAAAAATGCTGGTCAGCAAAGACAGATCAATTCTGCGAGAGCACAGTAGAAGGTGTTCACTTGATTGGCGATGGGCAGCAGATTAACGGCGCTGAGGTCGCCGAAATTAGCGGGCAGATCTGTGCGCTTAATGTGTTAAAGAAATTGAAACGTATCGACCAGGAAGATTTTGATCGGCTTTCGAAACCATTACTTGTAAAAAAGAAAAGGCAGCTAAAATTGAGGCAGTTTTTAGATGCGCTTTATACGCCAAGCGATATATTTATCACGCCAAGTGATGAAACGATGGTGTGTCGTTGTGAAGAAGTGTCCGCGGCGACAATACGCGAAATCGCTCGAGGCGGTTGCCAGGGACCCAATCAAGCGAAATCATTTAGTCGGTGTGGAATGGGGCATTGTCAGGGGCGGTTTTGTGAGGCGACTGTTTCGGCGTTGATTGCCAAAGAGCAAGACAGATCGGTTGCCGATATTGGTTTCTATAGAGTAAGACCGCCAATCAGGCCGTTAACTCTAGGCCAGCTTGGGCGAGGGCAGAGTGACGATAGAGAAACAAACTAATAAAAATTTTTAACCGCGACGTTAAAGACTTTCTAGAAAAGTGCGGAGAAAATGATAATGCTTGCAAGCATCACGGAGACCCATAAAACCATACCGCCACTTGGCCATGTTCTTGCAAGAACGCCATAAGGACCATGAATTTTGTAGAGCCTTTTTATGAATCGTTCGACTTTAATCCGCAATCCATTTTCCACTATGTTTCCAGCGGCTCCTGTCTTGACTGTGAATTCGCTTGCTACAATGTGTAGAAATCTGCGGTAAAACCAATCGAAATCCAAGCTAATTGTAAGCGTTCGTTTCATCATAGGAAGCAGTACAAAAAATGCGAGTCCGGCAAATAATAGAAGCTGGAATTGAGAAACCAGGTGCGAAAACGAATACGCCTGATAGTCTGGTGGTATCGGCAAGATTTGATAGAAAATTTGCGGGAATAAACCGATTGCGATACAAAGAAAAGAAAAAATCCACATTGCAATCTGCATGTTGCGTGGGGATTCCGGCGGTCTTAAACCGGAGTCTTTCTGGAAAAATACAAACCACGGGAATTTAATACCGGCATGAAGAAAGACACCTGCTGAAGCGGCCATGAGACAGAACCAAACAAAAACAAGGCCTTGATCGGCAGCGGCGGCAGTCTCAAGGGATTTGGTTACGAATCCTGAGGTGAAAGGAAATGCAGATATTGCCAGCGCGCCAATAATGCCATTAACAGCGGTAAACGGCATAGTTTGTATTAAGCCGCCGACGTCTGTGCATTTGCGTTTGCCGGTCATCATAAGGACACTGCCGGCGGACATAATTAACAACGCTTTGTAGATAATGTGAGCAAACGCATGGGCCGCGGCTCCGGTCAATGCAAGTTCCGTGCCGATACCAATCGCGCACACCATAAATCCGACCTGATTGACAATGCTGTATGCGAGGATACGACGCATATCATTTTCGAGTAGGGCGTAAATGATGCCGTAAAAGACCATGTAGAGTCCGATATAAATCAAGATGTCTGTGCCCGGAAACCCGATCAACAAAGTGAAAACAGCCGTTTTAGTTGTAAAGGCAGATAAGAAAACCATGCCGCTGGGGCTCGCTTCGGGATAGGCATCTGCAATCCAGGCGGACAGTGGAGGTGCACCTGCGTTAAGCAGGAAGCCGGCGAGAATCAGAATATTGGCAAGATTGTCTGGCTGCATTGCGGTGAACGCAATAGAATTCGTTTCCAGTACCCTGAGGGTAATTCCCGCCATCAAGATAACGCCACCTAAAAGGTGTATCAAGAGATAGCGAAAGCTTGCGGACCAGGCTTTCTCTGTGCCAGCAGACCAAATGACTAAGGTTGACCCCAGCGCCATGATCTCCCAAAAAATAAACAGGCTAATCAGGTCGCCACTAAACGTCACACCAATTGCGGCGCCGGCGTAAACAAATCCTGCGGCGAGCTCTACTACACGCGCTTGATTCAACGCGTACAACCCGCCGACAAACGCCATAATTGAAAAAATAGTAGCAAAGACCAATCCATACCCATTTCCGGCTACAGGATTTAAGTTGTAGTCGAGAAATTGCAGGGTGAGATTATTGTCTGTGCCAACAGCCCACACCGTGATAAGCGTCAGGATTGGTGCGACAAGAACAAGCACCTTCCGAGCAATACCTTGAAAAAAGGGTAGCAACAGTCCCGCAAACATCAACACCAGTCCCGGAGGAAAACCCGGGGACCACCCTGAGAGGATATTTGACACGATACCCGGTTCAGTCATCGTAGTAATTGTCTTTGCGCTTCAAGAATATACCAAGTACTTTTGCCGCGACCACCATCAATGCACAAGTTATGAAACCATACCAGGCATGAAATCCAAAACTGGCTTCAATCGTTGTTCCTTGTTCGGCGAAATAGGAATAATGATTGACAAAAAATTCAGGAATAACAGACAAGACAAGGATGCCAATCAGAAACCTCCACAACCAAGGTAAGCTACTTTTTCTATACAGCCAGTGTTTATTTGGATCTTCTATCATAGTGGGATCGCGCTAATCAGAGAAAACGGTATTGAAGGGAATAAGAACAGTAAAATTGTCAGTGTGGCGGTCAGTAAAAGCGCGCCCACAATAGGCCAGGGTGCTTCACCATAGGTCAATACAGATTCGTTACTTTCCTTACGGAACCAGGCGGCGTGAATCACTGGCATAAAGTAAGCGGTGTTGAGCAGTGTTGAAATGATAATCACGCATACTGCCGCAATTTGATCAACTTCAAAGGCGCCGAGCAGCAAATACCATTTAGATAAAAATCCAGCTGCGGGGGGCAAGCCGATCATCGATATTGCGCCAATGGTAAACGCCGACATCGTAAATGGCATGCGCCAGCCAATACCATTAAGCTGACTTATTTCAGTTTTCTTGCAGCTCGTATAAATAGAGCCTGCCGCAAAGAACAAAGTAATCTTTCCAAACGCATGGGCAACAATATGGAGTGCAGCGCCTTTGATAGAGAATGGCGCAATCAAGAGGGTTCCAAGAACAACATAGGAGAGTTGTCCGATGGTTGAATAGGCCAGACGCTTTTTGAGATTGTCCTGATTCAGAGCGACAACCGAAGCCACAATAATTGTAAAGCCTGGGAGTATCCACAGAAGATCAGCCCAAGGGGCGGCCGTTAGAGTATCCACACCAATAATGTAAACAACTATTTTTACAACGCTAAATACCCCGGCTTTCACTACTGCAACGGCGTGCAGCAATGCACTCACGGGGGTTGGGGCAACCATCGCAGCAGGTAACCAGCGATGCACCGGCATCACTGCGGCCTTGCCGACGCCAAATATAATCAGCAGGGTTAAAACAGTAAGTGGAATCCCGCTGATTTTTCCATAAAGGATGCCTCCGGCGGTGAAATCAGTTGTGCCAGCAACAGACCAAATCCATATGATGGCCGGCAGTAACAGACCAATGGAAGTCGTGAGTAGAATCCCAAGATAAACACGTCCACCAGCGAGTGCATTTTCATTACCTTTGTGGGTGACTAACGGGAATGTGGAAAGCGTGAGAACTTCGTAGAAAACAAACAGTGTGAGTAGATTGCCCGCAAACGCAACCCCCATGACACCAAAGATTGCAATGGAGAAAAACAGATAGAACCGTGTTTGATTCTCCTCTTTGTTCCCGCGCATGTAGCCGATAGAGTACAACGAGTTAATTGGCCACAGCAGTGCTGCAATTCCCGCGAACATCATGCCAAGCGGTTCTATTTTGAAGGATAGAGAGAGCCCCGGGAGCATTTCAAACAGCGTCAGTTGCGTCGTCTCACCATTCAAAGTGTGCGAGAGTAGTTGAGAGACCACCAGAAGAAGTGCTAGTGCAACAACGATCGTGGACCCTTCTCTAAGGTTGGGTATGCGGCTAAAACACAGAGTTAAACCTCCCCCTATGAGTGGTAGCGCGAGCGCCCAAATAAGTAAAATCTCTGGCGCCATTTACTAAAACCCTGTTCCAGAGAAGAGTGTTGCTGCAGCGTTGCCGGCAAGCTCAGAAGAGAGCGTAGCGTTGGCACCAAAATATAAATTAGCGAGCGCCAGAATCCATACCGGTATCAATAGGGATAGTGGTGCTTCAGAAACGTTTTTTGCATTTTCAGGGCGCGATTGAAGATACACCGCTTCAATCACTCTCCAGATATACATCATGGCAATCAACGAGGCGACAACGATTACAATGATGACTGGCCACCAGCCGCGCTCGACCGCAGCCTGGATTAGTACCCATTTTGAGATAAACCCCGTGGTCAGTGGTACCCCAACAATACTCAAACCGCCAATCACAAACGCGGCCATTGTCCAGGGCATTTGTTTGCCTAGTCCTTGCATTGAGTCAATAAAGGTATTGCCAATTCGATAACACACCGCGCCCATCGCCAGAAATAACGCACCTTTCATCAACGCGTGATTAAAAAGATGAAGCAGGGTAGCGGTAAGCCCTGTGACATTAAACAATCCAATACCGAGCAGCATGTATCCAATTTGGGCAACCGAAGAATACGCTAGCATCCGTTTTATATCTCTTTGAAAAAGTGCAACGATAGATGTGAATAGAATTGCAAACAGGCTGACTGGCACAAACAGCCACTGGATATGAATGGTTTGAAACGAAAAGTTTACGCCAAAGATGCTAAACAGATAACGTACCATGACATAAACAGCAACCTTGGTTGCTGTCGAGGCGATAAATGCAGAGGCTGCCGACGGCGCGTATGCATAAGCATTCGGCAGCCATAGATGCAGAGGGAACATTGCAAGTTTAAGGCCAATACCTGTGATTAAGAACCCAAAAGCAACGTGTAATGCACGAGATTGATCTAGTTCAGGAATGCGTTGCGCCAAATCTTGCATGTTTAGCGATCCGGTCAGCATAAAAAGAATCCCGACCCCGATAATGATAAAAGTAGCGCCAATCGTCCCCATAATTAAGTACTGAAAAGACGCCGTCAGCGCTCGCCGGTCTCTGCCCATACTAATCATGGTGTAGGTTGAGAGAGACGAGATTTCCAGTAATACAAATAAATTAAAAGCATCTCCTGCGATGGTGATACCAAGCAATCCTGCCAGGCAGAGAACCATGCTGGTGAAAAAGAGAGATTGCTGTCTGAGCTCAACTTCCTGTTGTACGCTTATCCAGCTGTAGGGAAATACCACTGCTGCAATCCCGGAAACAATTAATAGGACAAATGCGTTGAGCTGGTCGACTACATATTCAATACCCCATGGCGCTTGCCAGCCGCCAAATGCATATTCGATGGTGCCGGAGTTGTTCACCGTGACCAGAAGTGCGATGGAGATGGCGAACGTCAGCCAGCTTATAAGTGTAGCGAGCAGCCAGCTAAGGCGAGGAGATCTCCACAAAAGAAAGCAAAAAGGCGCCCCTAGCAAAGGCACTACTACTTGCAAAGCCGGAAGATGTGAAGCGATCATTCGTCCTCATCCTCTTCCAGGCTGATTGCCAGGATTTCATCTTCTTCAACGGTATTGTAGGCATGCTTGATTCTCATGATAAGAGACAAGCCGAGGGCTGTTGTTGCAACGCCTACCACAATTGCTGTGAGAATCAAGACATGGGGTAGAGGGTTTGAATATCGTTCGGCGTTAGCCCAAACGATGGGTGCAGTTCCGCCATTGATCTTTCCAATGCTGATATAAAGGATAAAGACCGAAGTTTGAAAAATATTTAACCCAACAATTTTCTTAACAAGGTTGGTACTGCCAATCACTACATAAAATCCGGACATCATAAGAAAGATAACTACCCAATAGTTATATCTGCCTAGTGCGCCGGATATGACCTCGTTGAAAAATGAGTCCATCGTGATTAGCCCTTTTGACCTTGATCTGGCAGGGCTCGGGTCATGAAAGCATAGAAAGCACAAATGAGTACCGATGCGACCGTGATGCCGACTCCTAGTTCAATCACAATGATCCCGATATGCTGGCCGCTCACAGGGTTTGAGGATAAAACGTTGTAATCAAGAAAATTTCCGCCAAGAAGCATTGATACCACACCGGTTCCACCATAGATCAAGACGCCACCAGCCGCGAGCGCTTTAAGGACAGATACAGGTGTGAGCGCTAACGCGTCATCCAGACCATAAGTTAACGTATACAAAATAAAGGCGACAGCAAAAATAACCCCGGCCTGGAAGCCGCCCCCTGGACCAAAATCGCCATGAAACTGGACATACAGGGCAAACAGAATAATAAAGGGCATCATCACTAAAGCGACCACCTGCAATACCGGATAGGGTCGCGACAGTTTCCGATTTTCATTTCTAAGTGGTGTTTCCGCAACTGAAGGAGGCGTGCGAACCTGTAATAACGAGAGAACGCCAATTAAAGCGGTAAAAACCACGATTACTTCTCCCAGTGTATCGAACCCCCGGTAACTTGCAAGAACCGATGTCACCATATTTGGAATGCCTATTTCCTCCGGTGATTGTTCAATATATCGATCCGCAACATGATGGTGGGCTGGATTATCTGGATTGCCATATTCGGGCATGTCCAGCGTTCCCCAAACTAATGCCGCCCCGGTTATCGACACGATCAATAAGGGAAGAAAGGAACTGCGACTTGATTTTTTCTCCCAACGTCCAGTGGTTACCAGCGTGGCCAACATCAAGACCGTTGAAATTCCTGCGCCAACAGCTGCCTCGGTAAAAGCGACATCAACCGCATCAAGGGCGATAAAAATCATCGCGCTGAGTAAGCTATAAATACCAAATAGCATGACAATAGCAAACAGGCTTTTAAGTCTTACTACTGCGATTACAGTAAGGCTCAACATAAACAGCAACGATATATTTACCAATAACTCCATTTTTTCTTTTAATCGCTGTTTTCGGTGATTGGTTTAAGTCCTGCAGTGTGTGCTGCGCGCACCAGAGCGTGACTGGCTGCCGGACCAGTTAACCAAAGTAAAATTAAGATAATGAACAGTTTTGCGGTGACAAGGTTGAAGCCGGATTGAAAAGCAAGCCCAAAAATAAAACAAGCGGTGCACAAGGTGTCAGAAATACTGGCAGCATGCACGCGGGTATAGAAATCTGGGAAACGAAGCAGGCCAAACGCGCCGGTTAATCCAAGGAAAATTCCAAGACCCAGAAATATCCAGGAAATTAAGTCAGTGACAACATCCATTACCTTTCCTCTCGCTCATCGTAAAACTCCAGTCTTTCGATAAACTTTAATGCCGCAATCACGCCTACGAAATTGATCAAAGCGTAGAAAATACCGAGATCAAGAAACTCGGGTCTTCCGGTCAAAAAACCGTATACCGCGATTAATAACACGGTCTTTGTGCCAAACATATTCACCGCCAAAATTCTGTCGAAGATTTTTGGTCCACGAAAAGCACGAACCAATGCAAGGCACATGATCACGAGCAAGGCTATTGTGGCTGTTGCAAACATCAGGAACTCCCAGATTCGAGATCCGCAGCCCGCTGATTCATTTCACCATCCTGGAGTTCAATAATGGCTTCTTCGACGATTGCATGTACTTTGACTTGCCCACCGCGCACGTCAAATGAAACGGTGCCAGGGGTTAACGTAATAGAGTTTGCAAAGATTGTTTGCCCTAGCGCAGAGCTTTGTCGCATCTCCAAGGTCGCCATAGTAGGGCTGATGGGATTCTTTTGCGGCGACCAAATATTTTTGACCACTGCTATATTGGCTTTGATTACCTCATATACCAGCCACTGCGCAAACTGGGGCAGTTTTTTCAGGATCGACGGTGGTGACTGCAAGGGGTATTTCGAGACCACCTTTTGATTGAAGTACAGCGCAATACCCACTGAGACTAAACCAAAAAAAAGGAGCAGCAGATTGGTGAAATAGCCGGAGAGAAGTAGCCAAAAACTCAGTAAACTGGCTCCGGTTAACAAATAATGCATTGCAGAAGTGGATGAATAGTTATGATGCTGTTTAACGGTAGTTTATACCAAAAATTTGGGTTGCCGTTAAATTACAGCTAGTGATTCGGGTATGCAGGAAGGCATAAACACGGAAAAACGAACAAATATTATAGTTAAAATTATTGAAACCTTATTCTAATGGAAGTATCTAAATCTCAATTGCGACCAGATTGCTCTCCAATAAAGCTCAATCCATGTGAAATTATCGTAGGGCTGGTCTTCGTGAGACTACAAAGCCGTATAATTACGGAATGACGATATATCGATATCCTTAGATACCCTTCAGTGATAAATTTTCTTTTGTTCTTTTACAGACAATTGATGATGCTCAGCATGTTATGCATTGGCTTGTCAAATGCGTGGGCTGAGAACGACTTGAGCTCCTTGCAAGAAAGGGCGGTCGCATTCCATCAGCAGCAGCTCCTGGAGGAGACTCCGTTGCCATTTATACTCAGCTCAAGTTTTACCTCGGATTTATCCAAAGCACGCGTCCGCACATTTATCCGAGGTGTGGAGCTCGACCTTTTTGCAGAGCGACTTATGCAGCCGTCTGAATGGTGCGAGTTTATCCCACTACACTTGAATATTAAGGCTTGTGGGCATACAAAAATAAATGATCAGCAAATTGTCCAATTTTACGCTGGCGTAAAGGACTATGTTACTCCCGACGATGCACATTTATTGCAGCTGAGTTTTGATGCGACAAGCATTGGTGGTGTATTTTCAGCTGAATTATTTGCCGCAGACGGTCCTCTTGATAGCACTAACATTCGATTTGGGCTGCGCGCAATTGACGCCGTGGGGGAGGAAGGCAAAGGCGTGTACTTTGAATTTGAACTTTCGAGCGAGCCGGGATTAACCAATAGCCTTGCAAGGATTTACCTCGCTACTATTGCGAGAAAAAAGAAAGGCTTTTCTCTTGATGGGAAAACCTGGTCAGGCAAGCCTAAGTATGTAGGTGGGCAGAGAGGTGCAATCGAAAGAAATTTGGTGCGCTATCTACTCGCTTTAGAAACTTATTTTGATACCGCTGCACAAAACGCTGATTCAAGCTCTGAAGAATTGTATAAGTTGAGAATAAACCGTTGGTATGATGAAACATCTCGATACAAGGAGCAGTTATTCGAATTGACGCGATCTGAATATCTTTCTAACAAGTTAAGAGAAAGAGAAAATCAAAAAATTCTCCAACAGGCTCTTATGGAAAACAAAAAACCTGTGTTTAAAGTGGTGGATGAACGTCGCTAACTGTTTAAAAGAGTAATTTTACTTCTGGCTCAAGAGGTGACCTCGATCGCAGTTTCATATAGGCAATCACCAGCAATGACTTTTGCGGGCACTCTTAGCGCGATGACAGTAGCAGGATGTTGGAAAACTAGTTTTTCAGGGTTGCGTTTCACGTCTTCAGGAAAATGTATCCAACCAGCAAGTTGTCCAGATTCAACCTGATCGTCTATCTTAACTTCGGGTTGGAACAAACCCTCCTGTCGGGCATGGATATAATAATCTTTTGATGGCACGCGAAAGTTGCGAGTTGGAGTGAGGACTTGCTCATTGGTACCATCAAGGACATTTATATGTTGGAGATATCTCAGGAGTGCTTTTTCTAGTTGGTGCAAGAAGTCAGATGAAATGCGGCCTCCACCGCCAATTTCTAATAGCACACCAATTGCTTTGTTGCGCGCCGCAGCAGATGAAGAATAACCTGCATCCACTTCTGTTTCATACAGTATCGCTTTTGGCATCCCAAGTGCATTTAATATATTTTGACGTAAGCGTTGCTCTTTAGGGGAGGGTGGTGTGCTCAGTAGCGCTGTAGGATGGTAATAGAGTGAGCTACCGCCTGAGTGGATGTCGATGAGATGGTCGGCTTTCGCAAGTAGGGTGTGCTCAATAAAGTGTGCAATGATTTCCGTGGGTGACCCTTGAGGATTCCCCGGGAAGCTCCGATTAAGATTGCCACTATCGATTGGTGAGGTTCTTAGGCCTGCTTGCGCGGCTGGAAAGTTTGCCATTGGCAATATGATTAACTGTCCATGAATTTGATTAGGCTTTAATGATCTTGCAAGACTGTTAAGAGCAACCTGACCTTCGTATTCATCTCCATGATTGCCGCCCAGCATGAGAATTACCGGACCTTCGCCATTTTTGATTGAAATTATTGGAACGGGGATAAATCCATATGCAGAACGGTGCACTGAATGAGGTATGCGGGCGAATCCGCACTGCCATCCGTCTTGGTTAAGGTCAATTTCGAGCTCTACGGGTGATTGGTTCACGGGCGTATCTTTATCTATTGGATGATTTAAATAACTTAGCTAAAACAACATTGTATATTTCCGATGAGTTATCGTCCACCGAGCTTCAAACTTCGTTAGCGACCGATCGAAATCGGTGGCAAAGGAAATCTTTATGCTTTCTGCTACTATCGCTGGCTAAGAAGAATTGAATAAAACTCACACAGTCAGATTATCAATGGATAAAGAAATACAAACGAATGTGGAAATTTTTAAAGCATGGCAGAACGGTTACTTTGAGGGGGATCCGTTAAAGCCTCTGAGTCACAGTACCTATGGCCAATTTGGTTTTATGAGTGTACTTCATGCGACATACTTAAGATGTATTAAGCCGTATATACGATCAAATACAATAGCGCTCGAAATTGGCCCCGGCAGAGGTGGTTGGACCAAGTGCATGCTTGATGCACAGGAGATTTGGGTGCTGGATGCGATGTCGGCAGAATTCAATAAGTTTTATGAATACGTTGGAAGGCGTGAGGGGGTGCACTATATTGAGGTGGAGGATTTTAGTTGTAAAGGTTTGCCGATAGAGCATTTTGATTACATGTTTTCATTTGGTTGTTTGTGTCATATTTCTTTTGATGGCATCAGTGAGTATGCAAAAAATCTGTACGATAAATTAAAGCCGGGTGCACAATGCTTTTGGATGATCGCGGATTTTGATAAGTACAATGAGGTAATGAAAAACTATATGCGCTACAGCATTGTAGAACGGCACATGCCAAACCCAACCAACCATGCTCAGCTTTATCGAGATCTAAGAAAGTTTTATGGCGAAAATAAACCGAAGCTAAGGGCGCCCAATGATGGCCATTCTCCTGCGCCAGGAACCTGGTATCACGCAGGGGTAAGCCGAACCTGTGAAATGTTAAGGCAAGCGGGTTATGAAATTGTCGACGAAGATGTTGGCACCTGTCTTCGCGATCCGATAATTTGTTTTGAGAAACCCTGAAATCGAAGAGCGGCAGTTCAACAGATTGGTCGATTAAATTTTACTGTCCCATCTCGAGTTCAGCTTACTCTCCTTCGATCGAGATGATTCTGTCTCTGCGTTCATAACCTAACCTTTCCAGGTCATGGCTGTAGCAGTCGTTGAATTGATTTAGAGCTTCCAGCGACCAGGTGATTTTTTCTTTGGGGCGGGCATTGGTGACAGGAAGTGATTCAGGAGGAGGGATTTTTAGCTTTTCGGCAATTTTTGTTGCCGCTTTTTCAAGGCCGCTTTCGTAACGAAATACGGTTACGTCGTCATCAAGAAAATCTATTTGCGGGCGAAAATGATTGTCATGCAGAAACTGATTACGTTTGTAGTTCTCTATATTGTTGATTAACCATGTGGAAAAGACAGGCCTTCTACCTGTTCGTCGATGCACGTTATGGGTCAGATAAAAGAACTCGCTCTCAATTCTGTCATATGGATTTCGAATCACAGCAAACCGCCAATCAAACCAATCATCATCAAATAATACCCTCATGTCTCCAAGTGATAAATGTTGAGGCGTTACCTTGAATGCGGTGGGTGGTGAGCCAGAATAAAAAGATCTCTTGGTGTTTGATCCAAGCCAGTTGTTTAACGTTGTACCACCAGTTTTTGGGATGTGGAGAAAAAGGGCTCTGATTCCTTCGTTTTCAATAATGGGCATTAGGGTTGATGATCCGGTTTAATCTTTCTGTTATTAAAACTAATTATAGCTTCTTCGTACGAAGGGTTTGATGAACAGATTCAGTCTATAATTTATTTTTTTGGGTCTCGTTCTGACTGTCAAGATAGGCTTTGACAAAAAAGTTAATATTCCTGTGTCTATAGATATTTTCTTTTGGTGAGCCAAAGCTTTTGACTCCTTTCTTGATGCATAGCAGTGTTAACACCGCCTGGTCATGTCGATGATCTAAAAAGGCAGGCCAGTTTTCTTTTCCCATCTCGTTCGGCTGGTCGGTGAGAATTCTGGGATCAGAACAGTAGGCCAGCCATTCTTCCACAAAATCAATAGTTTGTTGGCAAACCTCCCAAACATTGTAAGTTGCCTGTATTTGACAGTGCTTCCAGTATTCCACTGAATCACAATCCATCAGCGCAAAGCAATCGCGTTTCACCCAAACTTTATTAGGACCTGCATAGGGAATATACGGCCCTGGAAAAATACCACCGTTGTGGCGGGCAAATTCTTGTGCTGGGGAGATATCGCGAAAAATACGATTAGTCTTGTTCTTATCTTGCTCAGGTTTACCTACATCATGATAGAAAACGAAATCTCCGGTTTTCATCGATTTCATCGTCTGTAAAATGATGTAGGGTTTCCACAACCAATAACCGGCGCCCCGAGGCTGAGACAGAATCTTTTGATTGTCCCTGTAAAAAGCTGTGTCTTCGATTCGGCTTTGATCCCAAGGGTCCGACTCTTGAATATTGCCTTTGGAAATGGCTTCGCGGTGCAGGTTGTCTTGACACTGTTTCCAGTCCTGGGCCGCTTCGTTTCTTAGCCCTGACGCCCAGTAAGAAATTATCCGATTTGTCATGGTATTCAGCTATGTAGATTAGCTATGAACTGCTGTCAATTCTAGCGCCAATGGTGTCGAGATAATACTTTCTCCTAATTTTCCGAGTCGATAGAACAAACGACAAATTATTTTGTTTATTGACGGTGCAGTATAAGACGTCACCAGATCTATGAGCCGCAGGTTTGTTATGGCTGCGTGCTTAATAACGTATCAATCAACGTTGTGCATATTTCGTAGATCTTACTCCCCAAAAACTTACGTAATATCGTAAAATACGGCTTCCCCGCACTTTTCCTAATCTGATGTTGGATAAGTAGGCAACGCATACTTAGTTCCTCCGAATCAAGCGTATTTTAATGCAGATAAACCTCAGCACTGAAGCAAGGCCTTTGAATCAGTACCCGCTGTATTGGGCTGAGTGTTTCGGGCGTGCACCATTCTTGCCTATGTCCAGAGAGGAGATGGATGTTCTCGGTTGGGATAGTTGCGATATTGTTCTAGTGACAGGGGATGCCTATGTAGATCACCCAAGCTTTGGTATGGCGATCGTTGGAAGATTGCTTGAAGCGCAGGGCTTTCGTGTGGGCATTATCAGCCAGCCGGATTGGAGTGACGCATCAGCATTCACCACGTTGGGAAAACCTAATCTGTTTTTTGGCGTTACTGCTGGAAATATGGATTCGATGATTAATCGATACACCGCGGATAGAAAAATACGATCAGACGATGCCTACTCGCCCGACGACATTGGTGGCAAGCGACCTGACCGCAGTACTCTGGTGTATTCGCAACGTTGCCGCGAAGCCTATACGGATGTGCCATTAGTGATCGGGGGTATTGAAGCTTCTCTTCGTCGGATTGCACATTATGATTATTGGCAGGATAAAGTACGACGCTCGATTCTTGCAGATGCCAAAGCTGATTTATTGGTGTTCGGAAACGGTGAGCGAGCGATTGTAGAGATTGCCCACAGGCTCGCAGCAGGGGAATCTATTCTAACGCTCAGAGATATACGGGGGACCGCTTTCCCGATAAAGGATCTTCCAGAGGATTGGCAAGTAATCGATTCCAGTAATGTTGATAAGCCTGGGAGAATTGAACAACCGATTAATCCTTATGCTGAAGTTTCCGAGCAATCAGTGCAGCAGCAGAGCTATAAAGAGAAGAGGCAGTCTCGTTCCGTTCGTGTTGATCTGCCCACGAAGCCGGCGCGGGTAAAGCAAAAACTCAAGGATCGACTAAAAACCGTAATAAGGATGCCCTCCTATGACATGGTGAGTCGCGATCCAGTGCTCTATGCCCATGCGAACAGGGTGTTGCACATGGAGACTAATCCTGGAAATGCCAGAGCACTAATCCAAAACCAAGGCGGTCGCAAGATTTGGTTTAATCCACCTGCGCTACCATTATCAACTGAGGAAATGGATTTTGTATTTGACCTGGATTATTCCCGGGTGCCCCACCCAGCATATGGGAACGCAAGGCTTCCCGCATACGAAATGATTCGGTTTTCAGTGAATATAATGCGCGGCTGTTTTGGCGGCTGTACGTTTTGCTCTATTACAGAGCACGAAGGAAGGATTATTCAAAATCGATCAGAGGATTCGATTATTCGAGAGATTGAAGAAATGCGGGACAAAGTCCCTGGGTTCACCGGCGTCGTTTCCGACTTGGGTGGGCCAACAGCAAATATGTATCGTATCGCCTGTAAGTCAAAGCAAATCGAGGCGGCTTGTCGTAGGCCGTCCTGTGTCTATCCGGGAATATGCGAGAATTTGAATACCGACCATTCAGATTTGATTCGATTGTATCGGCGCGCTAGAGGCCTGAAAGGGGTTAAGAAAGTGCTAATTGGATCTGGGCTTCGCTATGATCTCGCTGTGGAATCTCCAGAGTATGTGGAAGAGTTGGTGACCCATCACGTCGGTGGATATCTCAAGATTGCCCCTGAACACACCGAGAGCGGACCTTTATCGAAAATGATGAAACCGGGTATTGGCAGTTACGATAAGTTCAAAGCCTTGTTTGAAAAGTTTTCCAAGAAAGCCGGAAAGAAACAATATTTGATTCCCTATTTTATCGCCGCACACCCTGGAACTACCGATGAAGATATGATGAATCTGGCAGTTTGGTTAAAACAAAACGGCTTTCGCGCAGATCAAGTGCAGAATTTCTATCCATCGCCAATGGCTAGTGCCACGACGATGTACCATACTGGGAAAAATCCACTCAAGCGGGTAACTAAATTGAGTGAAGAGGTGGATGTAGTAAAAGGCGAGAAGCAGCGCAGGTTGCATAAAGCCTTCCTGCGTTACCATGATGCCACGAACTGGCCGCTATTGAGAGAAGCATTGAAGCGAATGGGTCGCAGCGATCTGATTGGCAATGGAAAAAATCATCTGATTCCGACCTGGCAGCCTTCAGGTGATAACAACTATACGAGTCCGCGTCGTAAAAATAGTACACAGCATAAGAAGCTAACTAAGAATACCTTGGTGCAGGATGCAAGAAGAGACACCCGATCTAATGGAAAGAATAATACTAAAGCTGGCAACAAAGCAGGTGTTGTTTTGACCCAACACACAGGTTTACCTCCCAGACGTTCTCGCTAGTCAAGTTCGTATAGAGTGCTTTTTTATTGAATGAATCTACCTCTTTTTTGGTTCGCTAATAGGCCGGGACATGTTGGCTTATGTTTCGGCAGAAAAAATATCTGACAGATTTCCAATGTCCCCCGCAACACTTGTCAGAGATCATCGAGTAACGCTGTCTTCATGAAAGCTGTGCTTTGCCGGTTTTCGATGCGAGAATAAATGGTGTAGTCGAAGCAGTGTAGATTTCCGACCCTAAAGAAAGTGAGTCGAATCGCATGGTGTTCTTAGTTGGTGAAGAATATGAGCTAGCGGTACGTCAGACAATATTGGATCAACAAGCAGTGAATGCGCTTTTCTTTGACCGGGGGATGCCAATGGTGAAATCAAAAGGATGGTGTTGTGATCTTTAGCGTCGGCAGCATAAGCAATATTTGATTCGGCAATCTGCGACGTATGTGTTTTACTATGGCAAAATTCATGCGAAAGTGGCAGACATACACTGAGTGCACTTAACGGGTTAGATTAAATGATGAGTGAGATTTCGCAATCCCGACAGCTGGCAAATTTTTGCTCTAATCTTCGGTTTGAGCAGATTCCAGCAGAAGTCGTTGACTCTCTCTTAAACCTCTTTGCCGACTGGGCCGGCTCCTGCTTAGCGGGTTCGTCATCGCGTCAGGCAGAAGTATTCCGGAGCTTTTCTTCGCAAATGGGTCCAGCGTCTGGGCCTAGTCAAATTATAGGTACCAGTGAGACCAGCTCGCCATTGTTTGCCGCAATGATTAACGCGGCTTCTTCCCATGTTGTTGAGCAGGATGATTTGCACAATAGCTCGATTCTGCATCCGGCTACCGTTGTATTTCCGCCACTGTTAGCCGCAGCACAAGCTTTGCCAAACGTTAGCGGTAAAGCGTTTATAGCCGCTGCTGTCGCCGGCTATGAAGCCGGTATCCGGGTTGGTGAATTTCTTGGCTTAGAGCATTATCGCGTTTTTCATATGACGGGAACCGCGGGGACGCTTGCGGCAGCAATGGCGGTAGCCAATTTGTTGAAGCTGGACGAAGAGGAGACGCTGAATGCCCTCGGCTCAGCTGGAACTCAAGCTGCAGGACTATGGGCTTTTCTTGGTGACGCAGCAGACTCAAAACAACTGCATACCGCAAAAGCCGCTGCGGATGGTTTGCTTGCAGCATGGACGGCGAAAGATGGTTTAACTGGGGCAAAGCAAATTATGGAAAGCCCTCAGGGAATGGCCGCAGGAATGTTGGCTAGCGGTCCACCGGAAGCTCTCACGGCTGGATTGGGAGAACGCTGGGCGTTAACGGAAACCTCCTATAAGTGGCATGCATCTTGCCGGCATACTCATCCTGCGGCGGATGCAATGCAGCGCGTTATGCGACAGCATCAGCCGAAGATTGATCAGATTGCTTCGGTGCGTGTTGGCGTCTATCAGGCGGCCTTTGATGTACTTGGTGCGGTAAGCCATCCTCGGACTATCCATCAGTCCAAATTTTCCATGGGATTTGTTCTTGCTCTGATCGCGATCAAAGGTGTGGCAGGAGTACAGCAGTTTACTGAGCAGGCGTTAACGGAAGATGCGCTAATCACGCTACACGATAAAGTATTTATGGAAGTAGAAGAAGATATTAATCAGCGCTACCCAAAGCAGTGGTGCGCCAGCGTCACGGTTAAGCTTTTGGATGGACGGGTTTTGAATGCGTTTGTTGATTCTCCTCGAGGTGATCCTGAAAACCCTCTGAGTAGAGAAGAGTTGTCTGTAAAAGCCTATTCTTTGGTGGAATACTACGGAATATGCTCAAAGAAAAAGATGGAGGGCATTCTAAGTGCCATTTGGGCTCTGCCGAAAAGGCCTTCAATCGATGGTTTGTTTGATTGTTGCGATGGATGATACGCTACAACAGATAAAGTTCATCAAAGTCCAGCATTAGTCATGGCTTGATATTCAGGGATTTGATGGCTTTTTTCAACTGCACGAGTTGATTGGTATCTGCGCGATGAGAGACTTCTTCAGAACTACCTTGCATACGATACCTGAGACGGATTAATTGATTGCTGATGTCCTTAAGCTCGCTCTTCTGACTTGGAAAGGCTTTTACCGCGCGTAATTGAAAATCTCGGGGGCCTTCGCTCTTGCCGCGAGCTAGACCCATTGACATCATTTTTTTATCAAACAGGAGCGACAGCTGAGTGGTCGCATCCAGCGGTTTTTTCTCCCTGCGAAAAATAAGTAGACTAACCATTGTTATTATCGTTAGCGCCAGGAGAAAAGCGAAGATCGTGATATATCGAAAATCAAGATTTCCCAGGCCTAGAGAGCGGAGCAGTTCTTGTTGTCGATCACGATCGAAGTTGATAAACCAGCGATTCCATTTTGCCTTTATGGAATCTTTGATCCAGATCGCTTCAGTTATAAATTTTTTGAAGCCCGTTAAGTTTAGGGAGCTAAACAAGACTTGACCGTTATTTCCTGTGCTGCCGTTTAAGTCAATCGAAGATTCGATTCTTTCCGGAGCAACTGCCGCAGTAGGGTCAACCCGAATCCAGCCTTGTCCTTCCTGCCAAATTTCAGTCCACGCATGGGCATGAGATTGGCGCACGACGATTTGATTGCTGCGCGGGTTGTAGTCTCCTCCGAGATAGCCGACGACGATTCGGGCAGGGATATCAGCTTGCCGCATCATTGTGGCAAAACTGCTGGCGTAGTGACCGCAAAATCCGGTTTGGCTTTCAAACATAAATTCGTCAACTGGAGCGTTGCTATCCAACAATGGTGGAGAAAGTGAATAGACAAATTCATTTTGATTGAAATACTGTAACGCCCTGTTTGCTATTGCGATGGAAGAGGGTGCCTGGTCAGTGAAACTATCAACCAGCTTTTGCAGGCGAGGAGTGATTTCAGTTTTTCCAAGATCAAGCCCTAGTCGTTCTTCGGCGGCTAACAGTTGTTCGGAGTCGTCAAACGATACCGCATCTAACTCATATCGAATCTCACTCTTAACGGGCTCTTTGTTAATAATATGATGATCACCCTGTAACCAAGCGTTCTTTGGAGCCTGGCCGGGATGATCAAGCGCGAACAGCCAGTTTTGATTATTTGGTTGGAGTTCGATTTCGTAAGTGTATTTTTTTTCAACGATGGTTCTTTCTTTGCTAATTAAATGGACACCATGGCCTCCTCGAGACCATTCCCTTCCATCGGTCACCCAAAAATTAGTACCTCGCCAGTATCGCTCTGAAGGTGGAGGAGGTTCCTGATCGAAAAAACTTGCTACAAACGCGACCTCTTCAGATTCAACGAGACTGCTGATTGAGCCCATCTTTAGGCTGTCTCCCAACCCGGTAACACCGCTGTTGCCATCTCCTTGGAACAAAAAAAGTGAGCCAGAAAGACGCGGAAACAGGTAAAAAAGAATGACAACGACGGGAAGTGCCTGTAGGAACATTTTTCCCACCAATTTGATATCCCCGAGCATAAATGTTTGGGGTTCGGCGTGTTCCATCTGCGCCAGCAACCACATTAATCCGCCGACGAGAATTATCATTGGAATGGTCCAGGATACACCGTCGGCGTAAAGGAATTGCGTCATGATGGTAAAAAATCCAAGCATTATTACAATCGAGACATCTCTTCTGGAAGTGATCTCCAAAGATTTCAGGCCAAGCAATACAACGAGAAATGCGACCCCAGGATCTCGTCCAAATGGGGGGCCGTAGAACCATGCTGAAATGGAAAATCCGATCGTGGCGCTGAGATATATCACCCACCTGTTCCTGGGCAGATTGCGGTATTTAGCCGCCAAGCAACGATAACCAACCAACGCTAGAAAAACGATCATTATTTCAATACGCAAGTGACCGAAATGGGGTAATGCCGTTAGCGTTAAAAGACCGATAGAAATAAGCAGAAGACGAAGGCCGCCAGGGGTGCTCTCGATTAATTTTGGTTTTTCATCGTGGTTGTTTAGCTTGTTGTTTTTTCTCCAGCTAAACCGGCTAGTTAATGAGCGCATTGTATTAAGCTTGAAAGAGCGCTAGTGCCTTAAGGCACAAGTGCTGATGATTGGCGCCGCTGGAAGGTTGTAGTTTTTCCCCCGGAATCGAGAGGCCGTAGGATTTTCCTGCTTTTTCCAATTGCACTACCGCTTTGGTGAGCGCTGAAATGCGTTGCTCGAATTCGAGGCCAGAGGTTGCTCCCCAGTGCAGCCAAATCTCTTCCCCCTTTTGATCTTCAAAGTGCTTGAGATTCCATCCTTTTCCCCGGGCAACTGCTTTCCAATCTACGTGCATGACGTTGTCGCCATCCTGGTAGGTTTTATGACCGGCAAAATCGTCTCCATCCACTTTGGTTGAGGACTTTGCAGACTGATTATCTTGTGCGTAATCAAAACCCTCTGCAACTTCTCCAATCGACGGATAAACCAGGCAGCTTTCGTCAAACTGAATATAGACCCACGATCGAAGCAGGCCGAGTGGATAACGCGTGGTCAAACACACTTTACCTAGCAACATTTGGCCTCTGCTAGCGGTTGGTTTATTGATAACGAGCGTGCCTTCTTCCAAGGCAGGGAGATCAATTGCCTTTGACATAAAAAATTTGTTCTTCCACGGGTAGCAACTAATTCCCGCTTTGTGAACCGTATCCACATTTTTCACCGTCACTTCAAATCGCGCCGGTTGACCACAAAAGACGGGGCTGCTTCGTGCTGATGACAACTGTAATCCAACTAAATTCTTCCAGGTTTGAAACAGTGCAGCTAAACCCAGTCCGGTTAAAAGAAAAGTAAAAAGAAAGCCCGGGTTACTGCCATAGTTATTCGAACCAAAGAGCATCGCAATCAGCATGATGCAATAGAGAAAACCGTAGCGGGTTGGGAAGATATAGACCTGCTTTGGACGAACTACGCGAACTCCATTGCTTTCGGTTTCAACGGTTCTGGTCAACGATTGAAGCCAGTCCCAAATCCGTCCGCTCGGCGCGTCTACTCCTGACTCAGGGAACAGCGACATGAGTCAAAAGCAGCTGGCTTAGATCTGTTCCCTGGTCCTTTGCGCTAAGATGGTGCCGGGTGTAAGGCAAAATTGTTTGTATATCTTCTGGTAGAACATGGTCTCTTCTTTCAAGAAATGCCCACGCTCTCGCGACTGCCAATAGAGACATCCCGGCACGCGGAGAATATCCTGACTGGAAGGCTGGATCCTGGCGACTGAAGGCGAGCAGATTCTGCAGGTAGTCGAGAAGCGGTCCTGAGGTAGTGACTTCGCTTGCAGCTCCCTGCAGCTGCACGAGCAGATCGGGATCCAGAATTGGATCGAGGGATTCAAGTTTGTTTCGGGGATCGGGATTTAATAACATTTCACGTTCGGCAGCTCTGTCAGGATATCCAAGACTGATTCCAAGCATAAATCTGTCGAGTTGAGAGTCCGGAAGCATAAATGTTCCACTTTGCTCGTCTGGGTTTCTGGTTGCGATAACGAAAAAAGGCGATGGGAGTTTATGGGATTGTCGGTCAACTGTTACCTGTCTTTCTTCCATACCCTCCAGTAAAGCGCTTTGACACTTTGGCGTAGCACGGTTTATTTCGTCAGCAAGAACAAGTTGGGTAAACAACGGGCCTTGGTGAAAGCTAAATTGATGCTGTTCCTGATCAAAAATGGTGACGCCGGTGATGTCGGCAGGTAGTAGGTCACTGGTAAACTGTATCCGCTTAAAATTCAGCCCAAACAACTGCGCAATAACATTGGCAAGCGTGGTTTTCCCCACCCCGGGTTTATCGGTGATTAAAAGATGCCCGTTCGCTAATAAAGTTGCAACGGCAAGTTTAATAGCGTCAGGTTTGCCGAGAATGATCTGGTTTGCCTGGTCGATCAAGATCTCCAGCTTATGCTGATATGTATTTTTCAAGTTAATTATCGGTTAAATATTGACGGCAGAGGTGATCAAAAAGTCAATCTGTTCAAACTATTATTATCAGTATAAGCTCTTTGTCTCTCTCCTTTGTCCTCTAAAGTCTGTGAAGGTTCGCAAATGAAATACGCAAGTTTAACCGAACGCATCGCTGGTGATAGTGTCGATGCATGGGATGTTCATTACAGAGG
The DNA here is from genome assembly GCA_937992195.1 of uncultured Gammaproteobacteria bacterium. Lineage (GTDB taxonomy): Bacteria > Pseudomonadota > Gammaproteobacteria > Arenicellales > Poriferihabitantaceae > VYFG01. The sequence goes on along the minus strand of CALKKV010000043.1, from coordinate 64,505 downwards.
AATGGCTCGGCTCGAAGCGGGAGAGGATATTATCTTGCTCAGTGTTGGGCAGGAGAGTGACGAGACGACTCCTGAGCCTATCGTCGAAGCTGCTGTGAATAGCTTGCGTGCCGGGCGACATCACTACACCCCGGTAGAAGGGATCGCTAGCCTGCGTCAGGCTATTGCTGAGCGTCATACTGCGCAAACTGGACAGTTAGTCAGTGAAAAAAATTGCGCTGTTTTCGCCGGTGCACAGAATGCGCTTTTTGCGGTGAGCCAGTGCCTGCTGGAGCCTGGCGATGAAGTTATTCTGTGTGAACCATATTACACCACGTATCCTGCTACGGTAACTGCATCTGGGGCGACACTTGTGAGTGTTCCCTGCAACGCAGAAGATCGGTTTCAAATCAATCCTGCAAATATAGCGGCATGTATTACAGAAAATACCCGTGTCATTGTTATTAATTCACCAAATAATCCCACCGGCGCTATTTATACCAGAGAACAGGTTTCTGAGGTTGTGGAACTGTGTAAAAAGAACAATATATGGTTGATCAGTGATGAGGTATATCAGCCAATTGTTCCTGAGGAAGACCGATTTAGTGCTGCCAATCTCTGCGATATAGAAACCCGCTGCATTACGGTCTCGAGTGTTTCCAAATCGCATCGTATGACCGGTTGGCGGGTAGGATGGGTTGTGGGTCCCAGTGAGTTAATTGATCACTTGTATAACCTGTCTACCTGTATGTCCTATGGATTACCGCCATTTATTCAAGATGCTGCGGCAGAAGCAGTGAAACATGACTATGTTACTGCCGAGATAGTACGCGACGCCATGGCGAATCGAAGAGACGCTTTGGTTTCTAGATTGAAAGATGTCCCGGGTTTGAAGCTTTTTAGCGCTGAAGGGGGGATGTTTGTTGTGTTCGATATCCGGGAATTGCCATTGTCCAGTAAGGCTTTTGCCACTGGATTGCTGGAGCAACATGATGTCGCCGTATTGCCTTGTGATGGCTTTGGTGCCAGCGGGGTTGGACTGCTTAGAATTAGTCTTTGTGTCAGCGAAGAGAAATTGGTCGTTGCAGCAGGACGGATTGTCGAATATGTCGAATCGATTGGTTAGTGTGTTGATAAGAATAAAACCACCCTGAAAGACTCTGCGAGCTATGACTGACGCCCGAAACATGCATGTCTCGTTTTTCATTTAGGCAATACATTCTCAGTTTTCTAGGAAAAATAGAGAACAATCGGTTGGCGACTAAACACTCTGGTTTTAGTCTTAAAACCTGACATCTCCGGAATTGGAACATGAAATCAAGCGCGCAGGTAGTTGTAATTGGTGGCGGTCTAGTAGGCTGCAGTATTCTTTATCATCTGACCAAACTTGGCTGGACTGATGTCATGCTGTTGGAACGCAACGAGCTGACCTCGGGCTCTACCTGGCACGCTGCAGCAAACACCCATGGACTGCACGACAACAACAACATCTCCCGACTGCAGTACTATACGATGGGAGTTTATAAGGATTTGGAGAAAGAGACCGGTCAGTCTTGCGGCCTGCATAACGCTGGTTCAATCTATCTGGCCTGTACCAATGATCGTGTGCATCAGCTTCGTATTCAGGCGGCCAAGGCCCATGCTTTTGACGCCGACTTTTATGAGATTTCACTGGATGAGGCAAAAGAGTTGCATCCTTTGCTCGACCTTCAAGGCGTCAAATGTGCAATGTTTGAACCGGCGGCTGGTCATGTTGATCCTTCCGGGGTCACACACGCTTATGCTCAGGGTGCACGAAAGAATGGCGCAGAGATTCACCGCTTCACCCCTGTGATCGAGACTAATCCGCGCGCTGACGGTAGCTGGGATGTGGTCACTGATAAAGGCACTGTGCACGCAGAGCATGTCGTCAATGCTGCTGGCCTTTGGGGAAGAGAGGTAGGAAAACTTGCCGGCTTAAATCTCCCTTTGATGACGATGGAGCATCAGTATTTTGTAACGGAAGAAATTCCTGAAATTGCAGCGTTGGATCGTGAGCTGCCCTCCGTCGCCGATCGTGACATGGAGTACTATTTGCGACAAGAAGGCAAGGGGCTTTTAGTTGGGGCATATGAGAAAGACGGGCGCTTTTGGGCGGAGGATGGTACGCCACTCGATTTTGGTCATGAGCTTTTGCAGGAAGACTTGGATCGAATCTCTGACAATGTGATGCGGGCATGTGAGCGCATTCCGGCACTGGCTGAGGCCGGGGTAAAGAATGTGATCAACGGCCCGATGATTTGGTCACCAGACTCCTCTGCGTTATTAGGCCCCGCTAGAGGGTTGAAAAACTATTGGTGCTGTAATGGCATTATTCCAGGGTTTAGTCAAAGTGCTGGTCTTGGATTAACCCTCGCCCAATGGATTGTTGAAGGCGAACCCGAACTAGATATGTTCCCCTGGGATGTGACGCGATTTGGTGAATGGGCAACCACCGATTATGCAAAAGCAAGGGCATTAGATACTTATGGGACGCGTTTTAGTATTCACTTCCCGAACGAAGAACGTTCGGCTGGCCGACCGCTTAAAACCCGTCCGGTATATGCAATGCAGAAATCGATGGGCGGAGTATTTGGTTTCTCATTTGGTTATGAGCATCCGCATTGGTATGCGCCAAAGGGGGTGAAGCAGGAAGACGAGTTTACATTTGAGCGTCCGCGCTGGTTTGATGTGATGGGTGAAGAGGCAAATACGCTGCGAACATCCGTTGGTGTAGTGGATACATCAAACTTTGCGAAGTATCTGATTACTGGTCCAAACGCATGTACCTGGCTCGACAAAATTATTGCAAACCATGTGCCAAAGGAAAACGGTCGAACTTGCCTGACGCCATTGCTGAGTTTAAGAGGAGGCTTGGCTGGCGATTTCACCGTTGCCCGCCTTGAAGATGAAAGGCTATTTATGGTGGGTTCGGGGATTGCTGAGGATTACCATAAAAGGTTGTTTGACGAGTACTTGCCTGCAGAAGGTGTTTCTTTTGAATCGGTCACGCAAGAAATGTGTGGGTTTAACGTTGCTGGTCCTAATGCACGTGCACTGATGGAAAAAATGACAGGACTTTCTCTAGGTAATGAAGACTTGCGTTTTATGCGCAATCGGGTAATTAATTTTGATGGTTATGACGTCACCATGATCCGCGTTTCTTTTACTGGGGACCTGGGTTATGAGATGTATGTTGCCGAAGAAAATCAGCTTCAGTTGTATCAGGCTATTTTTGAAAATGGAGAAGAGTTTGGTGTTCGACCGGTCGGGTCACGGGCATTAGGATCTATGCGTATTGAAAAAGGTTATGGGAGCTGGAGCCGAGAATATTCTCCGGAGTGGTTGCCAAAGGAATCGCGTATGGACTTTCTTGTGAAGCATGACAAGCCAGAATTTCACGGTCGTGAAAACTACTTAAAAATCAAAGACAATCCGCCAAGACAGCTCATGTGTTATTTCACAATTGACACGAAACCCGGTGCCGAAGGCGCGGACGCCTGGGGCGGAGAGCCAATCTTTAAAGGCGGTAAGTATGCGGGTCGAGTTACTTCGGGTTCTTACAGTTTTACCTATAACACTTCGGTTGCAATTGGTTATGTAGACCTGGAGTTTGCAGAACCAGGGGAAGATTTTGAAGTGGCTGTTTTGGGTATTCCAACCAAGGCCACTATGCTTGAAAAACCGCTTTTCGACCCTGCAGGTGATAAATTAAGAGCTTAGGAGCCTCTGCAAAAGTTTGGGTGCGGCCGGCGAGGTGCGGCCGGCGAGGTGCGGCCGGCGAGGTGCGGCCGGCGCGACGTGGAAGATTGCGATGAAAAATATTCAAGATCAAGGCGCAAAATACACGTCATAGCAGGAGCCGGGCCGCGCACTATTGCGAAGTTTTGTAACGCTGATATTGAATATTTTTCGCTCAAGCTTTCCAGTCATGGCTTTTGCAGAGGTTCCTTTAGTGGATGTGCTGTGAACTAGCGGCGTAGGTGCCGCCTCGCTGCGCAAAAATTTTAAGACTGTTTTATCGTTAAAATAGAAAGGCCAGTAAGACCTATTCCGATTGACTGAACAAGATATACTCTGGATTTGTTTTCCTTTAATGCAAATCCATGTTCGAAAAAGATCTTTTACAGCAGGTCCGAGAAAAGTTTCATCACGTAGATAGCTGTCCCTATCAGGGGCCAAGAGCATTTTTTGAAAATGCCGGTGGTTCTCTGACCTTAAAATCGGTGGTTGAGGTGAATAGCCATCTGTCCGCTATTCCAGACAATCAGGGTCGTGATAATGCTGCTTCCCATGAGCTGGTGCGCCTTATTGCATTGGGCAAGCAGGATTTAATGACTTTCTTTGGCGCAAAAGCGGGAATGGTTTTTGTCGGAGAGAGTGGGACAGAACTATTGTTTCGCCTGGTGAGTGCAGCTGTTTTGGGCAGCGATAAAGGCGGTAACGTCGTTGGCAGTACTCTTGAACATCCTGCCACGGTGAGTGCGGCAAAACGATGGGCGCGAATCGCTGGCAAAGAATATCTTTCCGTGGTCCACGATAAAGATACGACCTGCGTTACTCCAGATGACTATGCCAAAGTAGTCACTCCACAAACGCGCGTTGCTACGATCATTCAAACCAGTCCCGTGAGCGGAATGGCGGTGGATGTTAAGGCAGTGGTGGAGGTGATTCGTGACACTGCACCTGACTGTTATATCGTAGTGGACTGTATACAGCACGCTGCTCATGGTGCCATGGATATCTCAGACTACAACATTGACGCATGTGCGCTGTCGGGATACAAAGTGTTTTCCAAACACAACTACGGAGCGGCCTGGCTTTCTCCGCGTATGAGTGTGTTAGATCATGATCATCTCGACGGAACCGCTGCAGATTTTTGGGAACTGGGGACGCGAGATACTTCTGCCTATGCGACTTTTTCCGAGGTTGTGAATTACCTCGATTGGTTGGGCAGTCACTTTACGCAGTCAGAAGATCGCCGCGATCGATTGGTTGCTGCTGGTGACGCAATGGCTGCGCAAGAAGCGTTTTTGGTTAACGGCATGATTAACGGTGTGCAGGGTAGAACCGGGTTACGCGATTTGCCATGGGTGTATATTGTTGGCGGCGCAGACAATCCATCAAGAGAAGGACTGGTTTCAATTTGGGTGGAAGGAAAGCCTTCAGCGGAAGTTGTCACTGAACTAAATGAAAATGGTATTCGCACCCATGTTCGCAAGAACGATTATTTTTCTGGCAACATTCTTACACCCCTTGGGCTTGAAACTTGCATTCGTGTTTCCGTGTGTCACTATAACTCAGAACAGGAGGTTGCGAAGTTTCTCGATGTTATGAGAGAAATCTCAAGTGCTGCTAGTACTGCTGCCTGAGATCTGGATCCGACTAAAGTGCTGCGCTACGTTTCCTTGCCCGTTAGCTGAATTTATTTTCGGCTAACGGACTACCAATACTGAGCAGGTTGCATGACGCACAACTTTGGCTGCAGTTGATCCAAGAAAGTAGTTCTGAAGTCCTGGTTGATGAGAAGCAACGATTATCAGTTCCGCATTCTTTTCGTTCGCAACTTCAAGAATGGTTTGATAGGGAGGGCCGATCCGGACATCGACTTCTACTTCGATATTGCAGGACTTAGCAAGCGCCTTCAATTTTTCTGCTGAAGTCTGGACAGACTTATCAAGGCTTCCACGCGGTAGTTCTGCTAGAGCCCAGCTTGGAATTTCTTCCACTACGTTCAGTAAAACAATTTTAGCGTTGCTGCTGCTGTGCGAAGATGCATGATCAATTAAGGAATTGACCTTATCAATATTTCCTAAGTCGATTGGAATAAGAATGGATTTATACAATGAGATTCCTCCTCTAGTTAGTTAAGCCTGAAAAACAACCAGCATCAAGAGCACGGTATCGAGTATCGTATCTGCGATACAAATGATGTCCGTTTACTACAATCCAATTGGTCGTTCACGTTTCGATTAGTGACATCTTAAGATTTATTTCCGAGTATCATATCGGCAGCCTTTTCCGCAATCATGATGGTCGGTGCGTTGGTATTGCCGGAAACTATTTCTGGCATGATCGAAGCATCGGCAACGCGTAAACCTTCGATGCCATGCACGCGTAGATGATGATCGACTACGGCTGCATCGTCGTTTCCCATTTTGCAGGTAGATGTCGGGTGATAAATAGTCTGGCTGTGTTGGCGCGCAGCATCGAGTAGTTCTTCGTCACTTTGGTATTCGCGCCCCGGCACGTATTCGTCGATAATGCAATCACGCAGAGCTGGCGCTTCGGCTATTCGGCGTGCAACCTTGATGCCGCCAATTGCTACCGCACCGTCGCGCTCATCCGATAAATAGTTGGGATAAATTTTTGGGTAGGCCATCGGGTCGCTGGATTCAACCACAACCTTGCCGCGGCTGAAAGGACGCAACTGGCACACCGAAGAGGTAAATGCTGAAAACGGGTGCACGCCGTCGCCGGGTTTGTCGGCCGAAAGCGGTTGCATGTGGAACTGAATGTCGGGACGCTCGACGTCTTCGTTAGAGCGCGTGAAGATTGTCACTTGGCTTGCTGCCAGTGTCAGTGGGCCAGTGCGTGAGAGCATGTACTGCATGCCAACTTTCATGCGTTTTAACGGGTTATTCAATTCATCATTGAGCGTATGCTGACTGGTTTTGAACACCAGACGTATCTGCAAATGGTCCTGCAGGTTCTTTCCGACGCCAGGCAGGGCATGGAGCGTATCGATACCTGCCTGCCCAAGCCAAGCCGGATCGCCTATTCCGGAGTTCTGGAGAACTTGTGGCGAATTAATCGCACCTGCACTGAGAATCACCTCAGCGCTGGCATTGGCGGTTTTTTGTTCATTGCCATGTCGGTAGTTAACTCCGGTGACACGCTTGCCTTTTAACACGAGTCGGGTGACCTGGGCACGGGTCACCACACTAAGGTTGGTACGACTGCGAGCAGGACGTAGAAAGCTTTTCGCCGTACTCCAGCGAAACCCATTATGTGCGGTTTGCTGAAAATAACTGACACCTTCTTGATGGCTACCGTTGTAGTCTTCGTTCTGCGGAATACCAATTTCAGTGGCAGCCTGGATGAATTTTTCAGCTATCGGGCGACGCAGGCGCAAGTCCGAAACTTTTTGTGGTCCACCGGTGGCGTGAAATGCATCGGCACCGCGTGAGTTATCTTCAGATTTTTTAAAATATGGCAGCAGATCCTGGTAAGCCCACCCCGGGTTACCGAGCGCGACCCAGCGATCGTAGTCCTCAGGCTGACCGCGAACGTAGAGCAGACCATTGATCGCACTGGAGCCACCGAGCACTTTACCACGCGGCCATTGAAGCTTACGGTTGGCGATACCGGGATCAGGCTCAGTCGTATAACACCAGTCGAAAGCCGGGTTATGCATGGTCTTAAAATATCCGACCGGAATGTGTAACCACGGGCTTGAGTCTTTACCGCCGGCTTCGAGCAACAACACTTTGTTTGCCGGGTTCGCTGACAGACGATTAGCGAGCACGCAGCCAGCTGATCCAGCGCCAACGACGATATAATCAAATTGATCCACAAGCACCCTAAAAGTTAAATATATTTCGATTCAACGATACAATAAGCGCTGCTAAAATGGAACAAATTTTCTTGTTTAAGATCAGATAGTGAATCTATTCTCGTGAAATTAGCATGAGGCTTGAATCTTACGTCGCCGAAGCAGAAATAAATATGGGTAAAGCTCTGTTACTCAACTGCAAAAAGTTGTAGCATCGAGACAGGAAGTCTCATTATAATCTTATTTTGTCGGTTTTTTGACACTCAAGTTGTATCGGCTTCCGCCATAAAACCGGGGTCATAATGCTGACCCAAAAAGCTCCGAGGCGCTGCCTTCAACCTCGTGACGCCTACAAACGAAGGCTTTCTTAACCAAGAGGAGTAGATATGATCAAACTTAAATCTTTAGCTGCTAGTGCAGCAGCGTTAGCGCTCATGGCTTCTTCTGCCATAGCAGCTGACAAGGTCTTACGTATCCAGTCGGTGCTAGCGACCTCAGCTGACGAAGTCGTTATGTTGAGGGAGTTCGGTAAAGACGTTGCTGCATTGACAGGTGGGTCGCTTACCGTCGAAGTACTGCCAGCAGGTGCGGTTGTTGGACCACGAGACATTATAGATGCTGTGGACGCGGGTCTCGTTGAAGGTGGCTTTGCTTGGACACACTATTGGGGTGGCAAGCACGTTGCTGCTAACCTGTTCGGTGCACCTGTTGCAGGTGCCGGTGTTGGTCTCGATAATATCGCTTTTCTTAGCTGGTTCCAGTTCGGCGGTGGTAAAGAGTTGTATGATCGCTTGTGGGACGAAATGGGGGTAAATGTCAAAGGTTTCATGCTGCAACCAGTAGGTCCTGAAGCGCTTGGCTGGTTCCCTGAGCCAATTAAATCAATGGATGATTTCCGTAAATTACGTTTCCGTGCACCTCCTGGCATGGTTGGCGCTGCATATGCTGAAATCGGTGTTCCAGCGGTTGCTATGGGTGGCGGCGATATTTTACCAGCCCTCGAAAAAGGTACCATCGATGCAGCTGAATGGTGCTGCCCGAAGCCTGACTCGGTCTTTGGTTTCCAAAAAGTGCTAAAGCATTACTACCTGCAGGGTCTGCACCAGGTAGTTGTGAACGCGGATATGTATGTGAATGGTGATTTCTACGCCTCGCTTACTCCGCTTGAGCAAAAAGCCCTGGAAGTTGCGGCAAACGCTTCTCTGTCGAAATCCTTGTCCTATCGAATTTATGAGAACGGTAAGGCGCTAAAAGATCTGACAGATAACCATGGTGTTATTCTGGAAGATACTCCAGCGGATTACTTCACAGAGTACATGGCGGCCGCTAGGAAGTCGCTCGAAGCTGCGGCAGCAGAAAATGCGTTCTTCGCAGAAGTATGGCAATCCCAGAAGGACTTCGCCGACACCGTAGTACCATTCTGGTCTGGAGCTCAAGCCTCAAATGCAAGTTTGGGTCGTGCTCACGCAGATACACTGAAGTAAAAACTATCGTTGCGAGGCCCTTGGTTAGGGCCTCGCTTCGTACTGTTTATCAGGGCTAATCAATTGCCCTGTCACGGAACATCTACAAAGTTATGACTGATCAGTTTGTATTTAGAGCTTGATTCACCGTTCAGACCAAACGCCACAGTTTCGCAGAGGTTCCAATAATAAGTAAGTTCCCAAAATGGGCACAAACATAAATGTGGAGATAAGGGTATGGCTGAAGAAGAGGTAAATCCGGAAGATCTTGAGATCGCTGATGAACTGATTGCAGAGCGTCGTGCCGAGGCGCCAGGTGAAACGCCGGAGGATATGACTTCCTGGCAACGCCCAATAACCGCAGCCATAGATGTAATTAACTACCGGGCCGGCCAGATTATTGCCCTGCTCATGATACCGCTCATTGTCGTAGTGGTGCTCGAAGTCATTTCGCGAAATTCCTTCGCGATCTTGCAGGATGCAGGGTTCGAAAATCTCGCCCGAAGTCTGGGACTTGGCCCCACACTCTGGGTATATGATACCAGTCGCATGATCGCCGGAGTGATGTTCATGGCGGCCGCGGGCTACGGTTTGATGCGCGGGGTACATATTCGCGCTGACTTTCTTTATCGAAATTGGTCGGCAAAGACACAAGCGACAGTAGATGCACTACTGTACCTTTTGTTCTTTATGCCTTCGATGATCTTCTTTACCGTTATCGCCTCTGAGTTCTGGTGGCTTGCCTATTCAAGAGGCGAAACCATGCAGGTCGACAGTGCCTGGGGACCACTTTTGTGGCCAGCGCGCTTGGCGATGCCCGTCGGTGCCTTCCTCTTGATGTTGCAAGGTATCCCTGAAATTTTTCGCGCATTTCATAAAATGGGTAAAGAGCGAGAACGTATATTCGTAAGAGCCTTGCCTGTTTATATTATCGCACTGACCTGGCTCGTTCTGGCGGTTTTTCAACCGTCTATGGTTCCCGGCGGCGAATGGTTTTCAGGACTCATGTCCGCTCGGCCAAATCTGGACAAAGCAACCATCGGATTGATCATGTTGGGGGCCATGCTCTTTGTGATCTTTATCGGTTTTCCAATTGCTTTTACATTGATCTTCCTTGCTTTTGTCTTCGGCATTTGGGGCGCCAACTTTAAGTTGACCACGCTCTTGATGACGTTGAATACAAACTCCACCATGTTAAACGATCAGCTCATGGCGGTGCCGTTGTTTGTGCTAATGGGAATAGTGATGGAAGCAGCGGGTTTGATGGACCGGCTATTTGCGTCGATCCAGATGATTATGTCACGTGTTCGCGGTGCGTTGTTCATCGCTGTTCTGATCGTGTCTACGATTTTTGCAGCAGCCACTGGTATCGTGGGCGCCTCCGTGACCCTGCTTGGAATCATGGCAGGGGCGACCATGACCAGATCCGGTTATGACGTCAAGCTTGCGGCCGGAACCATCACGGCAGGCGGTACGCTGGGAATACTGATTCCGCCGTCAATTATGCTAATCGTTATGGGACCTGTATTGGAAGTATCAACTCTTGATCTCTTCCGTGGTGCTTTTATTCCTGGCGCTATGCTTGCATCGCTTTATTTAATCTACACGCTGGGACGTTGCTGGTTGAATCCGAGTCTTGGGCCGATTTTGTCAGAAGAAGATCAACCCAAAACTTCCGCATTTTATGGTGCTGAGGTTGCGTTAATTTGTTTGGGTGTTTTGACCGTTTGCCGCGTCTTTGGCCTGGCTATGGGCGGCGCTTTTGGAGGTTTGATTCCATTTGGCGGCTTATTCGCTTTTAGCATTGTTTGCGCTGTCGCATATGCTGCATACCGTCGATTGAATGTACTTAGGATAGTTGTTCCGATAGCGGTTCTCTTCCATCTTTATATGATCTTTGCGAATATGGGTGAGGGCGGTGGTCTGCCGATCTGGTCGATCACTTTTGCCGCATTTACTGTGCTTCTGGCATATCTCGGCAGGCCTATTTATGGCGCTATGGCCGACAAGGAGTTCCGTTTCTCGGAGCTCTGGGATGAGTTCTTCGCTGGATTGATGCCGCCCACGATCCTGATTTCGTTTGCTTTAGGTTCGATTCTACTTGGCATTGCCACACCTGCTGAAGCGGCGGCGATGGGTGCCTTTGGTGCCATTTTGTTATCACTCGTTTACCGCAAATTTACGATCCCAAGTTTCTTTGACAGTCTAATTAAGGCGCTGGAGATCACGGTTTTGATTATGTTCCTCGTTGCAGCATCTAATTTCTTTGGTGCTGAGTTCAGTGCCCTGGGTACTCCAAAGATGATGACGGAACTGCTACTCGGCCTTGATATGTCGCCTTATTTGATTTTGCTCATGGTTATGGCGCTGATATTTCTCCTGGGATGGCCACTGGAGTGGGTGCCTATTGTTTTGATCGTTGTACCAATTTTGCTTCCAACGGTTGAGGCTTTGGATATACACGGGTTGGATCGCTACGAGCTAATGGTATGGTTTGGCATACTTGTTGCTGTAAACCTGCAGACAGCTTGGTTGTCGCCACCTGTAGCCTTGTCAGCATACTTCCTGAAGGGGGTCGTGCCTAATTGGGATCTCAAAGACATCTATCTTGGGATGATGCAGTTTATGTTGATTCAACTGGTTGGTTTAATCTTGCTGTTTGTCTTCCCGCAACTCGTGCTTTGGTTACCCAAAGTTATGTCGGGTGGGTGAGTGATGATTTGCCTCCTTCGGGTTCCCTAGTCATTGGGTTATTGGCTAGTACTCTGTATATCGATTTCTTTCCTTTTAAAGGGCGGGACGGATGAAACGCGAACGCGGATCAACAATCGATCGGGTGCTCGATATTCTTGATACCGTGGCTGTATCGACGAAGCCACTGAGCGCAACCGAGATTAACGAGGCGCTGAATTTGCCCAAGGCAACAGCGCACCGACTCTGTGCCAAGCTTGAAGCGCGAGGCTATCTGCTCAAAAGAATCGATGGTAAGAGCTATCAGCCGGGAAACTGCCTTTATGACGTCGCGGTAGGAGTCCTTGCTAACGCTCGGTTTGGAGCAACGCGCCACGCTATTTTGACCGAACTGTCTGAAAAGGTCGGTGAAACCTGCAATATCGCATACCCAGATGGATTGCACATGGCTTATTCCGATCGCGTTGAAACCAAAGCACCATTGCGTTTGCAGTTTTCGATCGGGATGCGGGTTCCACTTTACTGTACCGCTAGTGGCAAACTTTATTTGAGTACGTTGCCCAAATCTCGGCGCAAGGCGGTAATTAATAAGTTGAAGCTTGAGGCACGCGCTAAAAACACCATTACTAATCCGGATATGTTACTTGCTGAAATAGATAATATCGAACGGCAGCAGGTCTCGATCGACAATCAGGAATTGTACGATGACGTGATTGCTATCGCGGTACCGATCACGGATAAACAGGGGCGGTTTTACAGTTCTCTTGCCATTCAGGCTCCTGTGTCACGCATTTCAATCAATCACAGTGATCGCTACCTGCCGTTTTTACGTGAGGCCGCAATTGATTTGGCGAAGTTGGCCGAAGATGAGTAACGTTGAAGACTCACTATCCCCTAAGTATTGTGTCGCGTTATCGGGTTACTCAGCCGCAGATTACTGCACTTGAAGCACGACTTTGGGAGCAGCACACTGACCTTTCAATAAATCAGTAAAGGCGATTGCCCCATTTGAAAGTGGGCGTTCTTCAATCCACTCCAATGCCCCCAGTGCGCCGGTATACAACTTGTTCATGGTGACCTGCAGATCGAGAGGAGAATAGGTATAACAACCGATCAGCGTGATTTCCTGTAACGTTAGTCTTCGCATATCTACCGAGCCCTTGTTATCCATGAGTCCAATGTGGACGATCACACCACCAGGCTTTACCGATTCAATCGAACTGTTACGGGTGTGCTCTCCGCCTACTGCGTCGAATACTACATCGTAATTTGATGCGAGCAGTTTCTGCGCTAAAGGGTCAATAGTATTAAGGTCCGTATACTGAATCACCGTATCACGACGTAGCTGATTAGTTTCCGCAATATCAATATGCATCACGCCTTTGTCCTTCAGAATCAACGCTGTCAGAAGCCCAACTGAACCGGCTCCGATCACTAGCGCTCGTGATTCGCTGATGGGCCGCTTCATCGTGTTTTCTGCCAATAATACGGCGTGTAGTCCAGTTGCACCTGGTTCCGTCAGAGCCGCATGGGCGGTGCTCATATCATCCGGAACGGCAATCAGGTTACGTTCCGGAATCGCTATCTGCTCGGCAAACGCACCCGCGCGATACATTCCAATCAAGTCACGGTCAGCGCACAGATTTTGTCTGCCATCAATACAGCTATCGCAAACACCACAAGCGATTAGCGGATTCAGCACCACTTTATGCCCCGGGTTTTTGCCTTCCAGTACTGTTCCTACCGCTTCGTGTCCGAGTATCAATGGCGGCACTCGCCTTTCATCATGACCGAGATAAGCGTGCATATCAGAACCGCAAATACCGACTGACTGAATGGCGATAAGTGCATCACCGGCATCCGGAACCGGTGCTGGTTCTTCGCGATAGGTCATTTCTTGGTTTGCGGTATAAACAAGTGCTTTCATAATAATTTAATTAGGTATAGATACAATGATCCGTATGGAGTTGTGCTGGAAGTATGACTAGCGGGCGGTAAAGCCGCCGTCAACATAAAGAGTTTGTCCTGTAACATATGCAGAAGCCTTGGATGCGAAAAAGAGTGTTGGACCAGCGAGGTCTTCGAGCTCACCGTTGCGTCCAATGGTGGTTTGATTCGCCGCCCAGTCTCTCGTTTCGGGATTATCAAAAACTGCTGCCGTCAATTCTGTTGGGAAAAAGCCGGGCGCAATAGCATTACACGTGATCCCGTATTTAGACCAGGCTTCCGACATAGCGCGAGTCAACTGACAAACACCTGCTTTAGAAGCACCGTAGGGCAAGCCGTTGGGAAACGCTCTCGCAGATTGTAAAGAAGCAATATTGATAATTCGTCCCTCGCCACGTTCCGCCATTTGTTTTACAAAACATCGGGAAAAGAAAAAGGGTACCGCAAGATTTAAGTTTAATGTGCTATCCCAGGTTTCAAGAGAAACTTCTTCAGCAGGTAGGCGAGGGTTCAAGCCAGCGGCATTCACGATCCCATCAACACGGCCGTTTATATCTATACATTGCTTGGCCAGATCCTCGAGCTTTTCCCGCTGATTGAGATCAGCCGAGATATAGCTGCATTTACCGATCTGATTGATCGCTTCACTTGCCGCTGCCAGTTCGTTTTTTCGCCTGGCAATTAATACCACATCGGCTCCAGCATCACATAAAAAACCAGCCATCGCGCGACCAAGGCCCGAGCTTGCCCCAGTGATCACAAATGTCTTCGCTGCAAGTTCAAATCTATTGGGAGTGGAGGAAGAGGTCATATTGTCGGTTATTATGGTTATATACAGTTAAGAGTGGGGTACCGTCCATCCGCATTTTAACTCTTTTTAATGCTTTGAATTATGCAATCTGGTTGCTTTTCAAATACCAGGTAGCCGCAATGCGCTTTGCAGGAAAATAATCACCAGAACTCAACCAACCAGTCGCGCAACTATCATCATCGAATACGTCGCGGTTCGGCTCTGAGAATTGAAGGTAAGAACCCGCTGGATCACAACAGGGGCGAGGCTTGTAGGAAAGAATGACGATAAAGTTTGATATAAAATCCAGTTTTGCGGCCCCGTTTAATGGATATTCAGTTTCAATGGCTGACAAAAAGCGCTTAATGGCGGAGTCAGAGCAAATTCTGAGGCAGGGATATTCGATGGGTGATCAAGAATATATCGATGGAATGACAGCTGGAGAAGTGCTCATCAACGGTGAAATCAGTCGATTCACAGGCACTGCCTCGTTTCACGCCCGGTTACCAGGACCGCAATAGAAGACTTGAGCGGATTTGTACCAACGTTCCAATATGCCGCGAGTGAAATGGCGGGGTTAATGAGATTGACTGAATCAGTGATTAATTAGATTGAATATTGGCGCTCCCGTCACGATATAATAGGATCAACAGTGATTGAATAAATCGATGCAAACAGACCTAAAAATTAGCAGTGGTGCCGTAAACAGAATCAACCAACTTCTTGAATCCAAGGAGAATCCTGATCTGATGTTAAGAGTCTATATCCAGGGAGGAGGATGCTCCGGTTTTCAGTATGGCTTTCAGTTTGATGAAGAAAAGCAGGAAGATGATATTTCAATCGAGCAGTCCGGGATCAAAATAGTGGTTGATATGCTGAGCTTGCAGTATCTCGGAGGAGCCGAGATTGATTTCAAGGATGATCTGATGGGAGCGCGATTTTTAGTCAATAATCCAAATGCCAGCACTACCTGTGGTTGTGGTTCCTCGTTTTCTATATAACGAGACCCTATAACGCGAAAAACCCCAAGTCTAGAGTGCGACCCTGTTTCGGCTATTTGAACGTAAATAGAGGAATAAAAAGGCCCAAAACCGAGGTATTTTACCCGGCGAATGCTGATTCGGTCGCAAATAGATGCGAGGCAATCAAAAATTAATTGGTTTGAGTGCTTGTGGTTATGAACTCAGTCCCCATTTCCAGCCTAGTTTTAGTGAAATCATCGGTCAGTGGTTGCCGATAGTATGACGATAGAGATGAACAATGAGTACTGAAGAAGAAATCGCAGACGTAGATCAGGCTGAAAAAGCCGCTGCGTCTGAAAAGGAGACAGAATCTGAAACTGAAGCACATGAAGAGCCGGCAAATACGGAGAATAATATCGAACGTAGCGATGAAGAGCTGGATAACTTATCGGTCGAGGAGCTGGTAGAAGCATTATCGGAATCCCGAGCAGAAGTGCAGGAGATGAAAGATGGGTATCTTCGCGCCAAGGCTGAGATGGAAAATATTCGAAGGCGTTCGCAGAATGAGGTGACTACCGCAAGAAAGTTTGCGATTGAGGGGTTTGCCTCTGAATTGCTCAACGTTAAGGACAGCCTTGATCAGGCATCATTAGTGGAACTGGATGAGTCCGATCAGGGTGCCGTTGAAAAAATGAAGGAAGGGCTTTCACTTACCCTGAAACAGCTCGATAGCGTGATGACCAAGTTCGCTGTTGTTGAGGTGGAAGCTGGTCCAGGGGTGAAATTTGACCCCGAGCAACATCAAGCAATCAGCATGATTCCCTCTGAGACGGTCGAATCCAACCATATTGTGGACGTTATGCAGAAAGGTTTTATGCTGAAAGATCGTCTGTTGCGACCTGCGATGGTTGTCGTCGCCAGTTGATCGATTTTTTAGTGAGATTTATCGCAGTTTTCGGGTAAATACCCTTGTAATACAAAGGTTAATCCGCATATCAGAATGAGTTTCGTAATTCCCAGATTTAAGAGGACAAATTAGCATGGCTAAAATCATCGGTATCGACCTCGGTACTACCAACTCCTGCGTAGCGGTGATGGAGGGAGATACACCCAAGGTCATCGAAAATAGTGAAGGCGATCGCACGACACCGTCTATTGTAGCATTCACCAATGATGACGAGGTGCTGGTCGGTCAGTCGGCCAAGCGTCAATCCGTTACCAATCCAGAAAACACAGTTTTCGCGGTAAAACGGCTCATCGGACGTCAGTTTGATGAAGAAGTTGTGCAGCGAGATATGGATATCATGCCCTACAAGATTGTTAAGGCTAAAAATGGTGATGCCTGGGTTGAAGCGGGTGGAAAGCAAATGGCTGCCCCCGAAGTTTCAGCACGTATTCTTCAAAAAATGAAGAAAACCGCAGAGGATTACCTGGGTGAAGAGGTAACCGAGGCGGTAATCACGGTCCCGGCGTATTTCAACGACTCTCAGCGTCAGGCGACAAAAGATGCCGGAAAGATTGCAGGTCTAGACGTAAAGCGGATTATTAATGAGCCAACCGCTGCGGCACTGGCCTATGGCATGGATAAGGCAAAAGGTGATCGCAAGATCGTCGTATATGACCTTGGTGGTGGCACATTTGACGTGTCAGTGATTGAAATTGCCGAAATAGAAGGGGAACACCAGTTTGAAGTGTTATCCACTAACGGTGATACTTTCCTTGGCGGCGAAGATTTTGATCGTAGGTTGATTGACTATCTAGCGGACGAATTCAAAAAAGATCAGGGTATGGATCTACGTGGCGACCCTTTGGCCATGCAAAGACTGAAAGAAGGCGCTGAGAAAGCCAAGATTGAGCTTTCGTCCAGCAGTCAGACTGAAGTGAATCTGCCTTACATTACCGCTGATGCTAGTGGCCCAAAGCACTTAAATATGAAGTTGAGTCGCGCCAAGTTGGAGTCACTGGTTGACGATCTGCTGCAACGTACTCTAGAGCCCTGCAAAATTGCTTTGAATGATGCCGGCATGAGCGCTTCTGAAATTGACGACGTAATCTTGGTTGGTGGTCAGACCAGAATGCCGAAGGTGCAGGAAGTGGTAAAAGACTTCTTTGGTAAAGAACCACGTAAAGATGTGAATCCCGATGAAGCTGTCGCTGTGGGGGCTGCGATTCAGGGAGGCGTGCTTGGTGGTGATGTCACAGACGTTCTGCTGCTCGACGTGACCCCTCTTTCCCTGGGTATTGAAACCTATGGAGAGGTCATGACTAAGCTAATCGAGAAAAATACGACGATTCCGACTAAAGCAAGTCAGGTTTTCTCTACCGCAGCTGACAATCAGAATGCTGTAACGGTACATGTTTTGCAAGGGGAAAGAGAAATGGCGGGTGGCAATAAGTCCCTTGGCCGATTCGACCTCACCGAGATACCGCCGGCACCACGTGGTGTACCTCAAATCGAGGTGTCGCTTGATATTGATGCAAACGGTATTTTGAATGTTTCCGCCAAAGATAAAGCGACAGGAAAAGAAAACAAGATTGTAATTAAGTCCAGTTCAGGTCTTTCAGATGAAGAGATCGAAAAGATGGTGCAGGACGCTGAGGAGCACGCCGACGAAGATCGTAAGGCACGTGAATTGGTAGATGCGCGTAACCAAGGCGAAGCAATGATTCATGGTGTCACTAAGTCCATGGAAGAGTTGGGTGATAAACTGGATGCATCTGAAAAATCGGCGATCGAAGCAGCTGTTGCTGAACTTGAAGAAGCTTTGAAAGGCGATGATAAAGATGCGATTACGAGTAAAACCGAGGCGTTAACCCAGGCGAGTCATAAAATGGCCGAGCAGATGTATTCCCAGGGTGCTGAGGGTGCTGCAGAAGCTGAGCCGGCAGCCGATGACGGTGGCGGCAATAACGATGATGTTGTTGATGCCGAGTTTGAAGAAGTGGACGACGGCGATAAAAAAGCCTAAGTCCTTTTGGATCTACAATAAAAGCGGGATCAATACTGATCCCGCTTTTTGATTATTTGACCTATGTCCAAACGAGATTGTTACGAAGTTTTAGGCGTCAGTAAGAGTGCTGATGCGGCGGAGCTAAAAAAAGCTTATCGTCGACTTGCGATGAAATATCATCCCGATCGCAATCAAGGCGATGAATCTGCCGATGAGAAGTTTAAAGAGGCAAAGGAAGCTTACGATATTCTTTCAGATCCGCAAAAGAAGGCCGCATACGATCAGTTTGGGCATGCAGGTGTCGATCAGTCCGCTGGTATGGGCGGCGGCGGATTTGGTGGTGGTGGAGTAGGCGATATTTTCGGCGATATTTTCGGCGATATTTTTGGCGGTAGCGGCGGTGGCGCTGGAGGTCGACGGCAAAGTCGAGGCGCTGACCTTAGATATAATCTGGAACTAACCCTGGAAGAAGCGGTGCATGGAATGGAAAAAACCATTCGGGTGCCGCGAATGTCTAATTGTGCTACGTGTAAGGGCTCAGGGTCCCGTCCGGGTTCTGAACCAACCAACTGCGGCACCTGTCACGGCCAGGGTCAGGTCAGAATGCAACAAGGGTTTTTCTCAGTGCAGCAAACCTGTCCTCAGTGCCGCGGCCAGGGAAAGGTCGTTTCCGACCCATGTAGTTCCTGCAGTGGTCAGGGAATGGTACGCGACGAAAAAACGTTATCGGTCAAAATTCCTGCTGGTGTTGATGAAGGGGACCAAGTTCGCTTAAGTGGAGAGGGTGAAAGTGGCGGTCCCGGCGCGCGTCAAGGGGATTTGTATGTACAGGTCAGAATTCTTCAGCATGATATTTTTGAGCGAGATGGCGACAACCTCTACTGCGAGGTGCCCGTGAGTTTCACCACCATGGCGTTGGGTGGTTCGGTAGAGGTGCCGACACTCTCCGGTCGTGCGAATATCAAGATTCCGCCAGAAACCCAGTCTGAGAAAGTCTTCAGATTGCGTGGTAAGGGGGTGCGAAATGTACGAAATGGTGCGCAGGGTGATCTGTATAGCAAGATCGTCGTGGAGACACCCGTTAATCTGAGTAAGAAACAAAAAGACTTGTTGAAGCAACTGGAGGACGAACTGTCGAAAGGGGGAGATAAACATTCTCCACGCCGCGGCTCCTGGACTTCGAAAATTAAATCTTTTTTCGATGATTTGGTTACTTGATTTGGTCGCTTGACTTAGCTGAACAGTTAGACGTTTACTTTCGCTTTAGTTTTGAATCGAAGTAGCGCAAGCTAAAGTATAATGCGTAGTTTTTCCGAGGGTCTTTCTTGAAAGTCGAGAAAACGAAATTACCTGGTGTTGTCGTGCTTTCCCCTAAGGTGCATGGAGACGAGCGCGGCTTTTTTATGGAAACATTTAATCAGGCTACCTTCGCTAATCTTGGGCTTCCAGATGAATTCGTCCAGGATAACCACTCCAGGTCCTCATATGGTGTACTTCGCGGATTGCACTTTCAATATCCTCAGTGGCAGGGGAAATTAGTGCGCGTGTTGAATGGTGAGATCTTCGATGTAGCGGTAGATGTACGCGCGGATTCACCAACTTTCGGCCAATGGGTGGGTGTCACACTCAGCGCGGACAATAAGCAGCAGCTTTATGTACCTTCAGGTTATGCCCATGGGTTCTGCGTAACAAGTGAACTGGCTGATGTAGTTTATAAATGCACTTCATTATATAAACCTGAGGACGACACCGGTATTCGCTGGGACGATCCCGACGTCAACATATCCTGGCCGATAGAAAATCCTACAGTTTCTGAGAAGGATCAAGGTGCCGGCAGGCTGCGAGATATTCATATCCAATAGCTGTATTTACCTGCTATTTTTTTAAAGCGTAACCAGTCCAAATTTAAAATGCCTTCTCCTGTAAAAGTTCTTATATTTGGCAAGCACGGCCAAGTCGGTAGTCAATTAGTAACGCAACTAAAAACTCCTTCGTATCATGTTGATCCTGGAGATTTTTCCGTCACTGCGACGGATATTGAAGATGTTGACTTGACTGATAGTAAGGCGACTAGAGCATTGGTGATGGAGGAAAAACCCGATTGGGTTATCAATACATCAGCACATACCGCCGTAGATAAAGCAGAAAGCGAGTACGACCTTGCTTATCAGTTGAATGCCGAAGCCCCCCGTGTGATCGCCGAAGCTTGCCGCGATGTTGGTGCTGCCATGGTGCACTATTCTACGGACTATGTTTTTGATGGAAACGCTAAAACTCCTTATCTAGAGTCTGATTCTCCGAACCCGCAAAGCGTGTATGGAAAAACGAAACTGGCGGGAGAACAAAATGTTGCGCAGTTACTGCCGCAACACTTCATTTTCAGAACTGCATGGGTGTACTCTAAAAATGGTAAGAATTTTGTGAACACAATGTTGGAGCTTGCGAAAGACAGAGATGCGTTAAGCGTGGTTGGAGATCAATATGGTAGTCCAACTTTGGCAGATGATCTCGCTGCTGCAACGATTCAAGTAATGCGTAAGATGATCACGGCTCCTGATGTTTCTTTGTATGGTATTTACCATGCGACAGGTTCTGGTATCACCAACTGGTCTGACTTTTGTCGGGAAATTATGCAGTTATCTAACAATCATCACGTCAGTGTTTCAACAATTAGCACCGATGAATACCCAACTCCTGCGCCCAGGCCTCACTATTCGGTTTTAAACAACGCAAAATTAAAGGCTGATTTCAATATCGAACTCGACAGCTGGAAAAGTGCGTTAGCCCGTTGTTTGCAGCGGCAGTCTTAACTTGTCTTACCCTGAAAAAGCCGCTTTCGCGCTGTCAGCGGATGGCCCCTTTGCTGACAACCTGGAAGGATTTACCGCGCGACAGGCGCAACAGGAAATGGCATCTGAGGTGGCTCACGTTCTGAACGACGGCGGCACTCTGGTTGCTGAGTCCGGCACAGGAACAGGAAAGACCTTTGCCTATCTTGTACCGATTGTTCAAAGCAAAAGCCGCACAATCGTATCAACCGGTACAAAACACCTTCAGGACCAGATATTTCACCGAGATATCCCGACAGTTAGCCATATGCTTAACAAGCCGGTAAACGCTGTGATGCTGAAGGGAAGATCAAATTATCTTTGTCCCTACCGCTTGAAACTAAATAGTGGTCAGAGTTCTATAGTAGGTAAGAAACAGAATCTGTCGTTCAGTGTGATTGAACGCTGGGCGAGTAAGACCGAAGTCGGTGATATTGCGGAAGTGAGTGAGATCAGCGATCAGGCACCAATTTGGAGAGAGGTCACTTCTACAGCGGATAATTGCCTTGGTGGTAAGTGTCCGGATTTTAAAAAGTGTTTTGTCGTTAAGGCGCGTCAAAAAGCGATGGAGGCGGAAGTGGTGGTTGTTAATCACCATTTGTTTTTCTCAGATTTGTCTTTAAAGGATGACGGTTTTGGTGAACTGCTTCCTAACTATGACGCAGTTATATTTGACGAAGCCCATGCGATTTCTGAAATCGCATCCAATTTTTTTGGTTTTTATATTTCGAGCTTTCAGCTGAGTGAGCTTTGCAGAGATATTGTTACCGCTGAAAGTGAAGATCGAAGCGCGAGCGATTTTGTTTCGGTAATTCCTCCGGTAGAACGCGCTTTGGACGGGTTGTATCAAAGCGTAGCATCATTTGCTGATCAGTCTGTCGAGCTCGAACAAGTGCAGAATGCGCAGTTTCAAAGGGCGCTTGAAACCCTGCAGGTTGCACTAGACGCACTGTTAGAGACTCTGGAGTCTGCTGCGGTAGCTGGTGAGTCGCTGGAAAGATGCTTTAACAGAGCTCTCCACATACAAAGTCTGCTTGATCAATGGATTTCTGGTCGAGACAATAATCTCATTCGTTGGGTCAATGTTTCTCAACGTCATGTGCGGCTAAACGGCACGCCAATGGAAGTCAGTCAGCGCTTTAACGCCGTTATGGGTCGTGCAAAGTCATGGGTTTTCACTTCTGCGACCCTTGCGATTGGTAATGATTTTACCGCGTTTAGTGATCGTTTGGGCTTGTCCCACGCGAGTTTTAGAAACTGGGTCAGCCCCTATGATTATCCGAATAACGCACTGTTGTTTCTGCCAACGGATATGCCAGACCCGAGGGAGCGGGAATTCGCCGCTAGCGTGTTCGAGATAATTTATCAAGTCACTGAGGCGAGCAACGGTCGGGCCTTTTGTCTTTTTACCAGCTATTCCATGATGAATGCAGTGTACAAAAAGATGAAAACAAAGAGCCGCTTTCCTTTATTGTTGCAGGGCGAATCGCCGCGCAGCGAGTTAATGGATCGATTCCAACGCACAAGTAATGCAGTGTTGTTTGGCACTTCCAGTTTTTGGGAGGGGGTTGATATTAAAGGTGATGCGCTCTCATGCGTGATTATCGATAAACTACCGTTTGCCTCTCCAGGTGATCCGGTTTTAAAGAGCCGATTACAGGCCTGTGAAGAGATGGGAGGGAATGCGTTTATGGAAATTCAGGTTCCCGATGCTGCAATCGCCCTAAAGCAGGGAGCGGGCAGACTGATTCGATCCGAAACGGATCGTGGTGTTCTGGTGATATGTGATCCTAGAGTGACAACAAAAAGATACGGTCAAAAATTTTTGGACAGCCTGCCGCCGATGTCGATAACCAAGCAAATGCATCATGTCGAACAGTTCTTTGGAGAAGTGCGTTGACCATAGATATGTTAGCGATAGAGACGGCAACGGAGAATTGCTCGGTTGCGCTGCGGTTCAATGGTGAAATTACACAGCGGCAGCAGGTTGTTGCAAACGGTCACTCTCGGCTAGTGCACGGTATGGTCGAACAGTTATTGTTGGAACGAAAAACGAATTTGAGAGAATTGGATGCGATTGCTGTGGATATGGGGCCGGGATCATTTACTGGTCTGCGCATTGGTATCGGTATTGCGCAGGGTCTCGCATTCGCATCTGGTCTGTCAGCCGTTGGCTTACATTCGTTAGCAGCACTTGCGATACCGATTGAGAATAGCGTGGTATTGAGTGCGATCGATGCGCGAATGGGGCAGGTTTACTGGTGTCTTTATGACACTTGTAATGGAACGACTCCGCTTCTTGCGGCTCAAGTTTCGGACCCTCAAACAGTCCTAGATGTCGTTATGGGTATAAAAGAGATTCATTCAGACAGATTGAAAGCAATACAGATATATGGTGTTGGTTCTGGCTGGAACGCTTATGCAGATAGCTTGCCGCCCGAAATCGGAGACAGGAAAATTGAGATATTGGGTAATCATCACCCAGAAGCAAGAAACCTTTTCCCTCTGGCAGATATCGCATCGCTTGGTTCTCCGATGCAGTTAAGCGCAGCCTATGTCAGAGACAATGTGGCTCAGAAATCTGGTAACCACAAAGACCCATAGAATTAGCAGAGTACGCGAAAGGGTTTTAAGGAAACCTTTTTATTATCTATATAGACTTCGGCGAACCAGTCGCCAATAAATTCTTCCATCCCAAAAGACGGGTCGAACATTTGCCCGATAATTGCGCCAGTTGGACCGTTTAACTGCAACCAGGCCCAGATTTTTGTAATTGCGCGTCCCTCGAAATTATAGCGCGTCAACTCCTTTTGATTTCCGGCAGGATCGAGCCATCGAACTTTCAGCTCGTGCTGGTCATTGGATAACCCGGCAACGATGATGACAACGAAGATACGATCAGTGCAGTCAAACTCTTCTTCTCGCACTTCTGAAGGCTGATTGTTTTCTTCCTTTGCGGTGAGATAAATATCGTATCCAACATTTTGCCCAAATGACGCCGAGCAATAAAAAAGCAGCATGGAAACCCATGCTGCTTTTAAATAGTACTTCATCTTGTTTCGCTGACTAAGATACACCGTTTAGCTGATGATGACAAAGCACTCTATCACACAACTGTGTTGTTAGTTGTCGCACCGATCGAAGTCACCAATTTCAAGAAAAGTCTCTGCACTGACGCTAATAGGAGTACCATTCAGTTCCGCACCGCTTGCAGTTACCCTTACGTTGTAGCTAGCAATACTTCCAGAAGACTGAGGCTGGAATTCAGACAGGATCACACCAAGGTCGACAAGAATGATCGAGAAAGTCGCTTCAGCTGAGCCGTTTGGTATAACCAATGTTTGCTGAAAGGTTCGATCTTGTAAGTTCGGTGCAAAAGCATCTGGTGACGTGAAAGAAACTTGGTATCGCGTAAAAACAACACCCTCTGGAAAAAACTCCACTGGCGTCAGGCCCGATTCGTCAACCAGATCTCTGGCAACGATGGTTAATAACCCTGTCTTGGTGGTTAGGCCAGGCTCGAACTCGGTTTCGTCCTGTGTAACGGTAACATTGCCATCCTCATCGGTTGATTCACTGCCAGGCATAAATTCGCAAATATTGATGAACGCATCGACGCTAATAGTTTCTTCATCAAAACCACCACCTGGCCCCGGTGCCAGTGAAGAGAGCAGCAACATATTCGACGCTGTGGTTTGTACTCCCAAACCATCACCGCTGGATGTAGTGCCTCCGCCGCTACTACATCCTGCAACCAAAACTGCCGCAAACGCTGTGGCGGCTAACTTTGGACTAAATTTATTCATAGGACTTTCCCCAAATGCCTTTAAAATCTTCATGTTAACGAATAATCTGGTTCTAATTTCTGAAAAGCGAAGATATCTGGAATCGGCCGCTAGGTCAATGTTTTAGGCCAATATAATGGAGGTGACGATTCTAGTGCCAAAATACGCTAAAAGCAGTAGGAAAAAGGCGAAGAGGGTCCATTTTGCTGCGATCTGTCCCCGCCATCCAAACATTTTTCTTCCAATTAACAGGGTTGTAAAGCCGAACCACGCAAGAATGGATAGCAAAATGTGGTGATTGAGCTCAATTGTTTTGCCATGGACCTGCCATGACGAGAGCAACCCAGTGACCAAATTGATCGTGAGCAATGCCACCCCCAAAATGGTTAACTGCACCATATTCTGCTCCATAGTCTGGATTGCAGGAAGCGCCGGGAAAAAGCCGCCCGGATTTGCGCTCTGCAATTGCTTTTCCTGCAAAAACAACAGGGTAGCCTGCACTGCAGCAATACATAGAAAGCCAAATGCAAGAATCGCTATGGTCAGATGCGCCCAAAGTGATGGTGGGGCGCCTTGCAAGATTAGCGCGGTTCCAGGAGTGTAACTACTGGCAAACAGACCAAGGAATCCAATTGGAAGGACGATTACGCCGAGATTAGTAATTTGTCGAACTAACGCCCCCAACCAAAACATAATCATCGTCATTAAGCAAACGAGAGAAAATATATTTCCTAAAGCCAGATTTATGTCGCCATTTACAAGAAGGGTTGAGTACAAGTGAATGCTATGTAACACGCTTAATACCATGGCAATTCCGATATAAACCCAGCGAACCAGCCCCTTGTTTTTTTTGTTTTCGGAAGTGTTCGGATGCTCTTGGTATCCTTTTACCCGCCGCCAAAATAGCAATGCGCCAGCAAGGTATAGAATAAGAGTGACGAAGACGAACATAACAAGCTGATATTTTCAGAGAAGTTTCCCGAGGTTTTCTAAAATCTACGCGATCGCTAGATCAAATAGATGTAAACTTCGAATGGCGATAGAGATCCTGAGCTGGATTTGGCAGAAAATAATACCACTTAATGTTCTGCCTTAGATGATTTCTCAGGCACCGGTCTCTCCATAATATGAATTGAATAAGTATTGAGTATATATGTTTGAACAACTAAGTGAACGCCTGCAATCGACGTTCAAAAACTTAAGTGGCAAAGGAAAGCTGTCTGAGGAAAATATCTCTGAAGCGATGCGCGAGGTGCGGATTGCGCTGCTGGAAGCCGATGTTTCTCTGGAAGTAGTAAAGGAGTTTGTCGAGCGAGCAAAACAAAGAGCGATTGGTCAGGATGTACTTGGTAGCTTAACTCCCGGTCAGGCGGTAATAAAAGTGGTGCAGCAAGAGCTGGAGAGCTTAATGGGGAGCGCCAATGACGGACTCAATCTGGCCACTCGTCCTCCAGCCGTTATACTGGTCGCCGGTTTGCAGGGTGCGGGAAAAACTACCACCGTAGGTAAACTCGCCAATTTATTAAAAACCCGAGATAAAAAATCAGTTTTGGTGACCAGTGCTGACGTCTATCGACCGGCGGCGATCAAGCAATTGGAAACGGTTGCGGCTTCAGTTGGCGCAGATTTTTTTGCCAGCAGTGCAGATCAAAAGCCCGTCGATATCGCCAGAAATGCCATAGAGCACGGCCGTGTCACCAGTCGAGATGTCGTCATTGTGGACACCGCCGGTCGGCTCCACGTTGACGGCGAATTGATGGACGAGGTGAAACAAATTCACAAGGCGATCGATCCGATTGAAACGTTGTTTGTAGTAGATAGTATGACCGGTCAGGATGCTGCCAACAGCGCGCGAGCGTTTGATCAGGCGCTGCCGTTAACCGGCGTAGTGCTTACAAAGACGGATGGTGATGCCAGAGGTGGAGCGGCGCTGTCAATTCGACATATCACGGGCAAGCCAATTAAGTTTATTGGTGTTGGTGAATCAATGGACGCGCTGGAGCCATTTCATCCAGACCGTTTGGCATCTCGTATTCTTGGCATGGGCGATGTGCTCTCCCTTGTTGAAGAAGTTGAGCGAAAAGTCGATAAAACAAAAGCCGAGAAGCTGGCCAAAAAGTTTGTCAAAGGAAAAGATTTCGATCTTGAAGATTTCCGTGAACAAATGATGCAAATGCAAAATATGGGTGGCATGGCGAGTATGGTCGATAAATTGCCAGGTATGGGCAACCTGCCGCAAAAAGCGCTGGATAAGGTTGGTGATCATCAAACGGCCCAGACCATTGCGATTATCAATTCCATGACACCTCACGAGAGGCGTTTTCCTGCTGTTTTAAGGGGTGCGCGGAAAAAGAGAATCGCGCTGGGTTCCGGCACCCAGGTGCAGGATGTGAACCGTTTGTTGAAGCAGTTTACGCAAATGCAAAAAATGATGAAGCGAATGAAAAAGAAAGGTGGAATGCGGAGTTTGATGCAGCAGTTAAAAGGGCAAGGTGGAATGCCACCGGGAATGGGGATGTAGCTGTTGTTCGCCCTACGCTTGTGAGGCTCGGGTTTAGACCAGCAATATGGTGCGGATTTATACCCCTAAAGACTGATCGCATACAGTAGTGGTTGCGCAAACCAGAAGAGGATTTTGCGTCGATTTGGAAAACTGTTCTTGTTATCTCGCTTTGCTTGTAAATCATTCTCTAAATGTTTGGAATGTCGAGAAAAATAGCTTTATACTTGACTCCTAATTTTTCTTTTTCTTGTCCGCGCAAGTCGCGGATTTTTTTGCTTTGAGGTGAACCGTGCAGCTAACTGGTGCTGATATTGTTGTTCGCTGTCTTCAAGACGAAGGCATCGAATTCCTGTTTGGATATCCCGGAGGGGCCGCTCTCCATATTTATGACGCCCTGTACAAGCAAGATCAGGTAAAACATATACTGGTCAGACATGAGCAGGGTGCTACCCATGCTGCCGATGGCTATGCTCGGGCAACAGGCAAACCGGGTGTTGTGCTGGTTACCTCTGGACCAGGTGTAACAAACACGATAACCGGGATTGCGACCGCTTATATGGATTCAATTCCTATGGTCGTGCTGACTGCTCAGGTGCCTTCGCATCTGATTGGTGACGATGCATTCCAGGAGGTTGATACCGTTGGCATCACACGACCGTGCGTGAAGCATAACTTTTTGGTTAACGATGTCGACGATCTCGCTGAAACCATGAAGAAAGCGTTTTATATTGCGAGCTCTGGTCGCCCGGGGCCGGTTGTTGTTGATATCCCTAAGGATATTACAGCCAATCTGACCGACTATAATTATCCTGAGTCGGTTGATATGCGTTCTTATCAGCCAAGAACACGGGGGCATTCCAAACAGGTTAAACGCGGCGTTGATCTGTTATTAAGTGCCAGGAAACCGATTATCTATACCGGCGGCGGTGCTGTGATTGGCAATGCAGAAGACGCTGTGCAAAAACTGGTAAACATGTTGAGCTATCCGTCGACCAGTACTTTGATGGGGCTTGGCGCGATACCTGCTTCAAACAAGAATTTTTTGGGTATGCTCGGAATGCATGGAACCTACGAATCCAATATGGCGATGCATGACTGTGATGTCATGATTGCAGTTGGTGCCAGGTTTGATGATCGCGTAACCGGCGAACTTGCCAAGTTTTCACCTAGTGCGAGAATCGTTCAGATAGACATTGACCCGTCATCGATTGGTAAGAACGTACCTGTAGAGGTGCCGATCGTTGGAGATTGTCAGGAAGTACTGGAGCAAATGATAGAGCTGCTTGAACCTCGGGTTGATGAGATAGATCGCGCAGCGGTTAATCAATGGTGGGAGCAGATAGGCCGTTGGAAGTCCCTTGACTCCCTTGCCTATAAAACCAATGAAGAAAAGATTGTTCCACAAGTGGTAGTTGAACGATTAGGTGAAATAACAAAGGGTGATGCTTACGTATGTTCTGATGTTGGCCAGCATCAAATGTGGGCAGCACAATACTATGCCTTTGAAAAGCCGCGTCGATGGATTAATTCCGGGGGGCTGGGCACGATGGGGTTTGGTTTGCCTTCGGCTATGGGTGTTCAGCTGGCTTATCCTGACGCCACAGTAATTTGTATCACTGGTGATGCCAGTATTCAGATGTGTATCCAGGAGCTGTCCTGTTGCCTGCAATACGGACTGCCAATAAAAGTGATTAATCTGAATAATCAGTATATGGGGATGGTGCGGCAGTGGCAGGAATTTTTCTACGATCGTCGCTATTCACATTCTTATATGGATGCGCTTCCTGATTTTGTTAAGCTCGCGGAAAGCTACGGTCATATTGGCATGCGTGTTGAAAAGCCTGCAGAGCTGGATGCTACCTTAGAAGAAGCGTTTGCTTTGAAAGATCGACTGGTATTTGTCGATGTGATTACGGATCCAACTGTCAACGTGTATCCAATGATCGCTGCGGGTAAAGGGCACCATGAAATGCATCTTGCTCCGGGTCAGGAAGAAGTCAAGGAGAGGGAGCTGGCTTAATGCGACGAATTATTTCTGTCTTGCTTGAAAACGAAGCAGGTGCATTGTCTCGTGTTGCCGGATTGTTTTCCGCTAGAGGCTACAATATCGAATCCCTGACCGTTGCACCAACAGATGATCCCTCACTTTCGAGAATGACAATCGTAACTGGCGGTACAGACAGTATTATTGAACAAATTACCAAACAGTTGAATAAGCTGGTCGACGTCGTGAAATTGATTGATTTGACAGAAGGTCAGCATATTGAGCGTGAGTTGATGCTTGTCAAAGTGGTGGCAGCAGGTAGTGAACAACGAGAAGAAGTGAAGCGGCTGGTTGATATCTTCCGCGGTCGAATTATTGATGTCACGGAAAGCACTTACACACTAGAAATGACGGGAAACGGTGACAAGGTTGATGCTTTCGTCCAAGCTTTGTCCCAGGTCGAGATTATTGAAGTAGTTCGATCCGGTGTTTCCGGGATCGGTCGCGGTAAGCGCGCGCTCAGCGCATAAGAGCTTTAAATGGCTACCTTTGATTATCCTATTCTCGCCCGAGAGGGTCGAGTACATCTGATTGCTTCGCTTGCCTGCGGTATTTTAGCTACTCTAGTCTGGGGTTGGTGGTCGATACCGGTTTGGCTGTTAGTGATATTTGTATTCCAATTTTTTCGAGACCCCAAACGTCAAATCACTGATCAAGCGGGAGCCATAGTTGCCCCTGCGAGTGGTCAGGTTGTATTTATTGGGGAAATGCCCAATCCTTATCTTGAGGGTGTAACTTCTCTTAAGGTAAGCATTTTTATGAATGTGTTTTCTGTGCATTCTAATTTGGTTCCTATTGCCGGTGAAATTAAGGATTGTTGGTACCATCCAGGCAAGTTTTTTAATGCTGCGCTTGATAAGGCGTCAACTGAGAATGAGCGCAATGCGATCTGGATTAGAACGCCTCAAGGAGAGGACGTGATTAGCATTCAGATTGCTGGTTTGGTTGCTCGACGCATTCTGAGTTATGTTAAGAAAGGAGATAAGGTTGCCACAGGAGAGCGCTATGGTTTTATTCGCTTTGGGTCCCGGGTTGATTTATATCTCCCAACAGGCACTTCATTGAACGTCAATATCGGTCAATGGGTTACATCCGGAAACGATGTAGTCGCGAACTTTTCCTGATAAGGCGGTATCATAAGCAGTAGAAGCCGAATTAACTTCAGGTTGCTGCCGGCTCGAAGCGACAGGTCGGTTTCCCATGCTCCAAATTCATTTGGTTAACACTTTTAGTGAACAAACATATGAGCGATAACGAATCTTCCCAAAATGCTCACAAAGGAATTTACTTCCTTCCGAGTCTTTTTACGACCGCGGGACTATTCTTTGGTTTTTTTGCAATTATTCAGGCAACCCAGGGAAACTTTGATACCGCAGCGCTTGCTATTTTCGTAGCGATGATTATGGATGGTCTTGACGGTCGTGTAGCGCGCTGGACAAACACCGCTAGCGATTTTGGCGGAGAGTACGATAGCCTGGTCGATCTGATTGCGTTTGGACTTGCTCCGGCACTTGTTATTTACTTTTGGTCTTTAGAGTCAATCGGTCGACCCGGCTGGTTGATTGCATTTCTATATGCAGCTGCTACCGCACTAAGACTTGCACGGTTTAACACTTTGACGATAAAAGAAAACAGGTACTTCTTTGGTCTGCCTTCTCCTTCGGCTGGCGCATTCGTTGTTTTTTGGGTTTGGTGTTTGTTTGACTTTGAAGTGGCAGGAGATGATCCTTTTATTGCTTGGTTGAGCGCCTTTGTAACGCTGTCGGCGGCGGTGTTGATGGTGAGCAATGTCAAATTCCGTAGTTTTAAAGATTTTGATCATAAAAACCAGGTGCCATTCGTTGTGCTTATTGTCCTGGCGCTGATGTTTGTCTTGATCTTTTTTGATCCGCCTACAGTGTTATTTTTGGTCTCTTTTGGCTATGCGAGTTCGGGTCCGTTAAGTTGGGTCTTAAGGTGGAGAAAAGGCGATGAATCCAGTCCTTCTTTTTTACCTGATCGCGGTGATGATGAGCTGGAAGACGATAAAAAATCAAAGGATTGATTTTCAGCACCCACAACACTGTCATTGTGCGAATTGTTCACCTAGTTTTAATATGAGTTAATATGAATTCGCATTCTGAAAAGCAGACAGCAATTCTTAAAACCATGGGAGTTGAAGTGTGGAAGTTGCGACATCCTACTAACGTTCTGGAGGTGACTGCTTCGTCGCGGCAGCGCTCTGAAGCGGTGACTTCCAACGTCGACGTTTCCGACCAGTCAGCTGTTTTTTCTGTTGCCACACATAATACAACCACGGCAATAAAAGAGCAGACCTCAAACTTCGAGAACGAAGAAGCAGTCAAACATAATCATGATTCTTTTGACGCTGCGGTTCAATCGCCGAAGTCAGATGTTGAAAAATCCAATTTCGATGCTAACGCTGGAACGGAGGCTGTTGACTGGCTTGCCACGGTGAGCCGTCGAACTGGGGCAAAATGGTGTTTTGTTTACGCACTGTCGGACGATCATGCAATAGCCGAAACCAATTTGTTTGAGGCTATACGGTTTGCTTTGGGTTTATCTCAATCGGACTGTCACGTGATTGAGGCTATCGCGGTGTCGCAAGCGTGTTCTGAAGCGGATGCTGAGCGAGGAATTAAAAACAGTCTCTCTGCCTTAATCGAAGAGGAGCGTCCAGCGAATATTATGGTTCTTGGAGAAGAACTCGCGCAATTTCTTATTGAGACGGATAAGCCATTAGATGTTCTTCGGTCAGAAAGCTATCGCTATCAAGGAGGGGCTAGCGGCCTATACGTTACCTATGGCCTGAAACATCTCCTGGCTCACCCTTTGGATAAGCGATTTGTCTGGCAAGACCTTGTCAAAGCTAGAAAGGCAATCAGCGGATAAAGTGTATCTTCGACCAATGTCTATAAAGGATATTGAGTCGCTGTTCGCAAGAGAGCAAAGGGCCAGTGAGCACCCCTGGTCAATGGGTGACCTGTCTCAAAGTCTTAAATCCGAAGATGATTGCCAAATCGTTTGTTTGCATACCGGAGACGCTGGTTACTTTGTGTTGCAACACAATGAAGGTGTAACTGAAATATTAAATTTAGTTATTTTTTTGAAGTACCAGAGAATGGGTATTGGTAGAGAGGTTCTCTCGTTAATTTTTAGCGAGGCGATGCAGAAGCAGAGTAATGAAGTATGGCTTGAAGTGAGAGAAGGGAATAAGGTTGCGCGTAGACTTTACAAAGGCGCAGGGTTTATTCAGAAGGGGGTTCGAAAAAACTACTATCCAAGCGCAGCTGGAAATAAGTTCAGTGCAAGGGAAGATGCGATTTTGATGACTCGTGCGATCGGTTAGCGAATAGCCGACCTCAATTAAACAAGTGTTATTGAAAAACAACCAAAGATTGTCCGGGTTGCAAAATACTCTTGCTGTGCAGTTGATTCCAGCGTAGTAGCTTGCCCAGAGAAACACTATACCGCTTGGAAATATTCCACAACGTATCGCCTTTCGCTACTCGGTGATTTTTCTTTCCAGACGCGTTAGCAGTGAATTGTTCACCTCCATTTAACGGAATACGAAGTTCTTGACCTGGACTGATCAAGTTGTCCTTGATCGAATTCGCGGCCCGAATTGCGTCGGCGTTGACGCCATGAATGCTGGCTATTTTTCCTAAATATTCGCCTTTCTTCACGCGGTGAAGTGCCCATTGCATTCTATCTTCAACTTTCATCTTGCTGAGTTTAAGAATAACGTGATCTGCCTCTGATGCTGGAACAACAATAGTATGGGGGCCATTTGGTGGTGTTACGCCACGCACATATCCACGATTGAGGAAGTGAAGCTGTTTCCTGTTTAAGGAAACCATCTGCGCTATGACAGTTAAATCGGTTTGTGCCTTTAAATCGACCTGCTTTAGCCGTTGGATATTTTCCAAAGGAGCTAGCTGGATATTAAATTTAGCCGGGTCCTGTAGAATGTTTCGAATAGCATATAGTCTAGGAATATATTCTGTTGTCTCCTTACGCAGTGTTAGGTTTGCATAGTCGGTTGGCAAGCCTTTAGATTTGTTTCTTCGAATTTGCTTGCGAATCGTTCCTTCGCCTGCGTTATAAGCGGCCAATGCAAGTTCCCAGTCCCCGTCAAACTCTTGAGATAAGTATTCAAGGTAATCTAAAGCGGCACGGGTGGATTGTACTAAGTCCCGGCGGGCATCCATCCACCCGTCTTGCCTGAGACCAAACCGTTTTCCGGTAGCACTGATAAATTGCCATATTCCCGCAGCATGTGAACGGGAAGTAGCGTCTGGTCTAAACGCGCTCTCTACAGCCGGCAGAATAGCTACCTCGGAAGGAATATCGCGTGCTTCGACTTCAGCCAGAATATAGGGAAGGAACCAGTATGCGCGTTCAGAAAGTCGCTTAAAAAACTTCGGATGGTCGGAATACCACTTTTCAAAACGCGCGACGCGGTCCGGGCTTTGCTCCAGATTGGTGAGACGAAACCCTCTACGCAAGTCGTTCCAAAGACCTTTATCACTACTTTCAAGCTTAGGTAGAACCGCAGCTAGCGCTGGAGTATCTTGGGTTTCAGAGGGTAGTGTATTGATTTCTACTTCGCGCAGATAAAGCTTTGGTGTCTCAAGTAAACCCGCGTTTCCGGTAATAGCGGTAGACATCACATCGGGTTCTAAGGAGGATACCGATGGCTCACTGAGTAAAACGGACTCTCGCTCTGCAACAGGTGATGACGAAGATGCCGCAGATAAAGAGCCGGATGATTCAATATCCGACGGACTTGTGCCATAGCCGGCACAGCCTGTCCCCGCCAACAGAAATAACGCCGCCAGCGTAATGTTAATGTTTCCTCCGATCATCGCTGGATACTACGGTTGACCCTGATTTGAGTCAATATTGACAACCAATCCGAGATGGGATTCGTCTTTTGCCACCATTGGTGGAGACGACATCTATCCCTCTGTCACATATAATCCCCACCAAATCCCAATTTCAAGAGAATTACTATGAAAGCTCCTGTTCGAGTCGCGGTTACCGGTGCAGCCGGCAATATTTCCTACGCCCTGTTATTTCGCATTGCCTCAGGCGATATGCTTGGAAATGATCAACCGGTAATTCTTCAGCTGGTGGAAATTCCTCCTGCAATGGACGCGTTGAATGGCGTTGTGATGGAGCTATTAGATTGTGCTTTTCCGTTGTTAGCGGGAATCGAAACCTCTGATGACCCAAATGTCGGATTCAAGGATGTTGACTATGCATTGCTGGTTGGCTCGAAGCCGCGAGGGCCAGGAATGGAGCGCGGAGACTTGCTTAAGGACAACGGCAAAATTTTCTCTGTTCAAGGCAAAGCATTGAACGATCACGCATCTAAAAGTGTTCGTGTTCTGGTTGTTGGTAATCCTGCGAATACTAATGCGCTCATCGCAGCAGCAAATGCACCAGATTTAGATAAGAGTCAATTTACCGCGATGATGCGTCTTGATCACAATCGCGCTAAGGCACAGCTTTCTGCAAAAATCGGTGTGCACCATGCGGAGATTTCTCGCATGACTGTCTGGGGGAATCACTCGGCGACACAATATCCTGACATCTCAAACGTACAAGCGTCAGGAAAGTCTGTAGACATCGAAGAAAGCTGGCTAGTCGAGGATTTTATACCGACCGTTCAGCAAAGAGGTGCGGCAATAATCAAGGCACGCGGCGCCTCTAGCGCTGCTTCAGCGGGTTCTGCGGCAATTGATCATATGCGAGACTGGGTGTTGGGGACTGCTGATGGTGATTGGGTTAGTATGGGCATTCCTTCAGATGGTAGCTATGGTATTGCCGAAGGATTGATGTATTCTTTCCCTGTGACCTGTCAGGGCGGTAAGTATGAAATTGTACAGGGGCTAGAGATTAGTGATTTCAGCCGCGAGCGAATGAAAGCGACTGAGCAAGAGCTAATTGAAGAGCGGGAAGAAGTGTCTGATTTAATGTAGCCGCTGACCCCTTATACGCGTAAAAAACGGAGCTTAGAGCTCCGTTTTTTGTACTTTAGGGTAGTGAAAAATTTGTATCGATGAAAATTAGTGTCATTATCCCTACCTGGAATCGAATTGCCGTTCTGCCCAGAGCGATTGAGTCTGTTATACACCAAACCTATCAACCCCACGAGATATTGGTGGTTGATGACGGTTCCGAGGACGGCACAGCAGAAATGGTGAGAGACCGCTATCCGACAGTGAATCTCATCATGCAATCTCAGAAAGGAGTGAGCGCGGCACGAAACAATGGCATCAAAAAAGCCAAGGGTGACTGGATAGGGTTATTGGATTCTGATGACGAATGGTTGCCTGAAAAATTGGCTAACCAGGTAAAGGCGCTTAAAAATTCAGGTGGGTCACTGTTCTGCCATACTGATGAAATATGGATTCGAAACGGAAAGAGAGTCAATCAGCTGAAGAAACATAGAAAACCGGAAGGCAGAATCTATCAGCAGTGTTTACCTTTGTGTTGTGTTTCTCCCTCCTCGGCATTGTTGCATCAAGACATATTGCAGCAGGTTGGTTTATTTGATGAAACGTTTCTAGCCTGCGAAGACTATGAGCTGTGGTTGCGGGTATTTAGCAGGTATGACGCATTGCTTGTTGACCAGCCTTTACTCATTAAATATGGCGGTCACTCTGATCAACTCTCTCAGGCCCATTGGGGGATGGATCGCTTTCGTGTGCGCGCAATCGAGGGGATGCTGGACAAAGTGAAATTAGACCGCGAGGATAAGAAGGAGTCGATCAGTGTGCTAAAGCAAAAGTGTCATATCCTGGCGCTGGGAGCCGCAAAACGGCGCAAGATAGAAGAGGCAGCGCTGTACAGAGCAATCTCCGATAAATATCCTACAACGCCATGCTAGTTATTCTGGTCGCCCATTACGCCGAGGCAACTGCTTTCCTACAACACTATGGTCTGGATCTGGATCACGCGAGCGGTAGTAAGAGTCGCTATGTGAGTGCAAAGGTGTGTTTACGCATCACTGGAGAAGGTAGGGAAAACATCCAATGTGCGTTGGAAAAGGAACTATCTATCGCAGAGGCAGACGACAAATTGCTGTGGTTGAATTTTGGCGTGGCCGGGTCTTCGCAGTATGCTATTTCGGCTATTCTGGAGGCTACGATATTAGAGAATGGGGAGTCGAGTGATGGCTCTCAAGGATATAAACTAATCCCTAGAGGGACGTCACCAAACACCAGCTGTTACAGTTTTTTAACACCTCAAGAGAAATATCCGGATAAAGGTGTAGTCGATATGGAAGCATACTATATCGCCCAAATGCTGCAGTCAGCGGGCTTGCTCGAGAATCTGTCGGTGATCAAACTGGTCGTTGATGGACCGAGCAATCCGATTTCACAACTCAGTTTTGCAAGACTAAACAGCTATCTCGCGGATGCGCGTCAGAATCTCACGGAGATCAGTGATAGACTTATAATGTAGATGGAATTTATTATTTAATTGGCGTCGCTATGATTTTTCGGTTAACCCACTATTTCTTTGCCTTACTAACTCAGCCTTTGAGGCTGGTCAGATTAGTTGTTTTTGCGTTTATTGTTGCTGGCGCAACGCCGTTATTCGCGGCTGAAATATTTCCATCGAGTTTGGCGTTCTCGAGTAATAGTTTGCAAAAGCAAGGTGAAGGAAAACGGAAGAAAGCGTTTCTCTCGCTTTACAGAGCAGGTTTATATCTCAAGACGAAGAACGATGACGGGGTCGCTATCAGTGCTGCTGACGAAGCAATGGCGGTTCGCTTGAATATTGTGTCCGGACTGATTAGTTCGAAGAAAATGAAATCGGCACTGTGGGACGGATTTGAGAAGTCAACAAAGGGTAATCTTGAACCGATTAAGTCAGAAATTGAGTTGTTTGCGAGCGGCTTCGCTGACGAAATTGTAAAAAAAGATGTGTTTGATCTCATTTATCTTCCCGGGAAAGGTGTAGAGGTGCTCAAAAACGGGGAAAGCAAAGTGACTGTCCCAGGTTTGATTTTTAAGCAGGCGCTGTTTGGCATTTGGTTGTCAGACGATCCAATCCAAGCTTCTCTGAAAAAAGCGATGTTAGGAGCAAAATGATTTTTATTTTCCCTTTTTTAATTAGACTCAGGCCATGCCCTCATTTGATATAGTTTCCGAAATAGACTGGCAGGAAGTAAAAAATGCCGTCAACATGTCCAATAAGGAAATTACCAACCGATACGACTTTAAAGGCAGTGATGCCCGCATTGAAGAGGCAGATCCTAAACTGACGCTGCATGCGGATGACAGCTTCAAAGTTTCGCAAGTGATGGATGTGCTTCTATTAAAATTGTCCAAACGAGGCATTGATGTAAATGCGCTTGATAAATCGCCGGTTAAAGCCAGTTCCACGGGTAAATCTATGCAGGAAATAACGGTACTCCAGGGTGTTGATACTGATAGAGCGAAAAAAATTGTTAAATTGATAAAAGCAGAAAAGTTGAAGGTGCAGGCGGCGATTCAGGGAGAGCAGGTGCGTGTTACCGGAAAAAAGCGCGATGATCTGCAGCAGGTGATGGCGTTTTTAAAAGAGCAAAAGCTGGGTATTCCGCTACAGTTTACGAACTTTCGTGATTAGTAACGATCTAATAAGATTACGACTACTAAAAATTTCATTGAAATCACTATGCTGAATCTGAAGAAAATCTCTGTTTGTTCTCTGCTGGCTCTGGCTTTTGTTGCTCAAACGCTTGTGACCTCAGCGTGGGCGCAGTCCGAGATAGATTCTGTAAAAGCGAATTTGGGACAGATCATTCCGTCAGCGATGGAGATTTCGAGTGTTGAGCTAACCGCGATGGAAAATGTATACGAGGTGGTTGCCGGTACTGAAACGCTATATGTTTATTCCAGAGATAAATTTGTAATGATCGGTGAGGTTTTTGATGCTGAGCGCAGAATTAGCTGGGCACAGGAAAAACGCAATAAAACGAGAGAAGAAGCGTTGGTTGAACTCGGCGAGGTTCCAGAATCAAATATGATCATCATGGGTGACAAGCAGGGCGAGCGTTATGTGACTGTTTTCACCGACACTGATTGTGGATGGTGTCAGAAATTTCACAAGGATATTCCTGCTTTAGCCAGAGGCGGATTAAAAGTCCGTTATATGATGTGGCCGCGCGCCGGGTTGAATTCGGAGAGCTATCGCGAAGCGGTCTCTGTATGGTGTTCTGGAGATCAAGGGAGAGCGATGACGATTGCCAAGAACAGGAAGGAGATTGAACAAATAGAGTGTGAAAATCCCGTCGCGGATCAATATGCACTTGGGCATCGATTGGGAGTGCAAGGAACACCATTTGTGATGTTGGACGATGGCACGGTACTGGGTGGCTATGTGCCGCCGGAAAAACTGCTTTCTGAGGCGGGTCTGAACTAGATTGTTCGCTGAATGCGAGTCAATTATATTTCCAGGAGTTCTTGACGCCAATCCAGGGCTCAACTACGGCAGCTTGAAGAGTGAGACTATTGGGGTTACACGCTTGACTATGAGCAACGACTGACTACGGACGTCTTCTGGAATTGATTACTAACTATTATCTTCAGTATTATCTTCGGTAAGTCGTGAATCAATTGACTCGAGATTATCGCCGTCGAAATACAAAGTAGCAGACTGACTCGTTACTTCCTTGCTCTTTCCACGTTTTAGAGAATAGTAGTAATCCCATCTGTCTCGATTAAACGGATCATTGATCAGTGGGTAGCCCAGCACGCGTATCACTTCTCGACGACTCATCCCCGGCCTGATTTGTTCCACCATCTCCGACGTGATTTCATTGCCCTGTTGGATATCTTGGCGATAAACGCATCCGCCTGTCACCCCTAGGCTAACCACTAAACCAAAGAAAATAATCAGTCGCTGGAAATTTGGGAGATGAGTCATAGAGTTTCGAGAACTATTTGAAGAATTAAAATTTTGACGATTGTGAATTTTTCTTTATACCCAATCAAACAGTCGAAAACGGTTTAAGTTCCGCGATCACAATCATCAATTTTTGGTGATT
The DNA here is from genome assembly GCA_937992195.1 of uncultured Gammaproteobacteria bacterium. Taxonomy (GTDB): domain Bacteria; phylum Pseudomonadota; class Gammaproteobacteria; order Arenicellales; family Poriferihabitantaceae; genus VYFG01. Next base: position 24,941 of record CALKKV010000043.1, on the reverse strand, counting down.
CCAAAAGACCATTCCATATCAACTGATCTAATCCTCTGAAAGTAGTTTTAGCACCGCTATTTCATCACAATTTCGGAATTTGTGACAGTTAATACAAGCCCCCCACACCTTTTCAGGAAGCACATTCATCTCTACTACCTTATAGCCCATACGGGAAAAAAATTTCACTTCGTAGGTTAACGCCATTAGTCGCGTTAATCCTATTGTGTTTGCTTCTTGTTCGATCCTTTCGACGATTTCTGTGCCAATACCCGCCCCCGCATATTCCGGCATTACCGCTAAACTACGAACTTCTCCCAACTGTCTAGTGAAGATTTGTAGCGCACAGCACGCGACAATTCGGTCAGAGTTTTCGACCACAACAAATTCGCGGATCGATTGATAAATATCGCTCTCTGGTCTAGGCAAAAGTAAACCACGGTCGCTGTAATGCTTCAGAATCTGATAAATCGATCTGACATCATCGAGAACAGCGGGACGAAGCGTGCGTTTGTCTTGGGATTGAATAGATTTAGCTGCGCTTGGCATAATTCTTTAACGATCGAGTGGTGTCATCCTGATTGCGGCTGGGTTGAATTCCCTAAATACGATTTGAAAGAGCACACAGTAATTGTTTCGTCTGCGTACATCCTGCTTACCGAGTATCTAGCACTTCCGGTAGATAATATCTTGTTTATCAGTCAGTTGCGAGCAACTGCTCAGCATGAGCTCGAGATTGAGAGGTGAGTTTGTCGCTGCCGGACATACGTGCAATCTCCTGGACCCGTTCCTCGTCAGTTAACTTGGCTATCTCAACAAGCACCGATTTACCGTTCTCGCTCCGTTTAGTTACCGATAAATGGTGATCGGCCCTAGCAGCAACCTGAGCCAAATGGGTGACACTGATAACTTGTCTACTACGACCCAGCTGCCGCAATCTTTCGCCCACTACATTGGCGACCGTTCCGCCAATCCCGACGTCGACTTCGTCAAATACAAGTGTCGGTACACTAGCGGCATCTGCAAGAATTACTTGAATCGCAAGCGAGATCCGAGAGACCTCGCCCCCAGACGCGATCTTTGCCAGAGGTTGTGGTGGTATCCCAGGGTTCGCTGTAACCATGAACTCAATGATTTCCGTGCCAGTACGCGGAAAAGAATTTTCTGCTACCGGCTGTATCGCGATATGAAAAGAGCCGCCTTGCATACCCAGATTCTGCATCGCATCGGTAATATTTTTACTTAGTTTTTTAGAGGTCGAGATACGTTTTTTGTTGAGTTCGCCAGCGATTTCTTTGTACGCATCAACCGCATTCGATAGGTCATCTTCAAGACGTTCGCGTTCAGCTTCAGGGTTATTTAAATTGTCGAGCTCTCTTCTCAGTTTTTTTGCATGCCCGGCCAGCATTGAAGGGTTAACGCGATGTTTGCGTGCAAGTGAGTGGTAGCTCGATACTCGTTGTTCCAACTCTTGAGCCTCTTGAGGGTCTAACTCGATCCCTTCATAGTGATGTTTCAACTGCTGAGCCGCTTCCTCAACGTTTACAATTGCTTCATCAAGCATCGTTGCGATCGGACCAAGCGTATTATCCAGAGGTTCGAGTTGTCGCAGTTGTGCACGCAATCGATTGAGGTCTAGATAAATGCTCTGATCATCATTTTGTAATAGTGTATTGGCAACTTCTCGCGTACCAGAAACCAGTTCGCTGCTGTGCTGCGATCGCTTCTGTGCAATCTCCAATTGTTCCCATTCATCCGCTACGGGTGCCAGGAGTTCCAATTCGCCAAGTTGAAATTTCAATAGATCGATACGCTCAGCGATAGCTTGTTGGGAGTTTTTTAGCTGATCAAGCTGACTTCGTAGGTCAGAGATCTTATCGTGTTCAATCGCTATCTTCTCAAGCAGTTTTTGATTGCCCGCGGCCTCGTCAAGCAATGCCTGTTGAACAGGACGCCGCATCAGAGAATGATGTTCATGCTGGCCATGGATGTCCACCAGCGACTGGCCGAGTTCACGCAGCATCGAAATATTAACCGGTTTGCCATTGATATAGCCGCGTCCAGGCTTGTTTCTTCGAATTATGCGCCGCAGTTGCAATTCCTGATCCGCTGCCAAATCATGCGCATGGAGCCAAACAAACACCGGGTCGGATTCGGGTAGGTTAAAGCTCGCTTGAATTTCCGCCTGGTCTTTACCGTATTGAATTAAGGCATTGTCAGCGCGAGCGCCTAGCAAAATACTCAACGCATCGACCATCAACGATTTTCCAGAGCCTGTTTCACCAGTAACAGCTGTGAATTGTTCTCCCAGCTCCAGTTCAACCGTTTCAGTGATCGCGAAATTTCTGATGGCAATCCAATCGATCATCCTGACCAGCCAAGCTTTGATCGCAGAATTTCAAAATGGTCATGAGAGCGCATTCTAATCATGGAAAGTTGGTGCGGGGCGGCCGTGAGTTCAAGGGTTTCTCCACCTTGAATCTTGTGTACGATCGAGCCGTCGAGAGAGAGGTTGGCGTGGGTTTCAGAAGTTTTGATGGCGTTAATTCTTATGCGATCACGACTATCAATAATAATTGGCCGGTTGCTTAGTGTATGCGGGCAAATGGGAGCAATACTGAAAACAGGCAACGTAGGATAAATAATCGGCCCCCCTGCAGACAGCGAGTATGCTGTTGAGCCAGTAGGGGTAGCAATAATGACACCGTCGCTACGGGTGTGACTGACGAATACGTCGTTGATATGTGTCTCAAACTCAACCAGTCGACCGGTATTTCCTTTAGACAACACTGCATCATTCACCGCGAGTCCCTGGTAAAGCTGTTTTCCTTCTATACTGATCGATATCGAAAGTAATGTGCGTTTCTCAGTACGATGCGTCCCGGACAAAATATCATCGATACTGGCTTCTAGGTCGTCTAATGCAATATCGGTGAGGAATCCTAAGCGTCCCAAGTTGACGCCCACAGCAGGGACCTGATATTTCGCAAGCTTTCTCGCTGTGCTCAACATTGTGCCATCGCCACCGACGACCATGGCAAGATCGATTACGTCACCCAAGTCTTCCTGTTCTTCATCAATTCTCTCACCGTCAATATCTTCCGAGGTTGTGCTGCCTAGGAGGACCTTCAAATTGCGTTTTTCAAGAGATGCCCGAACCTGCTCGAGTATTGGAGAGACGCTGCTATCCCGAAATTTTCCAAACAGTCCAACAGTAGATATTTTCACTATATTTCAGGGAGTTAGTAGGTTTTTATAAATTAAAAAAGAGCTTCGGTTTTCGATCTAAGTCATGGTGTATCGCGACTTCAATTCAATGGTTTGGTGCGCTTTCTTGAATATGCTTGTGTTGCTTGCCAAAACTCGAATCTCCAGAATTTTCGCCTCGCTGTAGTATTTCTTAGTGTAATATTTACTTCAGAAAGAGGTCGATTTTCTGCGGTATTCTTCAAGTATAAGCCGGATACAACAAAAAACAATATTGACGATTGATTTTTGCCGCTAAACACCGATATCTTTAAGGCGGCGCGACAATTTTGAATTCAATCGTAACAGTATTTTCGAATGACTGATCATGAAAACATAACTCCTGGTTCTCGGGCAGAGCTAGTTCTGATGGGATTGATCAGCAAGTACATCAATGATGGAACACCGGTTGGTTCTCGCACTTTGTCAAAGGAGACCGACCTGGAGCTCAGCCCTGCAACCATTCGTAATGTGATGTCTGATCTTGAGATGTGCGGCTTGATTGATGCACCACACACCTCTGCCGGGCGTGTGCCTACGCCAAAAGGCTACCGGTTTTTTATCAACTGTTTGATGAGTGCTGGGAATATTCAGACTCAAGCCGCTAGTGAATATGGAGATGTGTTCGATGGGATATCAGATCAAAAAAGTATCCTCACCGGTGCGGCCGATATGCTCTCGCAGATCACCTCGTTTGCCGGAGTATTGTCAACGCCAACTAAAACAGGTGTGGCATTTAAACAAATCGAGTTTCTTAAATTATCTCCGCAGCGGGTGTTGGCAATCTTGATTACTCAAGATGGTCAGGTACAAAACCGTGTTCTCGCGGTAGATAAAGATTATTCCGATAGTGAGTTGGTGGAAGCCGCAAATTTCTTTAACGCGACCTACGACAGCTGGAATCTCGATACAGTCAGAACTGATTTGGCGCGTCATATGCGCAGTGATCATAAGGACATGCACAGAGAGATGCGGACTGCTGTCAAAATGGCAGGGGAATTGTTTGAAAGTGAATCAGAGTCGGAAAAAGATTCAGTGTTAGTCAGTGGGGAAAATAATCTGTTGGGTATCCCCGATTTTGCTGAACTGGAAAAAATTAAAGGATTGTTTGATACCTTTAAAACCAAACAAGTCCTCTACGATCTATTGCAAAAGAGTCTGGAAACATCGGGCGTACAAATATTTATCGGTGAAGAGTCAGGATATAAGATTCTGGAAGACTGTAGTGTGATTGCTGCGCCGTATGAAGTTGATAATGAGCGAGTTGGTGTTCTCGGTGTGATTGGTCCGACTCGTATGCACTATAACGAAGTGATATCTGCTGTGGATATAACCGCTCGGCTGGTTGGAAGCGCGCTGTCTTCCGCCAAGCGTCACTAGATAAGCAATGATTCAAGTTGGGTAACCTTGAAGGTATTTTTGATCAGCTGAAAGCGTTCGATCGACCACCGGTAGAAACATGGCATCCGACCAAAACCGTGGATTTTGACTTGCGTATTGAGGTAAACGGTGATTGGGTGCATGAAGGTCGGAAGATAACTCGTCACGCATTGGTTAAACTATTTTCTTCGGTCTTAGTTTTTCAAGAAAATCAGTATTACCTGATGACTCCGCCTGCAAAGTATCGAATAACGGTGTTGGATGCGCCATTTATTGCTGAAGAGCTAAAACTTATCGGCGAAGGGCGAGATCTACAACTCGCTTTTCGGACCAATGTGGATGAGGTTGTGATCGCAAATAATAAGCATCCTTTAGTAGTGAAAACTGACCCGGTAACGGCCGAACCCAGTCCCTATATATCTGTACGCGATGGACTTAAAGCGAAGTTAACCCGTTCTGTGTTCTACCAACTAGCGGATATCGCGCTCGAGCAAACTGCAGAAGATGATACTCCTGGCGTTACCAGCGATGGTTGTTTCTTTTCGCTAGTCTGAAATACATTTTGTCGTCAATTCTGCTATTCTTTTCCACTAGAAAATTTGAGCAGGAGATTCTGAACCTTTAGTGGTGGCGGAATCCATTTGCTGCATAAAAACGCCTTTGGCAATGACTTGCATTGACTAAAAGATAATATTCACTTCGAGATATATTTGGATTGGAGAGTCGCTATGAGCTGGCATAAAAAAATACTTCGCGTTGATCTAACCGCTGGAACGGCAGTTGCGGAGCCGCTGAATATGGAATGGGCCGAGCAGTACCTGGGAAGTCGTGGTCTCGCTACCAAGTACCTATGGGAAGAAATGGATCCTGCCGCTGATCCCCTTGGCGCCGACAACAAACTTATCTTTTCAACTGGTCCTTTAACCGGCACTATGGCTTCAACCAGTGGTCGATACAGCGTTGTGACAAAAGGTCCACTGACAAACGCGATTGCCGCCTCTAACTCGGGTGGCAAATTTGGAGCAGAGTTAAAGTATGCCGGCTACGATATGGTAATTATTCAAGGGAAGTCGGAAAAACCGGTATATCTGTCGATAAAAGATGATCAAGTAGAGCTGTTACCGGCTGACGAAATTTGGGGTAAGACGGTATGGGAAACCGATGCTTGGATTCACCGCGAAACTCAGGATCCATTAACTAAAGTTGCAGCAATAGGAGTTTCTGGTGAACAGCTTGTTCGCTACGCATGTGTGGTGAATGATTTACATCGCGCGGCAGGTCGATCAGGAGTTGGTGCGGTCATGGGCAGTAAGAATTTGAAGGCTATTGCTGCGAGAGGGACCGTTGGGGTTACTGAAGACAATGGCGCAGCATTTATGGAGGTTGCGAACAGCGTCAATAAAGAGCTGCACGGCAGCAGTGCGCGCAGAGGTTTAATGCGCTATGGCACGCTTGCGATGTTGGATAGCATGCAAGAGTTTGGTGGTCTACCTACAGAAAATTTTCGCAAGGTATCTTTTTCGCAAGCAGATAGTGTGAATCATGAAGCGGTCATGATTACAAATAGAAGCGGTCATAAAAATCTTATTAAAAACGCAGCCTGTTTTGGATGCACTATTGCATGTGGAAGAATTGCAAAAATTGATCCGTCACATTTTAGTGTAAAAGATCGACCGGAATATCTTATTGCTTCAGGTGGATTAGAGTATGAGACAGCATTTGCGTTCGGGCCGGTGTTGAAAGTCGATGATTTAGATGCCATGACGTTTGCCGGTTTTATGATGAATGAGCATGGTATGGACCCCATATCATTTGGAGTGACCTTGGCGGCGGCAATGGAGCTGTTCGAGATGGGTGTGATTACGCTAGATGACACTGATGGTGTTGATCTCAGTTTCGGAAGCGCTGAAGCCTTGGTTGTAATGTCGGAAAAAACCGGAAAGCATGAAGGTTTTGGACAAATACTTGGTCTCGGTTCAAGACTCATGTGCGAAAAATATGGCCATCCAGAACTTTCGATGTCATCCAAAGGCCAGGAGTTTGCCGGCTATGACGCACGGGCGATGCAGGGAATGGGGTTGGGCTATGCCACAAGCAATCGCGGTGCATGTCATCTTAGACATGACACATTTGAGGAGGATATGGCGGACGCTGGGACCAAAGGTAAGGCCGAAGCGGTTAAGACTTCGCAGGACTTTGTTTCGATGGTGGATTCCTCAGGACTTTGTTTATTCACCACTGCGGTGTGGGGATACGAGCATTTCGCGAGAATGATCAACGCCACTTGTCCTGGTGACTGGGACGAAGAACGAATTCGTTCGTTGGGTGAGCGCGTATGGAATCTCGAACGCATGTTTAATAATGCCGCGGGCTTGACCTCCGCCGACGATTCTCTACCACCGAGAATGTTGAAAGATCCTGTTCCCAGTGGCTTTGCCAAAGGCGGGGTGAATGAACTGGATATTCTACTACCGCAGTACTACGAGCAACGGGGCTGGGATCACTCTGGCGCGCCGACACCTGAGAAACTAAGTAGTCTCGGCATATCCGCTAGCTGAGTTCTGGATGTTGGTCTTGTGTGTTGAAATCGTTTGAGTGATAGAACCGACTGCAACGACCGATAATTCATTTTATAACTCTGGCGGCCCCTTCACCGCGCGGATCTGAAGCGGCGTCTAATTCTCCGCTTTTCTTGTCGAGTACGACTGCCTGCATATTGCCCCAAGTTCGACCACGCGGGGTGAGGGAATGACCCTTGGCGTAGAGTTGCACAATTTCTTTGAGGGAAACGGCATCAGGTTCGTACTGGATTCTGTCGGGTAAATATTGATGATGAATGCGCCCCTTACTTACCACTTCCTTGGCGTCAGCACCGCTGTGAAAGGCAAGGGCACCTTGTAAAATCATAGAGATAATACGACTGCCTCCAGGTGTTCCCAGAATGGCAATGCGGTCGTTTGTTTCCAAAAAAGTAGGGCTCATGCTGGAAAGCATACGCTTGCCAGGCGCGATTGCATTCGCTTCGTTGCCTACTAAACCATAAACGTTTGGCGTTCCAGGCTTTGAAGAGAAATCGTCCATTTCATCGTTTAACAAAACACCGGTTCCCGGTGCGACAAAACCGGAACCAAAAGGATAGTTAATTGATAGCGTTGCAGCGACTCTATTTCCATCAGAATCAATCACCGAAAAGTGTGTTGTGTCTGTGCCTTTTTCGTCATCCACTGCAATCGGATCTAGCTCGCTACTTGGCGTGGCTTTCGACTGAGAAATAGTTTCCTTTAAAGATTTCGCGTACGAGTCACTTAATAATTTCTCTGTCGGCACTTCAACAAAGTCACTGTCTCCCATGTAGGCTGCGCGATCGCGATATGCGCGACGCATTGCTTCCACCAATAGATGAGTCTGGGTCAAAGAATTGGTTGAAGACAAATCTAACTTGGACAACTGATTTAAGGTGATGGCCATCACCAAGCCACCGGAAGAGGGAAGAGATGCCGAGGTAATTTCCATACCGTGATAGTTCGCTTTAACCGGTTGTCGGACTTTAACTCGATAGTTGGCGAGATCCTCTAAGGTCCAAATTCCGCCGGCGTTTTGTATTCCTTCAACCAATGCTTTGGCTATTGGGCCGCGATAAAATCCGTCAAAGCCTTGGTCAGAGATAGCGCGTAAAACGTTTGCAAGGTCCGGTTGACGCAAAACCCAACCAGGTTCCGGAACGTTATCCTGGTCGAGAAAAATAGCGGCTGCGGCAGGAGAAGCGAGCACGGTTTCATGGCGGAAATTCATCAACCGTTGATAATGTTCTCCAATTTCAAATCCTTCTTCAGCATACCGAATTGCTGGCGCAAGGCTTTCAGCAAGGGGTAACACTCCGCGGTTTTCAGCTATCCATACTAGTGCTGCAGGTTCTCCGGGTATTCCCGCTGCAAGGGGGCCATCGATTGATAGCTTCGGTATAATTTCGCCTGCGTTATCTAGATACATATCTCGATGCGCAGCCGCTGGTGCGGTCTCCCGTCCATCGAGCATAAGACTTTCTCCACTACTGGCTTGGTGCATGAGCCAAAAACCACCACCACCGAGACCTGAGCCACTGGGCTCTACCACTGCTATGGCTGCGGTAATTGCGACAGCGGCATCAAAAGCGTTGCCGCCTTTTTGCAAAATCTCTATTCCTGCTTCGGTTGCCAGAGGATGCGCACTAGCGACTCCTGCTGCCGCCAACAGTTTTGCGGAATGAGATAAACCAATAATCGAAACTAGAATCAAAAACAAATAGCGCATGGTTTTATATAGCTTGTTCAAGCTGTTAGTTATTCGTGTTATGAGTCGGAGATGCCCTCAGAAAGGTTTTCCGGTAATACTTTAGCTCTTCAATCGACTCTTGGATATCGTCAAGTGCTTTGTGTGTATTGCGTTTTTGAAATCCGGGGAGTAAATCCGGCCGCCAGCGAACTATGAGCTCTTTTATCGAGCTAACGTCGAGATTTCGGTAGTGTAAGTAAGCTTCAAGTTTTGGCATATAGCGCGCGAGAAACCGCCGATCTTGACAGATAGAATTTCCGCACAAAGGCGAGTGGTTCCCTGGCACGTATTGACGAATAAAATCTAGCGTTTCTTTTTCTGCTGTGGTGTTGCTGTAGCTGGATGCCCGAACTCTATTTACTAACCCGCTTTCGGTATGGGTACGTGTGTTCCATTCGTCCATATCCGCTAGGCGCTGCAGAGATTGCTTTATTGCAATAACCGGACCTTCTGCGATTTGATTCAATTCCGCGTCGGTGATGATAGTGGCAATTTCAATGATGACGTCTTTCTCCGGAGATAAGCCTGTCATTTCGAGGTCGATCCAAACGAGATTTTGCGGATGCATAGTTGTCCTTGAGTTAAATAGTCAGTCGGTGCAGCGATAATTCATCGACACACTCGGGAATTTATAATTTCGCGATTTGATTAGCTAGCGATAGTAAGACAATCGCCGCTGTTTCGGTACGTAAAATGTGGGGTCCTGCGGTAATGGCAAATGCCTTGGGGTGATTTTTCAGAAGCTGTAGTTCTTTGTCACTGAAACCCGCTTCTGGGCCTACCGCAACAATTATATGTTGTAAATCTTGTATCTCGTTGACGGCAGTGTCTAAAACAGCTTCACCGTTTTGGTCACCAAATAGGACCACAGAGAAATCGTCGATGCTAGTCAGCAGCTGCTCTATATTGCTATGTCGATCGATGTCTGGCAGGTGAACACGGCGAGATTGTTTGCACCCGCTTAGCAGGATACGACGCCATCGCGATATCATTTTGGGTTGGAAGCGGACCGAGCTTAAGTCACATTCCAGAGGAACAAAACGTTGCATGCCTACCTGAGTGGCCATATCCAGCAGTGTGCTCTGACGGTCTCCTTTTGGCAGCGCAGTTGCCAAAACTAATTCTATCGCTGGATGTGGCTCTAAAGTGATCTTCTCAATGTTGAGGGTCAATCGCGGCGGTTTGGTTGCAGCGGTTTCAACAACACCGATTCCATGGGCACCTTGACCATTGGATATCTCAATTGCGTCTCCCTCACGCAGTCTTCGAGCATTCATTGCATGTTTCGCTTCATCTCCTGAGAGGGTCAATTTTTCTGTCTCTTGAGAGGTAGTGGATGGAGACCAATCTGAGTGATAAAAAAGAGGGGCTGAACGTGTGCGGGAAGACATTGAACTGCGTTCGTTATAGCGGAGAATAAAGATCAAATCGTACCAGTTTCGCGGATACCGCGCCGCTTGGGTTGGGAGATATCGCCGGTGCATGGTGCGGCCTTTTTACGACCACGCGTTTGCTCGCCACCGATCTCGCGATTTCAAGCAATCGTACCTCATCTTGATTCGGCTGTTCGTGAGAATAGCGGTTTAAACGATAGAGTTCTTGAAGTATCTGTAGCTTTTTTTTCGCCGCAGCGGAGCCGGTTTTGGCCGGGTACATTGGGTCAAAATAGACAACGTCCGGTTGGCTCTCAATTTCCAGCAGAGCTGCGGCACTATCAGCGCAAATCAATGATAGGTTGTTGCTAAATTTAGCGTCTGCGCAACGTTTCAAACCGTCTCGAATCAAGGCGAAGATAACAGGATTCCTTTCGCAGGCAGTGACCATAATGTTATGACCTGCGATGTGCATTGCATCACTCGCCCATCCCGCCGTGGTGTCGAAAACAGAGCGAGTCTTGTATCCGATGGCCTTCATCAACGGATCTTTACCCCTCGCTTTATTCAATTCGGCTATTTCTACATAGACCGGACTTCCCGGGACAGATTTTGCATGGATTGTCAGTCTGTTTTCCGGATCGTATTGTATGAGGAAACCTGATTCAGACGACTTTGCAACGATCTCTAACCCCAGAGAGTCAGCAAGATCATGCATTTCTTTCTCACGTCCTTGTTGGCTGAGTACGGCGATATCAAGCATTATTGTTGAGAGAAACGCTAGTCCAGTAGAGAATAGGATCGGTATAATAAGCCAGACCACTAATAACAGCGAATTTCGAGGATACATCATGGGTTTTATGACGGGTAAACGCGTTCTGATTGCGGGAATTGCAAGCAACAGATCGATAGCTTGGGGAATCGCGCAAGCGATGCATCGGGAAGGCGCTGAGCTTGCATTCACTTATCCTAACGATAAGTTGAAGGGGCGAGTAGAGAAATTTGCTACAGAGCTCGGGGTGGAAGTGGTGCTACCCTGTGATGTGTCTTCAGACGATCAAATTGAAGCGCTATTTTCAGATTTAGCGAAGCAATGGGATGGGCTTGATGTGTTAGTGCATTCGATTGCTTTTGCCCCCGGAACGGAACTGGAAGGTTTGTATCTCGATGCGGTAACCCGAGAGGGCTTCAATACAGCCCATGAAATTAGCTCCTACAGTTTCGCCGCCATGGGAAAAGCGGCATTGCCATTGATGGAAGGGAGAAATGGATCAATGTTAACCCTCACCTATATCGGCTCAATTCGTTCGATGCCAGCATACAATGTGATGGGTCTTGCTAAAGCAAGTCTCGAGGCGAATGTTCGTTATATGGCGCAATCTGTCGGAGCCAAGGGTATTCGTGTTAACGGCATTTCTGCTGGTCCGATTCGTACACTGGCCGCTGCAGGTATAAAGAACTTCAAAAAGATGCTGGGTCATTTTGAGCATGTATCACCCCTTGGCCGTGCTGTGACCATTGATGAAGTGGGAAATACTGCTGCATTTCTCTGCTCCGATCTGGCATCAGGTATCACCGGCGAGATTACCTATGTAGATGGTGGATTTAATACCGTTGGCATTAGCGATTATTTTGTCAATGAGCCGGCGGAGTAGTCGGCGGAAATGAATCGTAATTAATCGTTTTTGATTCGCTATTGCGGCTTCTTAGCGATAAATAAAAAGCGGTTAACGCAAAAGAAATAGGCGCCGCTATGACCGAGGTTTTCGAGATCCTCGCGCCATAACGCCGACTCTTTCTTGGTGATGGCGCCTTGTTTGTACGCATTCGCGCTTAACCAGTTTAGAGAGCTTACTGAAAAGTTTCCTGGGTCAAACTCGGTGTTAACCAAAGGAATTGCTTCAACATAAATATCAACTAGTCCAGCATCTGTGAGCAGTTTATTTAGCTTTACCGGCAGATTTGGACTAGAAACTGTATTATCCCAAGCCTGATATATTGAATCGGTAATATCTGGAAAACTGCTTTGCATCACTGTTGTTCGCCAGTCGGTTTCAAGTATAGCGATTGTGCCGCCTGGTTTTACAACACGAACCATTTCAGCAATCGCCTGGTTTATTTTCTCGACATAGAGCAGGACCTGGGTACAGGTGGCAGCGTCAAAAATACTATCTGCAAATTTAAGTGCAGTAACATCACCTTCAGTGGCTTCAACTTGTTGTAGTGCATTACACCTTTCTTTTGTCGCAAGAATCATGTCTGCTTCTTTATCGATTGCGCAGACCAGACCATTTGTGCCAACTTTGTTCGCAATTTCAAAGGTCAAGAAGCCTGTACCGCAACCAATATCAAGCACTTTCTGCTCTGCAGAAAGACCAAGGTTGTCGATAGTGCGTTGTCTTTGATGCACGATCTCAGGCGCTGCATAGGCGTGGTTTAACGATGCAGCTGAATAATGTGAAGACTGACTCATATCGATTTTAGAAATAATTATTTTTACCGAGTTTGTAGTGTTATCCTACAAGAAAAATGATGCAACCTTTTATGCAGATTACGAGTAATTTTGATGGCGGCAATATTGATGTGTTGTCGTGCGATGAAGCGACCAATATTCGCCTGGAGATATTGCCTGACAATGAATCGGAATTTTTTCAGTGGTTTTATTTCCGGCTAACCGGAGCATCTCAAAAACAATGTGTTATGCGCATCATCAATGCAGGAAGCGCAAGCTATGTGAAAGGCTGGGAGGGATATCGAGCGGTCGCTTCTTATGATCGCCAGTTTTGGTTTCGAGTCGATACGTTCTACTCTGATGGTGAGCTAACGATCCAACACCAGCCAGCATATGACTCGGTTTACTATGCTTACTTTGCTCCCTATTCGATGGAGAAGCATGCCGATCTAGTTTCAATCGCGCAAACTTCTTCAAGAGCTGAGCTGTTTAATCTGGGCTATACCCTGGATGAGCAAGATATCGATTTGATTCAAATCGGAACCCCGAGTCCTGATAAAAAAGTTGGTTGGGCAATCGCCCGGCAGCATCCTGGAGAGACCATGGCAGAATGGTGGATGGAAGGTTTTATCAGTCGTCTGCTAGACACCAACGATGCAGTATCCAGAGAGATTCTGAATCAGATGGTGTTCTATGTGGTGCCAAACATGAACCCCGATGGCAGCAGGAGAGGGCATTTGCGCACCAATGCCGTAGGCGCAAATTTAAATCGGGAATGGTTAGAGCCAACTTTGGATACCAGTCCTGAAGTCTATTTAGTGAGAGAAAAAATGCATCAGACTGGCGTCGATTTTTGTTTAGATGTACACGGAGATGAAGGGCTGCCGTATAACTTTATTGCTTCTTCAGAGGGAGTCAAGTCGTGGAGCGATGAGCGAGAAGCGTTGCTGAATCACTATAAAGAGGAGCTGATGATCATTAATCCGGATTTTCAGGTAACGCACGGGTATCCTCGCGCCGCTGCAGGTACTGCGAATTTGGCAATGTGTACGAACTACGTCGCGGAGACGTTTGGTGCCCTGGCGATGACTTTGGAAATGCCGTTTAAAGATACCGCTGACACCCCCCATGCTTTGCAGGGATGGTCACCTGAGCGCGCCGAGCATCTTGGTGCGTCAAATGTCGAAGCGATTTACAGAGTGCTAGATTCCTTATAGAAAAACGGTGACAGCTTGATGCTGCCACCGTCTGCGTTTACTTAAATGATCTAAAAGACAGTTGTATTAGGCTGCTTTCACTGTCTTTGGATGATCTAAAACTGATTCTGCGCCATTAATCGCAATCTTTCTTGGCTTCATTGCTTCCGGCACTTCTCGAACCAGATTTAGTTTGAGTAAGCCGTTACGTAACTCGGCGCCTGTAATTTCAACATGATCTGCCAAAGTAAACTTTCTCTCGAAAGCGCGATTGGCAATTCCCCGATGCAGATAGCTGGCATCGTCTTTCGATTGGGATTGTTTGCCAATGATTGTGAGTGTGCCGTTCTCTACGAGGATCTCCAAGTCAGATTCCTCGAAACCAGCCACAGCAATCGTGATGGCGTAGTTATCTTCGCCAACGACCTCGATGTTGTAAGGTGGGTAACCGGCTGAACTATTTTTTTCTGCGCCCAAGGCGGCGTTTAGCAGTGTGCCAAAGCGATCAAAGCCGATGGTGCTGCGGTAAAGAGGGGTTAAGTCAATTGTGTTCATTACATATTCTCCTGAGAAGCAATATTAAGTTAATAAAAAGCTAGGGAATCTCTGAGAGACTTCCCCTTGCAGGAATTAATGTAATGCCCGTGTCGGCAAATTCAAGTGCCTCACAGCGATCGCAATTCAAACTGAACTGATGCGCTAAGTACCTGAACTGCTGCTGAACGAGAGTTTAATATCATTACCTTTTGGTCGACTAGATATTTTGGGTGCCTCTGCAAAAGTCTGGGGCGGAAGATTGAGAGGGAAAATATACAATAGCAAGGCGTGAAATGCACTTAAAAGCAGGAGACGGGTGTCGCGCGCTATTGCGAAGTTTTGCAACGCTGACAATGGATATTTTTCGCGCAAGCTTTCCGCGCATGACTTTTGCAGAGGTTGCTTAGATTTGTGTAATACCTTTTACTCGTTCTCAATTGCTGAGCCACCAAGACACTGCGGAGAGTCACCAATCTTCCCCCCTTGTTCAAACCACTCGTCAGGAGTTTTGGTGTGCAGTGATAGTGCGTGAATCGAGTTTTCTAGCTCATTTTCCAGGAGCGCGTTCACCTGACGATGCCTCTGGATAAGCATCTTTCCGTTGAACTGCTCGCTGACAATGGTGACCTTAAAATGCGACTCGGCGCCATCGGGCACGTTATGCATTGCGCTTTCATTGACTACTTCCATATAGACCGGATCCAAAGCGCCTAAATTTTGCTCAATAGTATTCTGTATTTTCATAAAGAAGATAGTGGCCCCTATAGAGTGGTAATTCAATGGTAAAAAACACGATTACTGGTATTTTATAGCGGATATTTGGTTGTGTTAGCGAGATTCAGGGCCGAGTAGTATTCCGGACTTACAGTTTCAGTTACACTCCGCTCCTCAAAAGTTCCTGTGGGGCGGAACAATTATGGGGCCTTGGCGGTTTCATGAACCAAAAGGAAAAGTGCTAATCAATCATTGACGATTTTAGAGATTATTCTTTCAGGCGGTCTGCCGAAGCGACAAATGACGCCTGTTAAGATGAACATGCGTATTGGGACACATTTTATACATGGCAAACGACACTGTTAATCAACTGATCGAGAGCAAGCAATTTGATGCTGCAACCCGCGCAATCGACGCCAACAACCTGCCTGTTTCTGATTTAGATTCAGCGCAGGCAGAAAAGTTGTTTCGTCATTTAGTGCGTAAAGGCTTGCTTGAGAGAGCGGCCTCCTTAGCGGAGTCTTACATAGCGAAGCACTCCGATGATGCGAAGATGCATTTCTTACTTGGCAATGTATTGCTAAAGTCGGGAAATGTTGATCAAGCAATGAAGGCTCTTGATAAGTCCAATAAGCTTCAGCCAAACAATGTCGTGACGCTGGCTAACCTAGCCGTTGGATACAACACTTTAGATCGGCACGGCGAAGCAGTTGAACTGCTTGAACAAGCTTTAAAACTGAATCCTCATTACGCATTTGCTTACCAGAAAATGGGAAGTATCCTGTGTAAAGCTGGTCAGGTGAAAGAGGGTCTTCGCTCGATTCAACGGGCAATGATGTTGACGCCACAACCGCATTACATGTACGCGCGTATGTTGTTCTGGAGAAACTATCTGGCGGAACAAAATCCTAAAATGATTTTCGCCGATGCAAAGACTTGGGGTGAACAATACACACATACCTTTGAAAAAGGGGTAGGCGTTTATTTAAATGAGCTCGGTGAAAAGAAGCGTTTGAACGTTGGCTTTGTAAGTCCTGACTACTGTGCTCACCCTGTAAGCTTTTTTGTTGAACCATTGTTTAAAGAGCTTGATCGAGATCAGTTCAAGGTCTTTGCCTACAGCGACGTGGTAAAGCCGGATAACATTACCAAATCGATCGCATCTCAAGTAGACGAGTTTCGAAATATCGCTGGTATCGGCGCGCAGAATGTCGCTAAGCAAATTTTAGACGATCAAATTGATATTCTGTTTGACCTTGCTGGTCACACAGGATCTGGAAGGTTGGATGTGTTTCATATGCGGCCGGCGCCTGTACAGATCTCCTGGCTTGGATACCCGGCAACGACCGGATCAAGTGGAATTGATTTTAGGTTGACCGACCGTTACGCCGATCCTGTTTCTGAAAGCGATACTTATCATACTGAGAAACTACTGCGGGTCGACGGAGGTTTTCTTTGCTACGTTCCAAGTCCGCGTACCCCCGAGCCATCGGAAGAATCACCGGTCGAGAAAAATGGCTACATCACCTTTGGTAGTTTTAACAATTTGGCTAAAATTTCTGAGCAGTGTATAGATATGTGGTGCGAGATTTTGACTAGGGTGCCAGACTCAAAGCTACTGATAAAGCGCCGAGAGCTAAAGGACCCCTGGGTTAAGCAATATTTTGTAGATCAATTTGAAAAGCGCGGGATCAAGAAAAATCGAATCAGCTTTAAGACCTCGCAATCAAAATTGGAAGGGCATCTCAAGCAGTATGCGAATGTAGATATTGCTCTAGACAGTTTTCCCTACAATGGAACGACTACCACGTTTGAAGCATTATGGATGAATACGCCAGTGATCTCATTGGGTGGAAAAACTCATGCTAGCAGGGTGGGGCATTCGATTTTGAACTATACAGGTGTTGCTGAGCTGGCGGTGAGCGATAAACAGCATTACATTGACAAAGCGGTTTCATTGTCAAATGACACCGATCAGCTTAATCAATATAGAAAGTCGCTACGTAAAAAATTAGCTGACTCTTCAATAACTAACCAACAACGATTCTCTCAAAGTGTAGCCAGAATTCTGCGACAACAGTGGATAGAGTGGGTGCAGATTCAACAGCAAGAGAAAAAGATTATTCTCGAAAATGAAGCCTAATTATTTATTTAAAACCCGGCGTCAAGCGGTTGCGCGTGCTAGAAAGAAGTACAGCGTAAAGGACTACGTCGGATCAATAGCCGAATGGGATGAGTTGCTAGAGCGCAACGAAGAAGATGCTTTAGCGTGGTTGGGTCGATTTGATTGCCTGCTTAAGCTGGAAAGAAAGCAGGAAATGCTCGAGATTGGCGATAAGGTATGTGAGCTGTGGCCAAAGTCAGAGGCCGCGCACAACAACTACGCTTGTTTGCTGCTGGAAACCAGGCAATATGAAAAGGCGAGCAGGTATTTTGACGCAGCGCTTGAGATCGCGCCAGAGCGTAATATGTATTATTTCAATGCTGGGCTTGCCTATCGCGGCGCCGGGAAATTGAAACAGGCAGTGGCGAGTTTTGAGCATGTGCTTGATAATGAACCAGGACATCAACGTGCCTTGGAGTTTCTCTCGCAGCTCTATGTGGACTATGGATTAGGCGATGAGTTAATCGACCTTTCGATGCGCCTAAGGCTATTGCGGCCTGGCTATACTTATCCGCTGCAGCGGCGGTTGTTTGCAATGATGAACGATGCCGATATTTCAGAGCAGGAAATAGATCGTGAGATTGCTTTAATGCGCTCGGCATTGATTAATCGATCAGATAAAGGTGTTAAGGAAGGGGTGACCAGGATCGCCTGGATTGTTTGTCCTTTTAGCCTGCCATTTTTGAAGTATGTTTTGCCGGCATTCCGACGTTTTCGTGCGCAGAGTGAATTTGAGTTTATCGGGTTTTGCAATAATCCAATGATCGATCCTGATGAGTACACTTCGTTATTTGATGAAGTTCATCAAACAGATTCAGCGGCGCCGAAAGGGTCTCTTGCGCTGTTCAATAAAAACCCTGTCGATGTGTTAATCGATAGTGCTGGTCAAGTGCCAAATAATTTGATGCAGCTCTATAGAACTCGCCTCGCTCCTTTACAAATTAGCTGGCCGTTTTTTCATTCAAATACTGAATTAGCGCTAATGGATCAAGCCTTTGTTGATAAGCAAATACAGCCGTTAACAAAGCGTAAAAGTGAAACCAATAACGACAATAAAGTCGATCTCTCTGAACGTCTGATTCACCTGTCGTCGGGGCAGTATTTTTACGACGGAGACAATGATGCGAAGTTAACTGCTGCTCCCGTAGAAAAAGGTCAAGCGGTAACCTATGGCGTGGTTGCTAACCCTATGCAGATTAATGAAGCGAGCGTTAGAGCTTTCGCCGAAATTTTGAACCAGGTGCCCAATGCACAACTTAAAATCTTCCACTCGCTGTTGCCTTCGACATTGATTGAAGAGAGGTTAAATCATTTATTGGAAGCCGCTGGGGTGAAAAATGATCGCGTGAGTTATCAAGCACGATCGTCGCGCTTTGAAGATCGATACCAGTGCTATTCTGAAATCGATGTGCTTCTTAGCCCGTTTCCGCTTACTGATGATATGGCGCTTGCAGATGCAATGTGGATGGGCGTTTCTCCAGTTGCGATGGCCAACCGTATTATTGGAAATTCCAGGGCCGGAAGTATTCTGACCGCTGCTGGAATGTCTGAAAATCTTTCTGACAACGTGCAAAGTTATATCTCTATAGCTGCTGCGCTTGGTAACGACACCCACTCGCTTGTCACGAGTAGGGCAGGTATGCGTGAGCGACTAAAGAACTCTTCACTGACTCAGGTAGAAGAGTTCGTCACAGGATTCTTGTCAACGTTGAAATCTCTCTGATTTGTACAATCTCTTGTGATCAATTCTCGACAGGGTAGGTCTCTATCGGGTTTTCTAATTAATGTTAAATTGATTTTTAGTGACTCAAACACACATTATTATGCGTGCTGCTTAATTTCGTTCTCGTTAAAACTGAACTGAAAGGTCGGTTTTTGCTGTCGGCCCATTTTGAAGAGTAGGTGGTTTTTTCCTGCACGATAGTGCGTTATCACCGTTCGTCGTCGAAACAATACATTGCATCGTGAAAGAGTTGGATTTTATCCGTAGCTGATGTTTATGGATGGTGCAGACGAGCTAGAAGAGATGATATTTAAGTCGATTGATAGCGCTAAAATTCGCAAATGTAACGACTTGAAACATTTGCTGAACTTCTTCTGAACCTTTGTTTTTTTAATGTGTTTGGCATGATACATTTACGTCCAGTGAGGGAGCTGACTCTATTAATATCTGCGCCACTTCTAAAGAAGTAGAAAAAAAGCGGAATTAATTGCTGTATAGAGCGCACCTTAATTAGCTGAATGTCTTTCAATCATTCAGCTCCTCAGGCGTATCGATTCTATTTTAGTCAGCATGTTCAGTGCCGGCTAGATTAAGCTGGCATAAGAGTTTTTAGATAGTTTGTCGCTGATATCGTAGTGTTCTTACTACTTGGTGACAGAGCAACGTTACGGGGAACACCGAGTGTCAAAGAAAATTGGAATGCCAGACGAAGACAGAAAGGAGAGTAATACCGGTATTTTTAAAAGATACCGCATCAGTTTGTTCGGCCTCAGTCTTTTACCCAAAACAGAAAACGAGACCTTGTGGAACATCGCCGAGAAAGCCTATGGCCAGCTCACGAAGTGGCCGCTGACTTTTGAAGTGAACCCTGATCTGACCAAAGATTTAAACCTGATCGATCCTAATACGAAGCACCGAATTCCAAGATTGGTTCCAAGATTGGAATGTAGCTTCAGTGCCACTTACTTATTACCTACACATAATTAATCAACTTAGGAGTATATTGATGCCAATTCAAAGCGAAGTCACTACTACCACAGCAGGTAGTGGTTTTCAGCCGAAGTTCGCAGGAAAGTTGAGCCGAATGGGAGTAGGGCTGTCATTTGCCTTACTGATTGCAGGATGCTCGGTGAAGAGTGACCCGGTTACCACCGGTGACGTCAACGCCCGGATAGCCGCGGACAAAGCAGCGCTGTTTCAAGATCAGGAGCCGATTTCGGGTTCTTTGGGTCTCGGCGAAGCGATTATCCGATCAATGCGCTACAACCTGGATAGTCGCGTGAAGTTTATGGAGTTGGCGGTGGCGACTAAACAGCTTGATTTCTCCAACAGAGAATTACTGCCAGACCTGGTTGCGAGCGCTGGCTATAACCGCCGGAGCAATGATCCGGGTGCGCGAAGTATTAATACTGAAACCGGTGAAGAAAGCTTACCGCCGTCGACCAGTCAGGAACGTACCACCGAGACACAAGATCTCGAACTCTTGTGGAATGTTTTAGATTTTGGTTTGAGCTACCACTCAGCACGTCAGTCGAGTGCAGAAGTAGAGATTGCGAAAGAGCGCCAGAGAAAGACACTGCAAAACATCACGCAAGATGTGGTGGACGCGTATTGGAAAGCGTGGATCGCACAAGAGCTGGAAGACAATATGGGCAGCCTGATTGGTTCGGTTGAAGGAGCGTTGAATCAATCGAATGCACTGGCACAGAGCCAAAGCCAAAGTCGTCAGGAAGCGCTGCGTTATCAAGCGAGTCTGCTTGGGATTCGAAATTCCCTATATGAATTACAAGAGCGCATGGGGCTGGCGAAGATTCGTTTGGCGGCACTGATCAATGTACATCCGAAAGCGGACTTTACTCTGTCGAGTCCGAGCGAAGACTTGGAGCCGAAAGATATTACGCGTCCTTATGAGAGTTTGGCCGATAACGCGCTATTGATGCGTCCTGAGTTAAGAGAAGAAGACTACCGATTGCGCATTTCACAGCTTGAAGTGAAGAAAGCGATGTTGCGTTTCTTGCCAACTCTTCAAGTTGGTGTTGGTTATCATCGTAATGCGAACGACTTCTTGATCAATAATGAATGGGAAGACTTTAGCTGGGATTTTTCCTGGAATATCCTAGGACTTTTTGGTGTGCAGGCTGAGAAGAAGTTTCGCCAGGCCCAGGTTGATCTAGCTGATGCACGAAGATTGGCATTATCGATGGCGGTGATGACCCAGGTAAGACTATCGCTAAAGCGATATGAGTTGAGCTTACAGCGTTATCGTGCAAGCCAGGAGTTGTCGGATGTGAATCAAGAAATGGCGGACATCTTGTCAGCAAGTTCGAAAGAGACGGACCTAGATAAGATTCGTGCAAGAACCGATGCATTGGTTTCGCAACTTCGAACTAATTATGCGTATGCAGAGACACAATCCGCTTTCGCAAGGATCTTGAATTCTATTGGTTTGGATATTATCCCGGAGGTGGATGGAGATGCAGCGACTTCTGGTGCGGCATTTGAGTCTCAGTGGATTAGATTGAATAACGACTTCTTCTGAGAAACCACTTATTCTAATTAAACAACCGTTTATCTTGTTGCCTCTAAAACTTTTTCATATCAATGCTTTAGAGGCAGTTTTTCTGTTGAGTATGGTTGACTTCTCAGACTAAAATTGAGAGTAGAAAAGTCTGTCTCGGTAAAATTCAAATATCGAGATGTATCTAAAGCGTTGGTAGATTAAATTTTGCCTAACTTTAGAGAAAATAAAGTTGTATTTGCGCGGGTAAATGAGCAAAAGGCGATACCCGCATTAAATTATTTTGAATGCTTTTATAGCAGGTGAAACGTGAAAGAAAAAAAGCCGAGTTCAGCTAAGCTAAACCCAATATCTTCAGATGTTCGTGAACTTTATAAGCGTTATCGAACTGGATTTTATCGACCGAATTTACTCCTGACGCTAGAAAAACGTCAGATGTTTGACGCGGCAGCTGGTGCGATCGTCGCGGACGATCTCCTGGATGAAGCTGTAAATGGCGCTGAAGAGAGCTTACCTATTCCGGCGGAAGCACCTGCCCCAGAGCAGTCTGCAGCAAGTGAACCCACCGCTGAAGCAGATACTGTTGCGCTGGACGAATCTGAAGAGTCAAGCACGGAAGATTCTGTTGCCGCACTTGATGAAGAGAGTGCCATTGAGGATGGAGACAGTTCTGAAGATTTAGAGGCGCTAGAGGCAGCTATCGAAGAAGATGAAGCAGCTGGAGCAGAGTTACTAGAGGTAGACGTTCAGCCTGTTTTTAGTGATGAACTTGCATCAGCAGAGTTGCTGGAAGAAGCTTCAGCTGAGCTGGAGGTTATAGAAGAAGAGTTTGGTGATGAAATTGATTCTCAAAACGTGAATGAAGATGATGAGGACCTGATAGAGCCTGTTGTTCCTCAAGCCCAAGCACCACCAAGCCAGGATAGTGTAGATAGTGTAGAGAGCGTAGTAAATGAAGAAGAAATAGAAGAAATTGAAGAAAACGCAGCCGAAGAAGCTGCTGTAATTACAGAGGTCGACACGGATATAGTTGACTATGATGATGCCGATGTAGAAGAAGTGATTTTTATTGACGCATCGATCGAAGGATACGAAGATCTTTTAGCAGGTGTTCTTGCTGATCTAGAGCAAACTTCTTTGAGCAATGGCAATTCCGGGGCAGCCATTGATGTTGATGAAGATAGTTTGGAAAACCTGCTTGGCGAATTCTCTTACGACGACAATGATCCGTTAGCAGAAGCGCCTGAAGTATCAGATGAAGAGGTAGAAGCCGCTGAGCAACAAGCGCTCCCTAGTCATATATTTATAGACGGTACATTGGTTGTAGTTTTGCAAACTGATGAAAGCGCCGTAGATCAAATTACCCAAACCCTAGATAACCTAAATGAGCTTGCTGGCGTCCATGTGATTTCACATGGTTCTACAGGACAGGTGCGTCTGGGCAATGAGTCAATTGGGTTAGATAACCTGGATGATTACGCAGAGCTGGTAGCCCAATGGGGTGAAGCACTCGCGGACAACGGCGATATTCTACTTTACGGCTGTGATGTTGGTGATCATGGTGGTAATGAATTTCTTGAAGCATTCGCTGATTTAACCAAAGCGGATGTGGCTGCTTCCGATGACTTGACCGGTAATGCCGCTGCGGGCGGAGACTGGGAGCTTGAAGTCGCAACAGGCGATATCGAAGTAGCAGCAGCGCTCAACGCGGGTAACGCGTTTGCGTTTGCGGGTGTGTTGGGCGTTGATGGTGATGGTGTACCAGATGCTGATGATCTGGATAGTGATAATGACGGCATATTAGATACCGAAGAAGGAAACTTTGCTTATGATAGTACGGTTGATGATCTAAATACCTCAGGAGTTGCCACCAACACGGATTTGATAGATTCTCCTGATGATCAGGATCCTACGGCAGAATCGCTGTTGCTTGAAGATCTCGGGGAGCTGCAAGACGCTGATGGAAATGTTGTTGGTAGTTTTGATTTCACCGCATCATTAGTTACTGGGGGCACTAATGATATCCAGTGGAATGATGGGGTTGAGCTACGCGACGGTCCGCAACAAGGGGTTCCGACTGACTATTTATATTTGCAGGTACAAAATACACAAGGTGATGCGAATGGTGCGACACAATTTTCGACGTATGCACTAGATTTTGATTTGGCCGAGGATTCTGGCGGTGTTGGTTTCACGCTCTCGGGTATTGACTTTGCTGATACTGTTGAATTCCGCGCATTCGATGCAGACGGTAATCCTATCACCTTGGACGCAAGTAACTTTTCAAACATTACTCCCGGAGTAGTGACCAGTGGAGCGGACTTTAGGTATACCAGTGACGGCATCCAGTCAACCAATCCTGATCTTACAGTTCAAACCCTGGAGATATTTGTTGAAGGAGCAACTCGAATAGAGTTTGATTCTTGGAAGCAAAATGGCGCAAATTCAAATGTCACACTTGCAGTACATGAGATTAATTATGAAACAGTGCGCGACACCGATGGTGACGGAGTTGGTGATCACGTAGATCTTGATTCAGATAATGATGGTATTAGTGACCTCGTTGAAAGCGGTGACGCAGCAGGTATTGCTGCTGACATAAACAGCGATGGTACGGTGAGTCTTGGCGAAGATGGTCAAGCGGACTCTGATGATGATGGCATTATCGATGTTTTTGAAGACGGTGATCTTTCAGCGGATACTGGGACTGACCCGGTAGATACTGACAGTGATGGTTCGCAAGACTATGTCGATATTGATTCGGATAACGACGGTATCGTTGATACCGTAGAAGCGGATCCGACTGCAGCTTTTCAGGACCCAAGCACAGCGACAGCCGATGCGGATAGTGATGGTGTACTTGATGTGTTCGACGATAACGACACAACTTTTGGCGGCACGTTTGATGCGCCGGAAGATACTGACAGTGACGGAGTATCGGATTATCTAGATTCGGATTCCGATGATGACGGTATTCCTGATAGCTTTGAAAGCGGATTGCCAGCGACTGGTGATACAGGTGATACGGACAGTGATGGTTTGCAAAACCAATATGACGACGTAGACGATGCAGATCAGCTATGGGACGCGAGCAATGGCGTTGATGATCCGCTGGATGCATACGAAGACACAGATGGTGACGGCGAAAACGACTATCGTGATACCGATTCAGATAATGATGGAATCCCAGATTCAATCGAAGGTGATAGCAATGGTGGTCCAGATACGGATAGTGATGGCACCCCAGACTTCCGCGAAACAGATTCTGATAATGATGGTATTCCAGACTCTATCGAGGGCGACTCAACAGGTGGCCCTGATACCGATAGTGATGGTGCGCCTGATTAC
>CALKKV010000042.1 GCA_937992195.1 uncultured Gammaproteobacteria bacterium | reverse complement strand
CCCATGCCTATTTTTTTGGTCGATTCTTGCTCATTATCTAAGCGTTAGAAGCGATATGAAAGCTGTTAGCTCAATTCTTTGTGGTCTAATCCTACATTTTTCGATGGTTTTTCCCTCCAATGCTGACACCATATCCTACGGTAAGGGGCGTTAGGTTTTGGCTGTAAACGGGGGAGTGGAAATTGATGCAGAAGAACTAGAATCAAAATGGCATCGGAAAGCGAGGTCTCTATGCAAGAACACGGAATACAATTATCGTCTTTTTCCTGTGAGCATTCGTGACGACAATAGAGCGACTCTGATTATTAAAGACAGAAGGGCAAAGGGAGTAAAAACAGTCCAAAAGTCAGAAATTAAATTGACAGGTGCTTTGTTATGTTGATTGCTTCTAACAAGGCCAAGTTTTGGGACGATTTATCCGTCGCTTCGCTCCTACTAATAAATCGCCCAAATCGGCGGCGTTAGGACGCCAAAGAGAGTAATGTGCTAAGACTATGAACCGAATTCCAGAAGAAGATTGGAAAGTTTTTAAAGAGCATCATTTACTTGTTCACGAAGAATTCTGTAGTTCAGTATCTTCTCAAATATCTAGAATTAATGAATCCGATGACTTGTCTGCAATTAGCAAGTTTCAATCTATAGCAGAGTTGATTGTTTCTGCGGTTAAGAAAGAAGAGGAGCTCTTTCTTGATTATCGAAGAAGTACCGCAATGCTCTATCTTCTAAAATTTGTTAATGAAGGGTTGCTTAGTAGCGAAAAGGTCGAAGAATACAGTCAAGAGGTAAAAGAATGGCTAGATCTAAGAAACTAGCGCCTAACAAGAATTCAAATAAATCGGACGGCTACGCCGCCGATTGAATTAGCGTTATGTTTCATGATTAGAGTTTACGGTCCACACTCACCAAGAAGAATCGACAGGCGAAAGGAATTGGGCATGTATAAACCTTTTGATGAGCCTGGCTTTCAAACCAATACTCTTCAGCTGGATAAGGCAGTTGAGGAATACAAATTAGAATTTGGAGTCGAAATAATTCCTTACGATGGCAGTAGTGAAGGTGTTGAGCTGGGCGATCCCCCGAGATACTTTTTCTACATAACCCCTGACTCTGGACGAAAGCTCGTAGATATTCATGTCGAAAGATCAGGAACAGAGATCTGTCCAAAACAAGACTTGGAATTTCTATTACAAGATGGAGATATTGTTAGCATTGGAGCGCTCATTTGTTGAAATGAAGGGCGCTTATAACAAGTGACTAAAGCGCACTAAATACCCGCTAAATCTGAATTTTTGCACCTAGTCAGACTCTCCATAGCAAAAAAATGAAACAAATCTTTACTCTACTAACCCTTTGCTTATTATCATTTGATTCATTTTCAGGTGATTGGATCGCGGTTGATGGGGGAGTAATTGAAGTAAATCTAAGGCAAGAAGTAGTAGAAGAAAACATGTGGGTTTTTTTAGAACAACAATCCGAATTTACCTTTGAACCTAGAGAAAGTTATTCTTATCAATATCAAGCTATAACTGAAACTGAGTTATATATAAACGCCTTCTGCGACTCTTTCGAGAAACAAGATCTGTATAAAGAATTTCTGATCGTTATGGATGGTGGTTCCTGCTTCTTTCAAGTATCTCTAAATTTGTCAAATGGTCAATTTACTCTGCTGGGTGTAAACGGTGAGGCATAAGCATGTACAAACTCGCTTTGTTGCACGGCTGTGACTGCTCACAGTGCGCTCCAGCAATAGTTAACCACGATGACTTATGGAACAGAGATATAACCACTGATCCAAAATGAATGATTCACAAGTTATTCTATTTCTGGTGACATCCATCCTGGTCATCCTGATACCAGGACAAGATATGATGCTGGTTATGTCGAGAGGATTGACTCAAGGGGCAAAGGCAGGAATTGTTACTGCCGTTGGTGTAAGTGTTGGTCTTCTAGGCCACACGATTTTTGCTGCACTAGGGCTTGGTGCTTTGCTATTGTCGTCTGAACTGCTCTTTACAGTCCTCAAAATTATTGGTGCGTTGTATCTGGCTTATCTTGGAATCGGACTCTTCCTCACCAAAACAGATGAATTGAAACTGGATGAGTCGGGTAAAAAACCACTGAAAAGATTATTTATTGAGGGGGCGCTATCAAATATCTCTAATCCCAAGGTGACTATTTTTTACTTCGCTTTTCTTCCTCAGTTCGTTGCAACAGACGTTGAAGATCCAGCGGTTCACTTATTGAACCTGGGATTTAGTTTTTCGGTGCTGACTTTCCTTATGAAAGCACCAATCGGAGTATTTTCTGGTATCGCGTCAACGTGGGTGCGCGCTAGACCCGTTGTTCTCAGCATAATTAACAAGATTAGTGGAACAGTTCTAATTGGTCTTGGCGCAAAGCTTGCTTTAGAGCAAAGATAAATGATTGAAAATCGTCAAATTCCAAATAACAAACTCATTCGGTCGAATAGGAAATGAAAGCGCCGTTGATTCGAAGTATTATGTGTATAGGTGAATCGCGAACTTATCGACCTGCTAGAAGCAAAAACCCTAGCGTTGGCCGCAGATCAACGCGTAAGATAATGAGAATATGGACATATTAAACAGCCCTGTTGTTGTATTAATTGTAGTATTGGCTATTGCTGCGGTGATCTTTTATCGAAAGAGAACAGGGCTCGATCGTCGGTGTAGTGAATGTACTGAGGGTAAGCTTGAAGAGATCAGCGCGAAACCTGAAAAAATGGTGGGTGGCACTTCTGTGGATACTACTTCTACTAGCTCGGTGGTTTACACTGTTCAGTATAAATGCACGCATTGCGACAATACATTGGAAAGAACTGAAAACAGACAGTGAATTCTGATTCGTAGTCTTTAATTAGTCATGTTGTTTTTGTATACCGCCTGGTTTTGCGAGTCCGACCGCTCGTCTGAGGAGTCAGCTTCCGAATGGTCTTCCTGTCTATTGATCGACGCCGAGTCCGATTACGATGGCAGAGTTTGGGGTGATCATTTAGCGGATCGCCGCGCTGCTCAGGCTGCTTCTCTGAAGTTTCTTCGTTCTACCGTTGAGAAAGCGGAATCCTGGCCGCAAAAGAAGATCGAAAAGGTCAGCCGGGTTAAATTTGGTCAGGAGCCACCGGCCAATCAGATTGGTTGGTGAGTTTCATTCCATTTCTTTGCTTCTACCTGACAAATTCTTCGCCCTGAGCAGTTACAATCCGAGTCTGAATAAGCGAATTTTGGAACTACAATGAAAATGTCCTGGGTCATCTATTTATCCGGAGAAATCCACACCGATTGGCGCGATCAAATTCAGGCTGGTGCAGAGGCCAAGGGGCTGCCGGTTGAGTTTGTCTCCCCGGTTACCGATCATGCAGCGAGCGATGCGGCAGGAGATTTTCTCGGCCCTGCAAGCGAGGGGTTTTGGCGGGATCATAAGTCTTCCAAGGTGAACGGCATCCGAACCAAGACGCTGCTTGAGAATTGTGATCTTGCGATCATTCGCTTCGGAGATAAGTATAAACAGTGGAACGCGGCATTTGATGCGGGATATTGCGCGGCGCTCTCCAAGCCTTATGTCACCCTGCATGATGAGGACATCATTCATCCGCTCAAGGAAGTAGATGCTGCTGCCATGGCCTGGGCCACGACCCCTGCGCAGGTTGTAGATATTCTTGCCTACATAACAGGCGACCACTAACAATGAATTTAAGCAATGTCGTTCAGGATTGGGAGCGCTCTCAATGAAATGTTTTAGTTGTAAAGAAAGTGAATTACTTCCGGTCAAATTGGAGCCCGGTTTGCCGGCGCTTGGTTGCAATGATTGCGGTGGCGTGTATATCGACTTGCTGACCTATCGTGAGTGGAATGAAGATCGAGACGACGATGAAACTGCAGTGACTGAAGGTGCGCTTGTTGAAGCATCGGAATCCGATTCGGCTTTGATCTGTCAGCGCTGCCGAAAAATCATGTTGAAGTTCAAGATATCTGGCGCCACCGATAACTATGTCGATTTATGTTCGACCTGTGATGATGCCTGGCTTGATAAAGGCGAGTGGCAGCTGCTGAATCAGCTTCAATTAGAGGGTAAGTTGACCGAAATAGTTACCCGCCCGTGGCAAAAACATATTCGTGAGGAGCGCGCTGCAAGTTCGCTTGAAAACCGCTTTAAAGAAGAATTAGGAGAGACTGATTTCGACAGAGCAAAGGACTACGCGAGCTGGCTGAAATCCCATCCCAAGCGGCGAGAGATCGAGAACCTGGTGCGATATATCCGAAGAGGGTAGATCACCGGTAAATCGTGAGCAGATCCCTGGTAGATTTTGGATAGATCGCACGCTATTTTTGCGTTATTGCTTGCGTAAGAACACTGGCTTATCGGGAGTAGACTGCTTGGCATTGAAGCGATAACCGCCTTCATTGAAATCGGCTAATGCCTCGAAATCGGTTACCCGGTTTTTGATGATCCAGGCGCTCATTTGCCCTCGCGCCTTTTTCGCAAAAAAGCTAATCATCTTGTATTCCCCGTTTTTCCAGTCTTTAAATCCCGGGGTAATGATATTTGCTTCCAGGGATTTGGGTTTTACCGATTTAAAGTATTCATTGGATGCGAGATTGACTAAGGTAGTCGACTTGATTGCCTTTAGCTGCTGATTTATCACATCGGTAATTTCGTTATCCCAAAACTCATAGAGGTTCTTTCCTTTCTTGGTTTTCAGTGCGGTTCCCATTTCCAGCCGATAGGGTTGCATAAGATCCAGCGGTCGCAACACCCCGTAAAGTCCGGACAAAATCCGTAAATGGTTTTGTGCCCAGGTCAGGTCTTTGCTGTCCAGATTCTCTGCCTCTAACCCGGTGTATACATCTCCCTTGAAAGCAAGAATTGCCTGTTTTGCATTGCTGGAATCAAAAGGTGTGTGCCAATCATGATACCGCTCGTGATTTAACTCAGAGAGCGCAGGGCTGATATTCATAAGTTTTTGCAGCTTCCCAGGGCTTTGCTTCTTCAACGTATCGATTAACACCTGGCTGTGCTCAAGGTGAGCCGGCTGGGTGAATTTTCGCGTTTTAGGCGGCGTCTCAAAGTCGAGTGTTTTAGCTGGAGAGATTACGATTAGCATGGGTCACAATTGCAAAAATTAAGTGGTGATTATATCAAACCCACTACGATGGCTTGGGGTATTCGCCATACGCCAATAAAGTAGGTATTCAGAAATTTGAGGGTTAGTAGAAAGTCAAATAGCGATCTTGCTCCCAGTCGGAAACGTGATTCAAATAGCTCAGCCATTCATCTCTTTTGTAGCTCACCCAGGAATCAAACATGTCTTTGCCAAACACAGCCTCGCTTAACGGGTCGTCTACGAATGCATCGACTGCCTCAGCAAGGGTTCTTGGTAACAGGCTGATCCCCATTTTTTTGAGTTCTTTGGGTGATTTCAGATACATGTTCTCGGTATGCGGGTCACCAGGATCAAGTTTTTCTTTAATGCCCTCTAGTCCCGCTGCGAGTACCAGAGCGCCGCCTAGATAGGGATTGCACATTGGATCGGCAAGGCGCAATTCAACGCGACCACCATCACGCGGTATGCGAACCGTGTTGGTACGATTGTTATCACCATAGCATTGAAAAACCGGCGCCCAGGTAAAGCCAGAAGTGCTGCCTTTGACAACCAGACGCTTGTAACTGTTTACCGATGGCGCGACCACTGCGCTAATGGCGGGCAGGTGACGCAGTATTCCGGCTAGAAACTGATAGCCTAATTTTGACAGGCCACAACCTCGGGGATCGTTCTTCGCTTCGAACAAGTTTTTACCGGTATTTTTGTCATATAACGACATATTGAAATGGGCGCCGCTGCCAGCAAAATTGCCGTAAGGCTTCGGCATAAATGAGGCAAAGCCGCCGTGCTGTTGCGCTATTTCATTTGCCATGCGTCGGAAGAACACAAACCGATCCGCCATAGTCACGACATCCGCATAGTCAAAGTCAATTTCAAACTGACCAATACCGTCTTCATGGTCGAATGAATACACATCCCAACCAAGATCATTCATTGCGGTGACCAGTTGATCCAGCCATGGCATGTTATCGAGCAGTCTCGGTACGTCGTAAGCCGGTTTTTGCAGATGTGGGCGATGGCTGAGTGGTTCGACTTGACCGTCTTCATTTTTACGCAATGCAAAGAACTCGGCTTCAATACCCAGATTCATGCCGTATCCCAGGCTATTGGCGTTGGCAACAGCACGATTCAGAATATTACGGCTACACGGTACAAAGGGTTTGCCCTCACAATGCAGGTCGCTGGCAAACCAGGCGATGTCAGACTGCCACGGTTGAATCATGCAGGAGTTTGGATCCGGATGCGCCGCAATCTCTTCGTCATTGATTTCCTGGGGCACGCCATCCAATGCGGCACCCGTGCATAGTTCTGAGCCCTTCATCATGTTCTTAAAATGCGCAATTGGTACACATTTACTTTTCGATGCGCCATGCATATCCACATAGCTGGGCAGCAAGTACTTTACGCCTTTTGCTTTCAGCGATTTTTCAAGCGCACTTGGGGAAGTGGATTTCTTCTTGGTAGCCATTTTTTCTTTTCTCTTTGTTTTAATTTGTTACGAACCGATATTGCTAATTATTGCGAGCTATTTCGCGCGGTTGTCAGCTGGTGGTATGAAAGTGCTGGATTTGAGCCGTGGATTATTGCCATGGAGACAGCGGGCTATCGCATAAACGTTTCAACGTAGTCAGCACCGAGACCGACTTTTTCAAAATGCGTGCGATATCGTTCTATGCGGGTGAATACATCATCATAGCCTGTGGAATTACCGTCCTGGTCGACGTACATCAGCGCTCCAAATACGGTAAACAAGGTGATCATTTCTTCGCAGTCATCAGGCACTGTCAAAGTATGGGTTTCTCCGGGGGGTTCGAAAATGTAACTGCCTTCTTTGGCAATCCAGTCGTGTTCCGGGTAGTACCAGCTGCCTTTGATCACATAGGCGTGTACCGGACCGGAGTGACGGTGGCGCTGCAGGATGCCGGATTTTGTGACGCGAAGGAGATGCACATAGTAACCAAGCGAGGTGTTGATATGAAGCGGTCTCGACCATGCGTCAGGGCCAATGGGCGCCCAGAGATCATCGTTCGGTGTCAGTGCCTGTTCGATGACCAGATCAGAGGCCATGCCCCAGGGCTGCTCTCCTCGATAAGCTTGGTCACTGGGTGTTGCGATTGATACAGATTTGTTCATAGCTCGCTCCGGTTGATGGAACGAGTATAAACACGCTTTGGGTCAGGGGGAAGTGAACGAAACTAGCCTTTGACGCCAATTGCTCGGCCTGATCCGTCGGGTTTTCCAAGACTTACATGGGCGCTGGCAATGTCACGTAATGTCTTGCCAACTGATTCATCAGGAGGGCAGGCAGCACGGGTTTCAAGGCTGACGTGTATCAGCATATGTTCTCCAGTTGCCGCAACCCGGCCATCTTCTGTTTCCAGTCGATGAAACAAATGTAGTTTCTTCCCGGCGCCGTCCAGCACTTGGGTCATCACCTTGATTTGCTCTCCGGCTTTGACTTCGTCTAAATGGCGGATATGGGTTTCTACCGTAAAGTAGCTTAAGCCTGAAGCGATATAGTCGGGGCCTGCGCCAATAAACTGCATAAATTCGTCGGTGGCGACGGAGAACACTTCGAGGTAGTGCGTCTCATTCATATGACCGTTATAGTCGGTCCAGCTTTGCGGTACCTGGCGATGCGAAGTTTGTACCAGTTGACTAAGATCTGCCGGTTCGCTGCGCATGCGTTGATCATGCTGATTCATGGTCTCGCCGGCGCCCCAGTTGTTTTTCTTCAACGCCCGGATCATGCCGACCAGATTGTCATCGCGAATGCGTTCCATTTCTCTTGGTGTTTTGCCGTTTGCCTGGTCATCACATTGATCAGAAATGGTGTCGATTAATTCATCGGTAAGATCAGGTACATCCATCAACTTGGTCCAAGGCCATTTCAAGCTCGGCCCAAACTGCGCGAGAAAGTGACGCATCCCGCCTTCGCCACCTGCTAACCAAAAGGTCTGGAAGGTGCCCATCTGGGCCCAGCGTAAACCACATCCAAAACGCACTGAATCATCAATCTCTTCGGTAGTTGCAACTCCGTCATTGACCAGCCAGAGCGCTTCTCTCCACAACGCCTCCTGCAATCGATCGTTTATGTGACCATCGATTTCTTTGCGCACCATCAATGGATACATACCGATCTGGGTCATCAATTCTTTGCTGCGCTGTTTGATCGCTTCAGAGGTTTGCGAAGACGGTACAATTTCTACCAGAGGCAAAAGGTAAACTGGATTAAATGGATGACACACCAGAATTTGTTCCGGACGCAGCGCACCTTCACTTAGCTCGGATGGTTTGAAACCCGAGGTTGACGAGGCAATGACTGCGGTATCAGGTGCGTGCTGCTGAATCTCTGCAAAGACATCGACCTTGACGGACAAACGCTCAGGCACACTCTCCTGAATAAAGTGCGCGCCTTCCACCGCTTGTTTGATGGTTTCGCAGAAGATCAACTCACCCTCTGGTGGCATACTGGTGTCGTAAAGAGAAGGCAGGCTTCTGCGCGCGTTATCCAGCACTTCATTGATCTTTCGCTGGGACTCCGGGTCTGGATCATAGACCCGAACGGTCCAGCCGTTTAGCAGGAAGCGGGCGGCCCAACCGCCGCCAATCACGCCGCCGCCAACAATCGCTGCCTGCATCACTGCTCTCATCGCGGCGCTCGCTTTTGTAGCTGCATCTTTTCGCGGACTTGTTCAGGGCC
>CALKKV010000041.1 GCA_937992195.1 uncultured Gammaproteobacteria bacterium | reverse complement strand
CGCTCCATTTCTTGCTCGCATGCTACTTGCGAAGAAAGTTATCAGTATCAATCAGAGGCAGCTCTTGGAAGCAGTTGAACAGGCAAAACGATACCTGGAGTGCGAAGGATTAAGATGACTAAATTCGTGGGGATATCTCAGGATCGGATACCTTTAATCGATACCTTTAATCTTAGCGACAAACTGGCTATGGATTTACAATAACGAAAGGCCGAATATGGCAATCAATGGATTACCACCAAGATATCTTTTAAAAGCAGCATAGTTTTCTACCTTCAAAATCGATTATTAATGGGGGGATTACGGTACCTTTAATTTATGGCGGAGCTACTCGACTCTATCCCGCAGGAGGAAATCAAAAGCATGCGGGTTTTTTCGGAGCCTGAGTGCAATATATAATGATATCGGTGTCAGAGCGTCAATGATATCGGTGTCAGTGATATCGGTGTCAGAGCGTTAATGTTCAGGAAGATAAACATTAATGCTCTGACGTTTAATTCCCTGACAGTTAATTCCTTAATTCCCTCGATGAATCAGCTCCCTAAACACTTCGATAGCCCTATATTTGAAAGTCGGTCGGACGCAATTGAATTTGTTGGTTCAAAGAGAGCCGAAATATTAGCGGAGGTGTCGGAAGCAGGCGCTTTATTGTTAAGAGGATTAGGTAAAGACAACATTCATGCCAATCAACGCATGTTAGAGGCTCTTTCCAATGACATAGTTGGTTATAAAGGCGGTGGTAGCGCAGATAGAGAAACGCTGAGTGAAAATATTACAACTGTAACCCCAGGGCCATCTCTTATTCAGATTCCAGTGCACAACGAGCTGTCATACACAGAAAATTACCCAAGGTTTATGGCGTTCTTTTGCTCTATTAGCGCTGAACAAGGCGGCGCCACTTCTTTAGCTAGTGGTCGAGTAATATATGAGTCTATCGACAGTGAAGTCCGAGAAAAATTGGAAAAATACGGTGTGTGCTATAAACGGTTTATGTATCATTCCTCTCCGCGGATGAGTGTAAGTGTGCGCAAATCCTGGCAGGAAACTTTTCACACCGAATGTCGTCGTGTAGTAGAAACCGAGCTTGAAAAAGATGGAATTGAATATTCTTGGAGCAGAACAGGGTTGTCAATTCGGCAGTACAGACCAGCATTCATCGTGCATCCAGAATCAAATCAAATGGTTTGGTTTAATCAGATCCTAAATTTCGTTCTGTTTCAGCCTGTCGCCAGGGTTATTTCCAAGGCAATGTTTGGATTTAGAGACACGGGAGTTGAATATGGTAATGGTAGTCCTATTTCATCGTCCATTCGCCGCCATATTTTTGATGTTTTCAAGGCCCATGTGGTCAATGAGCCCTGGCAAAACGATGACATTTTACTGGTTGACAATATTGCCTGTATGCATGGTCGTCAACGCTATCGAGGCAAGCGAATTGTAACAGTGGGTATGTTTAATTAGTTCTCAAACTTTGAAAACACAAAAAGAAACTCGATTTGTTTAGTAGCCTGAATGTTGTAGTCGAATGTCGGTGTCAGCGCATAATATTCAGGAAGATGGATACTATTGCTCTGACCTTGAGCTCCCTCGAATTACTAAAAGCCAAAACTAACGCCAATTCCAAACACTGGTTTAATTCTGTTTGATCGCTTACTCCAGAGATGCAATTGATCGGAGCGTAGTAGGGGGTAATCGATAGACGCTTGACCTATTTTTCCAGGTGATACGCCCGATATTCGACCGGAGACGGTGATCAGTTTACCGGCAGTGTAGTCTACCGGCTCTAGAAAGGTGTTGGTGACGATCAAGAATCTGCCGATGGATTGATCTGAGGCAACTGGTCGTTGTGCGCTATCCAGGGGGTATGCCAATATCTCAAGCTGCGTGCCGTCCGTTTGGTTTGCGAGACCCACAATGACACCACCCCATATCACCGCTTGTTCCGTGTAGTCTCCAATGTTTTCGCTCATTTCGTTCGGTAAGACACTGGTATCGTAGTTAGCGCTATCGATTACTGGCTGACTAGCACAGCCTGCTATTGCGACGAGGAAAAAAACAAGTAGGGGATTTAATTTTGTCATATTTAATCTGAAACGATTCTTCGTACTTTTTTACCAGGGCCTATGGAGACCCGAATGGAAATAGATACTGGAGTGGTGCGGATACAATGGATGGCGCCAATATCCAGGATAGTAAAAGGGTGAGCCGTTGTCGTAACGTTGCAATTTTGGCCAAAGATGAAACTGCTCTACGTCGATCACGGCGTAGGTGTACGGGAACTTCCCAATTTTCTCAGTCGCTGACCCAATTATCGATCCATAAATGGTGAGTTGCTGTCCTTCTGGAAAGTCAGAAGGTTCTTGAAAACCGCTGAACGTTGCCCAAAATCGACCGCGGCTTTTTCCGTCAGTAGGTCGACCATTAGCAGCCAGAGGGCGGGCTACAACTTCTATCCACGTGTCATTGACTCGATTTTCCACTGTCACGACTTCGCCGCCCCAGCGTACTGTTTCTCCCCTGACTCGTTCGATGTCTGCATTCGCGACGTGAATGTCTATCGCATTGTCTGGTGCTTTGGAGATTTCTCTTGGGATGGTGCTAGCACAACCACTGATAACGATAAGTGCCAGGCTTAGTAAGACCAGTTTCATTGGCTCAGTTTTTCTTTTCTAACGGCTCCTATCTTACCGTGTTCGGCTGAATAAAATATGAAATTCGAATACTTAGATAATCTACTTAATCAGGTAAAAGGGGTGGCGATATAAAAACCTAAAACTGTAGATCATATTTATATCAACGGAGTATATCGGTGTCATCTATCGATATAGGCGATATAGGTGTCACGATATAGGTGTCAGAACATTAATGTTCAGGTAGATCAACATTAATGCTCAATGCTCTGACACTTAATTCGGGGCGCTGATTTTGGCTAGCTTTCTGCTCGCAATTCCACACGGCGAATCTTCCCGGAAATCGTTTTTGGTAGTGATTCCCTAAATTCTATTTCTCTCGGGTATTTGTAAGGCGCGGTGTTGCGTTTCGCAAACAGTTGGATATCTTCCTTTAGTGCATCGTCTCCTGTGTGGCCCTCAGCCAACACGATAAACGCCTTCACAAGCTCGGTGCGCATTTCATCGGGAACACCTACTACAGCTGACTCTGCGACTGCCGGGTGTTCGAGTAACGTGCTTTCCACTTCAAATGGGCTAATTCGATAGCCGGAAGAGGTAATCACATCATCCGACCGACCAACAAACCAGAAATAACCGTCTTCATCCACAGTGGCGGTATCACCCGTATAGTACCAACCATTGCGGAACGACTTGGCAGTTGCTTCGGTGTCTTTCCAGTATCCCTTGAATAATCCCGGTGGATACGGATCGGTAATGCGAACGGCAATGTGGCCGATTTCATCGGTGGGCACCACGTCTCCGTTTTCGCTAACTACCTTTACATCCATACCCGGCGAGGGTTTGCCCATTGATCCGGCGCGAACAGGTAAACACGGATAATTCGCCACAAGACAAACACTTTCGGTTTGGCCATAGCCATCGTAAATTGACCCACCGGTTGCAGACTCCCAAATTTTGATGACTTCCGGGTTGAGCGGTTCTCCCGCGCCCATCGAGTGTCGAATGGAGGAAAGGTCGAAAGCAGACAAATCTCGCTGCGCAAACATTCGGTATAGCGTCGGCGGCGCACAAAAAGTAGTGACGCCCAGCTTCTGAATGAGACTCAGATGCAAATCAATATCCATACCCACACCGTTGAACAAAACAATGGTAGCGCCCATTTGCCATGGCCCATATAACATACCCCAGGCAGCTTTTGCCCAGCCTGTATCAGACAGCGTCCAATGAACATCGTCTTGATTCAGATCCATCCAGTAACGCCCTGTAATACTGTGGGCGAGCGCGTAACCATGGTCGCGTTGAACCATTTTTGGCATGCCGGTTGTGCCGGAAGTGAAGTAAACCAGCATCGTATCGTCACTGCGTGTGGGTTCTACCGTGTTTCTATCTAACTGTGATGAAGCGTTAGCGACTGCGTTATCGTAGTGAATCCAGTTATCACGGGAGTCGCCGATCACAATGAGATGCTTTAAGGTCGGGCATTGCTCCCGAATTTCATTTACCCGTTCCGCGTTATCGGCAGTAACAATAGCGACACTGGCTTCGGAAGCAGTAACGCGGTATTTGATATCCTTTGGCATCAACAGATTGGTAGCCGGCATAGGTACGATACCGAGCTTGCAGCAACCAACCATCACTTCATACCAGGCCGGAATACGAGGGATCATTACAAAAGCCAGCTCTCCCTTTTTGACTCCGAGATCTATCAACAAATTAGCTAGCTGGTTTGAACGACTGTTGAGTTCGCTAAACTGCACTTGATTTATTGTCTCGCCGGTATTATCAACAGCGATGTATGCGGTTTTATCGTTGTTTAACGCTCTTTCTTCAATTACATCGAAACCAAAGTTATAGAATTCTGGAATATCGAGTTTGAAATTTTTGAGGTCATCATATGATGCCATTTTGGGAAGAGTCATGGTTCTAAAATTAAAGTTAGTTTTTTGGTTTTTGAATAATTCGCAGAAGCTTTGAATAGCGAGCAGTCACTCTATACACAATCTGAATTTTAAGCCGAAATACCTATTCAGTAAGCAGTTTTATTGATTGGCGTTAACTGGGATATCGGTGTCAGAGCATTAATGTTCAGAAATGTAAGAAACTCCGGATTGGCTGGGGAGCGATATTTGTAATTATTTGAGTAGGTGGGTTTGAGCAGGTTATTTTTTTCTCGTTATAGGTTGGTGGTATAAGGTATGCAGGAATAGAGACTCAGTTACTGTCAAAGATCAAGGAGGATCAAATGGCAAGATTACCAAGGCTATGCCCCTCGGGCATGCCCGTTCACGTGATGCACAGAGGAAATAACCGAAAGATTTGTTTTGTCTGCAAGGAGGACTATCTTACCTATTTGGGTTTGCTAAATGAGGGAGCGACCGCATATGGTGTCAAGATTCATTCGTGGGTTTTGATGACGAATCATATTCATTTTTTAGCCACTCCTGAAAGTGATTTTGGCATTTCTAGATTAATGCAGTATGTTGGTAGCTATTACGTTCGATACTTTAATCAGCTTTATCGCCGGACCGGGACGCTCTGGGAAGGTCGGTTTAAATCCTGCCTGGTAGATTCAGATAGTTATTTTCTCCTATGTCATCGATATATCGAATTAAATCCGGTAAGAGCGAAGATGGCAGTTGATCCAGGTGAGTATCCCTGGTCGAGTTATAGTTCGAATGCGCTTGGAAGGAAAAGTAAGCTTACGACTCCCCACAACATATACATGTCACTAGCTTCTACGCCAGAGGGACGACTGACGGCTTACCGGGAATTATTTAACGAGGTTTTGGAGCAAGAAGCCCTCGACGATCTCAGATGTGCGACACAAAGCGGTCTCGCTTTTGGTAGTGAATATTTCAAAGATCAAATTGAAACATTATATGGTCAACGAGTGAGACCCGAAAAACCCGGCCGGAAAACTGAACATTAATGCTCTGACACCGATACCTATGGTCAACGAGTGAGACCCGAAAAACCAGGCCGGAAAACTGAACATTAATGCTCTGACACCGATACCACAACTCCCAGTAACTTATTCGAAATACTCCGAGTGCTTCGCATGAATGTCAGCAATCACATCATCCAGGCGCGCCAGATGCTGTCGCGCGACAGCGGTTGCTTCTTCCGGATCACCTTTCTTTATTGCCTCTGCAAGTTTGCGATGATCTTCCAGAAGACCTGCAGATTCATTCTTTCTATCCAAGCTCAATACGCACAGACGGGTGACCTTTTTCTTGGATTCCTGAATCGTATTAAATGCTGGGGCGCAGCCTCCAAGCTCGCAGATTAATTTGTGAAATTCATAATCCAGAATGTGAAACCGATCGGTTTGACCGTCGATGACGGCTTGATGTTGTTGTTGCAAATTCTGGTCTAATATTCGCGCGCGTTCGTTATCCCATAGGGAACAGGCCTGACGGATGACTTCAAGTTCAACCGCTAGTCGCACAAAGCGCGCGTCTGCAATGCGTTGCATTGAAAAGCGACGTACCACGGTAGCGCGCTGAGGTCGAATCAACAAAAGATCAAGATTTTCCAGTCGACTAAACGCATCTCGCACTGGTTGTCTGGAAACTCCGAATCGCTGCGCGATTTCGGTTTCTGATAATTTCGCTCCCGGAAGTAGCTTCAATGAAGCGATCTCTTCATGCAGGTGGTCGAAGACCATATCCGTAGCGGTGCGTCTTTGTAAGTTCTCGGCGAGATTCAACATCCAGCAGTTCTTTGATTTCGTTAATTGATTCTGGACAAGAGCAGTCAACAGACAGTCTGAATCACCGCATCACCAAGGCGTCCACGATTCTCAACACTGGCTGCAGGAATACAACCCCCGAATGTTCAG
This sequence comes from uncultured Gammaproteobacteria bacterium, assembly GCA_937992195.1. Lineage (GTDB taxonomy): Bacteria > Pseudomonadota > Gammaproteobacteria > Arenicellales > Poriferihabitantaceae > VYFG01. The sequence continues at coordinate 42,306 of CALKKV010000041.1, read as the reverse complement.
GATAGCCATATTGCGGTCTATTGACAAACTAGTATACTAGTCTTCTAATATGCCGAATAACATAAGATATTACAAATACCAAAACCACTGACTGCGCGCGAGAAAAGGAAATAATGACTCAGAAACAACAAGAATCAATAAGCAAATTGGCCGGAAAGGTGGCTGTCGTTACTGGCGGGGGCAGGGATATTGGCAGAGCCTGTGCACTGAAACTGGCGGCGGAAGGAGCAGCGGTTGCGATCAACTATCATCATTCTTCAGAGGGAGCAGATAGCGCGGTACAAGAAATTAGTGCCACAGGTGGTCGCGCATTCGCCATGCAGGGCGATATGACATCTGCTACAGATGTTGCAGCATTGGTTGCAAAGACAGTCGAGACCTTTGGTGGGCACATTGATGTTGTTGTGCATGTGACCGGCGGATTAGTCGCGCGCAAAACACTCGCGGAAATGGACATCGAACACTGGGACTATGTGATGTCACTTAACGCTACTTCGTTCGTACGAATCACCAAAGCAACCCTTCCTTACATGCAAGAAAACGGTGGTGCTGTGGTCGGTCTTGCCAGTCAGGCCGGTCGCGACGGCGGCGGGCCAGGGGCGTCAGCATATGCAGCATCCAAAGGCGCAGTAATGACGTTCACCAGAGCACTTGCCAAAGAACTTGGGCCAGGTATTCGGGTGAACTCGGTGTGCCCAGGAATGATCGATACCGATTTCCATAACACTTTTACCAAGCCAGAAGTTCGTACGCATGTTGCGAACGTTACGCCATTAAAGCGCGAAGGAACGCCAGAAGACGTTGCCAATCTGGTGTCATATCTAGCAACCGACGAGGCGGCATTCATTACCGGCAGCAACATTGATATCAATGGCGGAATGCTTTTTTCCTGATTAACGCGAACAGCAGTTTAAAAAAATTTTCCCTAACAACAGCGAAACCAATTTACATCACCTAATGGAGAAAACCATGATTAGAAAATTTTCCACAACACTACTTGGCGCAGCGATGGCGCTGACTCTCGTGTCCGGTGTGGCTTCTGCCGCAAACTGGCGCGCCTGGAATATCCATCACGACGGCCATCCAAATACCGCGGCAATGGATCGCTTTTCGGAGTTAGTCAAAGATGCCACTAACGGTGAAATCACAGTTGAAGTGTTTCACGGCGGAGTATTGGGTTCACAGCCTGATGCACTAGAACAGGTTCGCATTGGTGCAATTGAAATCGGTAACTTCAACCTGGGCCCGATCGGACCAATGGTAAAAGAAGCCAATCTGGTCTCGCTTCCGTTTATTTTCAAAAGTGTCCCACACATGTTTCGTGTTCTTGACGGCGAAGCGGGTGACATCATGTCAAAGGCTATGGCCGATGCCGGTGTGTTGCCGCTGGCCTGGGTTGATGCTGGCGCACGGTCTTTCTATAGCCAGAAGCCGATCAATACACCTGCTGATGTAGAAGGTCTAAAGATTCGCGTGATGAACAATGACCTGTACACCTCCATGATTTCAGCAATGGGCGGTAACCCTTCCCCCATGGCGTTCTCAGAAGTACAGCAGGCGTTGAAGACAGGTGTTGTTGATGGTGCAGAAAATAACTTTCCTTCGTTCAAAAACGTTGGGCACTACGAAGTCACCACGCACTATTCGCTGAGTGAGCATCTCATCATTCCAGAGTGCATTTGTGTTAACACCAAAAAGTTTGAAGCTCTGTCTGCAGAGATGCAAGCCGCTGTGAGAGGTGCTGCTGAAGAAGCTGCAGTGTATCAGCGGGAACTGTGGGCCGTTCAGTCCGAACAGGCGAGAAAAGATGTTGAGGCTGCCGGTGTTAAAGTGAATGAAGTCGCTGATAAAGGTCCTTTCCAGGCTGCGATGACTGCAGTGTATGACGAGTACCTCGCGGCAAACCCCGATATGGCTAAGCTGGTGGAAATCGCCCAGTCGACTGAGTAATATCGGATCACTATCGAACTTGATCTCGCCCGGTTCCACTGAAGGATTCCGGGCGTTTTTCACTGAGGGTATGCAATGAGTGAAACGCCTGAGCCGCCGGCATTTGTGCGGCGACTGGATACGACAAATACTCTCCTAGCACGGATTTGCTTCCTGTTGGCTGGTGTTGCACTGGTGGTCATGACAGCAATTTTCGCCTGGCTGGTTTTCGGCCGGTACGTATTGAACGATACGCCGACTTGGGTTGAACAAGTCTCTCTACTGTTGGTCATGGTCATCGCATTTCTAGGTGCAGCGGCGGGCGTGCATGAACATACCCATCTTTCTGTAGTTGCGTTTCGTAACATTGCACCAACTCCGGTGCGCACGGTATTTGTTTTTATTACTGACTTATTAATGTTGAGCTTTGGTGCGTTGATGTTCTGGTATGGCCTTGAGCTCACCCAGTTTAAATGGAATACGCTAATCCCGCTAATTCAGTGGTCCGAGGGCTTACGTTCGTTACCGCTGACCATCTGCGGGGCACTAATTTTTTTATTTTCGACTAGTCACTTGATTCGTCTGTTGCTTGGGCGTGACGAGCGGAAAGACAGCATAGAATAGTAATAGTTATGGGACTCCTTCTTCTTCTTGGGGTGTTTGCCCTTTGCGTTGTTATCGGGGTGCCTGTTGCCTTTGCGTTGGGTATCTCTGCACTTGTGGCATTCTTTCATGAAGGATTGCCGCTATTCGTCGTCTTCCAACGCATTGTCTCGGGCATCAATGTGTTTTCATTGATGGCGATTCCATTTTTTATTTTCGCTGGTGAACTCATGTTTCACGGTGGAATAGCCATGCGCTTGGTGCGTTTTGCACAAGCCGCTGTTGGCGCAGTACGTGGTGGTCTTGGCATAGTGAACGTGTTTTCTTCCATGTTGTTTGGCGGTATCTCCGGTTCTGCAATTGCAGATATCTCGGCGTTGGGTTCGATACTTGTTCCGGTTATGAAAGACAAGGGTTATGACGCCGACTATGCGGTCAATGTCACCGTAACTTCCTCCATCGCCGGGATCATTATTCCGCCTAGTCACAATATGATTATTTTCGCTCTTGCAACGGGGGGCGCTGTTTCTATCTCACAACTGTTTCTGGCAGGTGTTGTGCCCGGCGTGCTGATGTGTATTTGCCTTGCGGTTGCGGCTTACGTAGTGGCAGTTAAGCGCGGATACCGTGCAGAAAAATTCCCCGGCCTGACCGCGCTAGCGTTAACTTTCGCAGCTGCCATTCCTGGCCTGATGACTGCGGTGATAATTGTGGGCGGTGTACTGTCAGGTGTTTTTACCGTGACCGAGTCCGGCGCTTTTGGTGCATTGTATGCGTTTATCGTAACCTTGCTGGTATACCGCAGCCTCAACTGGAAGAACTTTCAAACTGCTGTAATCCAGTCAGTGCGAACCACTTCAATGGTGATGATACTAATTGCATGCGCAGGCGCCTTTGCCTACATGCTGACGTTCTACCGCGTCCCGACGATGACCGTAGAGCTGTTAACCGGCATTACAGAAAACCCGATCCTAATCCTGTTAATGATCAACGTCGTACTCCTGCTACTCGGTATGATCATGGATATGGCCGCACTGATTCTGATCTGCACTCCGATCTTTCTGCCCGTTGCCCATAGCCTTGGCATGGATCCGTTGCAATTCGGTATGTTGCTGTTAGTCAATCTGGGGCTCGGTTTGTGCACACCACCAGTAGGTACCTGTTTGTTTGTGGGTTGCGCCGTTGGTAAACTGCCGATGGAAAAAGCGATACGAACGATCTGGCCGTTTTACCTGGCGATCTTTGTTGCACTAATGTTGATAACCTTTATTCCTGCGATTTCGTTGACGTTGCCCGGCTTGATTACAAGTTGATAAATAGACGGTAAACGGAGAGGTATGGGATGTCGGCATCACGATATCGGCGTCAGAGCATTTACATATCCCTGGTCGAGTTATCGTACCAAAAATACATGTCACTAGCTTCTGCGCCAGAGGGACGACTGACGGCTTACCGACAATTATTTACCGAGATTTTGGGGTAAGACGTTCTCGACGGTCTCAGATGCGCGATACAAAGCGGTCTCGCTTTTTGTAGCGGATATGTGAAAGATCGAATTGGAGCAATACATGGTCAACGAGTGAGACCCGAGAAACCAGGTCGGAAAACTGAACATTAATGCTCTGACACCGATAACGAGGTCGGAAAACTGAACATTAATGCTCTGACACCGATAACACCGATAACGCTAAGTGAGGCGAGAGGGATGAATCAGAATGTAACGAGCTGTAACCCCTTGCAACAAAGTAATTTCTGTTTTCCCTGTGATGGCCAGAGTTCTCGGGAGAATGCGTAAATGCAAATATCTATTGAACTTTTATTATTACCAATCTGCGCTTTCAACGCGTGGGCGACCGGTATACGTTTGAAAGCCCGTGTCATTGGGCTTGAAGGTCTAGAATCAAATCTTCGTAACTCTTCGCTATTCTGACAATGTCCGGGGCCACCCCAACACTCAGAATGACCAAATACGGCTAAGGTACCTGCAAACCCCTTGTTACCAGGGGAAACACGCTTGGTCAGATTCTTTCTGAAAAAAATCCAGGCTGTATAACTTGGCCGGAGGTGATTTATTCCGAAAATTTCCAGATAGGCTTCCTGGAAGCTGGGGTTAATATTTGCAATTGATACATTCTGAAATTTATATCTTTCTTGAATCATTTTTAACCCTCTATTGGCGAACCGCCTATGTCTATGTCAGAGACACTGTCGGCATACTCGTATCCCAAAGTCTCAAAGTTAAGAACTTCTTCCACTGTCAATCCGAATGGTTCCAGAACAATTGACTTTAGTCCGTTAGGATAATTATCGATCCCATGTACGGCTTGCCACTGCGCCCATATCCTGTCAATCATGCAATGATGGGAATAAAATATTGGGTCAAATGCGGCAAATGTGACATCCGCCATGGACCCGCCTACATAGACGTGGATGAAATCATGAATTGTTTCGAGCAAATCGTTAAAGACTTCAAATCTTGTCACTTCGTTGACAAGGTAATCGGTGACCTCGGCCAGCGTTGCACGACCATCTTCGTTTACATCTGCTGCCGGGAAACTAAAAACTGGTAGGTTCGGATCCGGATTCCTAAAGGTTTCCTGATCAACGGCGTTTGGCACCTGAGGCGGAAACAGCTGTATTCTCGTTTTTTGTAATGGGTTGTTCCTTCCTTCAAAGTCGTTTGAAGAGAAAGCCTCTGGAATTCCCTCTGATAATGTCCAGTCCCACCAAGGTATGGCACACTCGAAATCTATATCCTGGAGTGATTGCTCAAGGCGATGAAGATAAGCACGATGCCACGGAAGAAAAACTCTGCCGGACAGGTTAGATTGCTGGGAAAACTGATGGTGCCAGCACCACCGACCAGGGGCACCGTGGAGGCCTGCAAAATGAAAATAACCCCGGTTGTCACTGATATCCTTTGATACCTCAATCGCTGTTGCGTAGCGAGACATGTGTGGAAGTGTTAGCGCATCCACCCTCAACCGATACTTCATCTCTCCTGACATAACGAACTCCGTGTTTTAGCAGTTGTCCGACAACCGCAGTTGGTATACCGACTTTTAGCTTCGCGAATTACATCACTATCTGATATCAGTTCAAACTTAATTCTCGACTTATTTGAATAGTAAAAAACAAGTCTAGCAACGCCTATTTGAAGAAACTATGCACTAGTTCACAATTTAGGTGTCTGGTATGCAAGGACAGATTAAACGGTCAACTTGAATGCGTTTCTATCCATAATATCTGATAACAGAAATCGGAGTGAGATCGGTGTCAGAGTAACAAGCGAATTAAGACGCCAGATTTATTTTATTCGTTCGGTAAACATAAAATAAATTTGACGCCTATGTTTTTTACTCGAAAATAGATATGTTAACGGAGATCGCGGTCAGTTTACTCTGCTCCCAATACTTCTTTAATTTCCTGGGCATTTGAGTTCCCCCAAGTGCTTAATGGGGGGAACCTATCTCTATGTTATCGGCTGTAATCTATCTTTCAGTAAGTAATTCAATGGGTTAAGCAATTTTTCTTTTGTCCTCTTACGTCCACGAGTTTCTTAGACCTCCGTTTTGGACGCATCTATTATTTGCTTTTGGGATTTAAGTAAAAATTTTCTAATTCTTTCGTTGGGTATTTTTTGGGGGAAACTAAAATTGTAGAAAAAAAATAGAATTTAAATGTATTATTCAGAAAACATATCAATAAATTATGTGTATAGTGAATCAAACCAAACGAGGAATTAGAATGAACTTAGTTAAAACTGCCGCGATTTTTATTACTACTTTAGTTTTTTCGTCGATGGCGTTTGCAGAAAAATGGGATATGCCGACTCCGTATGCAGATGGCGTCCACCATACGCAAAACATTCGACAGTTTGCTGAAGAGGTAAACAATGCCACTAATGGTGATTTTGAAATTGTTGTACATTCAGGCGCATCTTTGATCAAGCATCCAGAAATACATCGTGCTGTAAAGACCGGCCAGGTTCCAGTTGGCGAAATGTTTATGGGATTGTTGGGTAACGAAAACCCTATTTTTAAAGCGGACAATATTCCATTTTTGGCATCAGATTTCGATAGCGCTGCAAAGCTTTGGACTGCCTCTCGTGGCGCAATCGAAGCATCTCTTAACGCAGAAGGGCTCAAATTGCTATTTGCAGTACCATGGCCACCACAAGGTTTCTACACTAAGAAGCCTATTAATTCTGCGCAAGATTTAGCGGGTTTGAAAATGCGCGCATACAGCCCGACTACCTCGCGTCTGGCAGTGCTATTGAACGCAACACCGACAACGGTTCAGACGCCGGAGATTCCACAAGCCTTTTCCACAGGCATTATCAATGCCATGGTCACTTCACCTAGCACTGGCGTTTCCAGCCAGTCCTGGGACTATGTAAGTAATTACACAGATACACAGGCTTGGATTCCGAAAAATATGGTGATCGTCAATGAGCGTTCGTTTAAACGATTAAGTGGAGATCATCAAAAAGCAGTGATGGATGCTGCAGCAGCAGCTGAAACGCGCGGTTGGGAAATGGCGCGACAGGAAACTTCTGCAAAAACGGCCACCTTGTCTGAAAATGGTATCTCTGTGGCAAATCCAAGTGACCAGCTCAAAGCTGATCTGCAGGCGATAGGAAAAATCATGGGTGATGAATGGGCTGAAGAAGCAGGTGAAGTTGGTCAGGAGATTCTTTCAGCTTACAAGTAAGTCGTAAACCTAAATTGGCGCTGGTTTCATGAGGCGAATATTGGACATGCTGTATACGGGTGCCGGTGCACTAGCTGGCATCTGTATTGTCTTGATCACCATAATGATTCTGATGCAGATTGTGGGGCGCTGGTTTGGGTTGATTATTCCTTCGACGGAAGATTTCTCTGGTTATCTATTAGCCGCGACGACATTCTTGTCCTTAGCGTATACGTTTCGACATGGAGGTCATATTCGTGTCACATTGTTTGTGAATCTACTATCCAGGCAGTGGCAGCGAGTCTTAATATACTTTTCTCTCATTGTGTTTACTCTGCTCGTTGGATTTGGTGCGTACTATCTGACTTATCTGGTTTACGAGTCATGGAGTTTCGGAGAGTTATCACAGGGCTATATCGCAATACCCCTGTGGATTCCTCAAGTGCCCGTGGCGTTAGGTACGATCCTATTTTTCATTGCTTTGGTAGATGATTTATTTTTACTGCTGAAAGGGGACCAGCCTGGCTTCGTTGAGCACGAAGAATAAAAAATGGAAATCACTAATCTAGTCATCATATTTGCCGCGGTACTCTTTAGCGCATTGATGGCTGGCATATGGGTAGCGGCAACGCTCTTCTTGGTGGCATTCGTTGCCCTCGTGTTAAATGAAAACAGCAACATCGGCATTCTGTTTGCCACCACAACTTGGGGCGCTACGGCAACCTGGACGCTGGCTGCGCTACCTTTATTTATCTGGATGGGTGAGATTTTATTTAGAACTAAATTATCCGAGGACTTATTTCACGGCATTTCACCCTGGCTAAAACGCATCCCTGGTCGACTGTTACATATCAATATCCTTGGTTGCACGATCTTTGCCGCAGTATCTGGTTCCTCTGCGGCTACTGCAGCGACTATAGGCCGTATGACGCATACTGAACTTAAAAAGCGCCACTATCCTGAGAACATGATGATTGGAACGCTGGCCGGCTCGGGCACTCTCGGGTTTTTAATTCCTCCTTCTATCATTTTGATTGTGTATGGCGTATCGGCAGAAGTGTCAATTTCCCGGTTGTTTATTGCCGGAGTATTGCCCGGTTTGATGTTGGTCGTATTGTTTATGGGGTACACGGCAATTTGGTCACTATTTAACAAAGACAAGATCCCTGAAGACGATACGCCGAGTCTGCCATTGAAAGAAAAACTCTACTTGACGCGTCGTTTATTTCCAATCATGGGGTTGATCATGTTTGTCTTAGGATCAATCTATGCTGGATGGGCAACTGCAACCGAGGCTGCGGCGCTGGGCGTGTTTGGCGCATTAACATTGTCTTTGGTAACTGGAAGTCTCGGTTTTGAATCATTTAAAATGAGTTTATTGGGAGCAACCCGAACTTCCTGCATGATTATCTTTATTATTGCGGGAGCAGCATTTCTCAGTTTGGCGATGGGATTTACCGGCATTCCACGCTTACTTGCTGAGCAGATTTCCGGCATGGGTTTGTCACCATTAATGTTGATTGTCATTCTGACGTTGTTTTTTATGCTGTTGGGTTGTTTTTTAGATGGCATTTCCATTGTGGTGCTTACCACATCCATTATTTTACCCATGATAGATCGCAGTGGCATTGATTTATTATGGTTTGGCATCTATGTAGTGCTAGTTGTGGAGATGTCTCAGATAACACCACCCGTTGGCTTTAACCTGTTTGTCATTCAAGGCTTAACCAAAATCAATATCCTCAGTATCGCGCGTTACGCATTACCATTTTTTCTACTATTGATGCTTGCTATTGTGATGCTCACTGCGTTCCCAGGAATCGCAACCTGGCTACCAGATCAAATGACTTCACGTTAGATATCAGTGTCAGTGAGATATCAGGATATCAGTGTCAGGGATATCAGTGTCAGAGCATTAATGTTCAGAAATCTACGAAACTTCTGATTGGCTGGGGAGCAATTTTAGTGATTATTCGAGTAGGTAGGGTTTGAGCATCTACAATGTCGTTCACGAACACTTTTTTGATACTTTACTAGCTTCAGCATCTGGTTCAATTTGGAAAGAACCCGCTGAAAATCTCGGTTCATCTGAAGATATCGTAACCCCGTAAACGGACCACTTAAATGAATTAAGTGTTGCTACCACAACCTCTGTTCTATCTTTTAGCTGTTGTTTCCAGGTCACTTGCAAAATACCTGGTTCGATCTCACTGAACTCATAGTTTTCCAATCCGCTAGATATCATTTCTCCATTGAATTCCGTATTCCAGACGAGTCTTGCTGCATCACAAAAAACCACCCTTGTGGCATCTATAGAAACCTCGCCAGCGCCGGATTGAATGGACCACTTCAGGAGAAAAACTTTTCCGGTCATTCGATTGTCGGCGATTGCACTATTCGAAAAAAATAAGCAGATCAGTATAAGTATGGTTTGATTTTTCTTCATTCTATTTTTACTTCGAAAACTTCTATTCAGGCAATAAATGTCGGTGAGATCCGGGATAGGTGGAAATTCCTTCGACGGGGACATTGGTCACAAAGGTGTCACCACAGCTCAGTCTGTTTCCTATAAACCCACTATAACTATAAACGAAGAAAAGATCGAACTCAGTATCGAATTCTGATCTTGCTAAATTTCTTCATCAAACTCACCGTCGCAATCGTTATCTAAGCCGTCCGGATTAAACGGAGTGATCTCGACAATCTGGTAGTCGGGTATAAGCAGGTATTCGACATCTGTACATGGGAGCCACCTGCCAGAAATGCACAATGTTGCGGGTTTTATGGAGCCTTCACAAACGCCAGTTTGGTTTTCACACAATTGATCCAATACTAGATCTGGATCCTCTGAGTCTATTAAGCCATTGCCATTGTTATCTATGCCGTCGCAGAGTTCAGGATTCCCGTTTGAGCCGGAACCATCATTGTCACTATCATCGAGTAGTAATAGTGGAGCAATTGGAAAAACGCCAGACTGGTTCGACTGAGCATGACTACCTATTGCGTTCATCATACAAATCACCATCAAACTAGAAGTAACTATTTTCAGGATAATTTGACGGTTCATTTTTTCTGACTTCGTTGAATCAACAGCAGATGGAGGAAACTGGCCACTGGCTCGACAGAAAAATCATATTGTCTAGATTAACCTTATCTGTTGGCAATTACGATCACTTCGATGTTTTGGAGAGTTACTATCATCTTCATATATTTAAATATACAAATCTAGTGTCGTTACATGGATACGTATTACTTTTGCTCTTCGATGCTTCAAACACCTTTGTTCTCAACAATAGCAGTTTAATGCAGAAAGAAGCTCGTCGTAAAAATTTCTCAGTTACGAGGTGCTTGATAAAAGCAAGGCTGATAAAAGCAAGGCGGAACTATTTATCCTGGTAAAAAATAAATTTGACGTCCTGAATCAAAATCAAACTTCGATACCAATAGCGATAACCAATAGAACTGTATAGTCTTGTTTTGCACAGTTGTTTACGGCTGGCATGATCCCTCCAGGCTCGACTGGAAAGTCAGTTTTGTTGGCCGTTTCAGGGGAGCAAGTTTGTCCTTCAGACATTGGCGTATAGCGTGCAGAGCGACAACCTAGATGAGTTACATCATATAAAGTGGTATCACTCTCCAGCTCCCAATGCTGTTCTCCATCCTTATTCAGAGCATGGATCGTCAACACGGACACTGCCTCACGACCCCCTGTAACAATATATTTGCCAGCGGGTAGAGGGAAATCTGGTTGCTCCATGATCAGACCGTTTTCGTCCAGCCACCAATCAGCGTCATCAAAACGCCAGTTTCCCGGTCCGAATCCACCCGCCGCTTTTAAATGGGGGAAATTCGCGAGCCAAACTCCTCTTGGCCCAGGATCTCTGCGCCAAACTCCCCATGTTTCAGCACCTTTACCGGAAGTTGAATCCGGATCCCCCAAAGCTGCGATGTACTGCATCGGTACCCGTTGGAAGACAACTGATTTCTCTGGCTTCTCAGATTTTGCTGGTGTTTCAGCAAGTACCGTTGCCTTCACTAAACTTAAGGCGGCCAGCAAGAAACTTAAGATAATAACTTTCCAAATCGAAGTGCAGATAAATATTCGTGACGATGATTGAACTAACATGTCTGTTCCATATTTTGACTGTAGAAAGTATACGTCTAGCCCGAGAAGAATGGAATTAATTGCTTCTATAAGTTAGGTGATTGTGATGGAAGGGTTTAAAACAGGTCGTTTAATATCGCCCAATTTTTCATCTCGCCGTCATTTCTATAATCTGTTGGCAAGCTTATCTCGGTAATGTACTCTAGCAAGCGGAATCGGTATAAGTCTCGTATAGACTAGCTGCTCCGCAGTGTATGTTTTATAAGAATTTCAAACCGCCAGTATTGAAGTTATGACCACCAAGATTGTTCAGATACACCCAGAGCTCGGGACTCGTGAGTTCGAACTGATTGACGACGCGATCGAGTACCGTATCTCAAGTTCGTTTGGAGACGAAGAGTTATCAGTAGTACTGTCGGTGTTGTCACCTGAGCCAGTCTTGGATGGATCAATGATGTATTTTTTGAGTGAGGTAAATCGTGAGGCATTGATCAAGTTGTTTGTTGATCTGCCGGATGCGAAAGAATTTGCAGATTTTGTTGGCGCTTTGAAGCAGCGCATTAGGGAAGAAGATTTTGGTAAGCTTAATGCATCTAACCGAAAAACCGCAATTACGCGAGAGCAAGTCGACACCACCATCCACATGCTGGAAACAAACATGGAGCCGGCGAGCATCAACGAGCTTCTTGAAACCCTGCGCAATCTCTCTAAAGCGCCGGGTAATCAAGAACGACTTAGCCAAGTAGTTGAAGCATTCAATAATCTTGGAATTCAGCAAGGGCAGGTGCTCACCTATGCGTCATTCTTTAATACGCTACTTTCAACCACAAACCTGGATGATTTTAACTGAGAGTTGACATGACTGCGCAAATCGAAATTTACGGGACGAGTTTTTGTCGTCATTGCCTGGCGGCACGAGAATTGTTGGATTCAAAGCAGGTCGACTACACCGAATACCTGCTTGACCTTATGCCACTGGAACGCGGCGAGATGCTGCGCAGGTGCGGGCGCAAGAAGGTGCCGCAAATATTGATCAATAATATTCCCATTGGCGGTGACGAGGAACTGATGACGCTGGATGCAAGTGGTGAACTTGATCGGTTGTTGAATTTGCTTGACTAAACAATACCTCAAGCTCGAGAGCGTCTTGTTTAATTAGTGAGGACCGGATGTTGAGATTTAGAATACGCAACTAAATCAGAGGAATGGAACTGTTCCCGTTCCTCCTGCGCCTAAGCACTGCGTTTGAACAGGAATTTTAGTTAGCCAAGGACTTGGGGATCAGGGTTACACTGAAAAAGTCGCGTTTAACAAGATACTAATCATGGCGTACGATAATTTCGCTTCGTGCAGTAAGAACTCAAATTACTGTAAAAAAAGAGAACATCAGTTCAAGAAGACATGATTTTGGTTGCCGTAATTCGCGCGGCTTCCAAAGCCTCTTCCGATTTGTGCCCATGGACAGAGACAACCTGGTCATTGTATGTAATAAAAAAGATAGGTGGGTATACTACTTGGAGTTGCTTTGCAGCCAAACGAAGAATTGAATCGCTTTTACCATAAACGCCTGTAATCGGAACGTCGGCAGTAAATTCAATAACATTTGTGCTGACATTGAAACCTAATTTACTCCCCTCTGCTTCCACATCTTCAAGATGTCGATTCTTGAACACCATGCACGGTGGGCAATCTTGCGCGCCGTAAAAGTGAAACGTAACCCCCGAAGTTGTATCGCCCGCCAGAGAGACACCGTGGCAGACTGTAAGGGCAATAAGAAAGAAGATATGTTTAATTTGGTTCATGGTTTGTTTTGGCCTGGAGATGATAAATATGCATCAGGTTGTTATTCCAGAATGTTGGAGACGACGGGGATTAACGCTCGGCTAAGCTTACTGTGCGCGTTTGCGGTTAAGTGAACTCCATCTCTACCGTCCGCTCGTGTAACACTACTGACATCGAACATTGCAATACCAGTCTTTTTAGATAATCTTTTGTAAGCATCCGCAAGTTGCTCTGAAACCGGCTGAGCTTTTCCAAAAAGATGACCGAGCGCACCAGTTGCAGGCTCCGTAAGAGGAGGAGGGCTGAGAACTAGGACCTTACCGACTCCCCCCGCTCGCAAAATGCGTGCGAGGGAAAATACTGATCGCGCAACCGTTTCTGGCTCAGGGACGCTTTCGCCAGACAGATCGTTAGTCCCGAGCATGATAATAACAAGATCAAGTGGCATGTGTTGAGAAACCAAAGTTGGTAAATCTGAAGACACCGCTCGATCGATATTATCCAGGAGCTTACCGGCGCCGAGGTCGGTTCGACGCCCGATTAGGCCATCCTCTATCACAGTAATATCTGGAAGTGCCTGATCAATTTGTGAGCCCCACCGTATAGTCGCATCGTATCGAGGGCCAGACGGGTTGGATCCCCAGGTATTGCTGTCACCGAGAATCAAAGCCCGTTTATCAGCGATTCCTGGCATTGGTGCCAGACAAATTAATAAGGCTACAATTTTTTCAGTTAAATTGGTCATATTCGTATTAATGTTTTAACGATAAAACAACTTACGCATTGTGAATGCTACGCAGATCACTCACGCGCTAACACGTCCATTGGTCCTTCGAACTGCACGTAAATCACCGTTGGTTCATCGGTAGGAAAACTGTCTTGATGGGGCTGTCCGCCAATTTGATACCAGTAATCTCCAGGCTGTTGTAGAGCGACATCAGATTCATTTTGGCCCTCAAGCCAGTGTTTAGATGCACCAGAAACGACAATCGCATGGTATCCACTCGTGTGCGAGTGCATTGACCCTGGAAAATTAGGAGGAAATTTAAGAAAAACCGCTGAGGGGCCTGTTTCCGGATTGCCGTTTAAAACAGCCATTTGAATCGGACCAATGCCTAGAGTTTTAAACTCGGCCTGTTCAACCGCAACGGCTGCGTTGCTTATATCAGTGCTTAACGCGTATGGCATCCAACTAAACAACAGGATGAGTGTGGGGAGAAAAAAATTTCGAAAAAGTCTGGGTAAATTCATGGATAACGTTCCTAAGAAGGTTTAGTGAAATACATCTTAAAAAAAGCATTGAATCGAAACAATAGATAATATTAAATAACCACTATGGAAAAATTCGATATTAATCAGATCGATGTAAAGACAATGCGGCTGATGCTCAGTATTTGGAGCACCAGAACTGTGTCCGAAGCGGCGGCAATAGAAAGTCTTTCCCAATCTACAGCGAGCTATCGTCTGGAACGGCTGCGCCACTGGCTTAATGATCCGGTTTTCGTGCGTGGCGCAAACGGAATGGAGCCTACAGTTCTGGGTATGAAAGCGCTTGAGGCTTTTACGGTAATTATTGATGAAGTTGATCAGTTAACCGAAGCAAAAACGTTTAATCCAGCAATGTCGACGAGAGATTTTGTTGTCGCAGCGTCAGCCATTGAAACTGAAGTAGTTTTAACCGGGCTACAACATTATTTGATGAATCATGCCCCGGGATGCCGACTAATAGTTCGACCAATGGTTATGAGAGACATTGTGGAATCCCTGAATGATCATTTAGATTTAGCCTTACTTTCCGTACCGCCAAAGTCGTCGGTAATCAAACAAGTTCTGCTTTTTAATGATGAGCTTGTGACGTATTACGATCCTGATGTCAGAGATGCGCCGGCCTCGATCGATGATTTTTGTCACGCACAACATGCCGTGGCCAGTCTGGGAGGCACAGCAACGAGTGGGGTTGATGTTGAGCTTCGCAAAATAAATCGAAAAAGAAACATAAAGCTAGAAGTGAGTAATTTAGAGTCCCTTGCTCCTCTTATGGGAGGGACCTCTTTGATTACAACAATTCCGAAAAAACTAAGTTTCGGGCTGATGAAAAACTTTAAATACGTTTCTTGCCCTCTCACTTTTCCGTTGATTCCATTTCACGCAATATGGCATCTAAGTAAAGATCAGGAGCCCGCTAATCAATGGTTGCGGAGAGCTATGCGTATTCCGTTTGAAAGCTAAGTTCCTCCAGGGACGAAAACAGAGGCCAAAATCTGGGAGAGATTGAACCGAACTGGCTCAGATGGAAAACCGGGGCAGATTTTTTCTAAAAGCCCAAAACCCGACTCGAAAAACCGCGACTGAGCTATTTAACTAGATAAAATTCGGTATTGAGAGTGAAAATGTGAAACTAGATAAATAAACAGGATCAGTCCCTGAGATATCGTTACACTTTTCGCTGAACTCTTTCTCAGCATCGAATTTAATGTACTTTTACATTATGCTACTAATTCGGCATCAACTTATGAATAGGAATATGAGATGAATTCAATAGTGAGAAAAGTAGTGCTTGCAGTGAGTCTTTCCGGAGTAGTCTTCGCATTAGTCCCCCAGGTGCATGCTGCGGATGACGACCCTATTGGCAAAGCGATTAAGGCAAGAAGGGCGGGGTTTCAGCTTTATAGTTTTTATGCAGGGCACCTTTTTGGCATGGCCAAGGGTGAAATCGAATATGACGCGGAGCTGGCTTCGACAATGGCAAACAATTTGAATGACGTAGTAAATTTAAATAATGGGTCGATGTGGCCTGCCGGCTCTGACAACACTCAACGGAAAGGAAAAACCCGGGCTAAGCCGAATATTTGGAGCGCGGATTCAAAAATTGGTGAAAAATCTAAAACACTAAAAACTGCGGTTGCAGACGTTGCGGGTGTTGCTGGTAACGGCCTGGATGGCTTACGAGAAAAAATGGGGGCAGTTGGAAAAGGTTGCAAAGGCTGTCATGATGAATATCGAGCGAAAGACTTTTAGAGGTTCCTTTAGTCTGTTACTAAATGTCTAACGGATATGAACAACGTGCTGTTTGGTTGCTACCGATCCGGATATGGCACTGGGCGCTGGTAGTGAGTGTAGTAGCTGGGTGGTTGCTCGGCTACTACCGTGACTTCAGCATCATGCAGTGGCATTTT
The DNA here is from genome assembly GCA_937992195.1 of uncultured Gammaproteobacteria bacterium. GTDB lineage: Bacteria > Pseudomonadota > Gammaproteobacteria > Arenicellales > Poriferihabitantaceae > VYFG01. The sequence continues at coordinate 26,019 of CALKKV010000041.1, read as the reverse complement.
TACGCAGGCTACTTCACTGGTGGATTGTTAGTAATCAGACTGTTGCTTGGTCTATTTGGTCCGGCATCTCTGCGCTTTTCTGCGCTGGGTTTTAATTGGTTGCAGCTGAAAAGCTACGTATCGCGTTTTTTAAGCAGATCCCCGAGTGGGGTGCCTGGGCATAACCCTCTTGGATCACTGTCTGTGATTGCGATGTTATTAGCACTTTCTGTGCAAGTTATAACAGGGCTCTTTTCAGAAGATGACGCCTTATTTTTCGAAGGCCCACTAGCCAGCAGTGTCTCTTCAACAATAAGACTACAGCTGATTTCGATTCACCATATCGCTGCCTCCGTGATTCTCTGGTTAGTCGGGTTGCACATTGCAGCAATTCTGTTTTATCTGATCTGGAAAAAGGAAAATCTAATTACCGCTATGATCACAGGCATAAAACTGGTAAAGAAAGATAAGTAGGGGTTTCTGATCCTAGTGAGTTCTTTTCCAATTTTAGAACGAAAACGGTGTATCAGTTTCGACCATTGAGAGTGAACAAATCCCTCCGCTATCCGTTTGGACGAATCTTTGTCTTTCGGAGGTTAGTGTAAATATTAGAAGGATTGGGCTTCGTCCAATCCCCCGACAAAAAGAGTGGAATCGCTAAATGTTTAGGAAAAAATACCTTAATTTTTCTGAAGCTATCCTCTCATCTCCTTCTTCAGATAGTAATAGGGGAAGGTCGACATTAAACCAAAGGCATTGAATTCGTTCAATTCTAACGGGTTATTTTCCCTGGTTACAGGCGTATATCTATACTAGAGTTGCCATGGAATCCATCTACAGGAGTGAGTTATGGCTGCACGCGCAATGGTATGTTTTATTGTTTTTCTAGGGTTTGCTACGCAGGCTGGATCAGATACAACCAGTCAGACATGGATGACCAAGGTCGAAATAAAAAAGCAGGGCGATCATTGTTCTGATGATGAAAATTGTTTTAATCGTTATCATCCGGATATCTCTCCCAAAGCCTCGGCAAATGTTGGGGACATGATAATTCTCGAGACCCGCGATGCGCTCGACTCGGAGTTTCGCCTCGATTCCATAGCAGATGATCTGGCAACTGTTGACCTTGGTCTTGTTCACCCTATGACTGGGCCGGTTAATATCAATGGCGCCAAAAGAAACGACGTTATTGAGGTAGAGATCGTTGATATTGCGCCAGATGAATATGGTTATACTGTCATTGCGCCCGGATTTGGTTTTCTGCGTGACATCTATACCGAGCCCTATATTGTGAACTGGCGGCTGACGCGCAACGGTGCTGTTTCTGACCAAATGCCAGGAGTGACAATCCCTTACGAAGCGTTCCCCGGGTCAATAGGGGTCATGCCTGGTGAACCTGAACTCGATAAAATACTAAAACGCGAAGCAGCCTTGGCTGGTGCGGGAGGCGTTGTATTAACGCCGTCAGGCGCGGGTGCTCTGCCTGCAGATCTTTGTGGTGAAGGAGGCACACAGGAAAGTCGATGTTTAAGAACTATTCCACCGCGAGAAAATGGCGGCAATATGGATGTGCAGCAACAACAGGTTGGTACCCGAATGTTGTTTCCATGTTTTATTGATGGTTGCGGTTTGTTCGTTGGTGATGTGCACTATGCGCAAGGTGACGGAGAGGTTTCTGGTACAGCAATTGAAATGGGTGGGGTGGTCACATTGCGGGTTGTAGAAATTCATTCTGGCATGGGTAGTCAGCTGGAAATGCCCGCCACTAAAGGTAATGATCAGATCATAGACATGGAACCAGCCAGGTATTACCAGACTGTTGGTATTCCTATCAAAGGGGCTGGAGAAGTGCCGCCATCGCACCAGTACCTGACTGGAACAAAGATTGAAAATCTAGAGAATCTTAATGAGGACCTAACCATTGCGGCACGCCATGCGTTAATCCAAATGATCGACTATATTGTTGAAAATCATGGAATGACAAAGGAACAGGCATATATTTTGAGTTCTGTAGCGGTTGACCTTCGTATCGGTCAGGTGGTCGACGTACCCAATTATGTAGTGAGCGCGACGCTCAATCTTGGTGTGTTTGATAAGTTCAGGCACTATTAAGAGTTATTACATGCTAAGTCGTAGATCTTTTCTCAATTTACTGTTGGCAGGTTGCGCATCCGATGCCTTGGCGCATTCTCCTTGGGGGCAGTATCAGGTATACCGTCAGAAACATCTTCTTGTTCTGTCTTCGAGAGATGATCCAGATACATACCCTTATTCAAAGATATTAGTTGATGCATTAAATAGAACGGTTCCTGAGGCAAAGGCACGTCCTGCAAGAGCAATCAATTTAGAGCGTGTGTATAACTTATTGAAATCAGACCAATTTCAATTTGCTCTTTTGTCTCGTTCTAATGTGCGAATGCTGAGAAAGGCCGAAGGCCCGTTTGTCGGTAAGGAGAAAATTGATCTACGAACTATTTATGAATTTAACGACCTTGAATTTGTTGTCCGTTCAGATTTTCCGGACGAACTTGTAGAAATTGTTGCTCATGGTATTGTTGACTCGCTGTCATTACTTCCGAACGCATCAGCAGCTGAATTGGTGATGAAAAATCCTTATCTGCATTCAGGCGCATTGAAGGTTCTGCGGTGAGATTGATCTGACTGAAATTTCAAAATTCGCTGAAACTGCTAAAATTCGAATAACCGTCATATTTTTTATATTGGCAGATATGAGAATTCGCGGAAAGAAAGGTTGATCGTTTGGGGCAAATTTACCAGATGAATGCGAAAATAAAACAGCAGGAGCGAATGCTTGGGTTGCTGTTAAAGGTGCCCGTATATAGCCCGGATTTCTCTGATGTCAATATGCCTTCTTTGACATACCTGTGAATGAATCGCCAATTCCAATTCCAATTCCAGATCCAGATCCAGATGAGTCCGGACCTAACGAACGATAAAGAATTGTTAAAAACTGTAAAACACAATTCAGACGTCCTTACAGGCTAGTCTTTCCATATTTGTTTCATTCTCTCCTAATTCTTAATTAAATCTGATATTTCGCTGTTAACATTGAGGCCTCTAGATGGATGGCTACCATGTTACGAAATCCTTGTCGGAAAATTAAATAACACTGACCCCATTATTTTAACAAATTGACAGCGATATTACGCCAATTGAATTTGTCACTATAGAAGATGTAAACTTCTCCCAATGGAAGTTTAAAGCACGAAAATAAATAATAAGGCAAGGAAATGTTTATCAATAAATTATTAAGGATATCGCGATTGATTTTAGCTGTTTCAGTAGCGACCCTGCTATCTGCTTGTTCTACACCTCAGGTTAATTTGTCCGCTGTATTATCCCCGGTTGTTTCACCTGGTCCGGTCTATGTGTTGGAATCAAATACTACTGTTTCCGCTCCTCGGGCCAAGAGCACAATTTTAAAAGAGGGAACTCGCTGGCAGCAGGTTGGAACAATAGAGCAAGGTACGGTATATCACACCACCGATCAAGTTGTGATTGTTAACAGTTTCAATGTTCACGAAGGTGATATTGTCATAAGTGATAATAAAGTTGTAGGTTATTATTTGACTGTAGAGGGAACTTTTGTGGAATCAACTCCCACTCAAATAAATTTAGTCGAAGAGGAAATTTGAAAATGCGAAATAAATTAATTGCTGGTTTTATGACTGGTGTTTTTCTGATATTAACCGGCTGCGCTAGCGGCCCAAAGTTTGCTGAATTCCAAAGTGAGTTGGCCCCTGTGACTGAGAATAATGGAAGAATATATGTCTATCGGAATTCTGCGTTTGGAGCAGCAATTCAGCCCGCTGTTCGATTGAATGACGAAGTTGTAGGCAAAGCAAAACCCAAAGGGTTCTTTGTTATTGATCGGCCTGCTGGTAATTACGTTATATCTGCATCTACCGAAGCTAAGAGAAGTCTTTCTTTAGCACTAGCGAACGGTGAAGAGAAATACGTTCGATTAGAAATTAAAATTGGATTATTAGCTGGTCATATCAAACCGGTGCTGGTGGAGCCGGACATAGGGAAGGAAGAAATTAAAAAGACTAAGTATATTGGGGAAGAATAGGTTTCTATTACCATCTTTCTAATTCGCACGCAGTGTATTGTAATGTAATGAGTGAAAGTCACGAATAACTGTTAGAGGGAATGCCTGGGAGGCGGAGGGGATAGGAATTAGGTGGTTCAGGTCTGTCCAAAAGTTAGCCACTCATTCCTTTCTTATCTTTGTTCTTTTTTGATTTCACGTTTTAATCAACTCTGCTGAGTTGATACCAAAATGGCAGGCGTTGGGAGGATATTTTTCCAATAGCTGGAAATATCTATCGGTTCCAAAACGAATTGGATAGAAAAGTTTGATTAAAGCGCCAAGTACCTTTAGACGTTATCAAATTCCATCCTGAGTAAATTAGATAGACCTTTTGGTCTAGATTTTACCGCTTTGAGATTACAAAATAGAACTTTTGCGGGTTCGATTTCAAATAATCGGTTTTGTTTCGCTCAGAAATAACAGCTTAGTTTATCGAACTGTTTTCCCGCTTATTTTAAAAAAGCTTTACTGTGATCAATGTGCAATTATAGATAGCTACTTGCGTGCTAGGAAATTCGAAAAAATCATATGTTTGTTTTTAATTTAAGCTTGTCGCGTACACGTGCCCGCGCTTTTTGGAAGCATAACTAGGCGCCAATTATTGAATTTTAAAATAGAGCAGCTGAATTGGTATTTTTACACTCTCTTCCTGTTAGGATATAAAAGTTGCTTAGTGGGTTGTCAAAACCCAGTAAATCAAAAAGTATTCTAACCAAGTAGCGCTTTCATTCGTCTCTTTTCCAATTGCTTAAAATAGTTAATGAAATATCGACCAGAGATTGACGGTCTGCGGGCGTTAGCGGTTGTTCCTGTGGTTCTATTCCATGCAGGCTTTGGTTTGTTCAAAGGAGGGTATGTTGGTGTAGATGTGTTCTTTGTTATCAGCGGCTTTTTGATTACCACCATCATTCTAGAAGAGATAGCCTTAGGGAAGTTTACGCTTAAAAATTTTTACCTGCGCCGAATACGGAGAATTATCCCAGTTCTGTATTTTGTAACGCTGATAACAGCAGTTGCCAGCTGGTTTGTTTTAATGCCGGATGATTTTGATAGCTTTACCAAGAGCGTTTTTGGTGTTACTACATTTTCATCAAATATAGTATTTTGGTTGCAAAGCGGATATTTTGATACCGAAACTGAACTTAAGCCATTGCTACATACGTGGAGTTTGGCCGTTGAAGAACAGTTCTACATTTTTTTCCCACTTTTATTGATTCTTCTGACCAAGCATAGGGCAACCATATTTTGGTTAGTCATCGGAACAATATTTGTATTGAGTCTGGTGGTTTCAGAAAGGATGAGTTTTAGCAGTCCCGAATTTGCTTTCTATCAGCTTTTTACGCGTTCCTGGGAGTTGATGTTAGGCGTGATTGTCGCCGTTATTACGATTCAAAGAAGGTGGATAAAATCAAAGCTGATCAATGAGATCCTTGGAGTAATCGGCATTTCTATGATCTTGTACGCTGTTTTTTTCTACAACAATCACACCCCATTTCCCGGATTTTTTGCTCTGGTTCCCACATTGGGAACTGCGCTTGTTATTCTTTCCACAACGGAAAAAATTCTAATTTCTAAGCTATTCTCATTGAGAATAATGACTGCGATTGGATTGCTTTCTTACAGCATTTATCTGTGGCATCAACCTATCTTGGCTCTGGCCAGATATCGCTCTATCGGTGATTTAAGTCCTTTTGCGATATGGTTTATCGTGTTTGCAGTTATTCCAGTTTCTTATCTTAGCTGGAGGTACTTAGAAGTACCCTGTAGAAAAAATCTAGGTTTTAAAAGCGGCGTGTCCATTGTAGTCATTGCATTGGTGTGTTCATCTATTCTCGTAATATCATCATATAAGACAAAAGGATTTAACTATAGGGTTACTGAACAAGTATATAAGTCAGACCAGATTCTTAAGTTAGATTTAGAAGTATCAGGGCGGCAGGAAGCATTTAGACGACACCGCATTCCTGTGCAACATAAACTAGCAGGGGCAACTGCCATAAAACCGGAAAGTCGACCTATAACAGGGAGGGTTCTCATACTGGGTGATTCTCATTCGATGCACTTAGAAACTGGATTCTCTCAATATCTAGTCGACAAATATGACTTGGAAATCGTTGTAAATTATTTTCAGGGGTGTGTTCCTACAATTGGTTATTCAAAGATTTACGATATACAGCAGAAAAGAGAGCGGAGTAGGCAGAATTTATGTAGAGAGCAAGTGATAGAGTGGGAATCTTATTTAGAGAAAAATAAAAATAATTTTGATGTGGTGATATTAGCCGGTAGGTGGAACTGGTTGATAAATGCCTCGGAATACGGTCCGAGACAGGTTCGAGAAGATGCTGTCTGGCCGGTAGGGGAAGAGATAGCGAGTTTGGAGAAAATCCGAGATGCGCGAGTTGTTAATTTCAGAAATGCAGTTAGGAATACGCTAAGTTACATTAATAACCTCGGTTTAAAAATAATATTTATTTCACAGGTGCCATTGCTGAATAAACATGTTAAAGCATGTGATGTGGTGAACGACAACGGTTGTGCAGCGCCGGAATATGAAGCAGCGGCGCATCGACAAAGCACGGTTGATGAAGTGTTGGAGTCAATAAAGGAATTTGATAGCGAAAGTATAATTCACTTTCGACCATTTGAAATATTCTGTAAAGAACGCGAGCGAAAATGTATAGTTGGGAAAAACAAATATGTCTACTATAAGGACAGAAATCACTTAAGTGAACTAGGATCCCTAATGCTGTCTCAAGAATTTGTAAAACGCAATCCAGATTTTCTCAACCTAAAATTAGGTAAAAAGGAGTAGGCAATTAGATTGAGATCAGCATCATGGGCGAGAAATATTTCTCAACAGGTAATTGTCACTTTTGTAAGAATCTGACGCTATACTGAGGTAATCACCCAGGCAAACTTTGCCCCAAAAATTGCTGTCTTGGGTCTTTTTAAGATTAGAATTGATGAGCTGGTCGAACACTAAATACAATGATCGATAGAGAAGCATTTTTGCAACAGGGTATTATTTTTCCGGCGGGGAAGATCGATGTTTCAGGCTTCGAGCAAAAATATTATGAATTCCAGGAGCGATCGATAGAGTTACGAGGAAAAGAAACGTATCTAAAACCGCATCTTGTATCTCCTTGGCTTGATCGTATTTCCAGAGAGCGGGTCATTATAGAGGCCGTAGAGACATTAATTGGTTCTGAGATTGTGCTTTGGGAATCTGATTGGAGTGTGAAGCGAGCGGGCTCGGGTGATTACGTGCCATGGCATCAAGACTCGCCGTATTGGAATCTTTCTACCAACAAAGTAGTTTCTGTCTGGCTTGCTATTAGTCACATTACGGAAGACAACGGTCCAATGCAGGTCGTCCTTGGGAGTCACGTTGACGGAAAAATCGGGAGCGTTGATGCTGATGGCAACTTGTTCAAAGCATATGAAGCCGGTCAACGAACCACAGATAAGAACTGTATGTTCCCGTTTGCTCATTTGAAAGAAAACTACGATAGTAATGCGGTGCCGGTGATATTGCAGCCGGGAGAGTTTTCAATACATTCAGTCGATTTAATTCATGGAGGCGGAGTAAATCCGTCACAACAGGATCGTATTGGTTTTGTGATGCGGTATATGTCCGCAGATACCCGATATCTAGGTGATATCGATTCCGTTACTGCAATCAAAGGGGATTGTCACAGGGATTATTTTGTCCAAGAGCCAAGTCCGGATGGTGAGTTTTCTCGGCAGAGTCTAGTGGCACTTGAACGCGCGTTAACTTATCCAAGCGGCTTCGGAGAAGCGAAGCGTTTGCGTTAGTGAAATAAAAACTCATAGTGCGGTATTTAGAAATTGCTCGCTGCATTGCGATATCTGCAAAGTGCATTAAAAATACAAATGTAAGATTGTAGAACACATAACTTACTTTCCTGTCTTTACTGAATTGCGATATATTTAACAGACTGAACGCCATTGTAATTTTCTGGGTAGATAACTATGACAATCAAGGTTACGAAATTGGCCGATCACCGGTCCCTGTTCCGACGCTCTTTGTTTGCTTTTATTATGATGAGCATGTCTTTAATGATGGGTGCTAACGCAGGGCATGCTGCCGAGGGTAAACAGGTCACGCTTACCGGAGAGGTGATGGATACCTGGTGTTATGTCTCTCAAATCATGGGGCCTTCAGAGGCAGTTGTTGGTACAACCCACCATGTTTGCGCTGTTTGGTGTGCAGCGGGTGGGATACCTGTTGGACTGGTAGATAAATCGGATGGCAAGATTTATATGATTCTTTCGTTTGCAGGTGACGACACCAGTGTAGCGAATCAAAAACTCCTAGATTTACAGAGTCATGAACTAACCGTTTCGGGTTCCACTTTTGAGCTTGATGGAATCAACTATATCTCTGTGGATGAAGTAGTGGAAGATAATGGGATCGTTAACTTGACCCATGAAACATTTGGCATTCTGCCACCTGAAGCGCGTCCGTGAGGTTGAGAATCATGAATATAAAATGTTCCACAAGAAATTGTTTCAAAAAGGGGATGCTAACTGGTTCTTTGTTAGCTGTTCTCGCTTTTCTTGCTGGTTGTGCAACACCAGCTGGTGAAGTAGAAAGTTGGGGAGTGTCTGGACAACAGGAGAGCGCTTTTACCGGCAAAGTGGTTGATGTGATGTGCGAGTTGACTGGAAATTGCGCTGCCAACTGTGGTGAAGGCAGTCGCCAGTTGGCATTACTAACCCCTGACCAAGGTACTGTGTTAATGGCGAAGAATGTCACATTGTACTCTGGTGCTGCAGAAGAGTTATGGGCATTTTGTGGTCAGGATGTTGAAGTAAACGGACTATTTACTGAGAATAAAAACGTGCGCTTCTTTCAGGTTCAGAATGTGCGCATACCTGGCGGTCAGTGGAAGCGCGCTAATCAGTTTCATCAGGCCTGGGCTGCTCGTTCCGGTGAGTCGGGTAGCAAAGCCCAGAGGTGGTATCGAAATGATGAGCGCGTTGATGAAATACTCAAACGTGATGGCCGGCTTGGTCTCGGCGCTGCCGCTGATGCAGAATACTTTAAATAACGATTGACTGTCGTGCTCAGTTCGATGATGGGGTTTCTAACCTTAAATTTTCTCGAGATACTGCAGCGGTTAGGAGCAATATTCGTTTTATTTATCGTCTCCTCTTTCCTTGCGTATGCGCACAATGGAGAGAAACACGAAGATCAAGGTGTCACCGTCGATCCGGGTAAGGTAGTCAATGCGCCTGTTTCCCCCTTGCCGGTTAATCTTGGTGGCCCCTTCGAGTTGATAGATCATTTTGGTGAGACAGTTACTGACCAGTCCTATGCCGGAGAATTTATGCTGGTCTTTTTCGGATATACCGATTGTCAGGTAATGTGTTCAATCTCCCTGACACGTATCGGTAGTACGTTATCCTTATTGCAAGAAAAGCCAGACCTGTTTGATAAACTAAACCCACTTGTGGTCACTGTCGATCCCGAGAATGATACGCCAGCGGTTCTTAGAACTGGTCTTGATAAATATCACCCTGCGTTGATCGGGCTGACCGGTTCCAGCGAGCAGTTATCCAGCATGTATCAGGCCTACAAGCAAAAACCGATGCCGCTCGAAGAGAAAATGGGTGATAGCCAGATTATCTCCCATTCATCCTATTTCTACCTGATGGGACCGGATGGTGGTCTTAAAACCTTCTTTCCACCGATCTTGAACCCCGAGAGTATGGTAGCCATTCTGGAGAAATATCTGACTCAGCAAGGCTGAGATCGCGATGCTACAAGTTAGACTGGTGCCAGAATCTTCTCCAGATCTTTATCAGCCAGTTCAGTTGATCTTGGCGGTTTTGTAGGGAACAAAAAAAGAAAAACTGCCCTTGAGCTGATAAGGCTCAGTTTGTTCCACCATTTACCCTCTTGCACAAAACCTTAAAGCAGACCGTCTGTCGCTAAATCAGTCCTTCTGCGCACGTATATAGTGCGAATACGTGAAAATATCGTCAAATATATGATTTAGGTCAATTAAAAAGGTATTATAATGCCATAAAAAGTGAATATCCTTATTAGATAAAGCGACGTACTGTTTGACCTCCTGCCAATAAATTGTGAATAAATAAATACCGAGGTACAACTCAATGAACTATGCGGAAAAGCATTTAAAAGGAAATAATCGCAAAATTTCATGGATTAATTCCATTCGTGTCAGGATGATACTCATCATTCTCCTGGCTAGCTCCTTGGTGGTCGGTATTTCCGGGTTTCTCGCTTATCGTTATTTTGAGCGGGTTAAGACAGATCAGCTCTCAATGCTCGCGGAGGTCACGGCAAACCGACTTGCTCAGCACCTGATTACACCTATGTGGGATGTGAATCGTGAACGGGTTGGTAAGCTTCTGGAAGTCGAAATGGGAGAAACCAATATTGTCAAAATAGTGGTGATTGACGAAGATGGTAAAAGCATTTTTGCCGCAAAAGAACGCACAGTCTCCGGAATTGTAAACGCCAGCAATCTGCAGGCAGGACGCAATACATTTACTGGCAAGCGCCCCATAATTAATGGTGACCAACAATTGGGACATATCAACGTTTTTATTTCCACACTGAAAATAAAACAGGAATTATCAAACATTGCTAAAAGTATCGCGCTGTTGGGATTTATTCTTGGTCTCGCACTAACTATCGTTACCGGCTTTGCTCTTAGTAGACTAGTCGTTAGGCCATTAAGAAAATTAACCAGCAGTGCAGAACAGATCACTAAAGGTAACTTCAGTCAGCAGATCGACCACTCCAGACAAGATGAAATTGGCTATCTTGGGGCGACGATTGATCGCATGCAATACGGATTGCGTGTGGCGACGATGCGATTGAGAAAAAGTGTAGCGAAAACAGTTTAAAAGGATGTTTATAGTTATGTATAGATTCTCGAAAATCTCGTTATGCAGTGCGTTTATTTTACTTACCCTGTGGACGAGTAGCCTTTGGGCGCAATCACAAACCGTTCGGATATCCACCGGTGAATGGGGTCCTTTTGTTTCAGAGAGTTTGAATCATTATGGAATTGCGCCGCAGATTATCACCGCTGCGTTTAATAAAGTTGGACTCAAAACGGAATACCTGTTCTATCCCTGGACGCGGGCGATGAAAGAAGCCGAAGACCAAAGAAGTGATTTGACCGGAATTTGGTTCTTCAACGATGAAAGAAGTGAGAGGTTCGACTACTCAGACAACGTGCTTAGCTCTACAAATATTTTTTTCTACAACAAGAAAAATCCTTTCGATTGGTCTGATTTTGAATCATTTCCTCGAAGTAAAGTCGGTGTTACTAGAGGATATTCTTACAGCGCTCAATTTGACGAAGCCGTAGAAGAAGGTTTGGTGGATGTTGAAAAAACTGAAAATGATGAGTTGAATTTTCGGAAGCTCTTAAGAGGGCGGATCGATGCCTTTGTTATGGCAGAACTTGTTGGATTTGACATGCTTAAACAAAAGTTTTCTGCGGCTGATCAAGAAAAGATATCTACGCATCCAAACAAGGTATCCTCCGCTCCATTGCATCTGCTATCGGCAAAAGGGAATGCGAAAGGCAAAGAACTTATTGGGAAATTCAACAAAGGTATGGCATTACTAAAGCAATCGGGGGAACTTGATGCGATCCTTGCCAAATATCGATAAATTGAGAGGGAATATCGTCAATAATCAGTGCCGTCTCGCCCATTTTTGAGAGAGCTTGTCGGAAAAGTCGAAAAAAATTGATGACGGTTTAGAGCTATCACTAATCGAGCCAAAAATGCGATAACTACTCCGCTGTACTAACTATAACTATAATAAGGCAGTCGTGATAATCACAGTTGGCGAATCTCTTCTTTACAACAATACTTATCCAGTCTTTCAGGAAAACATTTTTTAAAGTATGCCGAATATCTTCAAACAGCGTCCTAAGGCAGCTGAAATTTTATTAATATTAATTAGGGGTTATAAATGTCGAATCGTAAAGGATTAAAAATATTTCCGAAAGTTTTGCTGAGCTTTCTTATTGTCCCGCTTATTCCGATTGGCGGGTTGTATTACAGCACATACAATGCTTCACAAGATAATGAGCGTGCAATCAATCAAGGGTTTGTCAGTACAGCTGCTCTAGTTGCCAGCAAAGTTGATGATTGGACTGACAAAAATGTTCGTTTGTCTAAATACATCGCAAACTTGAGTGACATTCAATCGATGGATCCTCTTCGCCAAAAGGATATCCTGGAGACTGCGAAGGAAAGCACTGAATGGATGACGGTGATCTTTACTATAGATACCGATGGAAACGCAGTGACGAGAAGCGATGATAAATCTCTGAAAAATTACTCTGACCGTAGCTACTTTAAACAGGTTATGGGAGGCGCTCCTATTGGGCAACAAGTTTTGATTGGCAAGAGTTTTCCTGTTCCTCTACATTGCTTTGCTATTCCAATACGTAGCGCCAATCGGATTGTAGGGGTGTTGACACAATGTTCAAACCTGGAAGATATATCTAGTAACGTAACGAGTATCAAAGTAGGCGATACCGGTTTTGCGTTTCTAGTAGACAATACAAATAAGCTGATCGCGCATGGAAGTGAATTGGAAGACCTGAAGATTGAATTACAGGACTTTAGTAACAATCCTGCGCTAGCAGCGAACAAAGAAAATGCACTGTTCGATTTCTCAGAAAATCAGATAGATCGAATAGGATTTAGAAGAAATGCAGGCTTGGATTGGACTTTGGTAATTCAGCAAGATAAGGATGAAGCCCACGCTCGGCTTATTGCTTCAAAGAAGACTGCAATAATTTTGCTTGTGATTACACTAGTATTTACAGCTATTATGGCTGTATTTTTGAGTCGAGGTTTGACCAGACCGATTAAGGAACTAACCGATGCCGCTACTGAATTTAGTAAAGGTAAGTTACGAACCCTGATACCAGGAACCGATAGATCCGACGAACTTGGCGATTTAGCATCTGCACTAACGAGAATGAGTGAAAGTATCAAAATCGCAATTCGACGCCTGTCTCAGAAGAAAACTTAAAAAATTATTGCCACAGCATAGATAATTATGCTGTGGCTCATCCGAGTTGCGGTGTTAAGGACGGGGAATGGTCACATGCAGAGATATCCCAGAATTTACGCCGAACTTAAATTTACGCTAGTTAACCCTGATTCCAGTCAAGACTGCGAACGAACTTGCGAATATCTTCGATCAGTAAGTCGGGCGCTTCCATCGCGGCAAAGTGTCCTCCGCGTGGCATCTCGGTCCACTGCGTGACATTGTAGATGCGCTCTGCATAGCTACGTGGCGGCCAAGCTAAGAGCTCCTTTGGGAACAATGCACAACCGGTAGGTACTTCTACTCTCTTACCTTCTGCTGACAATAGTCTGCCACCTTCTTCGCGTCGACCGTAGTAAATCCAAGATGCAGTATTGAATGTTCGGGTGATAACGTAGACCATTATATTGGTGAGCAATTGATCTTTGCTATAAACACTTTCAACGTTGTTGTCGGTCAAGTCTGACCAGCCATGCATCTTTTCTAAGATCCAGGCAGCAATACCCACAGGACTGTCCATCATTGCATAGCTTAAAGTTTGCGGCTTGGTTGCTTGCTGCGTACGGTACCCATTTTGTACGATCTGATCTCTTTCGAACTGCTCTGCCCATGCGATTTCTTCAGCTCCTTTCGGTCCATCTTTATGGCGCATAGTAAGAATATTGATGTGTATTGCAGAACATGATTTGTGTTCAAAACCCAGCCAGCTTGAAATGGCTCCACCCCAGTCTCCTCCTTGAGCGATATAAGATTTGTAGCCCAGGACTTCGGTCATGAGGCTGTCAAAGATCTCAGCCATTTTTCTTGGACCATAAGGTCTTGGTGGGGGTCCAGAAAAACCAAAGCCGGGTAAGGAGGGGACGACAACATCAAAGGCGTCTTCAATTTTGCCGCCATGATTTTCGGGATGAGCTAACAGATCGATAAAATCCAGGAATTCAACGATGCTGCCGGGCCAGCCGTGGCTAATAATCAACGGTTTAGGGTTTGGTCCGCTGCCTTTTTCGTGGATGAAATGTATATCGGTTCCGTCAATGGATGTTTTGAAATGTGAGAAGCGATTTATTGACGCCTCCTGGCTGCGCCAATCGAATTCTCTAGTCCAATAGTGGCAGAATTCACGCATGTAATTGAGATTAGTTCCATACTCCCAGCCACCATCGACTGGCATCTCATGCCATGGAAATGCGATGACCTTTCGGCGAATAGTATCCAGCGTTTCCTCGGGAGTATTTAGTATGAATGGCTGTGGATCAGTCACGTGTTTAAGCGATATTGTTGATAAGTTAATTAACGCAAATAGAAGATATTCTCGTCGAGAGACAGATTGAATAATTCGTCAGGACAGAACCGAGATTAGATATTCAACGAATACCTTAAAGCATCAGCTTTACTTCTTCAGCGATGATCTGAACGCCTTCTTCTAATTTCTTAAGAGGAACAAACGCAAACCCAAGGCGAAAACTGCGTTTGTCTTTGTTGAGGCAGAATCGTTCTCCAATGTCGATTAGGACGCCACGGTTGCGAAGACGATCTCCTAAATCTGTTGCATCGAAGCCAATTGGTCCGGTAAGCCAGAATGACGTTCCGCCTTTGGTTGGCGTTCGCTCAAGCATAGTGAGGTGTTTTGTGATCGCATCACTCATTACATGCCATCGCTGCTTGTATCGGCGTTCGATGTTTCGCAGATGAGAATCATAGTGACCGAGTTGGAAAAACAGAGCGACGACTTCTTGAACAATTGTTGGCGGATGTCGCATCATCGCCCCGCGCACTATTCTGGTTTGTTTGATGATATCCGGATGTGCAACAATAAAACCGAGTCGTATACCAGGCGAAATGGTTTTTGACAGGCTGCCGATGTAGATCACTCGATTGTTCTTGTCTTGCGCGCGAAGCGACTTTGACCTGGAATTGAAGTAGTTCATCTCTGACTCATAGTCATCTTCAATAATCAAAAAGTCTCGAGTCTCTGCTGCCTCGAGTAACTCTTCCCGACGCTGCTGTGACATGGTGACCATGGTCGGAAATTGATGACTGGGAGTGGTAAACACCAGCTGACAGTCTGGTATAGCGGAAACAACGATTCCATCTTCGTCTATGGGAACCCCTTTAATCTCGTTGCCGGCGAGTTGAAAAGCATTGCGGCCATAAGGAAAACCAGGGTCTTCTATGGCAATGGGTTTATTCTTGTGGGCGAAAGTCGCACCAACAATAAACAATGCATTTTGGGCGCCCAGTGTAATGAGCACTTCGTCTTCGTTTGCATAGATACCGCGAGAACTCAACAGACGCTGCCTTAATTGTTGCGATAATTGAGAACTATCGCTCTCCACCGCATCATCTCGCCAGGCAGACATATTGGCGCGGCCGAGGGCCAACCGGGTGCACTCTCTCCAACTATCCACCGGAAAGAGCGTTGGGTCTATCTGGTTGTAGAGAAATGGATAAGGATAACTCTCCCAATCAAGCGGATTATCCACTGGCACCAAACCAAATGAATCGAAAGATACCGGCGCCTTATCATTGCAGACGTTTTCGCTGTGCCATTCCGAGGATTCTTCTGTGGAAAGTGCGATAGGGTTTACAAAGTAACCAGATCGATCTTTCGCTACTAACAATCCAAGATCTATTAACTGATTGTAGGCAGAAAATACGGTGTTTCTCGAGACCCCCAGCTGCTCCGCCAGCTCGCGACAGGATGGTAATCGCCTGTCGGGTGAGAGGGTATGGGAGTTGATGGCTGAGCTAACCAATTCGCATATTTGATCACGCAGCCCCAGACTCGATTTTTCAGGCAATACAAAATGCGGGGTGGTTGAATCCATGGACGATTTGCCAAAACGAGTTGTTTTAGATTGGTTGGTCAAAAAGTTACTGGGTAGCATACTGACACAATTTAGAAAATCTGTCCTCTAAATTCGCATCAACTGTCACTTTTCTCGTGATGGGCAATATGAAAACATGGCTGCAGTGCTACTTCCATAAATTCCCCCCCAGGAGGAAAACCTCATGAAAACAATGACTATATTTAAAGTAGTGGCATTAAGTTTAGCCACCACATGGTTCGCGCATTCAGCGAATGCTGAAACCGTATTAAAGCTAGGAACCGTTGGATTTAAAGGCATGCCGATCGGTGACGCAATCGATCAGGCGTTAATTCCGACCCTTGAAGAAGTATCGGGCGGTAAAATGAAAATTGAACCCCATTACCGTAAGTCGCTGTGCAGTGAGCAAACTTGCGGTGAGCAGGCCAATCAAGGATTGATTGCGTTGTGGACAAGCTCAACAGCCAATTTTGGAAATTTCGGAACCGCTTTGGCTATTTTTGACCTGCCCTATATATTTAAAAGTATTGAAGACGCTGATCGAATTTCATCTGAATGGTTGGCTAAGAAGCAATGTGACATTGCGGCTGAGGAGGCTGGTCATGTTTGCCTTACTGTCTACTCCAGTGGAGGTTTTCGCCAGCTTGGAAATGCCAAAGGACCTGTACATGTGCCGGATGATATGAAAGGCATTAAGTGGAGAGTGACCAAGAGTCCAATTGAATACACGCTAGTAAAAAACTGGGGCGCGGTTCCTGTACCCTATGATTGGGCGCAGTTATACCAAGGTCTACAAACCGGTGTTGTATCCGGTCAGTATGTGGCAACACCCTGGCAGCATGTTGCCAAGCTGCATGAGGTTGCCAAGTACTTTACCGAAATCGGTGGTTCCTGGTCTGGAAACCAACTGTCCATGGATAAGCGCCAGTACGATGCCCTTTCGGATGAAGAAAGAGAGTGGATTCATACAGCTGCCGAAGCATTCGGCAAGCATGTACAGAAACTGGATCGCGATTGGGTAAAAGCGGGTGAAGATGAAATAAAAGCGGATATCGAGGAATGGTATGTTCCATCAGAAGACGAAATGAAACTCTGGAGAGCCGGCGCCATAGACGCCTGGTTGAATGCCAAAGGTTCTTTTGATCCTGAAACGGCTGAACGCGTGCTGCAAGAGCAGGGGATGACGAGTTTTATTGCGCAGCTAAAAGAAGCGGGCGCTCTGTAATACGACTTAATCAATCTGCTAACAGATGGCGCGGTAAATACCGCGCCATTTCTATTTTTGACGTATTGAAATGCGTTAAGCTACTTTGATTAAAGTCAGGAAGTTCTCAAGCAACGAAACCCAACACGATGGAAAGCATTCTTCTACTGGTCATACTTGTTGTGCTTATCCTATTGGGTGCCCCAGTCGGGTTTACCTTAATTCTAATTCCCGTTGTTTATATTCTGATCACCGATGCAGCGCCGATGATTTTGATACCAAGTCAAATGTTCAGCGCCATCGATGCTGTGCCGTTGACCGCAATCCCGTTTTTTATGTTGACAGGCGAGCTCATGACCAGCGCTACCATTACAGACCGATTGGTACAACTGAGTCAGCGTCTGATCGGCCGCATGCGCGGCAGTATGGCGCAAGCCAATGTTTTAGTTTCCATGTTTTTCGCGGGTATGAATGGATCGGTTGTGGCCGACACGGCAACAGTCGGTTCGTTGATGGTTCCAGCCATGAAAAAAGCAGGTTATCCCCCGGCGTTTGCGGCTGCAATTACCGCGGTGAGTTCGACCATCGGCGGAATTATCCCACCATCAATTATGATGATTGTTCTTGCTAATGCGGGTGGGATTTCAGTTGGGGCATTGTTTGCAGGTGGCATTATTCCGGGGTTGATGATTGGCGCTGTGCTGATGCTAATCAACTATTTTATCGCCAAGCGCCACCATTTCGAACGCAGTGAAGAGCCGTTTAGTCTTAGAGCGCTAGCAGTTTCTGCATACCGATCTTCGTTCGCGCTGTTGATTCCGATCGTGCTGGTTGGTTCAGTGGTATTTGGTATCGCAGGGGTGGTGGAGGCAGGTGCGTTAACCGCTACCATAGCGCTGTTTGTTGGCCTGTTTATCTATCGAACTATCACTTGGGACAATTGCAAAAGTGCGTTTATTCGCGCATTTCGTAATTCGGCAATGGTGTTTATTATTATTGCAGCTTCCGGTCCGTTTAGCTGGTTACTAACCTCTCTGGGAGCGATCAGCGATCTTGAGCAGTGGTTGCTGGGGTATGCAGATAATCGATTGATGTTTATTCTCGTGCTTGTATTATTTATTTGTCTGCTCGGAATGGTGATGGACTCGGCGGCGAATATTATTGTGGTAGGCCCGGTCCTAGTCGATGTGATGGTGAAAGCAGGTTATCCCGATGTGCAGGCGGCATTAGTTGTTGTCGTAGGGTTTTTAATCGGATCTGTTACGCCTCCCGTTGGGGTCGCATTTTTTACTGCAGGCGCAATTGCAAACGTAAGACTTGAAAAAGTAGCGGTAGCGATGTTGCCGTATTTGATCGCATTGTTTGTATTGCTGTTTATATTAATCGTAGTGCCACAATTCACCTTATATCTGCCACAGGTTCTTGGCTTTGTAAAATGAAGAAGCGTTATGGAAGTCAATACCTGGTGCAACCATTGGCGGGTGGAACGGTTTTATCATGATCAAAACTATTAGGACAATTGATCGACTAGTTAAAAAAGTGTTGACTGCATTCTGCGCGATCTTTTTACTTTTAATGGTGGTGTTTGCGGTTTACAACATAGTGATGCGCTACGTGTTTGAGAACCCACCCGTCTGGGGAGATTTGCTCACCGTGTTGAGTAACATATGGTTGGTCTTCCTAGCGTTAGCGCTAACTGTAAGGGATAAAGATCATATAGCACTGGATTTGATTTATTCTTGGTTGCCGCTTAAGGCTGCTTTTCTGATCCATCAATTTTGGACGCTGGTTATATTTTGCCTCGGTATTGTCATGGTCATTTACGGGATGGAGGCCGTTGCCACAATGGGGGGTAAGTACTGGGAAATGTGGTACTTCGCCTGGGAAAACGGACAGTTTTCTTTCAAGCCTAACTACATGCCAAAAAAGTATGCAATTGCTATCGTTCCAATCTCCGGGGTCCTGGTATGTGTGGCAGCGATTGCTTCTATTTGTGAAGATGTCTATAAACTGAGGGAGGGAACCTACAGGCGGACAAAGGAAACAGACCCTGAGATATCCCCACAAATCTAACCTGGCACCTCGGAGTAATCAAAGTACGACCTTGCTCTTCGAATCACTCTGATGAATTGTGCCTGATTGATGGTGATGAGCTTCTTCGATAGTAACAAGCGCGCAGTAAAAAGAGCGGAGTAAGGTGGACGTGGGCTGGAAGAGTTGGGCCTCAGGTGATACGTCATGGATTTCTCTTTGGCGACCTCGCCGATACACCATAGCAGCCAACTAGCGCAGGCGGCGATCAGACAAAGTACCGCCCGCCTCTCTAACGTGACGCTTCTTCTCTGACACAGACCTAACCCATATGCGATAGATTTGGTGTCTCTAAATCCAAGTTCGATCTGCATGCGTTTTTTGTAAAGCTTAAGTACCTCAAGATACGGACAAGCATCCAGAGATGTCGAGTAAACTATGACCCATGGCTCACTATTACGCTTCGTATGTACGGCGTTATGTTTAGAACGAGATCGATTCCCTCTGATCGTCATCTTATGTCTATTTTTCTTTGGCTGCCTGACAGTCACTGCAAGTGCTTGTAAGGGGTTGTTTCTCACCCACTGAATCTCACCAAGGAATTTTGCGCGCCTCTTAGACTGTAAAAATAGACCCTTGACGCTGACCCAGTCTTCGTCGTCCTCACCTCGAACAAAATCACGCCCCCGAATCCGGCCGATCCAATGCCACTGGTATCGGTCTTCTATATAGCGAAAGAATGGTGTCCGAAAGCCACTATCTGCCACAATAATTGGCGTTAAAACCGCAGGCATGATTTTGGCCAAGCGATCAATAAACCGATGTTGAACACTGCGATTACCCAGCTTGTGTTCAGGGTGCACTTCTTCATAGATAGTGAGTGCCCGACCACCAACGGGAACGGCAGCGCGCAAGAGTTGATGAGAGAGATCCCCACATAGTGGAGACCAATCGATCACAATCATGGGCGTCTTCACGTTCGCCAATGCTAACCGTGTGAGCGTTTGGTAGATCGCTGTACGATCTTGGTAAAGCAGTCCGTTTCCGACCAAGCGATCAATACGTTTGATCTTGTGCTTATCTCTTGTCTGACCGGATAGTCCTCGACCAAGTGAAGTAATGGTTAGGTTGGCGCCTTTGGTCGCAGAGTCTACTGCGGCAATAAAAGAATTGAGTCGTTTAAGATGAATCGCAGGTGCTGACTGCTTGAGACGCTTGTGCAATAATTTTGTGGCGTGCATCGGATCCTCTGAAATGTGGTAATTCCAGGGGAAAATATTCGATGCACGCGCTGTTTTAGCGAAAGTTTAATCGCTAAACGGTTATTTTCAAACAATATTTTGTGGGGATATCTCAGAAACAGACCCGTCTGTAGGAGCGGGCCTCTAAAGAGCTATCGCGGCGGGGTGTATTGAGAAAGGCGGTTACCGGTGTCTGATTGCGTTATTTATGTTCTTTCTTTTAATCGGATGAGCCTCGCCGGGACAACCAAAAAGTTACCAACCAGAATGGGACGACGATTATGTATTCTATTGCAGCCGCGATTAGGTTCGGATAAGAGAAAATTTCTGCGAAAACTGAACTGTTTCCCGCGCCTGGATCGCCGTGCTCTATCGGGTGGAATATTTGAACGGGAGACAGATAATATTCACTACTGATCGGCCAGAGAAACGGAGCGCCATAGGGCTCAGATCGATCCACTCCAAGATAGTCACCTAGAAGGTGGGAGAAATAAACTAAAGCGGTGACAAAAAATACACGTTTAGCATCAAGATCGATAAGCTTGGCTGCAATTGCACAAAATATAGCGAGAATCACAGCAGCGCCGATAGAATGAGAGATACCGTGGTGATAGCGATTCATATCGCCAATGATCCAACCGGGTAGAAAATCTAAATCTGCCGCATTGGCAATGATGACAACATATCCTAACCAGAAGATAGATTGATACAGTTGTTTTTTCAACGGCAAATTCGCTACCGTTAACCCTATTAAGCTATGTCCAATAGGTGATGGCATTGTTCAATATATTGGTGAATGGGGATACGGAACTTGATCTCTAAATCAGAATGGAATGTGTAAGACTAACAATATTAGGAATATATCTGCTTAAGTGGAAGTCGTCGAAACAAATCAAAGACGCCTTACTAATTGTAAGGCGTCCTTGCGAAAAATGCGTCGTGAGGTTATGTCTATGTATGACAAATCACTCGGCATTAACTTCCTTCGGGGTGTTGCCTACGGACAGCGCTGCGGTAAGTCCATTCAGATCTTTACCATCTAGCCCCAGTTCGGACATCAAAGACTCTACCAGTGGCGCCTGTACGCGATATTTTAGAGCACTGTTGACCACCTGGTCTGCCAAGTTCCCGGGGCCGCCTGCTTCAGCAATTTCTTCTTCAAATACAAGTATCTGAATAGCCGCAGTGTGCACCAAAATTTTTAGCCCTGATGCTTCGTAATTTTTAAGCTATTTAAACCTATAAAAGCTTGCGTTGCCCGGAAAACAGGTCGACAGTAAGAAATAGTGTTGATAATTTCTATTCGGCGTAAGACAATCCAAGACGAAAATTATCGAGAGAGAAAATGATGCGTGGAGCCGGTGGCAGTAGTGGTGGACAAGGCCTGTTTTTTATAGGTTTCTTCATGTTTTGTGGTGGTATGTATATGCTGCTGAATTCAATCACTTTTCGTGCAAACCTTGGCTTTGGTGCAAGTATTTACAATTTTGGTGGCATTGGCATCACCAGCGGCATGATCATGATTCCATTTATGTTCGGTGTTGGCCTGATTTTTTACGACGCAAAAAACAAATTTGGATGGCTGTTAGCCGCGGGGTCACTGGTTGGGTTGATATTTGGTGTGATTTCCAAGATTCGATTTCATATGCAGTCTATGAGCGCGTTTGATCTGAGTGTTATTCTTATTTTGACTGTCGGTGGACTTGCTATTTTTTTGCGCTCTTTAAAAGAGTCTTGAAATCCAGTTCGACGTTTTACCTTTATTGCAAGGTAATTCGCTTAGAGTCCTGCATCCCGACTCTGCCAATCGCAGGCAGTTTTATTGCGGGGGGTGACAGATCTAGCCCGGCAGTCGCGCCGAATAAGTTCAATTCAAAGCCTTCTTCCTGAGAAATAACAAGACTAAATAATCCGTTAACGGACAGTTGAATTCCTTTGCCGCTAGCGGGCTTACCAAAAAACTTCTTACCCGGAAGAAAATCCTTTCCTAGTGCAGTAGGAGGTAAATCTACGCTAAGTTCAGGAATTTGGCGCGCCAGGTGTGCAATAAAAGTATTACTATTCGGGCCAGGCCAGACGTTATATTCGTCGAGATATTGATAGTTAGCCGCCATAGAGAAGATTTGATCAATCAGCTGGTCTACCTTAGCAGCGCCGCGTAGTTCGCGAAGAAGTTCCGGTGGATTTCCATACCAATTCCGATCAGGTTGACCTCTTCGCAGTTGCACCGTTTGGTTGCCCCAGCGCAACGCATAGCCAATTACCTCAATACGCGTATAAAAGTCTTCGTTGCTCCTCTTGACCGCTATCCAGGAGTGCACACCCAATGCGCCTCGCCAGCGGGCAGCCCTTGCCGCATAAACCTGAATAATCGCATCATTGGTTGTTGTAGGATCTTCAGCCAGTTGCTCGCCTCTACTATTACTACTCGCCCAGGCAATAGCAGGCTCCCAATCAAAGTGGTGTGCCGCGAGTTGATAGCTGACAGGAGCAATATACAACGTCAGAAATCCAAGCAGTAGGTGTAATAACCGAAATCGCTTTTTCTTAGCGCCAGGCGTTCTTTCGAGCATTTGTTGAGTAAGTGTGCCTCCGATAGACCACATTTTGATCCCAAAAGACCGGAAATTTAATTTTTATAGTAGACCACATGGCATGGTCTGTGTTCCGATCTCAGGGGAATTTTCGTACACAATCATAGCATGGAAAAAATGCCTATTTCAGAGTGAAGTGCTGGTTTTTGAGTGACATAATCCGATTTTTGCGATGCAATGATTGGGAAATGCTTGGCCGTTTCTTGGGCTCGGATAAACGAGAAAGAATATTGTTCGAAATTGAAGCACGGAAAAGTTGAAAGATAGTCGTTATTAAATATATGGAACAGGGTAGATTGGTATGTCTAGAATTGCGGTAGGCGGTTGGCAGCACGAAACCAACACTTTTGCTGCGAAAAAAGCGGAGTATTATGACTTCGAAAGGGCCGATGAGTGGCCGCCTCTTTCTGTTGGCGAAGACTTGTTTACAGCAACGCGCGGAGTGCATTTGCCGATTACCGGTGCCATAGAGGTGTTACAAAAAAGCAACCATGAGCTTGTTCCGATTCTATGGTGTTCGGCTACTCCATGCTCATATGTTACTGAAGATGCATTTGAAAGAATATGCGAACAGTTTCTTAAGCGTATCAAGAAATCACTACCCCTCGATGGCATTTATTTAGACCTGCATGGCGCAATGGTATGCGAGCATTTGCAAGATGGTGAAGGAGAGTTTTTGCGAAGACTACGCGCGATGGTAGGCAAAGATTTGCCGATTGCTGTGAGTCTCGATTTGCACGCCAATGTGACCCCAGAGATGGTTGAGCACGCTTCTGTTATCGATATATTCAGGACGTATCCGCATATTGATATGGGTGAGACTGGCGCCCGGGTTGCCGGCTTGTTGGGACAAATAATCGCACATAATATGAAGCTATACTCGTCGTATGGGCAGTCTGATTTTATGATTGCGTTGAACTTTGGATGTTCGTTGATCGAACCCTGTAAAAGTCTGTATGCAGAGCTTCCCGAGCTAATAAATTCGGAGGTGAGATCGATGTCCTTTGCATGTGGCTTTCATCTTTCTGATATTTATCATGTTGGCCCGTCGGTGTTGGCTTACGGAGTAGATCAACAGTCAGCCGACAATGCTGTGAGTAATTTTCTCTGTAAGATGAATGAGAAAAGAGAAGAATTTGGGCAGAAAATTTGGACGCTAAAAGAAGGTGTTTCTGAGGCAATAAGTCTGCAGTCTCAGCATTCGGGAACCGTTGTATTGGCGGATACACAAGACAATCCCGGAGGAGGAGGCTCTGGAGATACAACCGGATTATTGCAAGAACTCATCGCCCAAGGGGTTGAGGATGCGATCTTCGGTGTGCTTTCAGATCCTAAAACCGTTAACCAGGCGATTGGAGCAGGTATTGGTAGCTGCTTTACTGCAGAATTAGGCGGAAAATCTGGTCATCCCGATCAGCTTCCCTATTCTTGTACTTGCGAAGTGAAGGGTTTGTTTGACGGAAATTTTGTTGCTACTGGTCCAATGTACAAAGGCGCCAATATGACGTTAGGTCAATGCGCATTGCTTGAAGTTAGTGGTGTTCTAGTAGCGGTAAGTTCTATTCCTATCCAAACTGCTGATCAAGCAATATTCCGTCATTTTGGGGTGGATCCCGTCTCTAAAACGATTGTTGGACTCAAAAGTTCAGTACATTTTCGAAATGATTTTACTGAACTGGCTTCAGCTATTTTAGTAATCGCCGCTCCGGGTGCAGTTTTTGCAGACCCCGCATCTTTGCATTACTTAAACAAGCGATCACAGATTTTATGTAAGTAGTAGTGTTTCGCAAAAAATATCAAGCTTGGGTCTTTTATGTCCGCACTGAACGTTAATGTATAGATAAGGTCGGATAGATGTGCTTATGGTCGATGGAATACGATGAACCTAAAGGAGCAAAATCGTTGACTTCGAAAGTAGAAATAAATCTGACACTTCCTTCAGACACTGATAGAGTCGCCCCCTATAAATCTGGTTCAATATCCCGCATATTTTATGACTAATGCAAAAGCATGGTTTTTTAGTTTAATAGGCTTTCTGTTAATACTATTTTTGATTGTGCTGATTCTGCCGCGACCCCAGCAAGAGCTTTTTTTGGCGGAAAATGGTGTTGTTGAATCTCTTACATTTATATTCTATTTGGTTTGTTTGGCTCTGATTATTAAGCAGCGAGTCTGGGGCTGGATTAGGTCGAGGTGGCATCTATTGGCAATAGTGGCTCTACTGGCATTGCGAGAAGCTGATTTTCACGTATTGTTTACGGGTCAAAGTATATTCCGAACCAGGCTCTACGTAGATCCTGAAACCCCGTTTATGGTAGCGGCTTCGGGCATGGTGGTTATTATTCTTATTCTGTGGTTGTTCTTGTACGTGCTGCGAAAGTATGGACTTGGCCTGGTCAAAGATATTAAAAATCGTGTTTCTAGTGCACTGTTCATTCTTATGGCCATACTACTTGTTTTATTCTCCAAGTCTATTGATGGTATCACTCGAAAACTGGGCGTCTTCAATATTGAAATTAGTAAAAGTGCTGAATTTTCCCTAATGCAATTAGAAGAAATTTCAGAGCTAGGAATACCGCTATCGCTTTGTATTGCCGTGGTGCTGTATTTTTCCCAGCGACAAGATTTTTGATTGCGTAGCTTTGCTGATTTATGTAGCCACAGCCATCTGCTTTTCTTTTCCTTGGATACCGCCACTGCAAATGGGCTACTAACAACGAGAAAGGGTTTGCCAGTGGCGAGAGATTGCACGTGTTTTGCCATCAGATTGCTGTAGATACCCTTGATCACAATACCTGAATAGCCAATGGACAGGTTTCTGGAATCTACTCTTGAGAAAAAAACCGCCATCCAATACATCGTTTGCGATTGGCAGAAGGAAGAGAGTGTGATCATCCGGACGGATATATTCGTACATTTCCATACCGGGGACAGCGTCTACTAATTCTG
>CALKKV010000040.1 GCA_937992195.1 uncultured Gammaproteobacteria bacterium | reverse complement strand
TGTTGATTGCCTTATCCAAGCTTCAAGAAGACCTATATTGGGAGCTACATCATATTGGCGGAGGTCCACTACTCGATGAACTAAAACAACAATCGACCACATTGGCTATTGATCATTGTGTTCAATGGCATGGAGCTCAATCCCAGCAGTTTGTTCTCGACCACTATAGGCAATCCGATCTGTTTGTATTGAATAGCTGTATCGATCAATTCGGTGATCGAGATGGTCTTCCCAATGTTATGGTAGAAGCACAAAGTCAGGGACTCCCAGTAATTGGCACTACGATCTCGGGCATTCCTGAGCTGGTAGAGAATGAACACAATGGCCTATTGGTGGAATCAGGGGATACCGCACAACTTACAGGCGCGCTGCAACGGTTAATTTGTGATTCAGCGTTCCGACAGAGACTCGGGCAGGCAGGTAGGGAAAAGGTGCACACCCAATTCGAAATGCGGAATAGCTTCTCATCACTGGAAACCAAGTTGACCGCTTTACTCAATAGTTAAGCCATATTTTTTAGGTCGCCTCCTATGCGCATCGCGTTCTACGCCCCAATGAAGTCTCCTGCATCTCCGCGACCGTCTGGGGATCGCAAAATCGCCAGGTTATTTATGTCTGCGCTATCGGCAGGTAGCTTCGTACCATTTCTTGCATCTGAGTTTCGGAGCTGGGAGGGGTCGGGGGATATCGTCGCACAGAAAATGATAAAGAACCAAGGTTTGGCGATAGCGAAAAAGATGATTGAACAATACAAACAAATGGACACAGACCAGAAGCCGATTGCCTGGTTTACCTATCATCTCTATCATAAATCACCCGACTGGATCGGTCCGGTAGTTAGTGAAGCGCTCGGTATCCCGTACTTCGTCGCAGAGGCATCGGTATCCCCAAAACAAAGAGACGGGAATTGGAGTGAAGGGTATTCAGAGAGTCTTAAAGCGATCCACCAAGCAGCTCGAATTTTCTGCATCAATCCAAAAGATATTTCTGCGCTGCAAGATACGCTCGGATCGGATGATAATCTGGTTTCAATTGCACCCTTCCTTGATCAAAATCCCAATTTAGATAGCGCAACCAAACAACTAAAGAACACCTTATCCAGGCAATATAAACTCAACCCGGATCAGTACTGGCTGCTCACCGTTGCAATGATGAGGGAGGACAGCAAACTGTCTTCTTATCAGGTGCTTGCAAAAGCCGTAGATAAAATTCAACGCAAAGACTGGCAGCTTATTATTGTGGGGGACGGCGTCGCTGAGACTTTAGTCAAAGAATTGTTTCGGAATGACTTTAAACGCCAGGTACATTTCGTCGGCAG
This sequence comes from uncultured Gammaproteobacteria bacterium, assembly GCA_937992195.1. Lineage (GTDB taxonomy): Bacteria > Pseudomonadota > Gammaproteobacteria > Arenicellales > Poriferihabitantaceae > VYFG01. The sequence goes on along the minus strand of CALKKV010000040.1, from coordinate 90,085 downwards.
GAAAGACGCAGAGCGTATCGACCAACTCATGCAGGCGGCAGACTTATTTGTCTGGCCTGCTGTCAACGAGGCATTGGGCATGGTTGCGCTTGAAGCCCTCTCTAACGGCCTGCCAAATTTACTGGGCAATGCGGGAGGGATACAACAAATTATTGAACACGAAGAAACAGGTTTATTGCTCGAGAATCCTGAAAGTGCCAACGCGCCCGACCGATTCGCCACTGCAATTGACCAGCTGCTATCCGACCCCATTCGTCTCGCAAAGATGCGAACTGCTTCACTCACTAAGTTTGCTAACCACCATCATTTACAGATCGCTGCAGACCAAATCGCAAGTCATATCAAAGCAGTTATAAAATCTTAAGGTGCTAGCTGGTTATCAACTGAAAAGATAAAACCTAGCTGACAAACCTCTGGCAAACCTAGGGTGCCTCTGCAAAAGTCTAGGTGCCGCCTGCGAGGTGCGGCCGGCGAGGTGCGGAAGATTGAGATGAAAGATATTCAGGATCAAGGCAAGGCGCAAAATGCACGTCATAGCAGGAGCCGGGTGCCGCGCACTATTGCGAAGTTTAGCAACGCTGATATTGAATATTTTTCGCTCAAGCTTTCCGGTCACGCTTTTTGCAGAGGCTCCCTAGCTTTAGTATTCAAAGGAATCGTTTTCAGAGGGTTGATCCCGCCATTTAGTTTGAAACACACGATCAGCGGATAGCCATGTGACTGCGGGATGTTCATCCAAAATTGAAAACAGCCGCCCCAGGAACTCCCAGCTGGCATCATCGTGGACCAAATGATGGGTCATCAACCCGGTGGGTTCGGCTCGATCAGCCTGTCCTAACCGCTTCTGCGACAAATGCGCAATAAGTTGCTCAATCACATTTTCGGCGCCGGCAAACTCTTTTTGATTTTTCCAGTTGATAATGTCGATATGGGTATTCACCAGCCATACATTTTCATCGACCTCGGGCCGTGTTCGGGCAGAGAAACATGACAAACCCAAAAATCCAATAGAACCCAGTTGCTCTACTACCGGCTCATCTATCCTGTTCCACGGAGGAACCATTACCGGAATAAATTGATCAGCAAACTCCGCTGACATCTTTTCAAACCCCTGAGCGATCTCTCTGGTTAACTCGTCCAGATTTGCGTTTCGAGACAGCTCCTGCTTTTTATCTGTCTTCGGTGCCAGATTCTCATGTCTTACTCCATGCTGCATTGTCTTAACCACCGGCTGCTTTTTCACCGCCTCTACCAAAGAAGACTGCAAAAGATCAGGTACTACCGCAAGAGAAAGAGGAACATCATATTTCGACACAAGGGAAAACAGCTGTTGCAGCGCAGGAGTGTCTTCAACTGCATCGTCATCACGCCACCACAACATGACCTCATCTCCATCGAAGTTCCATTCGTCTAACTCTGTATATAGTGGTTCAAATACGCTCATATTGATGTACTCCTGAATAATTGATATTGTGCTTCAAGTATTTCAACAGAACGTAGAGCACCGTTTAAATCTCGATCCGACAAATTTTCTTTTTTTGTCTCGAGCGCTTTTTTTACTGCCTCAATAAGCGAGACCGGTGTGAGATCGTCTTGCTCCAGCAATACAAGATACCCTTTGTCTTGGAAACATTCGGCACGCTGCGTTTGCTCAGTCTCTCCATCTTCCGCATAAGGAACGACAACTGAGGGACACTTGGCCATCACTAAATCCAGCGCTGTGTTATATCCAAACTGAGATACGGAAACCAAACAGTTGCTGAGCAATTGCCTGAAGTCATTTCGATTGCGCTCAACGATCAAATTTTCGGATTGATCTTGTAGCAGCCTCTTGAAAGATACATCATCGATGTTCGGCCCTACCATTAATCGCCATTGAAAGGATTTATCCATTCGACTACTTTCCGCAGCTGTATGCAGGAGATATTGACCGGTTGCACCACCGCCGGCTGAAACCAAGATTTCTTTTGACGCTATATTGCTCTCGTTCTCACGTACAGCAGTTAGCACGTGATTCGCAATGTACCCACTATAGTCGATATGACATTTGAGTCTCGAGGCTTCCTCAAAACTTGCTCCAAGGGGTGTCAGCTCTTGCTCTCCATGAATCAAGATCAGATCAATAAACTCTTCCACCTCTGTAAGTGTTTGTTCTCTGCGCTTCAACCTGCGTTGCTGCAGGACATCGCGTATGGAACACACAATCATAGGTTGCTCAGACATTGTCTTCAGATGACTAACCAAAGGCAGTATTTCGAACCGCATTTGGCGCCTGCCAAAGGGCCAGGTTTCTATCACCACAATATCGGGCTCAAAACCACTCACAGCATGTTGTAATTTCTTAGCTCGCGACGCTTTCCAATTTTCAGATACGACAACCAGATCCTCATCCAGCAAAGTCAAAAAATCTCCTGGTAGTGTTTTCAAAACGGGGAGTTGAACACTGCCGTAAGGGGTATCCGAAGCTAGCTTGCCACCAGAAACCAGCAATACATCATGGTTCGTTTGGTGAAGCGCCGATGCAAGCCCCTGCATGCGCACGAGATGACCGGTACCAAGTAAGTGTTGAACATAGATAACAACTCGCATGGTATGAGCGGAAGTTAGTCAGAAGTTGGACTGTTGCTTAGGAGATGAACCACTCTATTACACACATTATCCATTCCATCCAGCATACCTGGCAATAGCGCCGCCGAGGGGCTGGGCTGGCGGGAAAGGCTTTCAAGCAAAGGAATCAGACTTCCCACGTTAAACTGTTCAGGCTCAAGCATTTCTACCAAACCAAGTTCTTTCGCTCGGCGCGCGCGAATGAGTTGCTCAGTCCGAGGTTCAAAGCGAGGAATCACGATAGCGGGTTTATCAAAACTAAGAATCTCGCAAAAGGTGTTATAGCCCCCCATAGTTATCATACCTTGCGCGCCCTCAATCAAAGACTCAATCCGCGGGTGATAGTCAATCACCTGGAAATTTTCATAAGATTCTGCTCTTCTATGAATCTCTTGACGCTTCGGTTCGTCCATAAACGGACCAAGAACAAAAACGACATTGGCATCTAAGTGTTCACAGCGAACACAGGACTCAAAAACCAACTCGATCATTTCTTCACCATCCTTTCCGCCACCCGGAGTGACCAAAAAGTAGGGCTCTTCAATTTCGAGGTCAGCTATCTCTCCTTGCACCCCTGCGCGCTTTAGATAGCCGGTGAAAACAATTTTATCTTCTACTTCAGGGTCCAGATCAAAACCCACTAAAGGGTGATAGAACTTCTCAGGCCCATACACCCAGATTTCATCATACAACTCCTTGATGGCTGGAAGTGCTGCTTTTCTTCCCCATTCCAAAGCCAGCACCTTGGGGTCATCAATAATCTCTCGTTGGCCTAGTATGTTATATACCCCCTGACTATGTAACATTCTGAGAGTTTCCTTCACCTCACCCTCAAGTCCCAACGGCTCTTTATCAACGATAAATAAATCCGGCTTAAAAGCCTGGGCAGTCTTATGGATGATTGCTTCTCTTATCTCTAGTGTCTGCTCTAGATCAATATGCAAGCCGAGAGAGGTATAGCTACCATCTTTGAGTTTTATCACACCAGGTATCCGCACAAAATCGACCCTGGCTCGAAATTCAAAAGAGCTGATAACCGGAGAACCAGACAGAATTAAAACGGAAACGCCTTTATAACGTCCCACTAGTTCGTGTGCGATCGCACGACACCGCCGGAGATGACCCAAACCAAAGCTATCATGGCTATAGATCAGTATTCGCGCATCATCGAATCGAGTAAATGCCGCCACGACGTGAATAGACTGCGGTAGGAAAGCTCTAGACTAAGCTACCAGGGACTTAGGCCGACGTATTTTGCCGTGCTTCTGGCGTCTCAAATAGAAGCACCATGACCTGCAAAAGTTGTGCTACTTTTTCTTGATCGCTATCACCTTCTACCCACTCCCACTGGGTCAGCCTTATTTGCGAGTTGAAGTTAGACTCTTTCTTTTCTGTAAACCGATGGGTTACAAAAATTTTTGTAACATCTTCATCGTCTTTTTCAAGACGTAACTTGTATTTATCAAAGGATGTTCCTTTACCAGCCACGCGGTTAAACAACCTCGAGAAAACTCCTTTCTTCTCGGCTTCAGCACTAGCAGAGACCCAATCAGTTTCCATCAAGCCTGCTGCAGGTTTAAATTCCACCAGATCAATTTGTTCCGCGGCCCAGAAATTTGCTAATGTATCCCATACCTCCTGGGCATCTGCTTCGACTTCAAGCCAACGTTGACCATCCTGGTTTACCACCTTCGCACCAATCACTGAAGGTAAAACCTCTTCTCCAGACGCCACTTCTGCCTGCTTGTGATTTTCTAGAACCTTGTCATTCGCAGTAGAAATAAGATCGGGCGGCAGCGCAATAGATTTCGGAGAAGAGCCTTTAAATATCGAGGAAAACAAGCCTCCGCCTTCGGTATCAGAACCAATTTTTCTGCCACTGTTATCAGCGCTCTCTTGGGGGGAAGATTTGCAGCCGACCAGTAGCAGCAAAGTGACGAGTAAAACCAGAGATTTTGACATTTCAGTGAGGTGAGTTAAGCGTTATTTTGATAGGCCGAATTTAACATAGGTGACTTATCTCTTGGTCTTCGACAGCGTCCCGATGCAGTTATTTCAGCGATACACCAAAAAAGTCAAAAAATTGCCAAAATCCCAGGTTTTTTCAAATTTTTACCTAGTTTTAATATTAAGTATCTATTTTAACTACTTAATTTTAAATAATTTTCGATTTTTTTTGTGCGCTAAATTACTGAATTTAGGGAATTTATTAATAAAAGTTAATATTTATGCAAAATTTATGGCAAAATCGCTTTGCTTTCGTTTTTTATGTTGGTACATTCTCTTACGCAACAAGCAGTTCTGCCAGCGAATTTGAAAGCAGAATTAAAAAAAATTTTTTTTGACTACAGTACTTTTAGAGGTATATCCATGAACAAAAAACTAATCGCATCAGCAGTAGTGAGCACTCTTGCAGCTCCAGCTGTATATGCAGACGGCCACCTCGGCATCACCCCATACGGTCGTGTAAACAACGCTATCGAATTTAGCGATGCTAGCGGTGACAGCAATGTTGACGTATCTAACGTATCGTCTCGTTTCGGTTTCAAAGGCGCTGGTGACATTGGTAACGGTTTAACCGCAATCGGTCGTTATGAATTTGCTACTGTTGCTGATAAAGAGCAGCCTGGTATCGCGGATATCCGTCTTGCTTTCGTTGGTCTTTCAGGTGGATTCGGAAGTGTAACCATTGGTAACCAGTGGTCAGCTTACTTTAACCACTTCGGTACCATTGCTTCTCCAACCTTTTCTCTAGGTTTCTACCTGTATTCTTCTTTCGCAGGCGGTCCTTTCAGAACTTCTAACACTGTCAAATATGCTAACAGCTTTGGTCCAGTCAGCTTGGATATTGATGTTCGTTTGAATGACAGCGAAGAAGACAGCGATGTAGCTGAAAAGATTAACGGAAACGGCTTGGGAATCGGTCTTACCATCAATCCTATTGATGCCCTAAGTATTGCTATCGCACTTGACACCGAAGAAAACAACGACAGTGTCACTGAAAGCGATGATGGTCTAATTACAACAGCATCAGTTGGAGATACAGATCGTTTTGGTATCGGTGGTACATTGGCTTTTGGTCCTGCTAAGCTGAGCCTTGCTTTTCAGAATCTTGAAGATGATAGCGGCGAAACAGATCACACACAGCTATACTTAAAGTTCGGCCTAGGAGCGAAGACCAACCTACTTCTTGGTGCTGGTACAGCCGAAAGTGATGCAAACGGCGACGGTGATTCAGTATTCTTAGGTGTATACCACAAGCTTGGTGGCGGCTTGCAGCTTTACATCGAGAGCACTAATGTTGATATTGATAACCAAGAGGAGTTTACTCAGACCTTCTTGGGCATGCGTATCGATTTCTAAAGCTTTTGCATTAGGGAATAAAAAACCGGGGCTTGCCCCGGTTTTTTTTCGCCTGCACTTTATTCTCAAAGAAGATCTAGATCATGTTTTTCAAATTCTCTGCTGAGTAATATTCAGTCAATATAGTTACAGTCTTGATCCAGCACACCATTATTCTGCAACGTGTCTATAACTTCGCTCAAATGTTTCTCGTAGCGTCTCCAACGCTCTTTAGAACTGGTATAAATCCCTTCTCTCACCTGCCAAATACTGGCGGTTCTAACCGCGGTATCAGATCGATTCGGATCCAAACAAGAGTCATCCCATTCTAGGCCAGCTCCTGCTATCAGAAGCTTAGTCTGATTGTCGGCATCCGCCACCAGCGCTTCATACTGAACCTTATAGACACCGTCGCCAAATAGCTGGTGCCAGTGTTTCATTAGCTTGTGATAGCGCAAGTAGTAGCCAGTTAATATTTCCAAGTCATAAACAAAATTGATATCAGAACCAAAAAGCTGGAAATAGTTGGATACGATAACGTCTAAAGGATGCCGATGGCAGTGCACGACTGGCGCATCCGGAAACAGTGCTTTGATCAACCAAACATGTACAAAATTAAAAGGCATCTTGTCGGTGAAGAAGCCCGTCTTAATATCATGCAATCGCGATACCCAATCACCATAGCTTGCTGTTTCAGCAGCGAAATCTTCTTCACTCAAGTCATTAAAATCATCAGGATAAATACGCTTTGTCCCAGCACCTTTCTCCAAATTACCGATTGCCCTTTCAATACACGGTAGCTCACCACAACCAGTCACATTCGGATGGCGGGATATAATCTGCTCAACCAAGGTTGTGCCACTGCGCGACATGCCTAAGATGAAGATAGGTTGGCCATGATTCTGGTTTGAGCGAACAGGATTAGCGGGATGTGTGTTGAGTACATCGATGGTTCGATCGATATGAGCAAAGTATTGCTCAAAATCCATATCCACTTCTTTTGATTTTAGACGGTTTCCTTCATCGTAGCTTTCGAAAGCCCGATCATAAACACCGCAGTCGTCATAAATCTTGCCTAGCGCAAATGCGAGCTTTGACCGCGTTTGCTCTGGAATTTTAGCGTTTTCCCATAGCTCTTGTAGCTTCAGACAATCTGGGTCATCCAAAGACTGGAATTTCTTCATCGCAACCAGGTTGCGATACGCTTCTACATAATCGCTATTTAAGACGAGCGCATTCCGATAATAGTGCTCCGCTTTCTCTTTTTCTCCAAGTGATGCATAGGTTAGTCCCAGATTATTACTGTATTCTGGATGTTTTGGATCAAATTTCATTGCCTTTGTGTAGCTATCCTTAGCATTGGCAATACTATCGAGCTGGAAATAAGCGTTCCCAAGAGAACTCCAGATACGCGCATTTTTAGGAGAATCCACTAACAGCTTCTCTGCAATATCGACTACCGAAAAGTTGTCATTGATTAACTCGCAAAAAGACATCTCCAATATTTTCACATCGTGATCATCTTTATACCGCTCTTTTAGCTTTTTCAGAATTGGCGGAACTTCAGGATAGCGTTTTTGATCCAGAATAATCTGGACATAGAGCTCAACCGCTTGTTTAGCACTCACGGTCTCATCGATAAGTGGTGCAATTATCTGCTCTGCCTTAGAAGAATCCCCTGACTCCAAAAAAGAGTTAGCGAGATTGAGTCGAGCGTCTTCATTTTGCGCATCGTTTTCTAGAGCACGCTGCAGAAGCGGAATAGCTTGCTCATATTCGCCTATCTCGGCATGAAGGGTCCCTAGCAAATTTAATGCTCTCGAATGACCTGGCTTTAGATCCAGCGCTTTTTGCGCGATCTCCAAAGCCTCTTCTTTTTCTTCAAGCGCTTTATGAGACAAGCCTAAATTGACCAACGCATCTACCTGCGAGGGGTTTAACTTTAACGATTTTTTATATTCTTTTATCGCTTTATGATGCAATCCCAGGTGCTGGCCAGAAAGCGCGAGGTTATACCAAACTGCCGCGCTATTGCTGGCTAGTTTGGCCACTTTCTCCAGGCCACGGCGCGCTCCCGCGGCGTCACCTTGTTGCAGCTTGGTAGCTGATTCGATAAATAGCTTCTCGACTTTTTGGGTCGACTGGTTTTTTTTCATAAAGGGGACAGAGAAATATCAAAATTCAACGTAAAACTGCCGGAAGCAAGATTTCCGGACCATGCATCTATGGTTAGCAGCTAGATGACATTTTCCGAGCAAATGGCGTTGAAAATCGACAATTTTAACAGAGCAAAAGACATTAACAGCGCTGAAAATCGCTTTATATTCGACAAATAGCGAGGATCTCGTTTGAATCCATAGTCAATCTTCTTTACACTCCGCCATCTATTAATTTCAACTACTATTGTGGCAAAAGAAGAAGGCATCGAAATGGAGGGTACGGTTACCGAAACCCTGCCCAACACCCAGTTCAGAGTTAAGCTCGAGAACGGGCATGAAATCATTGCGCATATCTCCGGCAAAATGCGAAAGCACTATATCCGAATTTTGCGAGGTGACACCGTCACAGTGCAACTAACTCCTTACGACTTGAGCAAAGGTCGGATTACTTTCAGAGAGCGGTAATGTTCTCTTTCTGCTGAACGGCGTCTCTTATATTCGCCGGGCAACCTCTAAATCGCGCGGTAATTATGAGGGTCGCAGTCTGACTAAGTAGCGATCTACCGTTACTCTCGCGGCGAGTATACCAAGCACTGTCACGCTGAGAGCGACTGCACCAGCTACGGCAAATCCAACGTACCCGATAACAAAAGAGCTCTGGTAAAGCTCTGCCAATTTGGCAACCGGTTTGACCAGAAGGAATAGCGTCAAACTCGTAATTAACCAGGCTAAAAGTGCGCCAAATAAACATTGGATCGCACCGATATATAAAAACGGGCGCCGAATAAAGGACTTGGTGCCACCAACCTGATCGATAATTTCAATTTCGCCAGCTCGGTTAGTAATCCCCAACCTCACGGTATTACTAATCACTAACAGAATTCCCGCCCCCATTAACAGCGCTAAAACAATCACAGCGCGCTTCACCACATTGACCATCGCAGTCAATCTATGCAACCACTGTTGATCGTAAACCGCCGTATCCACAAACGGCAGCTCAGATAGTTGATCAGCTAGCTCACTACTTGCAGTGTTATCGTTTCCAGTAGCTGGAAAAACCACCAATAAGGGCGGCAATGGATTTTCCGGTAGTGCCTCTATGGCAGATTGAAAACCTGACATTTCTGAAAACGTAGACAGTCCTTCTTCAGGAGAAATGTATTGAACATCTTCGACTTTCGGGTTTTGAAGCAAAGTCTGGCCTGCTTCAAGAGGGTCTACTGCCCCCTCAGATGTCTCTATTTTTAAAAACACCGATATTTGTGGAGCACCCTGCCAGCCAGCAGATAATCGATCGACACTCAATACAATTTGATACAACACAAGGGGCAACGCAATGGCGATTGCGATTACCAAAGTTGTCATTAAACTAGCAACCGGTGTTTGCCATAGCCGCCCAAGGGTTTCAAATAACACCTGTAAATGACGGACAAGCCATACCTTTAACGCTTCAAACATGACCACCTTCAGCGACATGAGTAATATCACTCTGATTCACTAGACGCCCGTTTGAGAGGCTAATCACCCCACAGTTAAAGCGATTGAGCTGGCGATAATCGTGGGTGGCAATGAGGACCGTGATATCAATTTGATTGAAATTTAGAAAAAGCTGCATGATTTCATCGGCCAATGTCGGATCTAAATTACCGGTGGGTTCATCGGCCAGGAGAATTTGCGGTCTGCCGACTACTGCCCTCGCAATACCTACGCGCTGCTGTTCACCACCTGACAAGGTAATTGGATAACGCTTGGCTTTATTCAACAGCCCTACTTTATCAAGCGCTGCACGAACTCTGCGGTGCGTTTCTTTATGTTCTACACCAGACACGACCAGAGGAAGCGCAACATTATCCTCGACAGTGCGGTCTTCGAGTAACTTGTGATCCTGAAACACGCTGCCTATAGTTCTCCTGTGAGCTGCAATCTTATTTCCAGACAACTTTGACAGATTCTTTTCACCCACTAGAACCTGCCCACGACTGGCTAATTCGGTGAGCGTTATAAGTTTGAGTAACGTGCTTTTACCAGCACCAGAGTGTCCCGTCAGAAAAGTAAATGATCCTTTCGGAAGCAAAAAGGATATATCGCTCAGCGCATCATGACCGTTAGGATAGCGCTTAGATACCTGACTGAATCGAATCATGGTGTGATTAATTTATCTCCCAAATCGCAGCCAGAAATATCTATCAAAGAAACAACCAATCTTTCTATTCAGCATCTTCTCCAATCTCGGGCAAGAGTGCATCAACAAACTCTTCTGCATGAAATGGGCGTAAGTCTGCTTCGCCTTCACCCACCCCAATAAAACGAACCGGCAATCCAAAACGGTCAGCCAAAGCAAATATCACGCCGCCTTTCGCAGTACCATCCAGCTTTGTGATGCATAGCCCTGTCAAACCCACTGCTTCGTCAAAATGGGCTACTTGGGAAAGTACGTTCTGTCCATTTCCAGCATCTACTGTCAGCCACACCTCATCAGGTATCTCTGGATTGGCTTTTTTCATCACCCGTTTTACTTTTTTCAGCTGCTCAACCAAATCGCCATGAGTATGTTGTCTCCCCGCGGTATCCACCAACAGAATCTGACTCCCCCTTGCTGCAGCGGCAGTATAGGCGTCGAAAGCAACAGCTGCGGCGTCGGCACCATGAGATTGGGCAATCACTGGCACTTGGAGACGATCACCCCAAGTCTGCAGCTGCTCTATTGCCGCAGCCCGAAATGTATCGCATGCGGCCAACATTACTGGAATATTTGCATTGGTATACCTAGCAGCAAGCTTCGCAAGAGTTGTGGTTTTGCCCACTCCATTAACTCCCACCATCAATACTACTAGCGGTCGGTCGGAATACAGTGAGGGCTCCTCTTTCTCGCAGTCAGCCACCAGCTCAATCATTACCGCTCTCAAAATGGCTCGAGCTTCGTTTGGGTTAGTTAATTTACCCTTGCTCGCTTCGTTTTTTAGTCGTTCTATAATCTTTTGACTCACGGCAACCCCTAAATCCGCGACCAGCAGCTGATCTTCGATCTGCTCCAGAATTTCCGGACTTAGTTTGCCGCTTTTAAACAGTCCCAGCATGCCTCCAAACACCCCTTCTCGAGTGCGAGTCAGTCGCGAAAACAGCCCGCGTTTCTCCTTTTCAATCTTGGGCTCTTGTTTATTTTTTGAGTGGAAAAATTTCATTTCAGGGGTTTTTACTGAAGGGAGTGAAATGGCAAAAATGGTTCGATAATCGGCGGCGCCTATCGTATCATTCCGCATCTAACCTTGACAGCAGGAGCGGTTGTTTGAAGGCAAATTTAACGGGCCAAATACGCATTATTGGTGGACAGTGGCGCAGTCGTAAACTTCACTTCCCGGCAGCCGAGATGGTTCGACCGACACCGGATTCTGTGCGTGAAACACTGTTTAACTGGCTACAGGCAGATATTCCAGGAAGCCGGTGTCTGGATCTGTTTTCTGGAAGTGGTGCCCTTGGCTTTGAGGCGGCGTCTCGAGGGGCAAAACAAGTCACTCTGGTAGAATCTGATACGAAAGTAGCTCGCCAGCTCATAGAAAATATATTGATACTGGACGCAAAAAACGTTGTACAGGTCGAACAGCGCCCGTGTCAGTCTTTCCTTGAGGTCCAGAAAAAGCCCTTCGATATCGTCTTTGCAGACCCTCCTTTTGACCCAGCTCTTTTAAAGTCAACCTGTGAGATGATTGCAAGTAGTAAAGCAGTTTCAAGCCAATCTCTCCTGTACCTGGAATCTCCCAGATCACGCGAGCCCTTACCAATTCCACCGACTTGGCATATTATTCGGCAGAAGACCCAAGGTCGGGTTCAGTCCACATTGATTCAGACAACAGCGCAATGACAACAACAGCAGTTTACGCAGGCACTTTTGACCCCGTTACTAGCGGACATATCGATCTGGCATTGCGCACAACAAAGATGTTTGACAAGGTTATTCTTGCAATAGCCGACAACCCGGACAAGAATCCACTTTTTGATCTTGTGCAACGAACAGAGCTCGCAAAGGCTGTGCTCGAAGACGCCAAAAATATTGAAGTCATGTCTTTCTCAGGATTGTTGATCGATTTTGTACGATCTGTCGATGCGCGAATTGTTCTGCGTGGTTTACGCGCTGTTTCTGATTTTGAGTTTGAATTTCAACTCGCGTCGATGAACCGGCGATTGGATAAAGATATTGAAACTGTTTTTCTCACACCTTCCGAGCGATACACTTTTGTCTCCGCCTCGTTGGTAAAAGAAGTCGCCCGCTATGGTGGCGACGTTAGTGAGTTTGTGCACCCCATAGTACACGACGCACTAAAAAAGAAATTTGGTTAACTGAACGCACCATCGGCGAAAATTTCCATTCCAGCAGGTATTGAGTCTTTACAGTCATGCCGCTGTAAAATTCCCTTACAACAATGGCTCTGACAATTACATCCGAATGCATAAACTGCGACGTTTGTGAGCCCGAATGCCCCAACGACGCGATATATCAAGGGCCTCAAATATACGAAATTGATTGGACCAGATGTACTGAATGCGTAGGGCATTTTGAAACCAGTCAGTGTGTTGAAGTCTGCCCGGTTGACTGCATTCCGCTTGACCCGGATCACCCAGAGTCTCGCGATACGCTCATGCTTAAGTATCAGCACCTAATGAAAGAAAAACCAGATCATGAAAGCGGTTGAGTTCGCGGATGAGATCATTCGCCTTAGCGCAGCCAAACGCCATCGAAACGCTATTCTACTTATCGGCTCAGCTTCCTGGCAACAGAACATCGTCACCCAGGTTTTTAATCATAAAACGGTTGCAGTTGTTTCCAATAGAGACTGGGGAAACAGTGAAGTTTCCTCAGAGAGCATCCCTGTTACACAATGTGGGCGCTTGCTGGGCTCAGAGGTTGACCATGTTCTATTTGACGCATTCGATGGATATAGCGCAAATGCACTGGGCATCATAAGCGGTTGTGTTCGCGCTGGCGGGCTATTTGTAATTATTCCTCCTACTGAGTCCATCATTTCGAATGGCGGCTTCAATCTCTACTGTGACCGAATTTTGCGGCATAGCAGGTCTGTTTATCCAGTTTCTGAAGGAGAAATACTCCCTCCACCTGCGCAATCTGATGCCGATATCAACCGGGAGTCGAGCGACATAGACTTATTCCATGATCAGCAACGAGCGGTAGAAGCCATCTGCCATGTTGTCACTGGACAAAGAAAGCGGCCCGCAGTCTTGGTTGCTGACCGTGGCCGAGGGAAGTCTGCTGCTTTAGGCATTGCGGCATCCCAGCTGCTCGAGCAGGGAGCAACCAAGATTCTCGTTTCCGGCCGCAGCCGACGAGCTGCAGAAAATGTATTTGCACATTGTGAAAGTAGCGGTTTGGTCTGGGTGTCGATCGAAACTTTGCTCTCTGAGCCGATTTCCTGCGATTTGCTGTTAATTGACGAAGCAGCAGGCCTACCTGTCCCAGTTCTCAAACAATGCCTGAGCAGGTATCCGCGCATTGCTATGGCGACCACCGTTCATGGATATGAAGGTACCGGACAGGGTTTTATGCTGCGCTTCAAACCTATTCTTGACACCAATACACGAGGCTGGCGACTTGTCACGCTTGACCTACCCATTCGCTGGAATCAGGGTGACCCGCTAGAACGTCTCATCAATAAAGTCTTGGTGCAAGATGCCACACTACCTGACCTGGCCCAGAGTCAAATGACGCCCGTGGAAACATGCGTTGAGGAAGTTTCAAAAGAACAACTACAAAAGGATGTCGACTTACTTAGAGATATTTTCAGCCTCTTCTCTCTTGCACACTATCAAACGCGGCCTTCTGATTTATCGCAGTTATTGGACAACACACAGTTAAAAATATTCAGGTTTTCTTATAAGAGCAATACTATCGGAGTGGCCCTGGTCGTTTTAGAGGGCGGAATGGAAGAAGATTTAAGCTACCAGATATTTTCTGGAAAACGCAGACCCGAAGGCCATGTACTTCCGGAAATATTGGCCAGTCAACTGGGGCAACGACATGCCGGAATATTAAAGTTTGCGCGTATTATGCGCATTGTGATTCATCCCGATATACAGCGAAGAGGTTTTGGTCACCATCTATTGAGCACCGTAATTGCCAAACTCAGCGCGTCAATTGATATTTTTGGCAGTCACTTTTCGGCAACTACAGGACTCATTCGGTTCTGGCGCAGTCAAGGTTTTATGCCCGTGCGTATTGGTCAAGGTAGAAGCGTGAAAACCGGCGGCCATAGTGCTGTGATGTTAAAAAAACAAACCAAGGAGGGAGCTATCGCGGTAGATACCGCAGCTGCAGATTTTGCGCTGAACTTACCTGTACAGATCGCAAATAATTTAACAGAGCTCGAACCAGAATTAATTATCGAGATCCTGCAAAAAAATAAAGCGTTTAACCAGCCGCCTGACTCAGAAGTTCTATTTCAACTCGCCGGATTTTGTCTTGGTCAGCGAAATGCTGAAACGCTGCCGGCTGCGCTGTTACAGTTCGCATCCTTTGGCATATGCCTTGGTGAATTCGAAAATCCTATACTTTGGGCAGAAAGAATAATGCTAAGAAAAGACTGGGCTGATTGCGATGGCTTTAGCGGCAATGACGGCTGGAAATCTGGCAACAGAATCCTGAAAGAAGATGCGGCAAAGCTAATGAAAAAATGCTTTCCAGAAGCACTTGCACACTAAGAGACCTTAGCTAGCGAGGCGCTGGATCAGACTTACACCAACAATGTATCTAAAGCGACCAAAAACTGCTCACACTGCTCTCTCGTTCCAACGGTGACCCGGAGGCAATTCTCCAAAGCTAAATCAGAGCCATGCAGATTCTTTATTAGAATGTTTTTCTTTTTTAAACCTTCGAATACTTCAGTCGCGTCGGTATTTAACCGCATCAGGATAAAATTTGTATCGCTCGGGTAGGTGCTAATTTCGCGAAGAGTCAACTGTCCCATCAACCAAACCCTGGTTTGAATAATCTCTGACGCTTGCTCGGCAAAAACAGAATAGTTTTCAAGACAAAAAACAGCTGTTGCCTGCGTAAGCACATTAATATTGTACGGCAGTCGAATTTTCTCAAATTGAGAAATCCAATCTGGATGCCCCATCATCATCCCCAACCGCAGGCCAGCCAGTCCACTTTTCGAAAGCGTTCGCATCACTAGCAGATTTTGATATTTCGGCAGTTCCGAAAGATACGTCTGGCCACTGAAGGAGAAATACGCTTCATCGACCACCACCAATCCCGGAGCAATCGATATCACCTGATCGATCAGCTCTCTATCAAAACTGTTGCCAGTTGGGTTATTCGGATAAGCTAGAAAAATGCAGGCAGGCTGATGTTCTTCAATTAAATTTAGAAGACTCTTGGAATCAATCCCAAAATCTTCGTTCAAGCGATACTCGATGTACTGGGTACGACTGGCCTGTGAAATCAAACGATACATTGAGAAAGAAGGTTCCGGAGACAGAAACACCCGCCCTTCTCCACCTACCAACGCCGCAATCATCTGTATCAGCTCGTCTGAGCCATTGCCGAGAACCATAGCGCTCTCTTCCGGCACAGAAAATACGTTACAAATCGCCTCTTTAACTGCTTTCGCACCTGGGTCGGGGTAACGATTAAATTCTACTCCA
Organism: uncultured Gammaproteobacteria bacterium; assembly: GCA_937992195.1. Classification (GTDB taxonomy): domain Bacteria; phylum Pseudomonadota; class Gammaproteobacteria; order Arenicellales; family Poriferihabitantaceae; genus VYFG01. The sequence continues at coordinate 74,321 of CALKKV010000040.1, read as the reverse complement.
GCAAGTAGCTCATGCCATTGCTGACGGAGAGTAACGGGCAAGCTATAAGGGTTTTCCATCGAATCCAGCTTGATCATATCGCCGGCAGCTGGCACGTGATACGCACAGAGATCACGAATAGACTGAGGGACCCACTTCTCTACGGTTGTATTCATCTCAGCGTTCTACAATCATTTACTATCTTCAAGTCGATATTCCGCAGATCTTGCATGGGCAGTCAGACCTTCGCAACGTGCAAGCACAGAGGCAATTTCAGCCATCTCGGCCGCACCTTGTTTACTTGCATAGATTAGGCTGCTACGTTTTTGATAATCGTATACACCCAGCGGAGAACTGAAACGGGCGGTACCAGCTGTGGGTAGAACATGGTTTGGGCCTGCGCAGTAATCCCCCAATGATTCGGCACTGTAACGTCCCATAAAAATTGCACCGGCATGCTTTATTTCAATACTTAACGCTTCGGGATCTTCCACCATGAGTTCAAGGTGCTCCGGCGCAATGCGATTCGAAATTTCAGCAGCTTCCTGCAGTGAGCTTGCTTGGATAATTGCGCCCTGGGCTGTCAGTGCAGTCTGAATAATATCGCAGCGCTCCATGGTAGGCAGAAGCTGCTCGATCGATGTTTTTATCTTATGAACCATCGATTCCGAGACCGTAATCACTATCGACTGAGCTAGCTCATCGTGCTCGGCCTGAGCAAACAAATCCATAGCAACCCAATCCGGATCTGCGGATTCATCGCATATCACGGCAACTTCAGAGGGGCCTGCAATCATGTCGATGCCGACTTTCCCAAAAACCTGTTTCTTTGCGGTTGCGACATAAATATTGCCCGGCCCTACGATTTTGTCGACAGCAGGAATCAACTCAGTACCGTAGGCTAGCGCCGCAACCGCCTGCGCTCCACCAATGGTAAATATACGGTCAACGCCAGCAAGCTTTGCCGCCAGAATCACTGCAGGGTTCACTTCACCTTTAGGGGTTGGTACCACCATAATCACTTGATCTACGCCAGCAACACTTGCGGGAATAGCGGTCATCATGACAGAGGAAGGATATGACGCCTTACCTCCAGGAACGTAAATACCGACTCGATCCAGTGGGGTAATTTTTTGGCCGAGAACAGTGCCATCATCAGCGGTATATTGCCAGGAGGCGTTCACCTCTCGCTGATGGTAATCCCTGATTCGCTCGCTCGCAGCAGCTAAAGCCTGGGCTATTTCCGGCTCCACCGTGTTCGAGATCTCATCGATCCTCTGCTCGGACAATTCCAGCAATTCAACAGAGGCGACTTCGAGTTGATCCAATTTTCTGGTCAGATCCACGAGAGCAGCATCGCCCTCTAGACGGATCCGTTGAATAATATCCGCAACCACCTGCTCGACGGGGTTGGCTTTCGTCTCCGTCCGATCCAGTAATTTCGCCAAGGAAGCGTCAAATGTCGGCGCCCGACTGTTCAGAACGCGTATTGTCATAGTGTACCTATCCTATGCAGATTGCCGGCTCAGATAATGCCCGGGAACCCGTCGAATGATTGCCCCCATCTGCGCCAATTTCTCCTCGATACAGTCGTAACCGCGATCAATATGATATATCCGATCGATAATGGTTTCTCCTTCTGCAATCAATCCAGCCAGCACCAAACAGGCGGATGCTCTGAGATCAGTAGCCATTACAGGCGCAGAATGCAGACTATCTACGCCTTTAATAACAGCTGTATTGCCATCAAGCTCTATATCTGCGCCCATTCGTTGTAATTCATGCACGTGCATAAAACGATTTTCAAAAACCGTCTCAACAACCGTGGAAGTCCCTTCAGCAATCGAATTCAGTAAGACAAACTGGGCTTGCATATCCGTTGGGAACGCCGGGTATGGAGCGGTTCGGATATTGACGGCTTTCAGCGCACTTTCTGGTGCCTTTAGCTTTATCCAGTTTTCTCCAGACTCTACAGAACAACCCGATTCGCGCAGTTTGTCCAAAACTGATTCAAGCTGGCGAGGTATAACATCTTGGATTTCAATCTCTCCGCCAGAAATTGCAGCGGCAACCAGGAAGGTACCTGCTTCAATTCGATCCGGAATTACGCGGTGGTCTGCTGAACCCAGCCGCTGTGCGCCCTCGATAATAATTTCATCACTGCCAGCACCAGACACATTGGCACCCATGGCATTCAAACAATCGGCGAGATCGATCACTTCAGGTTCGCGCGCGGCATTTTCAATCACCGTAGTGCCATCAGCCAGCGCCGCCGCCATCATTAAATTCTCTGTCCCGGTTACCGAGATCAGATCCATAAATATACGGGCACCTTTCAGACGCTCACCGCCTGTGTCCGCTTTTATATAGCCGTTTTCAATCTTAATCTCGGCGCCCATCGCCTCAAGACCTTTAATATGTAGATTTACCGGACGCGAACCAATAGCGCATCCTCCAGGCAGCGAAACCTCGGCATGGCCAAACCGTGCGGTTAGCGGACCAAGTACTAAGATAGACGCCCGCATTGTCTTCACCAACTCATAAGGTGCAATCACACTGCTCACATCAGACGCATCGGCTTCAATCGCCAGTTTTTCATCTACCTGCAGCTTCACCCCAAGCTGCCCCAGTAATTCCATGGTGGTTGTAATATCGTGCAAATGCGGAATATTGGTAATCCGAAGTGTTTCTTCAGTTAAAAGAGAAGAAATCAGTAGCGGTAGTGCTGCATTTTTGGCGCCAGAAATACGAACACGGCCAGTTAGTGGCCCGCCGCCAGTAGCAAGGAGTTTATCCATGGAATAAGAGTTTCATTGATATGAACGTTCATCGCACATTTCCCGATAGACAGCGACTCAAAAGTTACTCCGTCGCATGTTTGCGGTAATATCTGCGTACTTGTTCTGATTTTAACCTATTGCAGTTAAGACTAACGGATACCGATATGACGATTTACCGCTCAAGAATGGCATTAATGTGTTTTTTGGCTGTGTTTACAATTTTTATGAATTCCCATGCGACCGCAGGAACGGCGGATGCCGATGTAGAAAAAGTAAAAGCCGAAAAAAATGGAGATAGAGGTTGGACATTTCACGTTACCGTTCGCCACCCAGACACAGGGTGGGAGGACTATAGTAACGGCTGGGACGTAGTGACCGACAGCGGCGAAGTGCTAAAAACCAATCCCGGTGATCAGTTCACTCGGGTTTTGTTCCATCCCCATGAAACAGAACAACCCTTTACCCGCAGTCAGCAGGGAATTCAAATACCGCCTTCTGTTAAATCAGTGACGGTTCGAGCCCACGATATCGTCGATGGATTTGGCGGCAAAGAAGTCGTGATTGATCTGCAAACTCGCTCAGGCCCAGGTTACACAATCAGGCACTAGACATTCACTTCCCAGACTCGCTGCCGAAAGCAGCGACCGGTGTTTATGCGTCTAGTTAATCCCAGCGGTCATCACGAACCTGGACTACTCCTGCAACCACTTGCACCGGAAAAGTATCAACCGGTTCATACGCGGGAGGCGCTGTTACTTCACCCGTTTTAATGTCAAAACGCGCACCGTGTCTCGGACATTCAAAACTACCTTCTATAATACAGCCAGTAGAAATTTCGCTGCCATCGTGGGTACAAATATCTTCGATCGCATAGTACTCACCATCTAAATTGACCAATAGAATGGCGGCGTCTTCTACTTCAACTACCGTATGTTGCCCTGGCAGCAGATCACTTTCGGCAACTGCATTGATCCAATCACTCATAAATTAAAGATCTAAGTAAACTTGAGAAAATTAACGATCCAAACGTAACAAACCTAAAGCAATCCCAGCTCCAGACGCGCTTCTTCGCTGATATATTCCTGTCGCCAAGGCGGATCCCAAACCAACTCTACAAAAGCATCTTCAACTCCTGGAACCAGCCGAACTGTTCCTTCAACCATTCCAGGAAACGTTTGCGCAACAGGACAACCCGGTGCGGTCAGTGTCATATCAACTTCAACATACTGGTCTTTCACCTGAACGCGATAGATCAAACCAAGATCATAAATGTTAACCGGGATTTCAGGATCATAGATGGTTTTCAAAGCCGCGATTACCCGCTCTTCTAGTGTTGCATCATCGGGTTTACTTTTAACGCTGTCATAAGCACCTGCCTCTGGAGCGTTATCTTTCGACATCTGTTCGATCAGCTCCGCTTGATGCTTCTCCAACTGCTCCTGGGGACTTAGCATCTTGGGCGTAAAATCAACTTTGGTGCTTTTATCTGGTTCATTCATTTTGTCATTCAACCGCAAGCAAACTAAGCCTCGGACCTCAAATCAACCTTTTCATCGATAAGTTTAGCGGCAAGTTCGGCACTCACAGAATCTTTCAACGCTTCAATATCAACCCGCTCCATGACATCGTTAACAAAAGCAAATGTCAAAAGTGAACGTGCGTCTGCTTCCGCAATTCCTCTCGTTCGCAAGTAGAACAAGGAGGCTTCATCAATTTGACCAACCGTTGCACCGTGCGCACATTTAACGTCGTCGGCATAAATCTCCAGCTGCGGTTTGGTATCTATTTCTGCATTCGCCGACAACAGTAAATTGTTGTTTGTTTGAATCGCATCGGTTTTCTGTGCGTCCTGCTCCACATTAATTCGGCCGTGAAAAACCGCTCTCGATCGTTGATCCAAAACTCCTTTATACAACTCATTGCTGGTGCAATGGGGAGCGGCATGAATCACGTTGGTATGATTATCAACATGCTGTTTACCCGCCGTGTTATAGAGACCAAACATATCGCAATGCGCGCCTTCACCATTCAAACTTACTTTAAGGTTGTTTCTTACCAGGCCACCACCAAGCGTCAATGTTCGACAACTCAACGTACTGTTTTTTGCCAGCTCAGCATCCAGGGAGTGGATTTGAGTGGCAGCACTATCCATTGATTCGACCAGATAGAAGTCGAGCTTCGAATTTTCGTTAAGCTCTATCTGACAAGTGCTGTTGCTAAGCGCAGTTAACCCCTGAACAGAGACATGGCGCTCTATCAAAACTGCCTCGGCAAATCGCCCCATTTGAACGATACTTCTTGGCTGCGCTGCAACATTATCACTCGCCGATACGAATAATATTTCTATCGGCTTGTCGAGCTGAGTTTGATCCGCAATTTGAACAACGTATCCGTCTTTCGAAAATGCGACATTCAGTGCAGAGAACCCATTCGAGACAGTACCACCTTTAGTTAAAGCAGGCGGTGCCTGTTCAAGTTCAATTAGAGACATGGAACCCAGAGCGCTGATATCACAGCCCTCCACAGACTGCGGCATTGTCGAGTCTTGGAGCGAAAAACGGCCATCGATAAAAACCAGGCGATAGCAATCTAGATCTTCCAGCAGAAACGGTTCCAGATCAACCGAAGCAGTCGTCTCAGTAACCTTAACTTCAAAGAACTTGGAAACAACTGACTTTAGAGAGGTGTAGCGCCAGTCTTCGTCTCGCAAAGTCGGGAATCCGCACGACTTAAATTGTTCGATCGCGCTTTGTTTTTGCTGCACAAGCCATGCCGGCATAACTTCAGAGTTATGTGCGGTATCGGCGATATGTTGATCAACGTAGTGATCGATGATGTTTGTCATAGTAGTTCGTTACATAGTCTGATTGGTTGCCTTCTGCTTAAGCAGCAGCGAGCTCATCAATCCAACCATATCCTTTCTCTTCCAGTTCAAGAGCAAGCTCCTTGCCGCCAGATCGAATAATTTTTCCACCCGCTAAAACGTGCACGTAATCTGGCACGATATAGTCAAGCAGGCGTTGATAGTGGGTCACCAAAATCATTGATCGTTCTTGGCTGCGAATAAGGTTAACCCCTTTCGCTACAATTTTAAGTGCGTCAATATCCAAACCAGAGTCGGTTTCGTCAAGAATACTCAAATAGGGTTCGAGCAATGCCATTTGCAAGATTTCATTCCTTTTCTTCTCGCCGCCAGAAAAGCCTTCGTTCACCGATCTGTATAAAAACTCTTGCTTCATTTCGACCATCGCCGCTTTTTCCTTGATCAGCTTGAGAAACTCTCTGGCATCAAGCTCATCCAGGCCCCGATGTTTTTTCACCGCATTGATCGCCGCTTTCAGCAGATACATATTGGTCACGCCGGGGATTTCCACAGGATACTGGAAAGCAAGAAAGACCCCTTCCCGAGCACGAATCTCTGGATCCATTTCCATTAAATCCTGATCCCGGTAAGTAATGCTTCCCTCGGTAACCTCATAATTATCACGGCCGGCTAACACGCTGGCTAAAGTGCTTTTACCCGAGCCATTCGGACCCATAATTGCATGCACCTCTCCGGTTCCCACTTCTAAGTTGATTCCGTTTAGAATTTTCTTGCCTTCGATATTGGCATGCAAGTTATTAATTGACAGCATAATTTTTTTCAATAAATAGATTTAAATGTTCGCGACATAACGCGGAAGTTAACCGACCGATCCTTCTAGACTAATGCCCAGTAGTTTTTGTGCTTCAACCGCAAACTCCATTGGTAATTCTTTAAAAACCTCTTTGCAGAAACCGTTGACAATCATCGAAACGGCATCTTCCTCTGACATTCCACGTTGACGGCAGTAAAACAGTTGATCTTCGCCAATGCGCGATGTTGTCGCTTCATGCTCAACCACCGCGCTGGGATTCTTCACTTCCATATAAGGAAATGTATGCGCGCCGCATTTATCACCCATCAGTAACGAATCACACTGAGAGTAGTTACGAGCGTTTTCAGCACCCTTTAGAATTTTCACTAAACCACGGTAAGCGTTCTGACCCCTTCCTGCAGAAATCCCCTTGGAAATAATGGTGCTTTTAGAGTTTTTACCGATATGAATCATTTTCGTACCAGTATCAGCCTGTTGATAATTATTAGTAAGCGCCACTGAATAGAATTCGCCAACAGAATCATCCCCTTCCAGCAGTACACTGGGGTATTTCCAGGTAATCGCTGAGCCCGTTTCAACTTGAGTCCAGGAGATTTTTGCTCCCTGTCCACGACAGGCACCTCGTTTGGTAACAAAGTTATAGATGCCACCTTTGCCATTTTCATCCCCAGGGTACCAGTTTTGCACCGTCGAATACTTAATTTCAGCTCCTTTCATCGCCACCAGCTCTACAACCGCCGCATGCAACTGGTTTTCATCCCTCATTGGTGCAGTACAGCCTTCAAGGTAACTTACGTAGCTGTCGTCCTCAGCCACAATCAGCGTCCGCTCAAACTGTCCCGTGTTCATTTCATTTATTCTGAAGTAGGTCGAAAGCTCCATCGGACAGCGAACGCCTTGGGGGATAAAAACAAAAGAGCCATCGCTAAAAACTGCTGAATTCAATGCCGCATAATAGTTATCAGTTGCCGGTACAACAGATCCCAAGTATTGTTTGACCAGCTCGGGATATTCTTGGAGTGCCTCAGAGATAGGGCAGAAAATCACACCCGCCTCGAGCAGGGTTTTCTTGAAGGTGGTAGCAACTGAAACGCTGTCAAAAACAGCATCTACAGCCACCTTTACTCCCGCCAACATTTTTTGCTCATCAATAGGGATACCCAGCTTTTCGTAGGTCTCCAGTAGTTTTGGGTCTACCTCGTCCAAACTATCCAACAACGGTTTTTGCTTAGGCGCAGAAAAGTAGCTAATTTCCTGAAAATTCACCGGCGGATGGTGCAGATGCGCCCACTCTGGAGGCGTCATTTCCTGCCATCGTCGAAATCCATCCAAACGCCACTCAAGCATCCACTCAGGTTCGTTTTTCTTGTTCGAGATAAACCGGATTACGTCCTCATCGAGACCTGGAGGTAGCGTCTCAGAATCGATATCGGTGATAAACCCTTCTTTGTAATCCCTCTTAAGGTGGGGCGCTAAATCACTGTCTGTTGTTGTCATGAGATTGTTATAAGTTAAAGTTTTTCGGGGATCGCAACATGTTGGCCATCCAATCGCGATATCCTTATCCGGTCTGTGTTTGATCTACTAATATCTGGAGTATTCTCGATCCCATTCCGCTCCATCAGTTCACCTAAATGGATCCCGGAGAGAAAGGTATGGAGCTGCTCACTTAAATCAGACCATAGATCATGGGATAAACATCTCCTGCCATCCCTGCAATTTTCCTCTCCCTCACATTCGGTGATATCCAAAGGCTCATCCACTGCCAAAATGATATCTGCGATACTAATATGATGGGTGTCTCGGGCTAGCACATACCCTCCACCGGGCCCCCTAGAACCAACGACCAGATCATTTCTCTTCATTTTTGCAAATAATTGCTCTAAATAAGACAACGATATGCCCTGACTATCTGATATACTTTTTAAGGAAACAGGGCCAACTGACTGATTCATTGCAAGATCAATCATAGCGGTTACTGCATATCGACCTTTTGTAGTGAGTTTCATTACAGTGTTTGGGTGGATTTGATAAGTGGGGGCTCTCTAAGGTTTTTTGGCGGATTTGTAGGGGTATTCAGTTTTGTTTGAAGTTCTGACTAGACGCGTCCCAGTTAATAGACTTTAGAATAGACTTTAGGCAATTCGCGGGAGTCTGATGGTTTAGGTGTGAAATTATTGTTTGGGTAAAGCTTGAGTCAAATTTATTAGTTAAGATACTTAAAGAAATTGAAGCTGAGAAACGTAAATTTCAGTCAAAGTCACATATAATTTAGGGTCTAAATAAAATAAATTCTCTTACTCATCTGAAACTTCATGATGCGAATTACCGCGGTTTAGTCAGGGTAGCGTCAGGATACAAAAGTTAAGGTTTGAGAAATAAGAGTCAACCAAAACAGAATAATTTGATTGTTCTGCGAGTAATAAATCGGGTTTAAAGCAACACAAAACGAGCTTCCAACCAGAGACTGGATGATTATTAGAAGAGAAAGTATTTTTACTCTATCAATTCCTGAGTATTTTACTAGGTTTTTGGCCTTTACGCAATAAACTGTGTTAAAACGCGCCTCTCAGGAGAATCGTATGAGAATATTGTTGGAGAGCAGCACAATGCCCGGAATCACTATTTACAGACATATAAAAATCGGGCTCAAAGCAACAGATCTCGAGAAGGTATAAATTTAGATGGCAGAAGCAAATATAAGTGACGACGGTGCAGCAGGTGGATCGATTTCCCTGACTGGAGTCGCGTCCAAAATGGTGAAGAAAGGTCTTTTGACAAAGGCCGCAGCGCATGAAATCAATAAAGTAGCGCTGGCATCAAATCGATCATTTTTTCTGCAATGCGTCGAACAAAACGCTGTGCCGATCACCAAGGCATGTGAAATCATGTCCGAAGAATACGGCATCCCCATGATGGATGTTGATTCGATGAATACTGAACTCTCACCTGTAGATGTAGTGCCTGCTAATTTGATGGAAAAGCACTACATCCTGCCCCTTTACGTACGAGATACGCGGCTTTACCTCGGAGTCGGTGATCCAGGCAATACAACAGCGTTAGACGAAGTTAAGTTCAACACCGGATTGTCAATTAGCCTCGTTCTGCTAGATCCAAGAAAATTAGCGCAAGTCCTCGAAACTGTTCTGGATAAAGATTCTGGTGTCTCTCTCTCCGATATCGTCAATGAGGAAGGCTTTAACGAGCTCGAGCTTGAGAGTGAGATTGAAGAAGGTGACGCAGGGACAGATCTAAAAATCGATACCCCAATCGTCCGATTTGTAAATAAAATTATTCAGGATGCAATTCGCAAAAGTGCTTCGGATATTCATATAGAGCCATACGAACATATCACCCGCATTCGCTTTCGTATTGACGGCGTTTTGCATGATGCGATCAACCCTCCAAAAGGGTTAATTCATAAAATTATTGCTCGCCTAAAAATACTGTCACAGCTCGACATTGCGGAGCGGAGATTGCCTCAAGACGGCAGAATGAAAATTCAGTTTTCGCGCTCTAGAACTATCGACTTTCGAGTCAGCACCATGCCCACTCTTTTTGGTGAAAAGATGGTTATTCGTGTTCTTGATACTTCTTCGGCAAATCTTGCTCTAGACACAATCGGCATGGAGCCTGAGCAGCTGCAGCTTTATAAAGAAGCCTCTGAACAACCTCATGGAATGATTTTGGTAACCGGTCCGACAGGTAGTGGTAAAACCGTATCGCTATATTCGGCCCTCAGTGTACTTAATACAGTTGAAAGAAACATCTCCAGCGTGGAAGACCCGGTGGAGATAAATGTGAACGGCATTAACCAGGTTAACGTGAATGAACGTATCGGATTGACTTTCGGAACAGTACTCCGCGCATTTTTAAGACAGGATCCGGATATTGTTATGATTGGTGAGATCCGGGACCTGGAAACAGCAGAAATTGCGGTTAAGGCGTCACAAACCGGACACCTTGTTCTATCGACACTCCACACTAATGATGCTGCAGCCACAATTACCCGATTGGCAAATATGGGCATTCAGCCATTTAATATTGCGTCATCTGTTAGTCTTGTAATAGCACAGCGATTAGTGAGAAGACTTTGTGATTCTTGCAAAGAACCCGTCGAGCTAAAGGATGAAGTTCTCCTTGATCTTGGTTTCAAAGAGGATGAAGTCAGCAATCTGGAAATATTTGGCGCAGTGGGATGTTCCGGCTGCACTGGGGGATATCGTGGTCGAACCGGGATTTATGAAGTCATGCCTATAAGCACTACTATCTCTGAGCTAATCATGTTGAACAGCTCAACACTGGAGATTGATAGGCAGGCAAGAAAAGAAAATATCCCAACCATGAGAGAGTCCGGTTTGAAAAAAGTCGCGGCTGGAATTACATCCATTGAAGAAGTTGAACGCGTAACCGCTAATTAGACGTTATGGCAAAAGCGAAATCGAAAAAGAACGAGCCTATATCCTTTACTTGGTCAGGACTTGATAAAGGCAAACGAAAGGCATCTGGGGAAATCGAAGCTACCAATATACAAGCTGCACGTTTGTTATTGCGTAGACAGGGTATCAAGGTTAAGAAGCTACGAAAGACCAGCTCGGGTCTCAGCTTTGGCCAAACCGTTAAAGTAAAAGACATCGTTTTTACGACACGGCAGCTCGCCACGATGATTGAAGCAGGTATTCCCATAGCACAGTCACTTCGCGGTATTGCAACAGGGCACGACAATCCGGCTGTGAAATCTCTTTTAAATAAAATCAGAGGGGATGTCGAAGCGGGCACGAATCTTAGCGTCTCACTGAAAAAGCACCCTCAACACTTTAATAGGTTGTATACCAGTCTGGTTTCCGTAGGGGAAGAATCGGGTACGCTAGATAACCTGATGAATAATATTGCCGGATATCTCGAGAAAATTGAGAATATCAAAAGTAAGGTGAAATCTGCGCTGTTCTACCCGGCTCTTGTAATCATCGTTGCAATTGTCATCGTTGCTGTTCTTTTGATTGTTGTAATTCCGGAGTTTGAGTCCTTATTCTCTGATTTCGGTGCTGACCTTCCCTCGTTGACCAAATGGGTAGTTGGCTTATCGCACTCGTTGCAGGAGAGTTGGTATATCTATCTGGCTGTTGCCATGATTGTGTCCTATTTATTCGTATACAGTTATAAACGGTCGACCAAGATGCAGCACTTCTTAGACCGTGTCATTCTTAAATTCCCTGTGTTTGGCCCGATTATTCGAAAAGCGGTGATTGCCCGTATATCCAGAACGCTTGCGATTATGTTTGGCGCAGGAATACCCCTCGTCGATTCCTTGGAGACGGTGGCCAACGCTGCGGGAAATCGAGTATATCGAGACGGAATACTGCACGTACGAAGAGAAGTTTCAACTGGTCGCACGCTCGAAAGCTCAATGGCCGAAACCAAATTATTTCCAGGCATGATGCTGCAGATGGTTACCACCGGTGAAGAAGCCGGCGAGCTGGAGACGATGCTAGGCAAAGTGGCCGAGTTCTTTGAGAATGAGGTGGATAACGCCGTAGCAGTTATCAGCAGCTTGATCGAACCATTACTTATCATCGTTTTGGGTATTATTGTAGGTACCATAGTCATTGCTATGTATCTTCCAATATTCAAGCTTGGTGCTGTTTTCTAGAAAGCTGTCACCCCTGGCAACCTGGTTTCTTGGTTTAAGTAAAAAGTTGGGATATTGGGCTTTTTAGAACTCCTGCAACATCCTTTAGGCGGGCTGGTCTCGGTTGGCCTCCTCGGTATTTGCGTCGGGAGTTTCTTAAATGTTGTTATTCTCCGCCTCCCTCAGATGATGATGCGGGAGTGGCATCAGCAGTGTCGGGAATTGCTTGGTTCAGATGCGGATCAATCGACCGCTGATTCTGGCGAAGTGAGTACCGGCAACGAAAACACAGATCACTTTAATCTAAATTTCCCTGCATCTCATTGCCCTCAATGCCAACATCCATTAAAGTGGTGGCACAATATTCCGGTTGTCAGTTTCATATTCCTCGCTGGCCGCTGCGCATTCTGTCGAAAAACAATACCTTGGCGCTACCCTGCGGTTGAACTAGTAACTTTTGCTTCAAGCATTCATCTTTGGATGCATTTTGGCGCAACCTGGCAACTCTGCGCAGCACTGTTGCTGGTCTGGTCTCTGATTTGTTTGACCATGATCGATCTAGACCATCAATTGCTTCCGGACAATATCACTCTGCCACTGCTTTGGTTCGGCCTTCTAGTCAATTTATTTGGCACATTTAGCCCAATAGAGTCCGCCGTAATCGGCGCGATTGCCGGCTATATGAGTTTCTGGATTATCTTTCAGGTACATTTTCGAATTACCGGAAAAGAGGGGCTTGGCTATGGAGACTTCAAACTATTAGCCGCTTTTGGTGCGTGGCTAGGATGGGAGCTGTTACCCATGATTGTCTTGTTTGCCTCCTTGACTGGAACAGTAGTGGCATTAATTTTAATGTTGGTCAAAAAGTTTAAGCGTGATAAGCCAATTTCTTTTGGTCCCTTCCTCGCCTTCGGTGGCTGGCTTGCATTACTTTGGGGCAATACGATCACTGAAAAATATTTCCAACTTCTCGCATTTTGATGACTGCACGAGTAGGACTAACGGGCGGTATCGGCTCTGGGAAATCTTCTGTAGCAACACTTTTCGCTAAGCATGGTATCGTCATTATCGACGCAGATTTAATCGCACGTGAGATCACTGCACCTGGAACCGAGGCTTTAGATAAGATCCGAATACATTTTGGCAAAGAGTGCATTCATCCTAACGGCACCTTAAACCGACAACAATTGGGGGAAATTGTATTCCACAATACCGAAGGCCGGGCATGGCTTGAACAACTGCTACACCCCCTAATTAAAAAAGAATCCGATGCCCGAGCAACTTTAGTCGAAGCGCCATATTGCATCCTTGAAATTCCTCTGTTACTTGAGACAAAACGACACAAAGAGATGGATGCAGTAATCGTTGTGGATTGCGACCAAGAGATTCGGATGGAACGGCTGATAAAAAGTAGAAGTATGGATCGCGAATCAATTAAACGCGTCTTTGCTTCGCAAGCTTCAGACGAAGAGCGACTTAAAATCGCCAACTATATTATCAATAACAATGGCGCACCCGAAGCTTTAGTTAAACAAGTAGATACTGTTCACCAACAACTTACCGATGTGTTTGATTAACGGCGCCAGTCTTTCAGATTTATTCGAAGGGGCTAAAACGCGTCTTCGGTCCGCCAAGCACTTACAAAGACTCTTTAGATAAATAGTTTCTATATACCTCCAAAATCGGAAAAACAGCAGCTAAAAAGTCGAATTTTTCCAGCTCTGCCGGATTGCCAACGTCAACCCAGGAGATTGCCTGCCCTTCCCTTCCAGTTGGTGTCTGATCAAACGCTGTAACCAGGTAGGTATCTAGCCAAACCTTGGCGTGTTCATAGTCATAGGTTACCACCGTGAGCGGTTCGCAGGATTGCACCAGTATACCGAGCTCCTCCCGCAGCTCTCTTGCCAACGCCTGCTCGGGCGTTTCTCCAATTTCCCGCTTACCACCAGGAAACTCCCATTTTCCGGCTTTTGGGGTACCAGCGCGGCGTTGTTGAACAAACAGTTTGCCCTCATGGTCTTTTAACAATCCAACAACTACATACAACCTGTCACCTGGCGCTGATGTGGTCATACCTGTCTCACACAACACTAGGATCGATAATCAGCATTTATCGAGATATAGCCATGTGTCAGATCACAAGTCCAGACACTAGAGCTGCCCTCCCCTTCTCCCAAATTAACGTTGATCTCCACCTCTTTACCTTGCAAATGACGGGTCAACTTTGATTCATCATAATTCTCTATGCGATTTCCATTGTTTGTAATCTTCATGCCACCGAAACCAATTTCTAACGCCTCGTGCCTATATTGCACGCCTGACTTACCCACCGCCATCACGACCCTACCCCAGTTAGCATCCTCTCCCGCGATTGCAGTTTTCACCAAAGGAGAGTTGGCGATCGTTTTGGCTATCAGGTCAGCATCATCAGTATTCGCAGCACCTTCTACCCGGACATGGATCAGCTTACTAGCTCCTTCTCCATCACGAACAACTTGTAGCGCCAGATCAAGCATCAATTCAGATAGCGCCCGGCGAAATTCAGTTAGATCCGCTGTTTTTTCGTTATCCACTCGACGGTTCGACGCCTTACCGGTAGCAAATAATAAACAGGTATCACTTGTAGACGTGTCACTATCAACTGTTATCTTATTGAAGGATTGCGCATTCGATTCAACCAACAGTTTTTGAAGGACCGACTTTTCAATATTTGCATCGGTAAAAACAAATGCAAGCATTGTCGCCATATCCGGTTCGATCATTCCAGAACCCTTCGCCATCCCACAAATGGTAATCGATTCCCCCATCAGTGAGGCCGTTTTCACAGCACCTTTGGCAAAAGTATCCGTGGTTAAAATTGCATGACATGCTTGCCACCAATTATCTGCCGCAAACCCCGAACCCATCTCGTCCATACTCGATACAATTTTTTCGACAGGCAGCGGTTCTCCAATCACCCCAGTGGATGCAACAAATATTTCAGCTGGCTTGCACTTTAAAACTTCGGCAGCTTTTTCCGCCATCCTTCGTACATCTGCTTCTCCACACTCGCCGGTAAAAACATTGGCATTACCTGCATTGACTACCAATCCCCTCGCAACCGGTTGTTTGAGACATTCTCGACTCCAAACTACTGGCGCTCCGGCTGCGGTAGACCGAGTGAACACACCTGCAGCAACAGTATCCTGATCCAGATCGACAATAAGCAGGTCTTCTCGATCCGTATATTTAACTCCGCTTGCCGCAGTCGCTAATCGAATACCAGCAATTTCCGGAAAGTCAGGCAGTCCGGTTTCGGGAGCTAGGGGAGATACTTTCAGCGTCATTCAATAGAGCCAAATGATCGGTTAAAAGTATCTCTTGAGAACTAGGCCGTAGTTAGGTGAGTTTTCCATGACATTGCTTATATTTTTTACCCGAACCACAAGGACAAGGATCATTCCTCCCCACTTTTTTACCCTGTCTTACAACAGTTTGTTGTCTTTTTTTACCTTGGTTTGCCGCTTCTGCGGCTTGTTGACGCTCTGCTTCCTCGTCTCCATGTCCGCTGGATTCTTCATGAATAAAATTCATGTTTTTTTGCTGCTCTTCAGCAAGCGCCCTTTGTTGCGCCTCAAGCTCTCGCATTTCCTCTTCAGTTGGAATACGTAACCGTGCAATTGCTGTTGATACCGTATATTTCACGTCATCCAGCAATTCAGTAAACATTGCATAGGCTTCGCGTTTGTATTCTTGTTTAGGGTTTTTCTGCGCGTAACCTCGCAAGCCAATTCCCTTACGCAGATAGTCCATACTCGCCAGATGTTCTTTCCACTGCTCGTCTAAGATCCTTAACATCAGAGACTTCTCAACGTGACGCATGCCTTCTTCGCCAATCCTTTGTTCTTTCTCGGACATTACTTCCTCAACGGAATCAAAGATTTTTTTGCGTAACGTTTCTTCGTGCAATTCATCATCGGTATCAAGCCATTGCTGAACCGGCAGCTCTAAAGCAAATTCCTGCTGCAAATCCTGTTCGAGACCTGGCACATCCCATTGCTCTTCTAATGATCCCGGCATAATGCTTTTGCTGATGACCTGCTGAATGGTTTCGCGACGCGTATCTTTTATGTATTCGGAAATGTCTTCTTTCTCCATTAGCATATTGCGCTGCTCATAGATGACTTTCCGCTGTTCATTTGCGACATCATCATATTCAAGCAATTGCTTTCGGATATCAAAGTTATGTCCCTCAACTTTTTTCTGCGCGTTTTCGATTGCTTTAGTAACCCAGGGGTGCTCAATCGCTTCGCCCTCTTCCATGCCTAGTTTCTGCATAAGGCTTGCAATGCGATCGGAGCCAAAAATACGCATCAAGTTATCTTCGAGCGATAGGTAAAAACCGCTAGAACCGGCATCACCTTGCCGTCCGCAACGACCACGCAACTGATTATCTACTCGCCGCGATTCATTTCGTTCAGTACCAAGAACATGTAAACCACCAGCATCCAACACCTGCTGGTGTCTCTCTTTCCAGGCAACCGTAGCACTTTCATGCTCACTTTCCTCAAGCTTTGCTAGTTCTGATTCAAGACTGCCTCCTAATACAATATCAGTTCCTCGACCCGCCATATTGGTCGCAATGGTCACTCTTCCAGGTCGACCAGCTTCAGCAATAATCTCGGCCTCTCGTTCGTGCTGCTTTGCGTTCAACACCTCGTGGGAAATAGACTCTTTAGTGAGATAGGCAGATAAATATTCTGATGAATCAATAGACGCAGTACCCACTAGCACCGGTTGGTTTCTAGACTGGCAGTCTTTGATTGCTTCAACAATGGCATTGTATTTCTCAGCATTGGTCCTAAATACCTGATCAGCCTGATCCATTCGCACCATGGGTTTGTTTGTCGGTAAAATCACGACTTCAAGGCTATAAATCTGTATGAATTCAGGTGCTTCTGTATCAGCGGTTCCTGTCATACCCGCCAATTTTTCATACAAACGGAAGTAGTTCTGGAATGTGATCGAAGCAAGAGTTTGGTTCTCCTGCTGGATAGTGACGCCTTCCTTCGCTTCAACCGCCTGGTGCAACCCTTCTGACCAACGACGACCGGCCATCATCCGCCCGGTAAATTCGTCAATAATTACAATCTGATCTCCATCAACAATATAGTCTACGTCTTTCTTGAAAATATTGTGAGCGCGCAATGCCGCATCCAAATGATGTAATAAGCTGATATTACCGAGCTCATACAAACTCCCTCCGTCTTCAAGTAGTCCCTCTTTTACCAGAAGCTTTTCAGCATTTTCATGGCCTTCTTCTGTGAGGGAAATCTGTTTCGATTTCTCATCAACGCTAAAATCACCCGGCCCATCTTCTTCAGTCTGAAGAACAAGGCTAGGTACGACCATATTAATTTTTTGATAGAGCGCAGTACTCTCTTCGGCCGGACCAGAAATAATCAATGGGGTACGTGCTTCATCAATTAAAATAGAGTCGACCTCATCGATAATTGCAAACCCTAAACCTCTTTGGGCCCGATCTTCGGCCGAAAAAGCCATGTTGTCCCGAAGGTAGTCAAATCCAAATTCATTATTCGTACCGTACACAATGTCAGATTGATACGCCGCCGCCTTGGCTTCGGCACCTTGACCCGACGCCACCACACCTACGGTCAAGCCTAAAAAGTTATAAAGCTTGCCCATCCACTCTGCGTCGCGACTCGCAAGATAGTCATTTACCGTAACGATATGAACCGGCTTACCACATACCGCGTTTAAATATGCTGGCAAGGTAGCCATCAGGGTTTTACCCTCCCCTGTTTTCATTTCTGCAATCTTGCCGCTATTAAGGATCATTCCCCCGATTAACTGCACATCATAGTGACGTAAACCTAAGGTTCGTTTAGAAGCCTCCCTTGCGACCGCAAATGCCCTAGGCAATAGTTGTTCTTCAGAGTTACCGTCGGCACTTAGCTTACGCAGCAGTGCAGTTTGTTCCTGTAACCCACTATCATCCAGTGCTTCTAACTCGGCTTCGAGGGCACTGATTTCATCAACAGTTTTGTGCATTTTTTTGAGCAATCGCTGATTGCGATCGCCAAATACTTTTTTAAGTGCGGATTGCAGCATGTAGACAAGATGGTAGTTTGAGCGTTAGGCTGGATTATGCCAGAGACCAATTGCATGTAGCATCGTAAAAGACTCTGATTACGCGGTTTACCTCACCGTATTCATTATTTATAAGTCCAATTCAGCAATTTGAAAGATCACATCCGAAAAGAGTTCAACAGGGTCGGCCAGTTGATACAGAACCAGATTGCCGGCCAAATATCAGATCCCGAGAATTCGCCAGCAGAAGAGTCAATTCAGGCGGAGATTAGACGTCGATGGGGGCGATGCGCGGGGCGCGCAGCAGCCGCGAGCTTTCCTTTGTTATTTCGCTCTGGCCGCCTTGTTATTTTTACGGAATCCGCAATCTGGGCGACCGAACTTCGCCATCAACAGCACGCCATTAGAATAGA
This sequence comes from uncultured Gammaproteobacteria bacterium, assembly GCA_937992195.1. Classification (GTDB taxonomy): domain Bacteria; phylum Pseudomonadota; class Gammaproteobacteria; order Arenicellales; family Poriferihabitantaceae; genus VYFG01. The sequence goes on along the minus strand of CALKKV010000040.1, from coordinate 55,792 downwards.
ATTAGAATCCTTTAATATCAACGAGATCGAGGTCAAAGCGCGACCTGGAATCTTACCCAGAGCCATTCCAAAACGACGGAACATCGCACTATCACAGCGAAACGGCCAATACCTTCACCAGACTGCAAACCGAATCGAACATCGTGGATTGAAAGACGCATTAAAACGACTAGCTAAGAAGGCGAATCACTCGGAATGAGCAATATTCAGGAAAGGAGACTAGTGGTCAGTATACAGCCAGAGGGGGATTTGTGCTTTAGTGGCTGAGTTTTGCAATCTAAAGCGCGTTACAAAAATACCAAGAGGAGCCTTCAGTTAAGCAGTAACGCTTCTGACAAATGAAATTGGCACTTCCGCTTCATCTTCGAAGGTAACCAATTCCCAAGCAGATTCATCTGCAATAAGCTGACGAAGAAGACGGTTATTCAGGGCATGTCCGGACTTATTTGCACTAAATTCTCCAATCAGTGGATGCCCCAAAAGATAAAGGTCGCCAATGGCGTCTAAAACCTTATGTTTTACAAATTCATCTTCATATCGCAATCCGTCATCATTCAAAATATGAAACGAATCCATCACAATCGCATTATCAAAACTACCACCCTGAGCGAGTCCCGCATTACGCAGCGCTTCTAAGTCATCCATAAAACCAAAGGTACGAGCACGACTCACTTCTTTTACAAACGAAGTAGTAGAAAAATCTACGGACGCGTTTTGCGTAGAGTTTTTTAGAATTGGATGATCAAAATCTATGGCGAAAGAAACTTTAAAACCGTTAAATGGTTCAAATTTGACCCATTTATCATCATCTTGCACAACACATGGTTTTTTTATACGGATAAATTGCTTGAGCTTTTTCTGCTCAGAAATTCCCGCAGATTGCAGCAAAAACACAAACGGGCCGGCACTGCCATCCATAATTGGAACCTCTGGCGCGCTGAGCTCAACGTATGCATTATCGATCCCAATTCCAGCGAATGCTGACATTAAATGCTCTACTGTAGAAATTTTTACGCCATCCCGCTCGAGCGTGGTCGACAAACGGGTGTCGCTTACATTTTCAGGTCTTGCAGGTACTTCAACTTCAGTATCGAGATCAGTACGAATAAAGACAATTCCGGTATCAACTGGTGCTGGACGCAAAGTCAAATAGACTTTTTTGCCAGTATGGAGCCCCACACCGGTGGCGCGGATGATGTTTTTCAGGGTGCGCTGTCTAATCATGACAGATGGGTTCCTTCAGTTAACTAATTGTAATGTAAGCGGGAAAACGGGCGGATACTACACCAAAATGAGACAAATTAGAATGCCTCTTAGTTATCAGTAGCCGCCCGAATAGCTTGCACACTATTCAATTTTGATTATCTTCTTAATCAGCCTGTCGTCTCAAAAAGGCTGGTATATCAAGATGATCAAGATCGAGCTGGACCGCCGCATTACCATTTGTCACCGCGCCAGTACGACCAAACCGTTTGCCTGGGCTCATCGCACCGGGAGGGAGCGCATTTTCTGGCTCAGGATCAGCTTTTGGTGGCGGTGGTGCCGCTTTAACAGGCTTTTCAGCAGCCACTTGAGCTTTACCGTCATTCAGGCCAGTTGCAACCATCGTGACCCGCAGGTCACCCTGCATTTCAGGATCAAATGCGGTTCCAATCACTACATTGGCATCTGGTGCAGCATATTCATGGATCGCATTACCAACTGCTTCAAATTCACCGATCGCCATATCTGGTCCAGCAGTAATATTAACCAAAAGACCCTTTGCACCATGAAGATTCACATCTTCAAGCAGCGGACTGGATATTGCCTGTTGAGCGGCTTCGACCGCGCGGTTTTCACCGCTGACCGTTGCCGACCCCATCATTGCCTTACCCATTTCGGACATAACGGTGCGCACATCTGCAAAGTCGACGTTTATCAAACCAGGGCGGGTTATCAATTCAGAAATACCCTGAACCGCGTTGAACAAAACTTCATTCGCTTTGGCAAAAGCATCCACCAAAGTAGCGTCTTGTCCCATTACAGCTAGTACTTTCTCATTCGGAATTGTGATCAATGAGTCAACATACTGTTGTAAATCTTCAATACCGTGGAACGCGAGATCAATGCGCTTTTTACCCTCGAATGGGAAAGGTCTGGTCACAACTGCAACCGTAAGAATCCCTTTTTCTCGTGCAATTTCAGCAATCACCGGAGCGGCACCTGTACCAGTGCCACCTCCCATTCCTGCAGTAATGAACACCATATCGGCGCCTTCAATTGCATCAGCAATACGATCCCTATCTTCAATTGCGGCCTGACGTCCAACCTCTGGATTGGCACCGGCGCCAAGTCCTTTGGTCAGACTTTCTCCCAACTGCAAGATGGTAGGTGCATTTGAGCGTGACAGCATCTGGGCGTCAGTGTTGGCGTTAATAAACTCAACCCCTTCCAACTCAGCTTTGAGCATATGCTCTACAGCGTTTCCGCCGCCGCCGCCAACACCGACGACTTTTATCACCGCCTGCTGACTGACTGCTTCTACTAATTCAAACATATTGATTTCCTCCACGTGTGCAAGGTGAACATAAAGAATCGATGAATCTGTTTGAGGAATTCATCGAAAAATATTTAACTCTGATCGCAAGCTTCAGAATTTTTTTGATAATGTTGTACGTCATAGAACAGCGCTCAACAGAAACTTGCTTTTTAAGGCACGTTGTCGCTTCTACAATTTTGAATGCAAATAGCATTTTGTTATTGATAACTCTTTAAAATTAAAAACTTCCCTTAAACCAGCTCTTCATTCTTTCTAACACTGCTTTAAAAGGACTTGTTTGATCACTAATCGCTCGAACTTCTGATTTATTAGCATGACCAAACTGAATTAAACCAACGCCAGTGGAATAAATCGGATTTTTAACAACTTCACTTAATGACCCGCTGTAGTTTGGAATCCCCAGGCGAACCGGCAAATGAAATATTTCTTCCGCTAGCTCAATCATGCCTTCTATACGAGAGCTGCCTCCGGTCATTACAATTCCAGAACCGATAAGCTCTTCAAATCCGCTCCTTCTCAATTCGGCCTGAACCAGCATCAATAATTCTTCGATACGGGGCTCGATAATCTCAGCAAGATTTTGGCGAGAAAGAGTTCTCGGAGGCCTACCACCCATACTTGGTGTTTCAATCATCTGATTTTCATCGACCAGCTGTACTAATGTGCACCCGTGTTTTTTCTTAAGCTCTTCTGCCGCTTGGGTCGGTGTATGAAAAGCAACCGCAATGTCGTTGGTAACCTGATCACCAGCGATTGGAATCACTGCGGTGTGACGGATAGCACCATCGCAAAAAATCGCAATATCGGTAGTTCCGCCACCGATATCGATCATACAAACACCGAGTTCACGCTCGTCTTCAGTCAATACAGATTCACTCGAAGCAATCTGCTCCAAAATAATATCGTCAACTTCCAGGCCACAGCGTCTAATGCATTTCACAATATTCTGCGCAGCGCTGACCGCACCAGTAATCATGTGGACTTTGGCTTCCATTCTCACACCGCTCATACCAACGGGCTCCCGAATTCCATCCTGGCCATCAATAATGAAGTCCTGAGGCATCACATGAAGAATGCGTTGGTCGTTTGGAATTGCCATCGCTTTCGCTGCGTCGATCACGCGTTCTATATCATTGGCGGTGACTTCGTTGTCTTTAATTCCGACAACGCCGTGAGAATTGAAACTATTGATATGCGCGCCAGCTATACCGGCAAACACGGAATATATTTGACATCCTGCCATCAGCTCAGCTTCTTCAACCGCGCGCTGGATGGATTGTACGGTTGACTCAATATTTGCTACCACTCCCTTGCGTAGTCCTCTCGCAGGGTGATGTCCAACACCAATAACTTCTAATTCACCGTCAACACCAACCTCGCCAACAATGGCCAGTACTTTGGAGGTACCAATATCGATTCCTACAATCAAATTACTGTTCGCTTTTTTAGCCATAGGTATTACTTTGACTCTGTGAGAGTTTGTGTTGAAGGTGACCTCTTTATCCAATCGATTGCAAAACCATTTGGATATCGCAAATCAATGGATCTCATACTTGGGAATTCTGCGATTAACTGTGTATTCAAAGCATTGATCAATCGTGTAATTCTTGGTGTCGCATCTGCGTTGTCGACGATCATCGTCACCTCAGCCAAATAATCATGATGGAACTCGGCCTTACCGCCGACCGCTGAAATTGTGTTCGAGAGTGGTGAAGGCTGGTCTCCATTCATTGTCAATGAATTTCTGTCTAGCGCAAGAGCGGTCAAGCTTAGGGTTAGATACCAAAGCTCTCTTTCATCAAATTTCAACTGGTCGAGTGACAAACCATGCGATGCGAACATCCCATGCCATTGCTGAAACATTTGCCAAACTGTTTTCTGCATTGAAACCGGGCCAGATAGAGCTGGCAGTTTCTGGTCCCATGGTTCGCGCGCTACTAGATCACCACTAGCATTTAACCACTGGGCTTCTCCCCATTCTGCTATCGGCTGCACTTCTTCCACATCAACGACCAATGTCGATGGCCACTGCCTCCGAACAGAAACATCAAAGACCCAAGGTAGCTCGCGGATCGCAGATTCAACATGATCTAGACTAGTAGAAAAATAATTGCCTTGAAGCACTTGAACAACCGAATCTTTCACCCGCTCACCATTAACATTTCGAAGCTGACCGCGCACTTCAATTTCTTCAATTCGAAACTTATCAGGGTTGTAAAGCCGATCGACGACAAACAAACCAACCATTCCTAGTAGCACCAGCCAGACAATCGTAGTAATCCAACGCCTTCCGTCCTGATTTCCTGCGGCCTGATTTGCCTGTTGAGTTGACATTGATTGCGTCACCTTAGACTCCTACCAATGACTCTAACTTCTGGTTCCAAAGTCAAACCCAATTTATCTTCAGCCTCTTTCTGTGCCAGCAAGATCAAGGATTCAATATCTTGAGCGCTGCAGTTTCCCTTGTTAATTATGAAATTAGAATGCACATCAGAGAAACACGCGTCGCCGATAACGTACCCCTTCAAACCAAGTGCTTCGATTACTCGAGCTGCGTAGTCTCCTCTAGGATTTTTAAAAACAGAACCAGCATTTGCGCTTTGGATCGGCTGGCTCGCGCTTCTTTTTGCAAGAAGGTCTTTGATCTTTTCCTTACCATCTTGACCATCTCCTGCAGACTCCAGTTTCAGAACCCCTGATAACAGGTAAGAATTCTTGGGAAGCTCTACATGACGGTATGAAAAATTTATTTCACTAGAATGGATTGTTTTACAACTGCCACTGCGGTCAACGCAGTCTACTGACTCTACCAGCGACCAGGTTTCTCCACCAAATGCACCCGCATTCATTGCCAACGCCCCACCAAACGAGCCGGGTACGCCCGCCAAGAACTCCCCACCGGTTAAATTATTTTGCGTGCTCGTACGTGCAACTTTTGCACAAGAGACTCCTGCCTCAATGTATATGTTGCCGTCACCCTCCAGCGTTATGGTCGATAGTGCTTTCGATGTTTTTATAACTATTCCATCCACTCCGCCATCTCGCACCAAAAGATTACTTCCCAGACCAACCCAATAAATAGGTAAGTTCTGTGGCAGACATCGCATTAACTCGATCACGTCTTGTCTGTCCGCAGGGACGTAAAAATAATCAGCCTTTCCACCAACTCTCCAGCTCGTATGCCGAAACATAGGCTCATCAAATCGAAGTTCACCGCGCAAACTGTCAGTTGCAAATGGTACGGTTGGAAAATCTTGAGCCGCCATCATGCTTTTGACTCCCCGGATAAACCATCGGCACACAATTGATTGGCGTATCTGCCGATATCACCTGCACCAAGGCTCAACAAAATGTCACCCGGCAGTAAATATCCAGATAACACCTGAGTAAGCTCCTCAAGTGTCTCGACAAACACCGGATCGTTTCCTCTTTTTCGAATTGCTTTACTCAAAGCTCGGCCGTCCGCACCCGCAATAGGCGCTTCGCCAGCCGGATAAACTTCAGTTAGTACTAGATGCTCCACTGTTGATAACAGCTGCGCAAAGTCATCGAATAAATCTCTTGTCCTGCTGTATCGATGCGGCTGAAATACAGTAACCACTCTCTTTTGCGGCCAACAACCTGATGCAGCATCTAAAGTTGCCTTTAGTTCAACAGGGTGATGCGCATAGTCATCCACCATTTCGACTTCACCACCTTCGACAGACAACATACCAACTCGCTCAAACCGACGCCCAATACCTTCGAATTTTTGAAGTGCAGCTTTCACCGTCTCCATATCAATTCCTAATTTTGATGCGATCGCAATCGCAGCTAGTGCGTTTTGCACATTGTGAGTTCCTGGCATTGATAACTCAAAACGGCCCAACTCACGCTTAAGATGAGACACGTCGAAGAAACTACTCCGCTCTTCAAACACAATATTGGACGCTCTTATATCCGCTCCTTTTTCGATACCGTAGCTGAGTATTGGACGTGCTAATTCTCGGCAGACATTTCGCACCTCAGCATCATCAAAACAGGCGACAGCAAGTCCGTAAAAAGGTAGGTTTTGTAGAAATGCTAAATAGGTTTGCTTTAGACGTTCGAAACTACCACCATATGTTTCCATATGATCTGCATCGATGTTCGTAACAACCGCCATCTGCGGCTGCAAGTGCAGAAATGACGCATCGCTCTCATCTGCTTCTGCTACAAGGTATTCACCAGTGCCTAAACGGGCGTTGGTACGTGCGCTATTTACCACCCCGCCAATAACAAAGGTTGGATCCATTTTTGCTTCCGCCAGAACTGCTGAAACCAAACTTGTTGTTGTCGTTTTCCCATGGGTTCCTGCAATCGCAATTCCCCTGCGAAAGCGCATCAATTCACCCAGCATTTCTGCTCTTTGTACTAGAGGAATCTTGCGCTTTTGCGCCTCCAATACTTCCGGATTGTCGACATCGACTGCGCTCGAAGTCACAACAGCCTCAGCTTCATGGATATGGGGTGCCGCATGGCCGATAAATATATTAGCGCCCGCCTGCTCTAATCGATCAACGATAGCGTTGCGCACCAGATCTGAACCAGACACTTTGAAACCTTCCTTCAATAACACCTCGGCAATGCCGCTCATTCCAATACCGCCGATACCAACAAAATGAATGTGTTTTACAAATTCACGCATTCATCAAGCCCTCACAAATTTCAGCAACGTCTTTGGTTGCATCAGGCTTCGCTAAGGATCTAGCCAAAACTGCCATATCAATTAGCTGATCTCGCTCAGCGGATAATTTAACAATTTGTTCTAGCCATGCACCCTTCACAAATGCGTTTTGGGAATAGGAATACGCTGCGCTTTTATTTACCAGATGTTGCGCATTCAATGTTTGATGGTCACTCACAGCAAAAGGATACGGGACAAACATTGCAACGGCCCCCGCAGCGCAAACCTCAGCCACAGTCATTGCACCAGCTCGACAGATCACAATATCAGACCAGCTAAGCGCTGCTGCCATATCGTCGACAAAGTCCACCGCATTAGCTGTGACCTGTTGCTCCTGATATGATTTTACTACCGAGGCAGAGCGGCCATTGCCGCATTGATGCCAAATCTCTATTGGCGGCAGGTCGGCGTTTTTTAGCAATACTGGTAAATACTCGTTAAACACTTGAGCGCCTTGACTACCGCCAACTACCAAAATACGCAAAGGACCATTGCGTCCACTTAGCCGAACTTGCGGCTCTTCTACCGCGGAGATATCTGCTCGAACAGGATTGCCCACCCATTGCGCCTTGCGAATACCAAGCGCCTGTGGAAACCCACTCAACACTCGCTTGGCAAGAGGTGCCAGGGCTTTATTAGTTAAACCAGCTACCGCATTTTGTTCATGTAGCACTAATGGTTTTCCCATCAGTCCACCGACTAGCCCACCGGGGCCAGAAACAAATCCGCCCATCCCAAGAAGAGCATCTGGTCTATATCGACGAACGATCTTTAACACTTGAAAGCAAGCTCCGAACAGCATCAGGGGCATGATCAACTTTCGTGCCAGTCCACTTTTTCGCAGGCCCTTAATTTGAATAGTTTCAAGCTCGAATCCAGCAGCAGGAACCAGCTTCGCCTCTAAACCCTCGGGGTTTCCAATCCAGCGTATATCAACGCCTTTATCGCGCAGTAGTCTTGCCACTGCTAGCGCGGGCATCACATGACCACCTGTTCCACCAGCCATCACCATTAGCCGACTCACTGGCGACCCCCTCTGCGTACCGGGCGGCACTGACGATCCACTGCGATCAAGAGACCAATCGCGATCATGCTAGATAGCATGCTGCTTCCACCATAACTCATCAACGGCAGCGTCAATCCTTTGGTCGGCAGGAGCCCAGTGTTTACCGCAATGTGCACCGAAGCCTGTAAACACACTAACATTCCGATACCCTGCGCTAAGAACCCAGCGAATCGGTAACCCAAATCAAGAGCGCGACTAGCGATCACAAATGATCGCCATAGAATAATGCCAAACAAAATCAGAACGCCAAAAATTCCAAAGGCACCCAGTTCTTCACCAATCACTGCAATAAGAAAATCATTGCCAGCATGGGGAAGATAAAATAGCTTTTGAATACTGCTACCCAAGCCAATACCAAACCACTCTCCGCGACCAATTGCGATTAATGCTTGCACCAGTTGAAAACCCGAGCCAAAAGGATCAGCCCAAGGATCGCGATAGCTCATCAAACGCGCAACACGATAAGGCTCCATCCACATCAACACCGTCATCAAAGCGGCGGCCACTGAGATACTTACCAAGAAATGCCAAAAGCGGACTCCCGCGAGAAACATCATTGCTGCAACGGTAGTCACCAAGACGACAGTGGTTCCAAAATCTGGCTGCAGCAATAACAGCAAACCAATAACGCCAACCACCAGCCCAACATTAATAATCCCAACTTTAAAAAGGTGAAGATCTTCTTTTTTTCGTGCCAGATAATCTGCGAAATAAATCAACGCAGCAATTTTCATTAATTCAGAAGGCTGCATCCGAAATCCGGCAATGCTATACCAGCGCAGACTGCCGTTAACTTCGACACCAAACCCTGGTACGAACAGCAAAGCCAGCATAACAATCCCCGACAGTAAAATAGCCTTGCTCGATATTTGCAGCCAGTCCAATGGAATTCGCATCACTATCAAAAGCACACCAACTCCCAAGCCAATGTGTATCAGATGCTTGGTAATGCGACTGGTATCGAATGCAAGAGTTCTACTATCGGCAGCGATCGTGGCTGAAAATACCATTACAGAGCCTAAGCACACGACGGCAACAACAGAAAGCAATAACCAAACATCTATCTCGCCATTGTCTTCAACGACGCCTTTTTGAGCCTGAGTTTCTTGCATATTGCTAAGCATTCTCAACCTCACTCACTAATTTTGTAACGATTTCACGAAAGCTGTCCCCGCGATGTTCATAGCTTTTAAACATATCGAAGCTAGCGCAAGCGGGAGAAAATAGTACCGTATCTCCTTCTTCAGCAAGTTCTGTGGCAGCAACAATTGACTGCTCTAGTCCATCAGCGCGATGAATTAAGGTCTTGTCTTCAATCGTTAGTGCAATTTTTTCTGCATCTTCTCCAATCAGCACTGCCGCTTTACAAGACGTATCGATCAAGCTTCCCAATGCCTTGAAGTCAGCTCCTTTTCCTTGCCCTCCGGCAATCAAAATAAGTGGCTTTTTCGCGCCAGAAATCGCCGCGACTGTGGCGCCAACGTTTGTTCCTTTCGAATCATTGATCCAGGACACACCTTGTGATTTAGAAACGACTTCACAACGATGAGGCAAACCTGCGTACTGCGTTGCTGCGCGCACCATCGGCTTGGTGATTCCGACTTCAGCGCCCGCAACCAAAGCAAGAGCCGCCAAAACATTCTGTAGGTTTTGCTCTCCACCCATAGCAACTTCGGACACTGGCGCTAGCAATTGCTTTCCATAGACTAAACATCTTTCACCATCGGCGTTGGCAATGCCAAACTGGCCATCATCAGGAACATCTAACCCAAAGCTGATTCTTATTGCCGCTTCGCTAACATGGTGACTGTCTCTTGCAACTGCGTCCTGACGATTCGTAATGGCGGAGCGTGTATTGCTATAAATACGTTTCTTTGCCTCAGAGTATTCCTCAATCCCACTATAGCGATCCATATGATCCTCACTGATATTGAGGACTACTGATGAAACTGCCTGCAAACTGCGTGTCGTCTCCAGTTGAAAACTTGAGAGCTCAAGAACATAAAAATCCGGTGAAGGCTGCGACAATAAATCCAGTGCCGGAGTGCCGATATTGCCACCCGCCAAAACCTGATATCCACCTGCACGCAAGATTTCCGTCACCAACATAGTCACAGTGGATTTTCCATTTGATCCAGTTATCGCGATTACCGGCGCCTGTGCGTCGCGCAAAAATAGTTCAACATCTCCGACCGCATTTGTCGAAGTGCTTGCAACACCGGGACTGACAACCAGCTCAGAATACTGCTCAAAGTCTTTTTCAGAAAGAGCGCGTAAAAAATTTACCTGGGGATACTTTTCACGCATCTCGGAAAGATATGGCGGAATTTCTCGAGTATCAGTGACCACTACAGGAAGGTTTTTATCGCATAAATAGCGCACTACTGACCATCCTGTTTTACCTAGGCCAACGACCAGTGTTGGTGTTTGGTTGTTATCGGTCAGTTTTATCGCATTCATCATCGATCAATATCTATGCTATCGAATCTTCAGCGTGGCTAAACCAACCAGCACTAACATCAAGCTGATAATCCAAAAACGAACAATAACTCTTGGTTCTGGCCAGCCCTTTAGTTCGAAGTGATGATGCAGTGGCGCCATTCGAAAGATACGTCTTCCGACCAACTTAAAAGAAGCAACTTGCAAAATCACTGAAACAGTTTCAATCACAAAAATACCGCCCATTACTACCAACACGATCTCTTGACGCACTATGACTGCCACAACACCGATTGCTGCCCCAAGTGATAACGCGCCGATATCGCCCATAAACACCTGAGCCGGATAGGTGTTAAACCATAAAAACCCTAAACCGGCGCCAACAAGTGCAGCACAAAAAATCAGCACTTCCCCTACGCCATTGATAAACGGAATCGCCAAATATCCAGCAAAGATACTGTTACCTGTAACATAAGCAAATATCCCCAAGGCACCAGCAACCATAACCGTAGGCATAATTGCCAAACCATCGAGTCCGTCTGTCAGATTGACAGCATTGCTAGTGCCAACAATGACAAACCAGGTCAAAACAATAAAACCAGTCCCTAGCGGTATCGCGATGTCCTTAAACAACGGCACCAGAAGCTCTGTCTCAGCGGGAGTCTGGGCAGTAAAGTAGAGCATAAGAGAAGCGATCAGGCCCGCAATTGTTTGACTAACAAACTTGTTTCTCGCGCCCATTCCACGCGGATTTTTATCTATTAACTTCCGATAGTCATCAACCCAACCGATAGCACCAAATGAGACGGTCGTGAACAACACAATCCACACAAAACGATTTGTAAGATCGGCCCAAAGGAGCGTTGCGATCACCACCGAAAGCAAGATAAGAACGCCTCCCATGGTTGGTGTACCTACTTTGTCAAAGTGTGTAGGCGGGCCGTCTTCTCTTACTGTCTGACCAATTTGATACTCGCTCAACTTTCTGATCATTGTAGGACCAAAAATAAAGAAGATGGTGATTGAAGTTAAAACGCCGCAAATCCCGCGTAAAGTCAAATATCGGAAGACGTTAAAAAAACTGTAGTGCTCTGAAAGCACGTCAAATAACCAAGTTAGCATGACGCACTCTCCCTTTCGGCATTGCCTTTTCGCAGTTGAGAGATAACGCGGCCCATTCTGGATGATTTTGAACCTTTGACTAAAATAGCCGTATTCGAATGATCATCATCACTGAGCGCAGCGATCAGCGCTTCAACTGTTTTAAATTCTTCACCGTTATTAGCAAACCCACGCTGATAACCTTTTAAGTCGGCGTTGTCACTATCATTCAAGTAGAGCAATCTGTCGATGCCTGCCTTTGCGGCAGCTACGGCTGTCTCCTGATGAAGCTTTTCACTATCATCGCCTAGCTCCGCCATTGCGCCGAGCACAAGGATTTTTTTACCCTTGCACTGAGATAACACGTCGATTGCGGCAAACATTGATGAAGGATTGGCATTGAAACTATCGTCAATCAGATTTGCTCCAGCCTCAGACTTCATTAAAGTCAACCTTCCTGAGACCGCTTCTATATGTAACAAACCATCTCGCACATCCCTGAGAGAAACCCCGGCAACATGGCTTGCCGCCGCTGCGGCGAGAACGTTCATCACGTTGTGATACCCGGGCAAAGGCAAGTCAATCAAAATTGACTCGTCATATGCGTGAAGTTCAAACGAACAACTGGCAGGTTGTAGTTGGATATTCTTGGCACTGAAATCGGCTTTATTTTCGATACCAAACGAAACAATTTTTCTACTATCAGCCTGGCGGCTCCAGAAATTAAAGAACAAATCATCGGCGTTCAAAATCACGACACCATCCATTGAAAGCGCATCGATAATCTCCCCTTTTGCCATCGCTACTTGTTCAACATCACCCAAACCTTCAAGATGCGCTGCCGATGCATTGTTAATAAGAGCGATTGTCGGTTCAGCAATTTGGGAGAGGTAGTTGATTTCGCCCGGGCGGTTCATCCCCATTTCAATCACAGCATGAGAATGTTCTTTCAATTTAAACAGTGTTAGCGGAACACCCCATTGATTGTTATAGCTCTGCTCCGGAAATAGCGGCAAATGACTTTGACCAATAATATGCCGGACCATCGCCGTCACGGTTGTTTTTCCATTGCTACCGGTAATCCCGATCACCGGAATTGAGAATTTAGTTCTCCAGTGTTTCGCAAGGTTACCTAATGCAATTGTGGAGTCCGACACTTTAATCTGGCTAATTGCAACATCCGCAACTTTTTCAACAACAGTAAGTGCAGCACCACCTGCTAAAGCACGATCGACAAAATTATGTCCATCGTATTTGTCGCCAGGAATAGCAAAGAAAACATCGTCTTTAGATATCGCGCGAGAGTCGATACTGACGCCATTAAAGCGTCGATCAAGGCCAATCAAAGTTCCCCTCATCGCTTTCGCAGCCTCAGACGCCAACATCATTTTTTCGCCTCCAGCAATTCGCACACAACTTCTCGGTCGCTAAACTCCAGGACTTCACTGCCTATAGTCTGGGTTATTTCATGTCCTTTTCCAGCAACCAAAATTATGTCATTAGAGCCTGCATTCTCAATTGCGTGAGAGATCGCTTGCCGCCGGTCTAAAATAGTTAAAACACTTTTACCTCCATTTGATACACCTTCGGTAATTTCTTTAGCAATACGCGCTGGCTCTTCATTACGCGGATTGTCGTTAGTAACTACCATATAGTCAGCATATTGTTGCGCGACCTGCCCCATTAGCGGGCGCTTTCCTTTATCTCTGTCTCCACCGCAACCAAATACCACCCAAATATTACCTTCGGAAAACAACTTTAATCCTTGTAAAGCACGTTGTAATGAATCCGGCGTGTGAGAGTAATCGACAACGACTGTAGGACAGCCTTCTTTTCCTGAGAATCGTTCCATTCGACCCGGCGGAGGAGTAAGTTTTGGAAATACCTTCGCTAAATCTGCTAGACGATAGCCCATCGCTAGCAAGGTTGCGGCTACCGACAGTAGATTAGGTACGTTGATCTCACAAAGAAGCGACGATGAAAGTCTCTCTTTCTCATCACCCCAGCTCAGGTCAAATGAAATCCCGCATTGGCTGACCACTAATTTCTTCGGCACAACATCTGCATTTACATATCCAAAGCTGACTACTTGACTATCGTGTGGCACGGACAAAATATCTTGCCCTAACTTGTCATCGGCATTCAAAATCATGATGTCAAGTGATGACATTTCAAATAGCTTTCTTTTAGCGTTTCCATACGCCTGCATCGTGCCGTGATAATCCAGATGATCCTGGGACAGATTAGTAAATACAGCGACATTGAAATCTACAGCGCTAACTCTATCTTGCTCCAACCCGTGAGAAGACACTTCCATACAAACAGCGTCTGCACCGCGCTCTTTAAATTCACACAAACTACGCTGAATAGCGATCGGGTCTGCTGTTGTTAAATTCGATTTTTCAACATCACCATTAAATGCTGCACCCAGCGTTCCTAACGCCGCACATTCCAAACCCAACTCGTTGAGGGATTGTTGCAATAGGGTGACACAAGTAGTTTTTCCATTGGTACCAGTCACACCAATTACCTTTAACCCCCTTGAAGGGTCAGAATAGAGACGCGCCGCGATTAAACTCACGTGTTTTGATAATCCTGAAACGGCAACCGCCTTATCCTGCTTCTCAAGCTCTTTACAAGCTAATGGCGCATCATGCTTCTCGAACACAACCCCCTCTGCACCGCGCTCCATCGCTTGTTCAGCGAAATGACGTCCGTCAGCCTGCTCACCTGGAACTGCAGCAAATAGCGAACCCTTTGAAACTGTTCTGCTGTCTAATGTGAAATTTGAGACGGATATCTCGCCAAATCTTTTGGACATGCTATCGGGGTCGACAATTCCTCTCAATAGAGAGTGAACAGACTGCTCCTGCCGTGTCAAAGATAAACTCATGCCGGATCCCTCTTATCAGTGATACCAGTAATTTGTGTTTCTTCGATTCCATCCGGAGGCACGTTATACAATCGCATTAGATCCTGCATCAAATCCGAAAAAACAGGGGCTGCGACATCGCCACCGTAGTAAAGCTTACCTCTTGGATCATCAACGGTAACGACCATGACAAATTTTGGATCTGAGATCGGCGCCATACCAGCAAACAACGAAACATATCGTTTGTTTTTATAATTGCCGTCCACTAATTTGTGGGTCGTTCCAGTTTTTCCGCCTACACGATATCTTGGTATCCGTGCTTTGCGTGCTGTTCCCTCTGGAGTTGCCACTTGTTCAAGCATTAACCTGATTTGTTTGGCGGTATCTGCGGTAAATATTTTCTTGCCCTTTGCACGAAACCCCTTGGGTTTCGCTTCAAGCGTCACAGGAAGCAATTCACCATCCGTAGCTAGAGTCGTATAAGCTTTTGCTATTTGCAATGGCGTTGCAGAAAAGCCGTAACCATAGGAAACAGTTGCGTGTTCAATCGGACGGCTTCTCTCCACAAGCAGCCCTGAAATTTCCCCTGGCAGGTCGGCCGCTCGTGCGCCAAATCCAACTTCTTTCAGCGTGTCAAATAATTTTTTGAACGGGAATGCCATGGCAATCTTGGCAGAGCCAATGTTGCTTGAATGCACAATTACATCGAATACAGATATTTCACCATAATCGTGCACATCATGAATGGTATGGCCACCTACCCGGTAGTATCCTGGTGAAGTATCTACTATGGTATTGACGCCAATCTCTCCACTTTCAAGCGCCATCGCTACGGTAAATGGTTTTGTAGTTGAACCCGGTTCTACAGTATCTGTAACCGCGCGATTTCGAAAAACACCTTTCTTTAGCGTCTTGCGGTCGTTTGGATTGAACTGCGGCGAGTTCACCATAGAAATTATTTCACCACTGGGAACCGCCAACACAACCACACTGCCCCCGGCGGCATTGTGTTTTTTGATAGTTTTTTCTAGGTAGCTACTTGCTAATGACTGAACCCGTTGATCAATACTGATCTGCAGGTCATCACCATGCTGTACCTGCTTAATACTCTCGACACTTTCAACATAGTTTCCCGCGAGGTCTTTCAAAACGCGTTTACGGCCTTGGCTGCCTGAAAGCGCATTTTGAAACCCGCGCTCTAACCCTTCTTGTCCCTCATCGTCCACATCTGTAAAACCAACAAGGTGCGCGCTAACCGGACCGCCAGGGTAATAGCGACGATACTCCCTCTGTATCTCAACTCCGGGAATATTTAGATCAAGCACTTTCTGCGCTAACGCAGGGGGAAGCCGTCTCTTTATATACATAAAACTGGCTTTTTCTCTGCGTTCGCAAGTAGCAGATAAATCCCTAGATCTAAGCGACAACAGTTCGTTCAGCGGCTTCCATTGATCCTTAGAGGTACAAAACAGCTTTGGATCAGCCCAAAGCGATTCAACCGGAGTACTTACCGCCAAAACCTGACCATTTCTATCGAGTATTTTTCCACGCTCTGGAAGAACAGCAATTTCTCTTAAATAACGAGCGTCTCCCTGAGACTGCAGGTGACTTTGTTCAACGGTTTGAATTTGTATAACACGCAAGCTAATCACTGCAAGGCCAGCGAACATTGCACCCATAACAAAATACTGTCGCCATAAAGGTGGTCGGGAGATACGACTACGCATAGCTCTCACCGTCTATGTATTTTTGTGCGTTAGTCAATATAGCGTTCATTGATCACTCGCTTTCGACTTTGCAGCCAAATCCAGCGTAATAATCTTGTCGGGGCTTGGCGGCGCCATGGTCAATTGCTTCTTCGCGGTATCAGCAACATTGTGCTGTCGAGTCCAGGTTGCCTTTTCCAGCATCAATCGACCCCACTCCGCCTGCAAATCTACTCTTTTTTGTTCTTCCTTTTGCAACGCTACAAAAGCCAAACGGTTGTGATGACGCACACCCACTACGGCAATAGCACTGACTACTACCAGCGCCAGCAAGAATACATGTAACTTATTCATTGTGGCGAACCTGTTTTCTCTGCAATTCGAAGTACCGCGCTACGCGCTCTTCGATTTCGATTCAGCTCTTCGGCTCCCGCTTTCACCGGCTTGCCTATTAATTTTAAGGTCGGTGAAAGCATATCGTTCGTCACCGGCAAGTCTGGCGGAAATGGATCGCCTTTACTTTGCTCTCTCAAGAAACGTTTAACCAGACGATCTT
This sequence comes from uncultured Gammaproteobacteria bacterium, assembly GCA_937992195.1. Lineage (GTDB taxonomy): Bacteria > Pseudomonadota > Gammaproteobacteria > Arenicellales > Poriferihabitantaceae > VYFG01. The sequence continues at coordinate 38,808 of CALKKV010000040.1, read as the reverse complement.
CAAGAGAATGGAAACTAATGATCACTAAACGTCCACCACTTGCCAGACAGTCTAGCGCTTGCGGCAGTACTGATTCAATTTCTTCCAGTTCGGCATTCACCGCGATACGAATAGCCTGAAAAGTTCGGGTTGCTGGATGCTTGCCGGGTTCACGCGTTCTTACAACTTCGCTCACTATTGCAGCTAACTCGGCGGTTGTTTCGATTCGTTCGTGCTGTTTGATTTTCAAAGCGACTTTACGCGCAAAACGCTCTTCACCAAACTTTCGCAACACATGAATAAGCTCGTGCTCTTCCACTTGCTGCAACCACTCTGCCGCACTGATACCCTTGGTTGTATCCATACGCATATCGAGAGGACCATCGTGAGAGAAACTAAAACCGCGCTCAGGGTTATCAAGTTGCGGAGAGGAAACCCCAAAATCAAACAAGATAGCAGTGATTTGACCGCTTAAAGCACGCGCTTGCAGAATTTCATGGAGCGTTGAAAATGGCGCATGTACGATTTCAACGCGCTCGTCGTCTGACCACTCGAACTCTGCTTGCGCAATTGCAGCAGGATCACGGTCGATGACCAACAGCCTGCCTTTGTCACCCAGTTCTTCCATAATAGATCGCGAATGACCGCCGCGGCCAAACGTGGCATCCACTACATAACTATCCCGCTGAAGATTGAGCGCCGTCAGCACCTCCTCTTTTAAAACAGGGATGTGTGCTGCGCTGTCAGAATGTGCTTGTTGCATATGGCTATAGAGAAATCTGCTCCATTTCCACCGAAATATTTTCTAAGTCGACATCTTCCTGCATCCACTGACCGCACTTAGCTGACCATAATTCTTCACTCCAGATTTCGAACTTGTTTCCCTGTCCAACTAGATATGCAGACTTATCGAGCATCGCAAAATCACGCAAAGGAGCGGGCAGAAGAATTCGCCCGCTTTTATCCATCTCAACGTCGCTTGCGTAGCCAATCAAAAACCGCTTTAGCTTTTGATGATTCGGATCAAAGCTCGGCAGATTGACAACTTTTTCCTCAACTCTCTCCCATTCATCCAAAGGATAGAGCCACAAGCAATTTTCCCGCGTATTATTCACCGTCACCACGAGTTTGCCCGCGCAACGTTCCTGCATGACTGCACGATACATTGACGGTATGGCCATTCGGCCTTTATTGTCGAGGTTAAGAGCGTTGGCGCCGCGAAACATGGTTACAAATCCAAGGTTTTGGGAGAATTCTCCACAAATTCCCACTTCCTTGCACTATATTGGCGAAGGAGAAGTTTTGTCAAGGTAAATGAACGTTTCCGTGCGTAAAATCTTATTGATTTTTAAGGAAAATATGTCAAAACTGGCATCATAGTTAAAGTAATTTCTAGATAACAAAAATAACCGTATATTTCATAAGTAAAAGTAATCTGAAAACTCAATTTCAGACCTAATGATCTTTAGATGCAGATTTCTCAAGTTTTCTTTTCTGATTCGGCGAACAATCCCCGAACTCGTCTGTTCCGCTGTGATTCAGCGATATTCCCTATAATGTCGCCCTACTAGCAACCAAACGCAGTTCTAAATGGAACAAAAAGAAGAAAAACGAGGGTGTCTGTTCATTGGCGCGATTATTCTTGGCACGATCGCAGTTTCAGTGGGCCTGACCATTTGGATACTGACGCAATATATTTTTCCAAAACAGTTTGAACCGGTCTCGTTATCTGGCCAGGAACAACAAACCCTGGAGAGAAAGCTGAAAGCCTTCGAAGGCTTTGACAGCGGTAGCAGTGCGCAGACGTTTTCAGAAAATCAAGACGAAAATGCGGTGCAACCGGAAAAGTATAGTGAAGAAGGTGCCGACCGGCGTATTGAGTTAACCGAGCGAGAGTTAAATGGCATGCTGGCCGAAAACACCGACCTGGCGCAAAAGGTTGCTATTGATCTGGCCGATAATCTTGCAAGTGGAAAATTGCTTGTTCCGCTGGATCCGGACTTTCCAATCATGGGAGGAAAAACCTTAAAAATATCTGCCGGAATGGAACTTGCGTTTCGTGATAACAAACCAATTGTTGTGTTGAAAGGAGTCAGTGTGATGGGTGTACCGATACCTAATGCATGGCTTGGAAATTTAAAAAATGTCGATCTCGTACGCGAATTCGGTGGCACTGAAGGCTTCTGGAAATCTTTTTCCGAAGGCGTTGATAATATTGAAGTCAGCGAGGGAAAGCTGGTGATTGAACTTAAAGAATAAACAATTTTTATAAAAAGCTTTCAACGGCATTTGTTATTTAGCTCACTAATGTAATCTAAAATCGTCCAGCGATTCTAATGAACTACTTCTAGAAATTGCTGGATAAATCGATAGGTCAACCCCCAAAGAATCCTTGATTGCCCGTGTTGTCCGCTCCCTAAGTCTATTCCTGCAGCAGGAACCTGTGTAACAGTGGGCTCAAAGATTATGTGATTTTCTTTATTGATAAGATGCGTTAAAGGAGTCCAAAACACTTCTGCAACTTCATAATTTGGCGTTGGTACCACATCTGCAGGAACTTGGAAAACATAACACCTTATTAACAGATCAATAGCGCCTCCACGATTGCTACCCTGTTGGTCTAACAAGTGTACTGCCAATAATTTATGATCGATCCTCACCGCTGTCTCTTCACCGGTTTCTCGTACTGCGGTGTCAACAAGATCACGATCTGACGTCTCTCTCCCCCCACCCGGAAAGGCAATCTGCCCAGACCAAGGATCTCTTTCAGCAACTGCTCTCTGAATAAATAATACTTCAACACCGTTTTTTGCTTGGCGTAAAACCAGTGCAACGGCCGCCTGTCTTTTCACATCAAGATCAAGGGTGGGCGCCACATAGTTTTCAAGCTTGGCTTTGATAAGTTGAATATCAAGTACGGTGGGCGTCATCGACCATTTTTTGTAAGATCCCGCAGTCAGGAATAATCCAACGACCACCCTTCTTATACATAATTCCGCGGTTTTCGAGTCGCTTTAGTTCGCGGCTCACTGCTTCTCGATTGCAGCTCAACCTGTTAGCCAATTGTGCATGGGTAGGCGGAGAAGGAATTCGAGCGACACCGTCCAAATCAATATATTTATGCGCCATGCGCAGCAGCTCAGCCCGTATTCTATCGTCAACGTATAGGGTAGAAAATTCATACACCCGCTCAGTTAAGCGGCGAATTCTTCCCGCCTGTTGCTTCAACAAAGTTATATTTACCGATGTACTCTTATGCATCAAATCATGAAAGGTCGCAAACGGCATCACCGTCAAGGTACTTTTGCAAAGTGCCGTCACACTAGCAGACCTTGGACCGCCGTCGATGGCAGAGAGTTCTCCAAAATTATCTCCCGCCTCTAATTCACTGTAAAACACTTCTCTACCGGAATCAGAAAACATTGCTACTCCCAGACCACCTGACTCTATAAAATAAATATTATTGTCCGTATCCATTTGACGAACGATTTGCTCGTTCTTTTCAAAAGTTCGAACTTTACAGGACGATAAAACTTCATCAAGAACCTCTGGCGATAACGTATTTAAAACAGCCGAGTTGGTACTCAGCTTTTTTTTGTTGTCCACAATTCACCTCTCCGTTTTCCCTTTTTTGGTTGCTACTTGAATTTCCACATTTGATTTTTTCTGCTTATTTTCGTCTTAAGATCAGACAGCTGCTCACCAATGTATTCCGGCCCCAATCAAAAAACCATCTGATTCAGTGCTGCTACCAGCACCACCATCTGCATTATCAAAATCCAAATTCAGTCGCAAGAAACCTACTTTTACTGAAATAAAAGGGAACGGCGTAAAACTCGCACCCAATTCCACTTCAGACCCGGTTAAATTAGAGAAGTTACCGGCATCAGACATATCTGGCAACAATGCACCACGGGCGTATAGATAAACAACAGGAGTAATGGCTACTCTACCTTCAAGAGACAATCGTAATCCGTTCGAAGACTCTCCGTTCAATAAATCAATATCTTCAATTCCAGCACCAACAGCCAGAAAATTATTATCGCTAAGAGAGAAAAAGCGCCTGCGCACTTCGATTTGTGTACGCGATTGATTGCTTATGGCAGTCTCTTCAAGGTCTGACTCATATCGCGCTGCCTTCAAACCCCACTTATCTCCTATCCAAATCTCACCGGTGAACGCTAAAGATCCTGCATCAACCTCACCGCTGAGCAAATCCGATTCGAATTGGTTATTCCAGAGTGAAACAATAATTTCACCATCTACCGGCCCCAACGCCCAAACCCGGGGCATCATACCAATCAAAAAAACGGTAACAAGTATTTGTAAAAGCTTCATCAAATTTTCCTAGTGCACTTGGCGCCATTCTATCGTGTAAAATCTTTTTAATGAAACCCAATTCCAAAAGTTCTACGCAGGCAGATAGCCAGCGCCTTGACACCTGGCTATGGGCCAGTCGATTTTACAAATCAAGAAAGCTAGCAACTGAGGCAATCAAAGGCGGTCATATCGCGGTAAACACACAGCGTGCAAAACCGTCGAAATTAGTAAAAATCCAAGATCAGGTGCGCATCCGCAAATTTCCGCAAACATATATTGTTAGTATTGAAAGTCTTTCAAACAAACGTCTTAGCGCACCTCTCGCGGCTGAAATGTATAAAGAAACAGACAGCAGTAAAATTGAAAGGGAGGAAAAAAATTTACTTATGAAAGCGCAAAGAGCCGGAATTCGCTACGATCGACAGAAACCTGACAAGCGCGACCGTCAAAAAATGCTGGACGTCAAAAACCAACAACCCGATTAGGAGTTTAAAAATGAAGGGCTGCATCCTTGACCAATCCTCGTTCGATAGAGGAGATATAGATCTGTCAAAATTGCTTTCATCCCTTGATAGCTGGTCTCACTATCAAAGCTCAGTCAATGAAGAAGCCGCAGAACGGATTGCGGGCGCTTCTGTTGTCATTACAAATAAAGTACGACTAGACCGCGAGACCATCATGTCAGCGCAAGAATTAAAGCTGGTGATGCTTGCCGCCACCGGTACTGACAATGTGGATCTTGAGGCCTGCCGAGAGAAAGGTGTAATTGTATGTAATGCGCGGCAGTACTCTAACCCCGCGGTGGTCCAACATACATTTACTTTAATTCTCTGTTTGACTACTAATCTGATTTCATTCCAACAAGATGTGCGGGCTGGAAACTGGTCTCAAAGCAATATCTTTTGCCTGTTAGATCATCCTATTCGTGAACTTGAGAACAAGACCATTGGCATTATCGGATACGGCAATCTCGGCTCGGCAGTTGCAAACGTGGCGAAAGCGTTCGGAATGAGTGTAGAAATCTGCCAAAGGCCCAATACCCAACCATCGCAGGGCAGACTTCTGCTACCTGATTTATTGCACAAAGCAGACGTCGTTAGTATTCACTGCCCTTTAACCGAGGACACCAAAAACCTGATATCAACTGCCGAGTTCGAGCAGATGAAGTCGGATGCAATACTTATTAACACCGCGCGTGGCGCAATTGTTGATAGCTCAGCACTGATCACCGCATTAGAGTCGAAGCAGATAGGCGGAGCTGGTATAGACGTTTTAGACAAAGAACCGCCAGATCCAGACTACCCTTTGATACAAACCAACTTAAGCAACCTAATCGTGACCCCCCACAATGCTTGGGCATCCAAAGAGAGTCGCCAAAGACTTGTTCACCAGCTTTGTGACAACCTCAACAGCTGGCTTGCTGGTTCGCCAAAAAATGCTGTTTGAATTTGTCGACTCATCCACCCCCTGCCGCTGGACTCTATATTCACTTCCCCTGGTGCGTAAAAAAGTGCCCTTACTGTGACTTCAACTCGCATCGCGTGGGAACATCGCTTAACCAGCCCAAATACATCGAAACCCTACTTACCGATCTGAACTACGAGCTAGGCAAGTATCCAGCGAATAGCAGAATAAGTAGTATCTTTATGGGTGGCGGCACACCTAGTTTATTCTCTCCTGAATCTATGTCTGAGCTGTTAATTGGCCTTGGAGATCGGGTAGATCTATCACCAGAAATTGAAATCACAATGGAAGCAAATCCCGGCACAACCGAATACGCTGATTTTGCCGGATATAGACAAGCAGGAATTAATCGCCTCTCCATCGGCATTCAAAGTTTTTCCGATCAACAGCTTAATGCGCTTGGACGTATACACAGCTCAGACGAAGCACGTATTGCGTTTGCCAAGGCACGTGAAGGCGGTTTTGACAACATCAATTTAGACTTGATGTTTGCTTTACCAAATCAATCAAAGCAACAGGCCCTTGAGGATATCAACTCAGCAATAAAACTTGCTCCCGACCATATATCGGCATATCAACTTACCCTTGAGCCAGATACCGTGTTTTATCGATATCCCCCCAAATTACCCTCTGCCGACAGCGCCTGGGAAATTGAATCTGCAATACAGAATCAACTGCAGAGAGCTGGCTACAAAAGATACGAAATATCGGCATATAGCTTGCCTGACAAGCAATGCAATCATAATCTCAACTACTGGAAGTTTGGAGACTATATCGGCATAGGAGCAGGTGCTCATGGCAAACAAACAGTCAACAATAGAATTATTCGACTTAGCAGGAAGAAACATCCAACAACTTATATTAGACTAACGGGATCTCCCGAGAGCATTGCCGAGTCAAGGGAAGTACCAGAAGGAGAAGTGCTGTTTGAATTTCTAATGAACGCGCTTCGATTGATTGACGGAATTTCGCTAGATTATGCGGCGGAAAAGACCGGAATAACCAGCGCAAAAATTTTACAAACGCTACAGCCGGCCATTCAAAAAAATTTGGTTACAGCCGAAAAAAACCGGATCAAATGCACTACTAATGGGCAATTATTTTTGGACTCTATTCTGGCCGAACTATTAGACTGATCATACTAGGCATCAGCCATAGAGCCTTTTTGCATGAAAGCTGATGTGATCTTCAATAAAGCTCGCAATAAAGTAATAGCTATGGTCGTAACCTGCCTGCATCCTTAAGTTAACCGGTTGCTCAGCTTCAGCGCATACTTGTCGAAAACGACCCGGCATCAACTGATTTTCCAGAAAGTCGTCTGCCTCACCCTGATCAATCAAAATTTCGCCACTTCTGCTGCCTGAAGCAATTAACGCGACAGCATCATGCTTTGCCCATTCCGCAGTATCACTGCCTAAGTAGCCACTGAAAGCTTTCTTTCCCCAATCACATTCTGTGGGCGCACAGATTGGAGAAAATGCCGAAATAGATTGATAAATTTCCGGATTTTTAAGACCAATAGTTAGTGCGCCATGCCCACCCATCGAGTGGCCAGTGATGCCTTGTCGAGCGCGGTCTGCTGAGAATTCACTAAAAATGAGTTCCGGCAATTCGCTGGTAATGTAACTGTACATGCGATAATTTTTGTTCCAGGGCGTCTCAGTGGCATCGACGTAAAAACCTGCTCCGGAACCAAAATCATACGATTCATCTTCTCCCTCAATGCCGGCGCCTCTTGGGCTGGTGTCTGGTGCAATCAACATAACATCGTGACGTGCAGCGAATCGCTGCGCCCCAGCTTTCACCGTGAAATTTTCTTCTGTGCAAGTCAATCCAGACAGGTACCAAACTACTGGAACGGGACCTTTTTCAGCCGCAGGGGGCGCATATACTGAGAACTGCATTGGCGTTCCAGTCTCATCTGATTGGTGGCGATAGATGCCTTGCAATCCACCAAAGCAGCGTTGCTCAGACAAAGTCTCAAGTTTCATTTCGGGATTTTGATAGATTATTTATTACAAAGAGAGCACAGTTTTTACAGTCACTGATCGTACAGCACAACACTTCGAATGGATTCACCGCTATGCATTAGATCAAATGCATGGTTAATTTGATCAAGCGGCATGGTGTGTGTAATCAGGTCATCGATATTGATCTTTCCATCCATGTACCAATCTACAATTTTTGGTACGTCAGTTCTGCCTTTTGCTCCACCAAAAGCTGTGCCTTTCCATACTCGACCAGTCACCAGCTGAAACGGCCGCGTACTGATCTCCTGACCCGCTCCGGCGACTCCAATAATGATGCTTTCACCCCAGCCCTTGTGACAGCACTCTAACGCCTGGCGCATTAATGTGGTGTTACCAACGCATTCAAAACTGTAGTCAGCACCGCCATTGGTTAACGCTACGATATAGGGCACTAAGTCTCCTTCTACTTCTCTAGGATTAACGAAGTGAGTCATTCCAAATTTCTCGCCCAGGGCTTTTCGATCCGGATTTAAATCCACCCCAACAATCATATTGGCGCCCGCTAGTTTTGCGCCCTGCAACACATTTAGACCAATACCGCCCAAACCAAATACCACCACATTATCACCAGGCTTTACTTTCGCAGTATTAATTACCGCACCAATACCTGTGGTCACACCACAGCCGATGTAACAAATTTTATCAAATGGGGCATCTTCTCTTACTTTTGCCACAGCGATTTCAGGTAGCACGGTGTGATTAGCAAAAGTGGAGGTTCCCATATAGTGAAACAAACGCTGTTTACCCATCGAAAAACGACTGCTGCCATCAGGCATCACTCCTTGCCCCTGGGTTTCTCTAATAGCCTGACAAAGATTGGTCTTACCGCTGGTGCAATACTCGCATTGACGGCATTCTGGCGTATAAAGCGGAATCACATGATCCCCTTTCTTTAAGGTTGTCACGCCAGGCCCGACATCGACTACAACACCAGCACCTTCATGGCCTAGTATCGCTGGGAATAGCCCTTCCGGATCAGCACCAGAGCGCGTAAATTCGTCGGTGTGACAAATTCCTGTTGCCTTAATTTCAATCAGCACCTCGCCTTCCCTGGGACCATCTAATTGAACTGTTTCTATTTCAAGAGGTTTACCCGCTTGGTACGCCACTGCTGCTCGTGTATCCACGTTAGACTCCCTAGTGTTTTTGAAAAACGAATTGCTCGACAATGATTATGTCAAACCACCCGTTTATAAGTTGTGATGTTTACTATCAAAGGAATTTTTCCTTAGGTAGCTGCAAAAAATACTAAAACAGTATAGTTACTGAATTAACTAAAGCTTATGATCATTCTCGATCCACTGAATCAAAGGCTTCCAAGTTTCCATATCTTTGTCTACAAGATACGGAGCCATTTCAAATATCCCCTGGCCGTTTTCGGCCGCACGAATATAGTTTTGGGTGTCTCTTAAATGACCCACCATTGGAATCTTTAGCTTGTTCAAAAAAGTTTCAAGGTTGTTGTAGATCAAGGTATTTTCCCTGGCTCGATTTGCCACTAACCCTATCCGTGTTTTGCGCAAGTCCTTATCTTTCAAAATATCAGCGACAAACCGGGCCGCTGCTCTGATATCGATAGGGGAAGGTAATACTGGAATTAAAACAACATCTGCACTCTCAAAGAGCTTTCTCAGCTGCGTCATAGTTGTTCTCGCAGGCGCATCCAATACCACTCTTTGGATATCCGGGGGCGTAGACAATTTTCCTTTGCTGCCATCAATACCGGTAATAGGACTGAGATGATCGCGACGTTGATTGAGCCACTCGAGACTTGACTGTTGCGGGTCTAAATCAATAATAGCGACAGGGACTTCCCACAGAGCATAATAGCTAGCCAGATTGGTAGTGATAGTTGTCTTACCACATCCACCCTTAGGGTTAACAACCAATATCTTTTTCATAGATCTAACCTCTCTGGTAATAATACAGTCCAACTACCCATCTTTAGCCAAACTGAATAAATATCTTCGCTAAAACCGGTGTCGTCATTTATGTCAATACAATCGCTTATCGTTTTGTTTGAACACTAGAAACTACACTGTCGACAATACAGTCCTAGTTGCCCCCACAAGCACGCACCAATTTCAAAGCGTCCGTTACTGTTTTGTAGCGGACAAACTACCGCTGATAGTCAAACCTGAACTTGCCAAAGCCAAGTCACAACTACCCGAACCTTGGGTACTTCCAGTTAGGCTGTTTCCATTTATCGTCGCGGTGACTACGGCATTTCCCTCACATTCCAGAAGATCACGCTCTTCTATAATCTGAATCGAGAAGCCCAAGCGATTATCATCAATCACCCCTTCGACATTTTCACCATCGATAGACAATGTAGCGGTGCCATCATTTCGGACAACAATTAAAAGATCGTCTACGTCAGTTTGATCATCAAAAGAGTTACTTGTTAGATTGGTTGTGATAGTTCCCAGATAAGATCCAGCGAACCGAGCAGAGAGGGAACCGCCGTCGCTCTCTACGCCTGAACTTCCTCCCCCAGTATTCACTTCGGATCTATCTCCTCCGCAGCCTGCAATAAGGAGCCCTAAAACAAAGGCAGCGACTATTTTGCATACGCGTAGCGATACGGTTGGTTCAATAAGAATCATTAGCGGGTTTCTGTTGAGTTTTTGTTACTGACTGTTTGTCGATTGTTCGTCACCGCTGCTAATCTCAGCAATGCCGGATTCCTCAGATTCGGTTACAGAATCCGTTTCATCTGAGGTTCCAGCAGTTTCTGTAGCCGCTTCATCCACTGAAGGGAAGCCAGCTTCCTCCAATGCTTCAGTAATTGCCGACCGGCTAAAACCATCCAACACTTTAGATCCAATCACTAAAGTAGGTACCGATAAAGCGCCAGCTATCTCCTGAAGCTCAGCCTGGGTCTCTTGATTATTCCTTACATCCTTTTCTGCAAAAGGAATGGATTTCTTTTCAAGCAACAGTCGCACCAAATCGCAGGAATCACAAACCGGTACAGTAAAGAGTGATACAGGATTTTCCCGCGCAGCATCTTCAATCTGCTTACCTGTATCGGTGGAAAGTGCCGGCCTCACGCCATCGACCTTGCTCTCTTCAAAATCGACATTGCCGGGAGGCGGAGTGTCCTGATAAACAATATTGCCGTCCTCATCCACCCACTTATACAGTGAAGCCGCATTTAGCTGAGTTGATATTGATGCCGCAAATATACTAAGCAGCAATACTTTCAAGCTGTTAGTCCAAAAACCGGTATGTACCGAGAAATTCATATTTTTACCCGCTCCAAAGACCGCAGACCATATTGGTTCTGCCGAACTGTTATTTTTTGAATACATAACTGCATTTTACGCCGCATTCTCTAGTTGACTCAATCCTGAATGACGCAGAAGGGCATCAACATTGGGTTTCCTTCCACGAAATGCTTCAAATAGTGTCATTGGTTCCTCAGATCCGCCTTTTTCAAGAATTAAATGCAAGAATTTGCGCCCGGTATCCTGATGGAAGACCCCATTTTCCTCAAATAGGCTATAGGCATCGGCTGAAAGTACTTCGGCCCATTTATAGCTGTAATAACCCGCAGCGTATCCACCAGCAAAAATATGACCAAATCCGTGTTGAAAACGATTGAATTCAGGCGCCGGAACCACCGCGACTTCTTCTCGAACCTGATCAAGTACTCTCTGAATATCTGTGCCGCTTTGAGCAGCGAAATCCCCGTGAATTCGCATATCAAACAGGCTGAACTCCAGCTGCCTGCACATTTGCATGGCGGATTGAAAATTGCGTGCCTTTTTCATCTTTTCCAGCAAATCCGAAGGTAATGCTTCTCCTGTATCAACATGCCCAGAAACCAGGTCCAAAGCTTCACTTTCCCAACACCAGTTCTCTAAAAACTGGCTTGGCAGCTCTACCGCGTCCCAGGGCACACCATTGATTCCAGATACACCAGCGGTCTCTACTTTGGTCAACATATGGTGCAACCCATGGCCAAATTCATGGAATAAGGTCATCATCTCATCATGGGTTAACAGCGAAGGTTTACCGTCCACTGGAGCGGAGAAGTTGCAAGTAAGGAATGCCACAGGTAACTGCATCCCATCTTGGGTTCGTCTTCGACCAACACAGTCAGCCATCCAGGCGCCGCCGCGCTTTTGTTTGCGCGCATAGAGATCAATATAGAAGTAGCCGCGAACAGCACCTGTTTCGTCGGTGATACGAAAAAACTGAACATCCTCATGCCAGACAGAAGGCGCATCTATCTCCTCTACCTGCATGCCAAACAGTCTCCTGACGATGGTAAACATCCCTTCCAGCACCTTCGGCAATGGAAAGTAAGGTCGCAATGCTTCTTGCGAGAAAGCATAGCGATGCTGCTGTAATTTTTCACTGACATACGCATAGTCCCAAGGATTCAACGAACTCAACCCTAAATTTTCCTTGGCAAAATCCGCTAACTCCTGTACTTCTTTGAGCGCAATTGGCTTCGATTTTTCGGCCAATTCTTTAAGAAATGTTCTTACCTGCTCGGGACTTTCCGCCATTTTAGTTTCCACCGATAACTCCGCATAATCGGCAAACCCAAGCAACACCGCTTCTTCCTGACGCAGCGATAAAATGTCGCACATCACCTGAGAGTTATCCCATTTCCCCTCACCAGGACCGATATCGCTAGCCCGCGATACATAAGCACGATACATCGTCTCTCTCAACGCAGCATCATCTGCATAGGTCATCACAGCGATATATGAAGGGCCCTGAAGGGTAAATCTCCAGCCCTCGCTATCGGCAGACTTTGCGGTTTGTTCGGCAAGCTCAAGAGCATTTTCAGGTATGCCACTTATCTCGGACTTGTCAGTCACATTAATATGCCAGGCGTCTGTCGCATCCATTACATTCTGGGAAAACAAATTACCTAATCGAGATAGCTCGCTGGAAATTTCTCGGTACCGCTCCTGCTTTTCTTCGGACAAGTCAATACCGGACAATCGAAAATCCCGCAGCGCATTATCAATCACCTTTCTCTGTGCCACTGTGAGCTGGTCGAACTCTTTTGATTGTTTAATCGACAAAACTTTCTCGAACAGTCGCTTATCCTGACCGAGTTCTGAAGAATAGTCAGATAGTTTTGGTAGACAAGCCTGATAGGCCTCGCGCAAGTCATCGCTATCCCGCACACCGTTTATGTGGGAAACCGGCGACCAGACTCGCTCTAATTCATCGTCCAGGGCTTCGAGTGGCGCCATAAAATTGGCCCAACCCGGATCGGCGACCGTTTCGATTAGGTGGTTAATTTTTTCACGATTACGGCTGAGTACAGAATCTACTGCAGGCTCAACGTGTTGAGGTAGAATGGCATCGAACTTTGGCAGTCCAGACAAGTCAAGAAGTGGATTGTTTTGCATGAAAACCGAACCCTAAATAGGATGTTATGTCTAAAGATTTTGATTTTATCGTGATTGGAGGCGGAAGTGGCGGCATTGCGAGTGCCCGCCGCGCTGCTGAACACGGAGCACGCGTTTTACTTCTGGAAAATAGCGCGATGGGGGGAACATGCGTCAATGTTGGATGCGTCCCCAAGAAAGTCATGTGGAATGCGGCCCAGATGGCTGAAAACATCGAAATGGCGACGGGATATGGATTTAGCCTTGAGAATAACGGCTTTTCCTGGCCAAAAATCAAACAGGCCAGGGATGCTTATATCGAGCGTTTAAATGGAATTTATGATCGAAATCTAGCGAATTCCAAAGTAGAGGTTATCCGCGGAACCGGGCGTTTCGTTTCCGATCATGTGGTCGAAGTAAACGGCGATCAGTATACCGCCCCCCATATTCTCATTGCCACAGGCGGCCAGCCCTCGGTGCCTGAGGTTGCCGGCTCTGAGCTCGGCATCACCAGTGACGGCTTTTTCCTCCTCGAGGACCTACCCAAGAAAGCACTTGTTATTGGGGCAGGCTATATTGCTACCGAACTCGCAGGCGTTTTACACGGTTTGGGCAGCGATGTGACCATGCTCCTGCGCAAAGACCTACTCCTACGCACTTTTGATCACACTATTCACACATTGCTAATGGAGCAAATGGAAGAGTCGGGTGTGCGAATCTTAAAGAACATTCAACTCACTGGTCTATTCTCGGATAAAGATCAGACCTTAGGCTTCCAGTATCAGGGGGGAGATAGTGAGTCAGGTTTTGACTCTATTATCTGGGCAATCGGTCGGCATACAAAGGTTGCACCATTGGATCTCGACAACACCGGAGTGACTACCGACAAAGCAGGATTTATCGACGTCGATAAATTCCAGAACACCAAGGTTAAAGGTGTTTATGCCCTGGGAGATGTCACCGCAGCAGCCCCGCTTACGCCAGTGGCGATAGCCGCAGGGAGACGACTAGCGGAAAGATTATTTAACGGCAAGGATGAGCTGTATCTGGATTACCGGTTGATCCCAACAGTTGTCTTCAGTCACCCTCCGATTGGCACGGTAGGATTGACCGAAAATGAGGCACGCGAACAATATGGCGAAGCGATAAAAATCTATCAAAGTCGTTTTATCAATATGCTTTACGCCGTCTCAGATCACAAACCGCCAACCCTTGTTAAATTGATTGTCTGCGGGGAGGAAGAAAAAATTGTTGGCTGCCATATTATTGGCCTTGGCGCTGATGAGATGCTGCAAGGCTTTGCCGTTGCTATAAAGATGGGCGCAACGAAAGCAGACTTTGATAATACCGTTGCAATTCATCCTACAGCATCGGAAGAACTGGTAACGCTGCGTTAGATCAACCTAGGGAGAACCTCTCTTTACTTATCAAAATCTGCCATATCTTTCTTCTACTGCCAAAATCTTCTGATTAAGGTGGTTCGAAGCGAACAAGCTTTTTGTCCGATGAGCGATGGGGAACGACAAACCTGGCTGCAATCAACATCTATAAAACGCTTACATCGAAATGCAGAATTCGACTACTCAGCCCACTTTAGTTTGCGCTATACTGATCTGAAGGAATACGCAAAACGATTCCCTTACCGCATATACTAAAGAGGAAGTCAAAATGAAAAAACCGATAACCAGCATTCTGCTGGCTTCTGCGCTTTGCGCTACATCTTATACCAGCATTGCCGCTGAAAAGGTCAATATAGGTGCTCCGTCGTGGACAGGTGCACAAGCGATCGCAGCATTGCTGCAAGCAGTCGTTATCGATCGCATCGGCGGCGAAGCGGAACTGGTTCCTGGAAACAATGCCACAATCTTTCAGGCGATGGATCAAGGCAAAGGTGATATCGACGTTCACCCTGATGTTTGGCTTCCAAACCAGGAAAGCTTTACCAAAAAATATGTGGATGGTGCGGGTACCGTCCAATTAAGCAGCAATCCTTACGAAGGCAATCAAGGGTTCTGCGTTTCTAAAGACTTCGGTGAAGCAAACAATATCACCGACATTGCTGATCTCGGTCGACCCGATGTTGCAGGAAAAATGGATAGCGATGGAAATGGCAAAGGTGAAATGTGGATTGGCGCCCCAGGTTGGGCTTCTGCCAATGTTAACGAAGTCAAGGTGCGCGACTACGAACTGCTGGACTTTATCGACCCAGTGCGTGCTGAAGAAAGCGTAAAGACTGCCCGCATAAAAGACTCTATCAGTAAAGGTGAAGGTTACGCATTCTACTGTTACAAGCCACATGCTGTTTGGTATATGTTTGACGTGTATATGTTGAGCGAGCCAACCTTTGATGCTGCTAAATACAAGATGATTCAGCCGTCTGATTCTCCTGACTGGTATGAACAATCCAGCGTTGCGACAAAGGACGCTCTGAAAAATGTGCAGATCGCCTGGTCTAAGTCGCTCAAAGAGCGTTCACCGGCAATCGCAGAGTTCTTCGAACGATTTGCGCTGAAGGCCGACGATGTCAGTAGCTTTGCTTACGAGATTTCCGCTAACGGCAGAGAGCCGATTGATGTTGCCCGAGAGTGGATGGCGGCCAATCCTGACAGGGTCGACGGCTGGTTAGGCCTTTAAAATATAAGCAACACTGCATTGTGTTGTTTGATCGGGCGGAACCCTTCTCAAAGATTGGTTCCGCCCTTTCGTTTCACCTCTACCTAATTTTCGATCGGTGCGTTTTTCATGCAATCCCAGTCATCCGATGAGTATTTGATTGAAGTTTCTAATATCTGGAAGATATTTGGTGACAATGCAAATGCTGTTCTAAAAGAGATCAATGAAAAGAACCTCTCCAAGGCCGAAGTGCTGGAGCAATTCAATGCAGTTGTTGGGGTTGCCAACGTAAACCTAAGCATCAAGTCAGGGGAGATTTTTTGCATCATGGGTTTATCGGGAAGCGGCAAGTCGACACTGGTTCGACACTTCAACCGCTTGCTCGAACCAACTGCCGGTAAGATTACGATCGAAGGAACCGATGTAATGGCGCTTGATACGAGTCAACTGCAGACCTTTAGGAATCGCAAAATTGGCATGGTCTTCCAGAATTTTGCACTACTTCCACATCGTTCGGTTTTGGACAACGTCGCCATGCCGTTGGAAATTCGTGGCGTAAACAAAAATGAGCGAATGGGAATCGCCGCAAAGATTCTCAGCGTGGTTGAACTGGAAAGCTGGGGACACAAGTTTGCCCATGAGCTTTCAGGTGGTATGCAACAGCGGGTCGGATTGGCTCGCGCACTCGCTGCAGATCCGGAAGTCTTACTTATGGATGAACCATTTAGCGCACTGGACCCGCTCATCCGACGCCAGCTTCAAGACGAATTTATTGAGCTGTCTGCTTCGATGAACAAAACAACTGTATTCATCACCCATGATTTGGACGAAGCCGTCAGAATTGGCGATCGCATTGCCATTATGCGCGATGGAGAAGTAGTACAAACTGGCACGCCTGAAGAAATTGTGATGCACCCTGCGGATGACTATGTCACGGATTTCGTAGCCGGCATTTCAAGATTAAAAGTCGTTCGCGCCCATGCGGTGATGCAACCATATGAAAACTATTGCAACGAATTCGGCACTCCCCCTGAAAACGCCCCGGTTGTAGATAGAGATGCATCCCTAAGCGACTTAATACATCTGGCAATCAATACCGATATACCGGTAGTCGTCAGGGAGGAAAATAAAAGTGTTGGCGTCATCACCCGCAGCACACTACTTAAAACTGTCATAGAAGGCACCGAAGTGTCATGAAACATTTTGAAAATCGTGAAGCGAGTCTTGAATCAGACAGCAAGCAGCGGATCATTGAGTTTGTTCGCACCAACCCGGAATACTATATTCAGAAGTTTGGTGACATCAATAGTCGCTCTGGCTTTACTCTGACATTTAATTTTTGGGCTGGCGTTCTAGGTCCGGTTTGGTACGCCGCACGGGGTTTATGGAATTGGGCGCTTACATTCTTAATAATTGAAACCTTTGCATTTGTGCAAATTGTACGCGGTTTTTTTGGGGATCTCGCGTCTGAAGCCTGGGAGCGAATCACCAGAATAGAGGGCACCCTTGAACTCAGACGCAGTCAGCTCGCGGCCGCTATTGAAAACAACTCTGAAAAAATAGATGTTTACAAAAGGACCGTTGCCTCACTGGAAGAAAACATAGGCGGCATCAGAGAAGAGGCAATCAAGCTTGAGGAAACAGGGATCTGGGTAGCGATCTCGGGCATAATTATTTTGGTGCTTGTTAAATTAGCTCAAGCAATTTACGCAAATACTGTACTTGAGAGACGATTCTCTGATTGGTTGTCTGACAACAGCATCGTCTCGGGATTGCCGATCAAGCACATGATTCTGGGAACGCTCTTCTTCCTCGTTATCGTCGCTGCTACGGTATTAAACTATAGTTTCCCCGGAATCTATCCCTTTCTAGTTAACTTCCCCACGGAACCTGGAATTAGACTTACGAGTATTAACTGGGTCGAGAAGTTTTTCACTTATTCTGTTTCAAAGGGCGAAGTTTTTTTTGACGCGATTACTTTCGGCATACGCTGGATTCTCGACAGTCTGGAATTGGTATTTGTTAAAACCCCTTGGATGGTAATTGCCAGTTTTATTATATTGTTGACCTGGCTATCGGCAGGAGTGCGTGCGGCAATCTATTGCACTGCATTTTTACTCTACATGGGCTTACTGGGCTTTTGGGAAAAAGCGATGATTACCTTAGCGCTTCTTGGCACCGCTGCCTGTCTTTCTATTGTAATCGGTATTCCGCTTGGAATGTTCTGCGCTCGAAGACCGCGTTTCTACTCATTTATTCGTCCAATAATGGATTTCATGCAAACAATGCCTGCCTTTGTATTCATGATTCCGGTTATCGCATTTTTTGGAACTGGGAAACCCGCTGCTGTTGTAACAACCATGATATTCGGCGGCACACCTGTAGTGCGACTTACCGTTTTAGGACTAAGGGGTGTTCCCGAGCATGTCAGAGAAGCCGCAATTTCTTTCGGTGCCAGCAAGTTTTATCTTTTATCGAAAGTAGACTTGCCGCTTGCTGGGCCATCCATTCGCGCGGGCATAAATCAAACAATCATGCTGAGCCTGGCGATGGTTGTAGTGGCCTCATTAATCGGCGCTAAAGGGTTGGGTGAAGACGTACTAGAAGCGCTGCAATACGCCAATGTTGGTCAAGGAATACTGGCAGGTTTTGCCATATTGTTTTGCTCAATGATTCTTGATCGGATTGTGCAGGGAAACAGAAAATAACTCGCTACAGCAGTACATCGCAAGGCGCCTTAGGCAGCACGCTGATGCCGTTTAAGGTGCACTAATAGTAAAGAAACCGCAGCAGGTGTTATACCTGGAATACGGCTCGCCTGCCCGATAGTTTCGGGGTTTGTCTCCGTGAGCTTTTGTCGAACCTCCGCAGATAACCCTCGAACGTTTTCATAATCGATTGTTTCGGGTATCGTGGTGTCTTCCTGTTTCTTTAACCGTTCCACCTCGCCGATTTGGCGTTCAATATAGCCTTGATAACGCGCCTGGATTTCAAGCTGTCTTATCCAGTCTAAATCCGTCAATGGCTCGGTCAATTCTGCAGCGACAGCAAGGGTTTGATAGCCGATCTCAGGGCGTTTAAGTAGGTCTAGTAAATTGGCTTCCCGGGCCAAAGGCTGGCCAAGAGCTTTTTCAACATTGGCGGATGTCGGTTGGTCAGGGCGCACCCAGGTTGAGCGAAAACGTTGCTTCTCTTTTTCTACCGCATTCCTTTTGGTGTCAAACCGTTGGTAACGCACATCGTCCACCAGACCAAAACGCTTTCCTATATCAGTCAATCGCAGGTCGGCATTGTCCTCGCGCAACTGCAATCGATATTCCGCCCTCGAAGTGAACATTCGATAAGGTTCCGCTGTGCCCATGGTAACGAGGTCATCAATCATCACACCGATATATGCCTGGTTTCTCGCAGGGGACCACGAATCCCGCCCTTGCACCTGACGGGCAGCGTTGAGACCAGCAATCAAACCCTGCCCTCCAGCTTCTTCATAACCGGTGGTGCCGTTAATCTGACCTGCAAAAAACAGTCCACCGATACACTTGGTTTCAAGACTATGTTTCAATCCTCTCGGATCAAAGAAATCATATTCAATGGCATATCCAGGTCGTGTAATGTTGGCGTTCTCGAAGCCTTTGATCGTTCTCACCAACGCGATCTGAACATCATAAGGCAGGCTAGTAGAAATGCCGTTTGGATAAATTTCAGTGGTATTCAAACCTTCCGGCTCAATAAAGATTTGATGACTGTTGCGGTCTGCAAATCTCACCACTTTGTCCTCGATTGATGGACAATATCTTGGCCCCACGCCCTCAATCACGCCACCATACAACGGCGAACGATCCAGTGCTTCAGCGATTAAGTCGTGGGTATTTTGGTTGGTATGGGTAATATGACAGTGCACCTGCTCAGGATGCTGAGAAGCATCTCCAAGGTAAGAAAAAACAGGAACTGGTGTATCGCCCGGCTGACTCTCCAATTCGGCGTAATTGATGGACTTACCATCAATTCGCGGTGGCGTACCGGTTTTCAATCGATCAACTTCGAGCGGCAGTTCTCGCAAACGATCCGCGAGGGCAATGGAGGGAGGATCACCTGCTCTACCCCCTTTCGCATTATCCAGTCCGACATGCATTTTTCCGTTTAAGAACGTACCTGTAGTCAGCACCACCGCTTTAGACAAGAACCGCAGACCGAGCTGTGTTATGACGCCAACTACCCTCTCATTTTCGATAATCAGATCATCGACCGACTGCTGAAACAAAGTCAGATTGGGCTGGTGCTCTACAGCGCGACGAATCGCAATTTTATATAGCGCCCTGTCCGCCTGGGCACGGGTCGCCTGTACCGCCGGTCCTTTACGTGCATTGAGAATACGAAAGTGAATGCCGGCCTGATCGATTGCTTGTGCCATGACGCCACCAAGGGCATCGATTTCTTTAACAATATGTCCTTTACCAATACCGCCAATCGCCGGATTGCAGGACATCTGTCCTATCGTTTCAATATTGTGGGTAACGAGAAGCGTGCTCGCACCGACCCGCGCTGATGCCAGTGCAGCTTCTACACCAGCATGGCCTCCACCGATAACAATGACGTCATATGTTTGTTCAAAATCCATAGAGTCATTATAACACCTGAAATCAAAGGTTATTATGCTCAGACTTTACTGGTTTATTGTTCCACCGGCTGGTAGTAGTAGTCGTATCGATTAAGAATCTCTTGAGTAAAGCGCCACGCTTCATCATGAGAGAGATCGCTATCTTCTGGAATCACCACTTTGGTATACAGGTTACGACCGTGCTGTTCTTTTAGCGCCTGAAGGCGAGCACCCAAATCTTCTCTGGAAATTAATTCACGACTGGTGCCTGGCTCAGCAAACCGATACTCATAACTACCGCTTAAGTTACGGGTAAAAACTACTGTCGCTATGTATTTACCCGCTGGACTTCGCGCCGCTCTTACCAGGCTTCTGTATTTCTCTTCCAGTGATTCATACTCTTCCTGCAGGGTTGTGTACCGCAAACTTCCTTGGGTAGTGATTTTCCGCAACTCAGAAATTTGCCGATCACGCTCACGTATTCGTTCGGCCAGTTCCTCGATTTGCAAGCTTGCCTCGCTAAAGCGCTGAAGCGTTGATTGTTCATTATTTTTCAAAGCCAGGTATTCTTGCTCCTTTAACGCCAGCTGCTCCGCCAACTCCTGACGCTGCTCAAGAATCGTCTTTTCACTCGCCTGAAGCGCTGTATATTCCTCTTCCTTCTTAGCCAACTCTTGCGTCAGATTCCGTTGTGCAAGAGATTGTTTGTCTAACTCAAGCTTTAGCTGCGCCAATCGCAAGTTAACCTGGTCAAGCTGACCAGTAAGATCAAGGTTGCGGGTACTTAGCGCGTCGATCTCTCCCCCTGAATCCAGCTGCAGCTGACTAAACTGCCTTTCTATCGCTGAAAGTTGCGTTGAGAGAAGCTGCTCTCTCTCAAGAAGCGATTGTACTTCCGACTGCAGAGCCACTTTATCCTCATCGAGATTATCCCTGGTTACAACCAGCTCTTCACGCTGTTGGTCGAGAACTTTATTCTCCTCTTTCAGCTGTACATTCTCTCCAGCTAACCTGTCTCGATCTTTACTAAGCGCCAGACTTTGGGAAATTAACGATTCATTCTCTTGCTGCAAATCACTTTTGTCAGCACTGAGTGTATCTCTCTCATTCGCAAGCAGACTATTTGCCTGTGTCAAACGGTTCTTTTCAGCAAGAAGCGCAAGGTTCTCATCAGTTAGACTCGCTTTTAAAACTTCTAACTCTGAAATAGATGCTTCAAGAGATGCCTTGGTCTCTACCAGAGTATTGTTTCTAGCAATAGTGCTAAGTAGTTTCTCTCCCAGCTCATCTTTTTCAGCTTGGGTTAAATTCAAATTTTCGGTCAGAGAATTAATCTGGCTGCTAAGACTTACATTGGTTCGCACAATCGCATCGTTAACACCGATAGAATCCACCAGCTTTTGATTCAAATCATTGTTGCGCACCATGATGACCACCAGCGCCATCAAAAAAATCATCACCACAACGGTCATAATGTCGGTAAACGACGGCCAAACGCTGTCCTCCGCAGTGCCACGGACTCCATGACCTATTCTAAGGTCGATAAATCCTGGTTCAGACATCGTTTCTGGGGATAAGAGAAATCATAGTGCGCCCGGTCATATTCAGCTCTTAGGTTCAGTTAAGGAATTACTTATCCTGCAAACGGAATCCTTCCTGCAGTAAGTGAATCACTTCCTTCATAGACTCCTCACTTCTCACCGCGGTTTCTTGCTGCATCTGCGTGATCACCTGCAGCTGTTCCAGCATCTGGCGCCCGGTTTCAACATTGATATCAGACAGCTCGGGGCGATAAGACTCTTGAAATCTCGCCATAGTTTGTTGAAGATTCTGCGCCGACTCTGCGTATATTCTCTGCGATTGGTCGAATCGCTGCATCAGTTCAGTGGCACCACGAATACTCTCTGAATAATCCATTGTCACCTTATCCTGTACCGACTGCAGGTGGGGCAATAGCGTGGTCGATGTGACCTCTTCAACCCGACTAATCAAATAAGTCTGCGTATCGGTAAGCTTGATATAAAAATATCCAAAAATAAGATAGGCAATAATTGCAGACATTGTTGTCGAAAGCGCAGTGGACATACCATATATCATTGTCCGCATGCCCTCAGTATTGCCGCTACCTTGAATAAAATCTGATGCACCAAGCAGGGAAATAGATAACGCAACAATGGTTCCGAAGACACCAGTCAGAACCAAAACACTTTGCACAAATTTAAGATAGCTATTGCGACTCGACTCTTCGGCATGAAGCGTGGCGGCAAGTGCGCTGTGGTTAATTTTGGCGCGTCTGCGATTGAGCTGCGCCAACGTTACATAGCGCTCTGCAATCATGCATCTCTGCTCTATGCTCTCCAAAGGGTCGTCATCCTGACGAATATTGGTCAAAAACCGGTTTAACGCATTTTCCTGATACCGATATTCAGAAAATCGAATAACCAGTTGCGCAAGACCGGTGAGGAACAGAAATAGTATCGCGCCGTTTATCGCCCAGCCAACCGCGTTGACCTGATTGTCAATATAGATCTCTCTGAATACCGGCCATTGCCAAACAATCACGCCGACCAAAGCTGCCAAAACCAAGGCGATTTGAATCAGTACATTGCGGGTGTAATCGGTGTTTTTTGGTTCTTTTTTTGCCATTTCTAACCCTGTTTCGAAATGGTCGCCCGGGTTCACCTGTCGAGTTAGCAAAAACCGGGAACGACCTAGACCCTCATAACAATCTGAGGGCTCAGATATCTTTACGATAACACTTATTATAGAGAGCGTCGGCGGTAGCTACAATCCGAAGCTTTCAGGAGAGAATCCTATACCGAATACTAAAATGGGTACAGTTAATCAGAAACTTGTTTTATTTTCCGATACAAAATGAGCCAAAAATTAGGCCAAGCAAGTCATCACTGCTCACTGCACCGGTTATCTCTCCGAGCGCGTGTTGAGCAAGCTTTAGTTCTTCTGCTAATAGCTCCCCGGCCTGATAAGTTTCGAGCTGTTCCACGCCTTGCCAAACATGCTCTTGCGCGCGATCCAGCGCGTCAATATGGCGCTGCCTTGCAATAAACTCACTACGATCAGAGTCATAGAACCCTGCTTTCTCACGAATTGCGTTGAGTAACAGCGGTATTCCGTCACCGGTTAAAGCAGAGAGAAAAACTTTATCCCCTTCTCTTTTCACACCGAAGTTCTGATTTAAATCAATTTTATTGTAAATAGTCAGGCTTTCTTGCCTGGGATCCAACTGCTCCATTGCCTCATTTATAGCTAAAGATGCATTATCGGTACTACTATCTAAAACAAATATGACAAGATCTGCCTCTTGCTTGGCGCTGATAGCACGTCTTACACCTTCGGCTTCAACCTCATCCTGGCTATCCCGAATCCCCGCTGTATCTATAACGATCACCGGCAAACCATCAATCTCTATATGCTGTTCCAGGGTATCGCGGGTGGTTCCCGGGATATCGCTGACAATCGCCCTTTGTTCTCTCCCCAACTGATTCATTAAACTGGACTTGCCGGCATTTGGCGCGCCAACCAACACCACCTTTAGTCCATCTCTAAGCAGCTTGCCTCTTCGCATGGACGCGCGCAGCGAAGTAAATTCCTGCTTGAGGTCGGACAGCTGTTTCGTCACTTCCACATCGGCAAGAAAATCAATCTCCTCATCAGGGAAGTCAATTGCCGCTTCCACATAGATGCGCAAATGCGTGACCTGCTCAACCAGTTTATTCACCTGAAGAGAAAAATCTCCGCGTAGTGAGCTGAGGGCAGAGCGCGCAGCGGATTCAGTGCTCGATTCGATAAGATCCGCAACCGCTTCAGCCTGCGCGAGATCCAGCTGACCAGATAGAAAAGCCCTTTCGCTAAACTCTCCGGGACGCGCCATGCGTGCACCAAGTTCTATACATCGTCGCAGCAGCATCGTCGCTACCACCGGGCTGCCGTGACCCTGCAGCTCTACCACATCTTCGCCGGTGTAACTATGCGGGCTTTGGAAGTAGAGAATTAAACCCTGATCAAGAACCTGACCATTCGCATCGGCGAAATGACTGAGTGCAGATATTCGAGGCGCTGGAAGTTTGCCAGCCAGCTCTTTTCCAATTTTTGCTGCATCTGGACCAGATATCCGAACAACGCAGATACCACCGCGGCCATTCGGGGTTGCAACAGCAACGATGGTTTCGTTGCTGTTGCTGTCGGGGGTATCAGAATCTCGCGAATCAGGCGTTCTGATACTTCTTTGTGATGAAGTATTGCTGTGCAATGGATAACAGGTTATTCACCACCCAATAAAGAACCAGTCCCGCAGGGAACCAAAGGAAAAATACGGTAAATACTACCGGTAGCGCCGTCATGATCTTCTTTTGCAGTGGGTCGAGCGGAGCAGGGTTTAGCAGCTGTTGTGCCAGCATCGAAGCGCCCATGATAAGTGGCAACACGTAATAAGGATCAGGCAATGAAAGGTCGTTCAACCACAGCATAAAGTCAGCTTGGCGCAACTCAACACTTTCAAGAAGCACCCAGTACAAAGCGATAAAAACCGGTATCTGAACCAGAATAGGTAAGCAACCACCTGCAGGATTCACTTTCTCTGTCTTATAAAGCTTCATCATTTCCTGCTGAAACTTTTGCTTATCGTCGCCATACCGCTCTTTGAGCGTGGTGAGTCGAGGCTGTAGTTTCTTCATCTTTGCCATGGACTTATAGCTTGCAGCAGACAAAGGCAGGAACACTGCCTTAACCAGAACTGTCAACAAAATAATCGCCCATCCCCAGTTACCTACAAATCCATGAATCTTGGTTAGTAGCCAAAACAACGGATCAGCAACGGGGGTCAGAAAACCATAGTCAACAGTGAGCTCAATTCCAGGCACGCCCAAAGCATTCAATCTTTTTTGCTCTTTAGGACCAACAAATAACGAGCTATTGATTGTTCCGGACTGCCCTGCTGCAATCGACACCGGCTCAGTATGTTTAAACCCAATGCGATATTCTGGCGCGAGTTCATTACGACTGACCCCAGAATACAGCTGATAACCACTCGACCCCTCTGGCAACCATGCTGTCACAAAATAGTGCTGCAACATCGCAACCCAACCTTCCGTTGTCGATAAATTTAGCGGTCCATCACTGATGTCTGAATAGTCTATCTTGTCGTACTTATCTTCTGCAGTGTAGATTGCCGCGCCACTATAGCTCGGTAGTCTGCCGAGAAAGCCCATCGACCCTTCCTGGACAACGGCTGTCTGCTTAAGTTGACCGTAGAAAAAGCCCGTCCAGTTACTTTCGATGTTATTGTCCACGCGAAATTCAACGTCAACGTGGTAGCTACTTTCCCTAAAGGTATACACCTTTTGATAGCTCACACCATCCGGTGCAGTCCAGTTCAGTATGACTTCTGCCTTACCTTCGCCATCGAGTTCAACTTCGGTTTGACTGCTGGTGAACTCGATGCTGTGGTTAGGATACTCGCGATCGGTACCGATTAGCCCGCTCTGGACGATATTGAGACCTGAAGTGTCTTTGTGCAGTAACTCAATACCCTGGTCGGGTTGCTCTACGCTGATTGGGTGCTTGATCAATTCCAGAAATACAATGTCACCCCCTTTAGTGGAGATCGACGCATTTACGAAATCAGTCTTTACATTGATAATCTGACCTTGACTACTGCTTGTATCATCTACAGATGCGCCGCCTTCAATCACGCTTGTCGCCTGGGGCACATCGGATGTGGTGATGGCTGGAGCGTCCGGAACATCATCTACACCAGATGAATTTGCCGCCGCCTGTTGCGCCGCGGGTGATGCAGGATTGGTTGGGTCATGATCAATCTGGAACTGCACCCAAGACTGCCAAATCAT
This sequence comes from uncultured Gammaproteobacteria bacterium, assembly GCA_937992195.1. Classification (GTDB taxonomy): domain Bacteria; phylum Pseudomonadota; class Gammaproteobacteria; order Arenicellales; family Poriferihabitantaceae; genus VYFG01. The sequence continues at coordinate 12,578 of CALKKV010000040.1, read as the reverse complement.
GGCAAGCACAAGCCCGAGGGCTCCGAACAGAATAATGCGTCTGAAATCCATCTAATTTTACTTAGTTAATCTATATTTCTTGTTGCTCGGAATATTTTCCCAGCAGTCTCTTTATTTCCAGAAGTCGCTTTTTATACTCAGCAACTGGTCTAATCAGGCTCTCGATCCACTGCAAGGTCCGACCCAATAAACCGGAATTTTTCCGGCACCGGATCATACCCTCCTCCATGCCATGGTTGGCACTTAAATATGCGTTTAATTCCGAGAAAAAAACCCTTCAAGACACCATGTTTTTCGACGGCTTCGGCACAATAGTTGGCACAGCTTGGATGAAAACGACAGTTTTGACCAAGAAATGGGCTGACTAATCGCTTGTAACCATGAATGAGCGAGACAACAGCGCGTCTGATCATGTTCTACGCCTGCACTTTAACGTCTGGTTTTTTATCACGACCGCGCCTTCTAGAGGGTTGCGAAGTCTGTTTTGCATATTTCAGCGCCTTTTCCCAGTTTTCATCTAAATCTGACCGAATTTCATGATTGTCAGCCCCTTGGACTGAAGCTTTCGCCACTAAAACAAAGTCCGTGCCATGGGTCTGTACCGATTCTGCCGCCAAATAATACCGAAAAGAATCCCGAATCTGACGCTTAATGCGATTTCTTTCCACCGCTAATTTGCTCACTTTCTTTGATACAGCAATACCCAACCGAGAATGGGAGGCATCGTTGGGCAGCAAGTGAAAACTAAAAAACCGGCTGTGAAAACGTAGCCGGTTATTAAAGACAGCCTTATAGTGGCTGCCTGTGAGAATACGATTTTGTCGCCCGTACTGGGCCATAACTGAGTTTCGCTTATATCTCTGTAAATTCGCCAGTCAGCGATCTACCTGGATAACGAAATTCGTTTTAAATTCAGGCGCTTAAACGCGCTCGACCTTTAGCACGACGAGCGTTGATAACTGCTCTGCCGCCGCGTGTGCTCATTCGAGCGCGGAAACCATGGGTTCGCTTGCGTTTCAGGTTGCTTGGCTGGAAAGTGCGCTTCATGACGAAGTACCGAGTCATTCAAAAGGGGAGCGGAATCTACCGTGTTTAGGTGAAAATTTCAAGCAATCGCCCTGTCATTCTTATGCCCGGAAGCCAGGTCATTGTGTAGAATACGCCGGCGCTGAAAACCGGGTTCCAACCGCCATGATGTTAGATTTTACCGATACTGAAATAACGACGATTCGAGAACTTTTAGTTCAAAGATATCAAAAAGATATCGAAATTCATCTCGCGGATAGCGATCTAACTCTGGAAGGAGAAGATGAGGTGCGAGAATTTCCCACAGTTTTTTGGCATGCCCGAGGCGCAAACTTCATCATAGTAAAAACAGGTATGTTTGGCTTTCGAGCGCAGTTTTTCTATACACCCCATGAACAATTCGATACCGGTGTAGATGAATACAACGCGCTTGCTCAGTGTGTTTCCGCGGTACTGGAAGTGCAAGCCGAGCATGAAAAGCAAAGACTAGCGGAGCAACCCGACATGGATCCCGAATCACTGAACTAATAAATAATGAACAATAAATCTAAAAACGCGTTTTATGCACAATCCGGCGGGGTTACTGCTGTGATAAATGCCTCCGCAGCAGGAGTCATAGAAACTGCAAGAAAGAATAAAAACCACATCGGCAAGGTCTATGCCGGCAATAACGGCATCATTGGCGCCTTAACCGAGGAACTGATCGACACCAGCAAAGAATCAGTGCGCGATATTCGCCGCCTGCGCCACACACCTTCTGGCGCCTTTGGTTCTTGCCGCTATAAATTGAAAAGCCTGGAGGAAAATCGTCGCGAATACGAACGTTTGATCTCTGTATTCAGTGCACACAATATTGGCTATTTCTTCTATAACGGCGGCGGTGATTCCGCTGACACCTGCCTAAAAATTTCTCAGCTTTCAAAAGAAATGAAATTTCCAATTCAGGCAATTCACATTCCAAAAACCGTGGACAATGACTTACCGATCACTGATAACTGCCCCGGCTTTGGTTCAGTGGCGAAATATATTGCGGTTTCAACACGAGAGGCCAGTTTTGACGTTGCTTCGATGTGCAAAACTTCAACAAAAGTGTTTGTGCTTGAAGTCATGGGTCGCCATGCTGGCTGGATTGCTGCTGCGGGCGGACTGGCTGCTGACGTTGAAAATGATCTGCCGATTATTATCCTGTTCCCGGAAATTACCTTTAGCAAGGCGAAATTTATGGCCGAGGTCAAACGAAAAGTAAAACAATACGGCTATGTGTCTATTGTAGTTTCCGAGGGCGTACGCGACCGAAGCGGTAAGTTCTTGGCCGATCAGGGATTAGTCGATGCATTCGGTCACGCACAGTTGGGTGGCGTAGCCCCAGTGATCGCCAATATGGTGAAACAAGACCTCGGCTACAAATTTCATTGGGCGGTAGCTGACTATATGCAACGCGCTGCCAGACATATTGCTTCGCAAAGCGACGTCGAACAAGCGTATGCATTGGGTAAAGCGGCAGTCGAGATGGCAATTGCTGGCAAGAATTCAGTTATGCCAACAATCAAGCGAATTAGCAGCTCGCCCTACAAGTGGAAAATCGGCTCGGCCAATCTAAGCCGCGTGGCAAATGTAGAAAAGATGATGCCGAGAAACTATATCACCAAAGACGGTTTTGGCATTACCAAACGCTGCCGCACCTATCTTGAACCACTGATTAAAGGCGAAGACTATCCGCCATATAAAAACGGTATGCCGGATTACGTGACTTTAAAAAAGAAGCTAGTGAATAAAAAGCTAAAGGAAGATTTTAAGCTCTCTTAAATCAGACTCCTCGCCAGCCGCCAGCGTAAAAGAGGAAAACTATAAAAAAAGCCGCACAAAACAGTGCGGCTTTTTTACATTCACTGGCCGAAAACTCCGGCCATAACCAAATCTCTTTAGATCGAAAGTAATGGCGCGATAACCAAGCTCACAATCGCCATAACGTTGATCAAGATGTTCATTGATGGGCCAGAAGTATCTTTAAACGGATCACCCACAGTATCACCGACCACTGCAGCAGCGTGAACATCTGATCCTTTGCCGCCAAGGTTTCCTTTCTCAACATACTTCTTCGCGTTGTCCCAAGCGCCACCAGCATTGGCCATCATCAGCGCCATCAGTACGCAGCCCAGAAGCGCACCAGCCAGCATTCCGCCGAGGGCCGTAGCGCCAAGAGCAAAGCCCACAAGAACCGGTGCACCAACTGCTAAAACACCTGGCAGAATCATTCGACGAAGAGCGGCTTTGGTCGCAATATCAACGCATCGAGCAGAGTCGGGTTGCGCGGTGCCCTCCATCAATCCCGGAATTTCACGGAACTGGCGTCGGATCTCATGAATCATGTCAAATGCGGCCGCACCGACAGCTTTCATGGTGATACTGGAAACCAGAAACGGGAATACACCGCCAAGGAAGATGCCTGCCAAAACCTTTGGATTATCTATTCGCAGAATAAAGTCAGGATGGTTTGAGGTCACCTCTGCGATAAATGCGGAGATGATCGCGAGTGCTGCCAGCGCCGCAGCACCTATGGCAAAACCTTTGCCAATCGCAGCGGTGGTGTTTCCCAGTTCGTCCAAAGAATCGGTGATTTCACGCACTTCTTCCCCAAGACCCGCCATTTCAGCAATACCACCCGCGTTGTCAGCAACTGGACCATAAGCGTCTATCGCCATCGTGATACCCACAGTTGCCAGCATGCCAACCGCAGCGATACCGACCCCATAAAGTCCCGCCATGCTGCTGGCAGAAAGAATAATAGCGGCAATAATCAAAAGCGGCACAACTACCGACTCCATCCCTACGGCCAGTCCACTAATCATTACCGTAGCAGGGCCTGTTTCACCGCTCTTGGCGATATCTCGCACCGGTTTGCCGCCCGTGTAGTACTCAGTAATCAATCCAATAAGAATACCTCCGACCGCACCTACAACCACTGCACCGTAGACACCCATGCTGACTCCCATCATTAGCAGCAGCAGAAGGGCTAGCACCATAAACACAACGGTAGCGCCAATGGTGCCAATTCTTAGCGCTAATTCCGGTGCTTTACCCGCATTTATCTTAACCAGATAAATACCCGCGATGGAGCATAAGATTCCCAGTGAAGCCAGCGCCAGAGGCGTAAACATCAAAGTTGACTGCGCCCCGAGAACCTCGAAATCAGCAACAGTCAATGTTGAAGCAATCGCGATCGAGGCAATCATGGCACCGCAGTAGGATTCGAAAATATCCGAACCCATTCCCGCAACATCACCCACGTTATCACCAACGTTGTCCGCAATCACGCCAGGGTTTCTTGGATCGTCCTCAGGAATACCCGCTTCAACCTTACCAACCAGGTCAGCGCCAACGTCCGCACTCTTGGTAAAGATACCGCCACCAACACGGGAAAACAGCGCCACCGAGGATGCACCCATACCAAAGCCGTGGATTACATGGGCACTTTCTGGATCGCCGCCGAAAATCAAATATAAAAGACCGACCCCAAGGAGACCCATCGCAGCGACAGTCAAACCCATCACCGAACCGCCATAGAAAGCAACTGTAAGCGCTCCCGATGCGCCGGAATCTTTGGCCGCAGTGGTGGTGCGTACATTCGCATGGGTTGCCGCATACATGCCGATATATCCTGCTGTCGCAGAACAAGCTGCACCAACAAGAAACGAGAACATGGTGGCAAAACCCAAATCAGAAATCAACAGAAGTAAGGCAACCACGCCGACAAACACTGCCAGATAGGAATACTCGGTGCGCATAAAAACCATTGCACCTTTGTGAATCTGGTCTGAGATTTCGACCACTTTGCCTTCCCCTGCAGGCTGCTGCAGGATCATGTTATATACCTTCCAGGCTACAAATAGCCCGGCAATCCCGAAAATCATTGGGATCAGTGCGTTCAGCGACATTGCAAATTACTCCGAATAGTGTGTCTGTGGTTGGGAACCCACGACCGCGTCAAGACGATGCCTCACTTCTGGCACAGAACTCCCCTGCCCGTATCATCGTTGATGAAAGTCCAGCGTTCCCCGAATTAGCGTATGAAAATAACGCGCACAATATAACGGCGAAGCTCTCACAGATCAATCAGCAGAAAGTTCTAATCGCGGCTTACTTCTATTTATCCAGCAAGTTTCACTATTGGGGACTATGATCAGCGGCATTCATACGTATAATCGCGCCTTTTTCCCCGCATTATGATTCTAGATCGAGTAGGGCCCGGACAATCCGTGCCTGACGATATTAACGTCGTCGTAGAAATCCCCACCCATGGTGAGCCCGTCAAATACGAGGTTGATAAAGAGACTGGAGCCATGTTTGTTGATCGATTCCTCTCAACAGCCATGCGTTATCCCTGTAACTACGGCTATATCCCAGAGACCTTGAGCGATGACGGAGACCCGGCCGATGTGTTGGTCCTCACGCCAAGGCCGCTTATTTCTGGCTCTGTGATTCGCTGCAGACCAATTGGAATATTGGAAATGGAAGACGAGGCGGGTGATGATGCCAAATTGCTGGCAGTCCCAATAGACAAGCTGACCGGGATTTATCGCGAGGTACAGTCGTTTCGTGATCTCAACCGAGAAACCCTTGAGCAAATCTCCCACTTTTTTGAGCACTATAAAGATCTGGAGCGCGGCAAGTGGGTGCGTATCAAAGGCTGGGCAGATGTCGATAAAGCCAAAACAGAGATTCTGGAATCCATCGAACGATTTAGAGAGTACAAAAAGACCAAACTAGCGCAGGAAGTTTAATACTCGTGCGGTGTGCATTTATTCCGCACCGCTCTCAACTCTAAGCAATCTGTCTATTCGTCCTTGGGATTTTTTTTTGCTCTCGGATGGGCTTGATCGTAGACTTTAGCGAGATGCTGAAAATCCAGATGCGTATAAATCTGGGTCGTACTGATATCTGAATGCCCCAACATTTCTTGCACAGCGCGCAGATTTCCACTGGACTCTAAAATATGACTGGCGAAAGAGTGACGCAACATATGGGGATGCAGGTGCCGTCCTAACCCATTTTTTTGGGCCCAGTTCTGCATGCGGTATTGAATTCCACGGGTGCTCAATCGTTTGCCTTTTTGATTCACAAACAGCGCAGTCTCTTCCAGCTCGGCTAACTCACCCCTGACCGCGATCCATTCTTTAATTGCCTTCACTGCCTTTCTGCCCACAGGGACGATTCGTTCTTTGTCACCTTTACCGACGACACGGGTTTGACCAGCAGTCATATCTATTTCGTCGACTTCTAATGCCGCGAGCTCCGACAACCTCAACCCTGAAGAATAAAATAATTCAAGCATTGCGCGATCTCGCAAAGACAGAGCAGAGCCATCATGCTTGTCCAGCAAACCATTAATTTCATCAACGCTTAGGGTTGACGGCAGTTTCTTCGCTGCTCTTGGCGCTTGAACGGCTTCAAAAGGATTATTGTGCGCAACATTAACACTCACTAAGAATCGAAAAAATGATCGCGCTGCCGATAACGTTCTTTGAATACTGCTAGCCGCCATTCCGCGACGATGCAACAGCGCAGGAAATTGCTTTGCTAGTGCAATCGATACCGCATTCCACTCTACGATTTTGCGCTCTTTAAGAAATCGATAAAGGTGACTGAGATCGCGACGATAGGCCGCAATAGTGTGTTCTGATAGTCCTCTCTCTCTAACCAGATAATCGATATACTGATCAAGAGATGAGGTCAGGTTCATTGAAGCTCCGCGCTCAAGGGCAACCTTTTAAATAGGCAGAAACCAACTCACCAATACGATCAAGGTAGACGCTCCCCATTCCGGGTTGAAAACGCTCTTTGTTGGTGTCTCCTAAAACCAGCACCCCTTTTTGGTCATGACTTAACAAAGGCACAAAGGCACATGACGCAATTTCGCTATCGTGAAACATCCACTCCAGTAACGCTGAAGAAACACGATCATCACAAATACTGTTGCCGTGCATAACTCGCTGAATCAGCAACTCAAATTGCTCGTCCTCTTCAGCTGACCTCCCTGCATCGGAAGCCTGCAATACCGTCACATAGGGTAAATTAAAATGCTCCTCTACCGCTTGACTCACTTTATAAACAGAATGTACAGAATGTCCTAATAGCAATTGCGCAAGCGCATGGAGCTGTTGCTCAATAGATTGATTCTCTCTCGCGGAGTCCAAAACAAGCTCATATTTTGCCTGTTCAGCATTGTGACGGTCTCGAAGCACTTCAACTTGGCGTTGATGAAACGGCGCTTCTTCTGCAGACAATTGTAGATTGGCTAACAGCTCCTGGTGTTGGTCAAAAAAAGCTGGGTTTTTCTCGAGGTACGCGGCAATATCTTCTGGCTTTAACATATTTATTTTTGATTAACGTTTCAACATTGCAAGACTTAAGCAGCCGTGCATTGAGGGAGGGAATGATTGGCAATTTCTATTTGCCCGGAGAAAACATGATTCGCGGGGCCTGATAGAAATACCGGATGACCGGGACCTTGCCACTCCACAAGCGCATCACCGCCAGGCAAACTAACGGTAACTGTAGAATCCAGGTGATCTCTCAAGATACCTGCCACGACCGCAGCGCAAGCACCACTGCCACACCCCAACGTTTCCCCAACTCCACGTTCAAACACTCGCAATCTAATCTGATGCCGTGAGACAACTTGCATAAACCCTGCGTTGACCCTCGCAGGAAACCTATCGTGTTGCTCTAAGGCCGCCCCAAGGGACAAAACCGGGGCAGTATCAATATCATCGACGATACAAACGGAATGCGGATTACCCATGGAAACTGCCGAGATATCCAAAGCTTGTCCAGCCACATCTATGGTGTATTCAGCCGCTTCAGACTCTGCCGCAAAAGGGATGTTCTTTGGGTTCATTTCCGGCACGCCCATGTTAACTTTTACATTCCCCGTATCCAGAATATCCAACTCCATAAAAGTGTTGATCGTTTGTACTTTTATCGTGCGCTTATCTGTAAGACCGCTATCCCTCAAAAAAATGGCGAAACACCGAGCGCCATTTCCGCACTGTTCGACTTCAGAGCCATCTTGATTAAAAATACGGAAGCGAAAATCAGACTGCTCGTCAGTCTCTGCCATCAAAATCTGATCACAACCAATGCCAAAATGACGGTCAGCCAAGTATTTGGCGATAGCAGGTGTCATAGATATCGAGTTATTGACGCCATCCAGAACAACAAAATCATTGCCTAGGGACTGCATTTTAGTAAACTTCAGGTGCATGTAGATTAACGACTTTTCGTTGATAGCTGCAATGCGCAACTCTAATGTTCTTGCCTCCATTATCGCAAAAGCTACGGTCTTATTTCCCCGTCTAAGCGACATTGTTTGACTCGAGGATAATAGCCTATCCACTTATCAGGAGAATACCCACTGTTACACCACAAATTAACGCGCATGGCCGCCAGACTGCGGACAATGTCCCGGCCAGTCCGGATAACCCTAGGCGTTCTGCTACTAATAGGCGGGGTACTGTGGATTTTGCCCATCCTGGGTCTTTGGATGATCCCGCTTGGCCTACTGGTTTTGTCCTTCGACTTTCCCTGGGCTAGGAGGGGATATCTCAGCATTATCGTCTGGGTGCGCAAACGGCGCGCTATTCATCAGTTGAGAAAAAAAGAAAGGAAGGAACGCAAAGCAATAAAAAAGGCCGACCCTTGAGCCGGCTTTCTCCACAGAAAAACTTTTCTACACCGTTTATTTATTCGCTAAATTGCTCTTCACCAGGCTCATTCCTTTGAGCAAATTCAGTGCTTCTCGCACCTGGAAATCAGCCATCAATAACTCGGAAGCAGATTCATCACTCGCCGCAACATCTTTTTCCTCAATCACCACAGGGGCTGTTTCGGAGTCAGAATTTTCTTCAATACTGGGCTGACCATTTGGCAGATGGCCCTGGAGATCAGTTTCGCGAACACCACGATTAGACTGACCTTCAGCTACTTGGGTTTGACTAACCACGATATCCGGAGAAATTCCGCGCGCCTGGATCGAACGATCAAGAGGCGTATAGTAACGAGAAGTCGTCAGTTTTAACGCACTGCCGTTGTTCATTGGAATAACAGTTTGAACCGAACCTTTGCCAAATGTTTTTGTACCCATGATTATCGCGCGTTTGTGATCCTGCAACGCCCCCGCAACAATCTCAGATGCTGACGCCGATCCACCGTTCACAAGCACCACCAGTGGCGACTTCTTGAGCACATCTCCTGGCTTGGCTGACTCGTTTGATACTTCCTTATTACCGCGGCCGCGAGTCGAAACGATCACGCCATCCTCCAAAAACAGGTCGCTTACCTGTACCGCACCATTCAAAACACCGCCCGGGTTGTTCCTTAGATCCAAAACCAGGCCCTGTAATTCTGCCTCATTTTCTCTTACCAGCTTTTCAATTTGTCCGCGCAAGTTGTTCGCAGTGCTACTTTGAAAACTGGAAATTCGCGCATATCCGTAACCAGGCTCCAGTATCTCCCCTCTGACGCTGGCAACCTTAATTACTGCGCGAACCAGTGGCACCTCAAGGGGCTCACTTTCACCTTTTCTGGATATGGTTAAAACAATTCTTGTGCCGGGTTCACCACGCATGCTGTCCACGGCTTTGGCCAAATCATCTCCAACTAACTTACCGTCGATGCGCGTCACAATGTCTCCAGTTCGCAAATCTGCATCCGCAGCCGGAGAACCGTCTATCGGCGACACGATCCGAATTCTGCCACCCTCTGTGGTGACTTCAATTCCAAGGCCGCCAAATTTTCCCTCTGTGGAAATCCGTACCTCCTTAAAAGCCTCTGGCTCGAGGAAAGCGGAGTGCGGGTCAAGGCCAGTCAACATACCCTTAATCGCATTTCGTAAAAGCTTTACATCTGTCACCTCGTCAACATAGCCACTTTTTATCGTGCCGAACACCTCTGCTAAAACCTGCAATTCTTCAAGCGGCAGCGGTTCAACATCCACCGCCTCTTCAGACGAAGATTCCGCGTCTTCTTCTGCATCTGTGTCTTGCGCATAAACTGGCGAGAAGCATAAGCCTGATAATACTGTTAGTAGTAAAAATGCGCGTAAAGGTGAGTGAAGAAAACTCATATTAATTCCTGTTTGTTCGGGTATTATGCTGAGATATTAACTAGCCAGCATTTGCTTGGTGTTGCCTGTTTATACTCTCTTTAAGACTGGGCAAAGTGAAATAGGTTTCTTGCGATTCGCGCGCAAGTTATAACCGCCAGTTTAATGATATTTCACTATTTGATCCATTTTAACGGATCATCCGGCGACCCGTTGCGCCTAATTTCGAAATATAGACCGGGAAGTGGCCTTTCAGAGGCATCGCTCGCGGTTGCAATCGTTTGCCCGGACTGTACCTGGTCCCCTACCGACATTTTCAACTGCTGATTATGCCCATACAGCGACATATAGCCCTCTCCATGATCAAGCACCATTAGCTGGCCATAGCCACGAAACCAGTCAGAAAACACCACTTGTCCGGGATAAATCGCCTTTACCGCTTGCCTGTCCTTAGCATTAAACAGCACGCCGTCCCAGCGCAATCCACTTTCTTGCTTTTTGTCTCCAAAACGCACAGCCACTTTCGCCGAAAGCGGTCTTGGCAAGCGTCCTTTAGCTTTACCAAAACCAACAAGATTCACCTGCTTTTCCGCAGTTCTTTGTGGTGCTGTCTCTGACTTTGCGCTGGATGGTTCGGCTGCGCTATGAGAAACGCCATTAGCGCTTGCAACTGCGCCGGCAGAAACTTGGTCGGCTGCACTTTGAGACCCCGAAGCTGATTGCGTCTGTCTTTTCTCAGTCTTTACTGGCTTTGGCCTTGGCTTAGGTTTGGGTTTGGGTCTAGTGAGCTGTTTAATCAGCTGTGCCAAGGATTTCTGGCGCTCCCGGTACTCCGATATCGCATTAGAGTTATCTGCCATCGCCAGTTTCAGCTTGTCCCGTTCTTTCAAACGCAATGCTTCTTTCTCCATTAGTTTTGCATTCTTTGCATCAAGCGCGGCGATAGTCTGCGCCATCTCAATGCGTCTTTGTTCCGAAGTCGCCTTGTTCTCCTTCAAACTCGCCTGCAATGCGGCAAATTGCAGCAACTGTTTATTTCGCGCCTCGACTACATAGTTAAACATCGTCAATCTGCGTGCCGCTGTGTGCGGATTCTGCTGATTCACAAACATACGAAGAGCGCTTTGTTTACCAAGAATATAACCGCTTTTAAGCAACCCGCCGAGTTTGCTTTTTGCATTTTCACTTTGCGCAAAAAGATCTTTCGATTGCACCTCCAGGATCTGAAGCACCGATTCCAACGATCCTTTTTCAGCTTGCTTTGCTTTAATTTCTTTGCGCAACTGCGACTGCTCAAACTCCAATTGATCAAGCGCCGAAGTGACCGACTTTTCACTGGCAATATTTGCATTGAGTGAGCGCTGCAAGTCATCAATCTTAATCGACAATGTCTTTAGTTCAGCCCGCGAACGGCTAAGCTCACCAGCACCAAATGCGGTGCCAACAAAGAGCATCAAAAAACAACAAAACAATCTCTTTCCCATCATCCAAGTATAAATCAGGCAGAGCTTGTTTTAGGGACATTCTACCTGTTTATCTGCTCTTAACCCGATAAACGAGCCACAATCGCCTCGAGATATGCAGTAAAATCCGCGTCCTTTCCGCATCATTACGACTGGTTCAGAGATTCATGTTTTTAGAGTTCGTTTCACAATATTGGTATCTGTTCGCCATGCTGGCGGCTATCTTGCTCCTAATGGCTTTCGATCCCGCTGGCCAATCTGTGAATGGTGCGACCAAGATACCTCCATCGCAACTGCCAATTGTGCAAAGCCGGCAGTCAGCTGTCGTAGTCGATGTTCGCAAATCGGAAGAGTTTGAAACTGGGCATATTGCGCAGTCCCTCAGTTTACCGTTTGAAACGCTCGAAAAGAATTTAAAGAAACTCAATAAACATAAGAGCAAACCCTTGATCTTGGTTTGCCAAACCGGGGCACAGGCAGTCAAGTCGATCAATACTATAAAGAATGCAGGATTTTCTGATCTCTACGTTTTGGATGGTGGCATCAGCGCCTGGGGCAAAGAGAATTTACCCTTGACCAAGTCATAAATCACTAAACTATCAACCGCCGGAGACCACTTCAATGGCCGAAAACAACACGCCAACTCTTAATCCCAAGAAAATTTATCTCAAAGACGCGTCCTTTGAATCACCAGGTACTCCGGGAGTTTTTCTGCTGACTCAATCTCAACCCGATATAGACATGAATATTGATGTTGCCCATACAACAATAGAGGGCACTGAGAATTTATTTGATGTCACACTGCAAGTCACAACGACCGCAAGGCAGGGCGACCAAGCCATGTTTGTTGCTGAGATCATTCAGGCTGGTATCTTTGAAATTCAAGCGGAAGATGACAACCATAAAGGAATTATTTTGAATATCGCCTGCCCCAATATGCTTTTACCATTTGCCCGGGAAGAACTATGCAGTCTGGTTTCCAAAGG
>CALKKV010000039.1 GCA_937992195.1 uncultured Gammaproteobacteria bacterium | reverse complement strand
AAAGTAAAATACCCTATCGCACGTTTTGTGGAACTTAGTCCAACGAATTATTAAACGTTAGATGTAAAAGTTGGAACTTGATCTTACAAATCTACCTATCTAGGTTCGATAAAGTCGAACAGTGGCTGTCCGAGTTTTGCTGCGAATTCAATTGATCGACGGGCGATACTATTCTTCCCCCAAGACCATCTCATATCCAATGGGTGCCGGGAAAGGCGTAGCAATATCAAGTATCGCTCCTCCAGAAACTTTGATTGCAGAATCATCTGCACCTTTCAAAGCAGTCGGCCGCTTACCGTTGATGTAGATCTGCCATAGGGACACAAAACGAGTAGGCGCGCCACTCGAAATTGGTAAGACTTCGTAAGCAACCACAAGCCCCTGATTATTAAATACGGGTTTTCCACGTGCGTTGCTGCCATGATTGAGGAAGCGTGATGCTTCAGATTCGGACCCGAAAAATAATCTACCTTCGTTAACAAGTAATCGATCGTGCAGACTGTTACTTGGGGCTGGGTCATACAAACCGAGAGAGCCGTTCCAGCGAGTAGTTCTAGGGATTAAATTTGGGCGCTTAGACCAGCCGATCCCGCTTATAATGCGGCTCGCTGCTCCATCTGCCTCAATTGTGACTGTGCCATTGGGGTTTGTCGCGGTGATTCTCATACCGGTTGTAAGTACAGTTTCAGTATGTGGCAAGATCGAACTCTTAGAACTTAATAGGGACGAGCAAGACGCAACTAAACCCATCAGGGCAAGTAGTAAAACCCTTTTCATTTTATTCAACAACATCCTTTGAAATTTGCAACTCCATCTTAGCAACGCAGAAACAAAACACATTTTTTTATGATCGCTTTGAGTATTCTACGGGCATTGTCAGATTTTATCGAACATTGATTCTTTAGCTATCAGATCAAGTTCCAACATATATACGCTAGATCAGTCAATCGAGCAAACTAGCCTAAAATTCTATTGCCTTTTTCTCTGAGACTGGTTCTTTTTCCGAGGCAGATTCATCAACTGAAAGGGGCGAGCTCTCACTGTCTGCCTCATCTTTATTGAGCACTTTTTGGATGGTTGCAATAATTTCCTCGGAACGCGCAGGTTTATTAATGCAGTCGTCCGCGCCCGCTTCTATATACCCTTTGATATCCTTTGCGAAAACGTTTGCCGTAACGATAATAATTGGAATGTTACTGTTCGGTGGATCCATATATCGTCTTATAAACTTTAAGGTTTCCATGCCACCCATGACCGGCATACGAATATCCATTAGCATGATATCGATATGCTGGCTTTCAATGATTTCAATCGCTTTCTTACCGTTCTCTGCTTTTACATAAGAGATGCCATTCGATTTTAATACCTCTCCCATATAAGCCTGATTCAATACATCGTCATCTACAATCAGCGCCTGAATATTCGAGAACTCTCCATGACGATCCTCTTTTAACGGGTTTTGGCGTTGCTCTTTTGAACTAGGCTTGAGGAATGGAAGTTCAACTAGAAAACTTGACCCTACTTTGGGTTTGCTGGACAGAGATATACTGCCTCCCAATAATTGCACTAGTTTCTTTACTATGGAAAGCCCCAGTCCAACCCCCGACAAGCTGTAAGGTCTGGTGCTCTTGGCTTGGGAGAAAGTTTCGAAAATCCATCGTTGTTCTTCTTCTTTAATTCCAATCCCAGTATCGCTTACTGTTATACCGAGTCTGCAGAAATCGACCGACTCGTTGATAATTTCCACGTGAATAGAAACGCTTCCTTCGGTCGTGAATTTAATCGCGTTTTGCACAAGATTATTTAGAATTTGTGCTAAGTGCGTTTTGTCCCCATGCACGAGATCTGGAACTTCCTCTTTTATCTCGCAATGCATTTCAAGCCCTTTTTCATCGGCTTGAAGTGAATACATGGCTATCAAACCGTTTACTTCATCTCTCACGCTAAAAGCTTCATTGGTTACAGCAACGGAGCCAGATTCAATTTTCGATATATCTAGTACGTCGCTTAACGTGGCGCTTAAGACTTTTCCCGCTTGAGAAATGTTTTCTGCAAACTCTGATTGTTGCTCGCTTAGTTCTGTTTTAGCCAACACATCCGAGAAGCCAACAATCGCGTTTAACGGATTCCGGATTTCATGGCTCATGTTCGCGAGAAATAGACTTTTTGCTCTGTTTGCTTCCTCTGCCTCTTCTTTCGCAGTTTTAAGCGCTTTTTCCGTTTCCTTTCGGGTTTCTATTTCATCACCAATCTTTTGAATCATAGTGTTGACGCTTTCCTGTAAAACACCAATCTCATCGGTGCCATCGACCTCTATGAACTCTTCTATCTCCGTGGCGTTGTATCTATCAATCTTATCGATAGTTGCCGTAAAGCGATCTCGAAATCTTCCGGTTAAAACGAAATAAATCAGCAGTACCACAGCCAATACAGCGATCGCTACTGTGATGACAAACCAAAAATAACTCCATGACTCCCGAAACATCTCTTGGTCAGACATGAAGGTAACCAGCTTCCATTGCCAGCCTTCGTCGGTCTGTTTTACCGCGTTCCAGCTCTCAGTAAAGCCAGCATAGGTCAATTCGCCATCTGGTCTCTGTTTGGCAATTTCAATAATCTCAGAAGAGCTTGGCATATCGTCTTTGCTATACCATGAGACAATAATGTTGTCTTCAAGGTCAATCACAAAACTGCTTACCCTGGGATCGGGCTCTTCCGAAGTATATTTAGCCGAGAGTTCTTCTATCGCGTTTTGTTTGTAGGATTCAACTTCAAACACTCCTGCTTTCTCGAGCACACTGCGCGCCCGTTCGATGTCCGCAGCTAAGGCATTGTTTCGATCTTTGAGATATTCTGTGGCTTCTGTCTTCTCCAGATCTCTCAGTTTAATAAATCCTGGAATAATGGTCCCCGCTCCCATCAAGGCAGATAGGAATATCAACATGATGAAGAATTTTGTTTCAATCTTCATGTCAAATCATATTCGTACAGGCGTCGTATTTGTGGGGTGAATCTTGAATAAGTGGAATCAGAATTCGGCTTAGTAATCAACTTTGGTCCCGATCTCAACCAGCTCGGTTGAAAAAACAATTTCCATTTTTTCAGCTGCCTGAAAATTAATATACAGTTCCGCTTCTCTGGTTGTGGTGACAGGAAAATCTATTGGTTTTCCACCATCTATAAGCTTAACCGCAATGTCTGCAGCCCACCATCCTTGTTCTTGCGGTATTTTAGCAATAGTGATTAGAGAAAGTGGAGCAAGCCATTTATCGGTGGACCCAATAGGAACACGCATATTGTTCTCTAGATAGTTGAGCGCATCGGATGAGTTCCAGCCTTTCAGGCCAGTCGGATCAGCTAAAATTACAATGTCTACCTGGTCTTGTAGCGTATCGAAGCCGGCCTTCCACACTTCGAAATCTGTCGCATGAATGGTTTCGGTAAATCTGGAATTCAGGATTTCCTCGTAGTGGTCTTTGACGGTTCTGGCGCAAAGTGAGTCAATCGTGAGCAGTCCTACCCGCTTCCCCTCAGAATACTGTTCCAGTAAATCTAGCAATGGTTCAATCATCGCGAACTCGACAATTCCAGTTACCTGATCTTTTGGAAAATTATATTTTTCGGGGTCGCCATGCATCCCGGTATAGATGATCGGAATATCATAGTTTTCGACGATTGGCGCAATAACATACTGGGTTGCAAGCTCGTGAGAGGTGATGATGACATCTGGCTGAAATGCCAGAACTTTGGCCTCTGCGGATTCATAGATTTTGCTCATATCAATCTCGCTGGAATGTTGCAGTGAATCAAGATGTAGCGCATCGAATTCAATGTTCTCGGCAAGCAATCTGCTCTGAATGCCTTGCAGGATATTATCGCTCCAACTATATCCTTGGTGGTAAGAATTGATATGGAGTATTCGGGCTGGTTTATCTGTTGCTGCGTTAGAGACTCCGAAAAGGTGACAGGCGACGAGAATCAGCAGACACCAAAGTGAACAGCGTATTTTCAACGATCTGTTAGAAAGAGATAAGGCGAGCTGCAATGAAGAAATCATTTTATTCGGCTGACGTATTGTTCAGAATGACAACTTCAACCCGACGGTTAATTGATTGTCCAGCCTTATTGAAATTTCCGTCAGTAAAGTAGTTTTGCACTTTTGGTTTGGCTTCTCCAAACCACTCTGCTTTGATGCGGTCCGCGGGAATACCACTAGATGTCAACACTTCAACTACCGCAAGGGCACGTTTTTTCGAAAGCAATAAGTTATATTCTTCTGGTCCGGTCGCATCAGTATGACCGTGCACCTCAATATTTCGAGTTTTTGCAACATCCTTTTTTACGATATTGGCTACGACATTCAATGTCCCCAAAGCGCGTTCAGACACTTCCGCTTTATTAAATTCAAAAAGTAAGTCAGGAAGAAATATCTCTACTCCCTTATCTGTTTCCCATGCCGAAAGCCCACTGTCCCGAATTTGCTCAATAATGATTTCATTGGGCTCTTTCTCAGGAGGCGGGGGCAGGGGTTCAGGTGCTTTCTGCGTAGCGCATCCAGCGACAGCCAACACGCATAGCAGCATGAAAATGGATTTCATTTATTACCTCCTCAACTTTTTCGGAGTTCCTCACTCCCGAATTTTATTTTTTAGCTATTGGCAATCGCCCTGTTAGCTTAAAAATTGACAATGCCAACCGCAAGAGGTCGTTTCTAAGGCGAACAACTCTTCTTGCTAGCTCAAACCAAATCTGGATTGAGCGAGATTTTTACTTTACAGCGATTCACTGAAATTGGTCGAACATTCATCATTCAATAACTCAGTTAAAGAATGTGTCGCCCGGCATCAAGCTTATGAAGAATCCATTAGCGATCACCAATCGCCTTGCTGTAATTGCAAAGGTGAACCACGAGGTTATTTTATGCGCAATTTGCATATATTTATAGGAGAAATATTGAAATGCGCACAAATTAATGTGTTGTAGTAGGCCAAAATCTCCAAAATAGTCTCTGAGGTGGCCAAATTAGAGCCAAATCTTGTTTCTACAGGTTAAGTATTAACATTAGTTCATATTGTTTTTGTTGGGGAAAAAAACGGCGGTCAAATACCCTTTGATATTGGCTTCTCGCCCAGGCTACACGATAAGAGACAGTAATGTATGTGAAATCTCCAACCTAATAATTAAGAACAAAAATCGATTCTTTCTTCAGTTCTTTTTCAGCAACCTATATCGTTTGAATATTATAATTCCGAGATGAATGAATTACTGAGTTTAATGAGCCCGCTCGACATTATCGGGCTCTCTATATTTGTCGCTTCCTGGGTCTGTTTTGAAGCGATCGTTGATTTCTCCGGGATCGGAAGAAAAAGCCTCTCGGGATTAATGACCGAGCAGCGCCGCAAATGGATGTTGGTATTAGCCAATCGTGATTTACGTATGATTGATACGCAAATACTAAGCGGCTTACAACAAGGCGCTGCATTCTTTGCCTCGACTTCGATTCTTGCCATTGGTGGTTGTTTTGCATTGCTTGGAGCGACAGAGACGGTGTTACAGATTTATCGGGACTTGCCGCTGAAAAAAGAATTTATTCGGGCGATTTGGGAGATTAAGGTTCTTGGTTTGGCCACCTTGTTTGCCTATACTTTTTTTAAGTTTGGCTGGTCCTATCGGTTATTCAACTATTGCGCTATTTTAATTGGCGCAGTACCCCACACCGAAGAAGCAACGCTGGATGAAAGAAACGCAGCGGCAAAAAGTGCAGCTGAAATGAATGTTTTGGCGGGAAGACATTTCACTTCCGGTTTGCGCGGAATATTTTTTGCCCTTGGGTATATGGGATGGTTTATTGGTCCGGGGGCATTTATCTTGGCCACAATTTTTGTGTTGCTCGTACTAACACGGCGACAATATTTTTCTCATGCAAGGTCGGTGTTGGTCCAGGCCTCTGATAACCCTGAATAGAGTAACAGCCCGTTATCGCGCTATTTATGCCAGCTATTGATTTGAGCGAGGTCAGGTTAATCCGTAAACCACAGCAAGTTTTGATGTGCAAGTGGAGTAGTCCAATAATACAGCGTTGAAAATCGCTATCAATTTTCTATCTTGTGACCGAGATCACAACCTAAAGAAAGCAAGCGCTATATACTATCGATCCGAAGAAAAACCACTAATTTGTTTCCTGAGGTTTGGTTGATTAATGAAGATGTATGTTGTGCAAGCGCTCTCTAGCCGAGTTGTTTTGTCGTTTAGAAGCGCTATATGTGTTGTTGTTTTGTTTGTGTTCGGCGCCGGTCAAGTTTTCGCTCAAAGCGAAATTCCCCCTAGCGGAGATCCATCCAGAATCGATAGAGAATTCGCGCCGTTTAGCATCCCGAAATCAAGCAGCGATATCGATATTCCGGGAAAGCAAGACTTGCAGGTGCCCGATAATATTCCAAGCGTTGAGTTTGTTTTGAATGCGATTGAATTAGAAGGGGCGACTGCAATCGGTATAGATGAGTTAGAGGCGATTTATCTCCAGCACTTAGGTAAGTCCATCGATCTAAAAAAGTTGTACGAGATCGTTAACAATATTACCGCTTATTACCGAAACAAAGGCTTCATCCTTTCTCAAGCGGTGTTGCCCGAGCAGGAAATCGATCAACAAGCTTCGGTCAGGGTCACGATAGTAGAAGGGTTTGTTTCCGGAGTCAGTGTCAGTACCAATGACGAAAAAGCCCTGTCTCGGGTCAATCGATATATGGCTAACATCCTTCGCTCAAAGCCGCTTAAGGCAAAAGATCTAGAGCGCTATTTATTGCTGTTAAATGATGTGTCTGGCTATACGGTAACCGCAACGCTGGCGCCTTCGGCGACACCGAGAGCGGCGGATATAACACTTAATGTCGAAGCCGACTTTAGTAGCTATGCATTGCAAATCGATAACCGAGGTAACAGCTTTATAGGCCCTGGCCGATTAACCGCGTCAGCTGCGTTTAACAGTATAAGCCGACTGCAAAATTCACTGGCGTTAACGGTGGTAAGCACGTTGAACGAAGAGCTGACATACGGAGTGGTCAGCCACAGCATTCCAATCGCCGATCAGGGTTTGAAATTTAACCAGTCACTGTCGGTGGTCAATAGCCAACCAGGAGGAGAGCTTGCTCCCCTCGAGATTGATAGTGAAACCACGGCATTGGATCTTGGTCTGGAATATCCGTTATTAAGAGCAAGAAGGAAGAATATTTCTTTGGATGCGCAGCTGTCTATTCAGGACACCGAGACCCAAAGTTTGATTGCCGCAGAGAATAGTTCCGCTGATGACGGCAGTAGTGCGACTGAAGACAAGATTCGCAGTCTGCGTTTTGGCATCACATATGACAATCTCGATCGCTTTGGAGGTCTGAATCTTGTCGAGTTCAGATTGAGTCAGGGGATAGATGGTTTGAGCGCTACAGCAGCAAGCAATCTAGATGCACAAACGGATTATTCTAAAGTGAATGTATATGCAGCGAGATTGCAGGGGCTGTCTCCAAGATGGTCGCTATTCACTGCATTTAACGCGCAGTTTAGTGACGACGTGCTTTTTAGTGCGGAGCAGTTTGGTGTTGGCGGTAAAGATTTTGGTTCTGCCTTTGATGCTTCTGAGATTGTTGGCGATTCAGGCTATGCAGGTCGAATTGAGCTGCGATACGCCTCCAGCTCTTCCAGGAAATGGTTAAAGGGTTATTCCTCTTACCTGTTTCTCGACGGTGGTGAGGTGGACAGAAATGCGCCGACGGTAGATGAAGAAACCACAGAATCTCTGTCATCAACAGGACTGGGAGTGCGCTTTGATTTAGCAAGAAATTGGGGCGGTTATGTTGAGTATGCGTCGCCGCTATCGAATGAGATTGCTTCAGAAGGAAACGATTCGGGACGGTTGTTTTTTTCGGTGAAAAATGCGTTCTGATTGAATGTAGATTGTCTTAATAATTATTGATGGCTAGAGTGCCTGAGCACAAATATAGCCACATAACGAGAGAGTAAATACGAGATTGGAGGATGAATATAATGAATAAGTTAAACATATGGACCAGTTTTAAGAGCTGGTCGATCAGTGGAGCAAATAATTGGGCCTTCAAATATATTCTGCTGTCCGCGATGGTTTCCGGGAGTATTGGAACCGCAGTAGCGAACCCCGAGGATGGCGTTGTGAAAGCCGGTGAAGCCGACATCCGCAATGTCAATCCATCGACGCTGGTAATAGATCAAAGAACTGCGAGAGCTGCGATCGATTGGAAGGGCTTTAGCATAGACAGCGGCGAAACCGTGAACATTAACCAGCCTTCGTCTTCTTCCACATTATTAAATCGCGTTACCGGAGACAAGCTGTCGAATATCCGAGGTCAGCTAAACGCAAATGGCAATGTGATTTTGGTCAATCCGAACGGTATTGTTTTGGGTAGAGGATCGCTGGTAGACGTCAATAGCTTAATTGCAACGACGTCAAATATTCAGATCAATGACTTTATGTCCGATCGACTGACGTTTGCCGGGTCAGGTGACGGTCAGATCGTTAACGAAGGAGAGATCAGTGTGTCCGAGAATGGACTGGTGGCGTTGGTAGCACCCAATGTAAGCAACAACGGCATTATTCGTGCGCGCCTTGGTCGAGTGGCGCTGGCTTCGGGAAACAAGTTTACCGTTGATCTGTATGGAGACGGGCTTGTTTCACTTGCGGTAGACGATAACTTATCCCGTTCTTTAGTGAAAAACAGCGGAAGCATTCTCGCCGATGGTGGCACCGTTGCATTGACCACTTCGGCGGCAAAAGGCGTGGTAGATAATGTGATCAATATGGACGGCATTATCTCTGCAAAAAGTGTGTCCGAACGTGGCGGCAAGATCGTTCTTCACGGGAGCTCTCAAGGTCAGGTTCTCGCTGCAGGTAAGCTAGATGTCTCTGGGGATAGTAGCGCTAGTTCTAAAGGCGGATTGATCGAAGTTCTTGGAAAAGACATAACGATTGAAAATCAGGCACAAGTTTTGGCGAGTGGCACCGCTGGCGGTGGTGAGATATTTATTGGTGGTGACTTTCAAGGCCAAGGCGATCGGCTGAAGTCAGATACAACGGTTGTGAAGCAAGGCGCTCAGCTAGAGGCCAATGCGACAGGAAATGGTAACGGTGGTCAGATTGTTCTTTGGTCCGAGAAAAGCACATTGGCTGATGGCACTATTTCTGCTGTCGGTGGTTCTTTAGGTGGCAATGGCGGCAGTGTTGAAACTTCCAGTGCAGGCCTTCTCTCTTTTTCTAACCGGGTAGATGTGAGCGCTTCTAACGGTTCGGCGGGAAGTTGGTTGATCGACCCCGAGGACATTACCATCGGTCGATCGGAAGCGGACAGTATTGAAGCGACATTGAATGACGGCGGTAGCGTCAGCATTGCGACTTCGAGCGAAGGGGATGGCAAAGGCGATATTACCGTTGCGGCATCTATCACGAAAACAGAGGGTGGAGACGCAGCGCTTGCGTTAACAGCCCACAATGACGTCAATATTAATGCACCGATTACTTCGCAAAGTGGCGCGCTCGACGTGAAACTTACTGCTGGCAACAGCGTAAAAGTGAATGCATCCGTGGTCACCAATGGCGGCAGTTTTACCTCACATATTAATCCAGCGTTAGCAGCTTTGGGAGACACAAGCTCAGATGATGAGTCTGAAGAGCAAGCCAATGAGGCTGAAGAGACCGAAGAGGTTGTCGAGGTTGAAGCGCAAAGTGAAGCTTCTGAAACAGAGACATTCGTAGCAGAAGACTCTGGGCAATCGGTTGCAGAGGGTGTGATTGGTGAAGTAAACGAAGTTGAAGCTCAACCTCAACTTGAGCCGGAAGCTGTGGTGCAACAGATCGTGATTGATGAAGCAGTTGTGACTAGTGGAGGTGCCGTTGTGGTTGATGCAACCACCAAGGGTTCAGTTTCTGTCAATGCGAATGTTGATACAACCAACTCGGTGGCTGGAGAAGTGGGCGGTGATGTGTTTGTAACCGGCGATGAAGTAACGCTTACTAACAGTGCGTCGATCGATACATCGGGTGATTCCGGCGGCGGTCGCGTTTTAATTGGCGGTGGTTTTCAGGGCGATGGAGAAATCGCCAGCTCTACACAGACTGTTATACAGAGTGATGCGCAGATTGTTGCCAATGCAACGACAGAAGGCAATGCAGGTCAGGTTGTTGTCTGGTCTGATGGCATAACACAGTTTGATGGATCAATCACCGCAAATGGCGGCAGCACGAGTGGAGATGCCGGGCAAATAGAGGTTTCAGGAAAACAGGTGTTGCGGTTCAATGGGGTTGTCGATGCAACTGCCGAGAACGGCAACAACGGTAGTTTACTGCTTGATCCAATCACACTAACCATTACCAATAGTCCATCGCAAATTGACAATAACGCTGTATTGCCAGGACTTGATAATGCGAATCAGGAAGTCAGCGTGTTGAGTTGGGAGCAGATTCAAGATTTAGGTGATATAGATCTTTTGATAAGGACCGGTGAAGATCTGAACATTGCGGCCATTGATGGCGGTGAAGTGGTGTTACCGCAATCTGCAGATTTGACGTCAGGACGGACGATTGCCTTCTTGTCTGACAACGGTGACATTGTTTTCGCTGAAAGAACGGATGTTGTCAGAACCTCTGGAGGTGACCTGCAGTTTGGCGCGACCAATGGTAGTCTTGATTTAGGTGTTCTTATTACGGATAACCCTGAGAGCTTTGAGGCGGATGGTTCTCTAAAACCCATCTCAGAGTTTATTGCCGGAGGTTCCGTTACGCTGCAGGCAGGTGATGATATCTCAGTGAACAGAGTGCAAACCACAGGTGGTGATTTGGTTGCCACTGCTGGCGGCGACTTTTTTGCGGGTGGGGCTGAAGCGATTGCTTCGGAGAATGCAGCGATCGATCTCGCTGCGCGGTCAGACACTCTGAGCTTTGTCGACGACGAGGTTGTATTTCCTGGGGTGGAGTCAATTGATCCTGCCGACCTGCAAGGGGGCTTCGTAAGTGTATCAGGAGCACTAACGAT
Source organism: uncultured Gammaproteobacteria bacterium (assembly GCA_937992195.1). Classification (GTDB taxonomy): domain Bacteria; phylum Pseudomonadota; class Gammaproteobacteria; order Arenicellales; family Poriferihabitantaceae; genus VYFG01. The sequence continues at coordinate 24,658 of CALKKV010000039.1, read as the reverse complement.
TGATGCAAACTCAATATCTGTAATTGGAAACGGGGACGCTGGTTTTGGCTCAAGGCCTATAGCCGAGCTAGGGGGCGACCTGCCAGGGTCTGAGACACTGCCAACTGTCACATTGGATCTTGGCGCTGGACCAGCTTCTTATTACTTGATTGGTGCGATTAGCTCAGATTTTAATCTAACTGCTACGGAAGGGATCAACGGTGTTTTTTCGTTTCCAGATTATACAAACAGACTGATAGAGGAACCGAGTTTGAACGCAGGGTTATCAATAGAAGCAAATGGCAGCGCCGTGGATCTGACCGCAGCACAATTGCGAGAATTGCTTGCTGAATTATCAACTTCGGCAACGACTGTTAGAGGTGAGAACCCTGAGCGCTCTAAAATATTTGGGCAAGAAATATTGTTGCCTGGGCTTGGAGGTGATTTCCTTTTTTATACTAACGCCGATTCCACCAATAACCACCCTGTCTCTGCCGGCCTCGGATTTAGGGGTGAAGATTTACTTTCACTACCGCCGCCTACTACGCCACCAGTTGTAGTTGCTCCACCACCTGGTACACCGTCGCCAGGTACACCAACGCCATTACCAACCCCAGGTACACCAACGCCTGATACAAATCAGCCGGTATTCATAGTTTCAGGTGAACAGCCTGCAGCGCCAGCGGTAAGCGTTCTAAGCCCAGCAATTGAGACGGAACAAACAGTATCTCCATCAGCTGAGTTGACGATCACAGCAGCGCCGGATTCGACCTCAACTTCTCGCTCCGAGTCCATTGCAATCGAAGGGTATGCGGGTTCTGATAGGTCTAACCCCTGTGTGGGTACTGATCGACTGGCCTGGATTGGTTACGCAGTTAAAAGCGCGATTGATGTTGCCTATATGGGTCGTGGTGATCCATCTGGTGCAGTGGATAGCGTGTTTGATAAGGATAACTGTTTTTAAGTGTAGCGGTGTCGATTTAACATGGGTGTTTTTACGCAGCTTAGTACCTGCATAAAACTTACTGTATGTACCCTGATGCTATTGATTGGGATGTCGGTAACTTTTTCCTATGCGGAAGAGATGCCGACGTTTCCGATTCCCAGAATCGAAACAGGAGCGCATACCGATCGCCCCAACGATATCGGTTTTGATCCTGTAAGGAATCAGTTGATCTCGGTTTCCGATGATCGGAGCATTCGCTTTTGGGATTTCGATACAGGTCGGCAGGCGGATGTGCTCTATGTGCCGATGTCTACGCAAAAAGATGGCGAGCTATATGCGCTTTCCATTGCGCCGAAAGCAAGAATGCTGGTTGTCGGTGGATGGACTGGTCACAGTTGGGATAAATCGATTTCGATGTATGTGTTTAATCTCGATACCATGGAAATGCTGGGTCGAGTCTCGCAGATTCCCGAACGAATTGTTGCGCTGGCCTTTTCTATGGATGAATCGCGCCTAGCGGTGACATTGTTCGACGGTCGATTAATGTTGTTCTCGACCCCTGACTTTAGATTGATCAAGCAGAATCATGATTGTAAGCAGGTAAGTTACAGGCTGGCTTATTCCGTTAAGGGAATCATTGCGGCAAATTGCTTTGATGGTTTTGTACGACTGTATGACAGCGATTTAAAGTTGGTTAAGCAAGCCGAGCCTATGCCTGGGCATCAGCTATCTTCGGTGTCGTTTTCCCCAAGTGGAGACTCAATACTTGTTACCTATTATGATCGCACGGGCGTTCTGATACTCGATACAAAAACGCTAAAGACAAAGAAAACGCTGGAAGCGAATATCGGTGACGATATTCCACTGCCCCAGGGCGCCTGGTCATCGGACGGTGAATCGGTTTACGCAGGTGGGGATTACGAACAAGAAGGCAAAATCAGTGTTCTGAAGTGGGATGTAAGCGGTGCTTCGGCGCCGGTTGCCTTTCCGCTCAGCGATAAAAGGCTTTTTAGACTGGTGCCATTGAATGACGGTGGTATTGCATACACGTCTCTAGATCAATCGATTGGTCGTATTTCATCATCGGGCGAGATTAAATTTAATAACAAGCCACCTTCTGTAGTACACGAAGGAAATAGTGCTTCGCTTCTGGTTTCTGCGGACGGCAAAAAAGTTGAGTTTGTCTCCAATAGTAAAACCAAAGCGTCAATTGGTTACTCGGTCATAGACAGAGATTTATATGTGCCATTGGATAGTGATGCGACGCTACTATCACCCAGAACAAAGTCGGCCAAAATTCATATCGAGAACTGGCAAGATTCCGAATCTCCAACTTTAAATGGCAAACCGATCAAGCTTGCTGCCCGGCAGACCAGTCGCGCGATTGCCATATCTCATGATGATCAGTTCTTTGTCTTGGGGGTTGACAGCCAAATTCGAAAATACGCCAGCGATGGTAAGTTGCTTTGGTCTATCTTTAGCAATGCTGGACCATACTCAATCAATATCACAAAGGATGGGAAGAGCATCGTCGCAGGCTTGCAGGATGGCTCTATCAGATGGTATTCGGTTGATACCGGTAAAGAGTTTTATGCCTTGTACGCGCATCACGATGGCAAAGAATGGGTGGCGTGGACTCCCCCTGGTTTCTATGTCAGCTCGGCAAATGGCGATCAATACATTGGCTGGCATATCAATCAAACCACTGGCTCCAAAGCGAAGTTTTATTCTGCCTGGCAGTTCGAGCGAATTTTATATCGACCGGATCTTGTAGAGGATTATTTTTTAAGTCAGGGAGAGTGGTCTCAATCAGGCTTGCCCCGTGACTACAGAGATAAAACGATGCGAGACAATGCGCCGCCTGATCTCTCCGTTCGTGTCGAAGTTGCAAAGAATAAAGGTGATGCAAAAATTGTGATCGAAGCGGAAAAGATAGGCCTGCCAATTTCGCATTACTCTGTTTTTGTGAATGATCTGCCGGTTGTGCCGCATTCTGCGAGAACAGTTGGTGGGCTTGATAATGAAAAATTAACTCGTTCTCATAAAATTAGTCTATCTGATGAGGAAAGCGTTATTCGTGTCGAGGTGTATACAGAAAATTCTTTTGCAGTGCGCGAGACTTTTTTGCGGGTTGCGAAACCAAAAACTGCGCCCAAGGGTGATCTCTATTTAATAGCAGTCGGGGTGAATCATTTTGAGAAGGTGCCGAAAGAGCAGGGGATTGATCTTCAGTATGCTGCGCAAGACTCAGAAGTCATTTCGAGTCTTTTGGAGATGCAAGAAAAGCAATATAACAATGTCTACACCACCGTTCTCAATGACTTTACAGAAATCAAGCCGTATAAGACAAACATATTGACGGCATTGGATTCATTGAAGAACACAGGACCGGCAGATACGGTTATCGTATATCTAGCATCCCATGGCATTAGCAACGAGGCAGGAGATTATTTTATGGTTCCAAGGGACGCTTTGTTTGAAGATATTGAAAATGTCATGGGGTATAACAGTCTGGTTGCAGAATCGTTAATAAAATGGACTGATATTATTGATGCACTGCGCAACGCAAGCGGAAAGCGGTATCTGATCGTGGATACTTGTCAGGCGGAAAAGATAGAGGGGAATTACGATTTTGGTTCCCTGGCTAAACGATCCTCAGCAATGTCGTTTGGTTTATTAGCGGCGTCAAAGGGCGACGAGCTCGCCCAAGAGTATCCGCCCGGAGAGCAAGGGCTATTTTCTTATTCTCTTGCCAAGGCAATAGTGGGAGAGGGTGATCTTGATGGAGATGATGTCATCGATATTTCTGAATTATATAAATTCACTTCCGAGTTCATTGAAACCGAGCGCTTGGATAAGAGTGCACCACAAACGCCGCAACTGGTCGCGCCGGCAGTTTTGGAAGAAAGCCCTTTTGTTTTGCTCTAGGCAGTATTTCAGTTTTTTTTTGGCTAAATCAGTCTTCAGATCGCTTTTTGTAGCTTGGAATCTGACCGTATTTAAGCAAATTTCCTGCTTTTAATGCACCGAAGGTGAATACTCCGCAGCAGAATTTGGTTGAGAGGCCAGATTATGTAAACATAGGCTTGAAATAACCAAAGGAGAATATGTCAATGTCAGAAGCAAAAAGCCGAAATGGTAGCTGTTTATGCAAGGCCGTTAAGTTTGAGGCAACCTGTGAAAACGGGGTTGGTGCTTGCAATTGCAGTATGTGTCGAACCTGGAATGGCGGTCCGCAAATGGCTGTTCCCTGTGGAGAGAACGTTGTCTTTGCCGGCGAAGAAAACATCGCTACCTATCAATCTTCTGATTGGGCCGAGCGCGGTTTTTGTCAAAAGTGTGGAAGCCACCTTTTCTATCGCTTCCATGGAAACCAGCATATGATGTTGGCGGGTTTATTCGACAATGCCGAAGATTTCGTGCTTGGCACACAATACTTTATCGACGATAAGCCGGCGTTTTATAGTTTCGCAAACAAAACTAATGATCTTACCGGAGAACAAGTTGCGAAGATGATGGGGCTTGGCTAACGGCTATAAGCCAGAAAATTGCTGGCGTCAGAGCCTTGATTCTCTGACGCCGGAGAATTGATAGGGTTGGTGCGACAATTAGAAAAAAAATATGTTATAACATAACATTGTCTAATTGCCACAGATTCCTATTGTTATGAAGATTGTTGTTTTCTCGCTCTTTTTCTTTGCGTTGCCCGCATTGGCACAAACCACCCGACAGCTCGATTCTCACAATCACGGAGAAGCCGAACTAAATGTTGTGATCGAAGGAAATCAGGTCTCTCTGGCGCTGCTTTCCCCAGCTGCAAATCTCGTTGGCTTTGAACATGCTGCCAAAAATACGGAGCAACAAGAGAAAATCGACAGCGCGAAAGAAATGCTTGCAGATGCTGCAGCTGTTTTTCAGTTCCCTGCAGCAGCTCAGTGTGCCGTAGACACAAGTTCTGTGCACTGGACCCTTGAAGAAGGATCGGAGCACAAGGAACACGACGAGCATGATGAGCATGACGAGCACAAGGAACATGACGAGCACGAAGAACATGACGAGCACAAGGAACATGATGAGCATGACGAACACGAATCTACGCACTCGGAGTACGAAGCAGAGTATTTGTTCACCTGTGCGGATGCGACGCAGATAGATTCAATCGAAGTGAAATTGTTTGAACAATTTCCTTTGTTTGAGAAAATCCGTGTTCAGGGGGTTTCTGGCGACAAGCAATTTTTAGAAGAGTTAACTGCGAGTAATTCAACCATAAAGGTAGCGCTTTAAAGGAATGCAAAACAACGTATAAATGATGATTCGTATTGAAGACCGTTTGGTTTAAAATACAAATTCATTTTGTCATGCGTTCAAATGTCGGCACTACTTAGTCTTGAAAACATTCGCTTTGGTTGGGATGCACAAAAGAATGTGCTCGATATTCAAGCGTTTGCGATCGAAAAACAGCAGCACCATTTTATTATGGGCCCTTCCGGGTGTGGAAAATCCACGCTGCTGAATTTAATCGGCGGTGTGATTAAACCGCAGCAGGGAAGCGTGACACTAAACGGAGTTGATCTTACCCGGCAAAAAGCCGCAGAAAGAGATAAAACACGGGCGGATAATGTAGGTTTCATTTTTCAGCAGTTTAATCTCGTTCCTTATCTTAATGCCTATGAGAATGTTCTGCTGCCTTGTCAGTTCTCCAAACAGCGCGCTAACAATGCGATAACCGCTTCGGGTAGTGCGCGATCAGCTGCCGATACCTTGCTAAGCGGTTTTTTCGCTAGTAATGCACCTGACTTTAATAAACCGGTAGCAAAGCTAAGCGTGGGCCAGCAGCAGCGGGTCGCTGCAGCGCGGGCATTAATTGGCAGTCCAGCGCTGATCATTGCCGATGAACCTACCTCGGCGTTGGATCACGATAATCGAAAGCGATTTATGTCTCTGTTGATGGAAGAAGCGGACCGCCAGCAATCCACCTTGCTATTTGTCAGCCACGACCCGACTATGGCCGATCCATTTTCCAAAGTACATCGCATGTCTGACATCAACCAGAGTGCGCCGGCATGAATCTGTTTACTCTTGGATTCAAGAGCCTTTGGAGTCGCCGCTTTACAGTGATGCTGATCGTGATGACCATTTCAATCAGTACTGCGTTGTTGCTTGGCGTTGAAAGAGTAAGAGATAGCGTACGCTCCAGCTTTACCAATACTGTTTCTGGGGTAGATTTACTGGTTGGGGCGCGCGGCGGTCAGATTCCGCTATTACTGTATTCAGTATTTCGAATCGGCAATGCCACTAACAACATCACCTGGGAAAGTTATCAGCACTTTGCAAAACGACGCGGTGTTAAGTGGACTATTCCACTCTCCCTGGGCGACTCCCATCGCGGATATCGGGTGCTCGGAACCAATCAGGATTACTTTAGGTATTATCAGGTTGGAAAGGAAAAGAAATTAACTTTCGCCGAAGGTAAACAATTTGACGGTCTGCTTGAAGTCGTGCTGGGCGCGGAGGTGGCTGAAACATTGGGGTACCGCCTTGGTGATTCCCTGATTATCTCCCACGGACTGGGTAGCACAAGCTTTGCGGAGCATGATGATAAACCCTTCGTGGTCAGCGGCATCCTAAATCCGACGGGTACGCCGGTGGACACCACAATCCATATCAGCCTAGCCGCGATTGAAGCGATACATATCGGTTGGGAGCAGGGGGTGAAGATACCTGGAGCGCAGCGCTCGCTCGATCGCATTCGTCCGGGTGAATTAGAGCCAGAGGCAATCACCGCATTTCTGCTGGGTTTGGAAAACAGAATCCAGGTGTTCAAATTACAAAGAGAAATCAATGAATATCTGGAAGAGCCACTATTGGGTATTCTACCGGGCGTAGCGCTACTGGAATTATGGGGATTTATGTCTGTGGCCGAAAAAGCCCTATGGATCGTCTCCATGTTTGTTGTTTTGGCCGGTTTTTTTGGCATGGTTGCGGTATCTTTGGCCGGATTAAATGAACGGAGGCGAGAAATCGCGGTCTACAGGGCTGTGGGTGCCAGCCAAGGGCATATTTGCGCACTTTTGGTGGTTGAAGCGATGATTCTGACCATCGCTGGCATCTTGCTGGGCATTATAATGTTGTCCGTATGTTTACTGATAACGCAGGGGCTATTGGAAACGCGATATGGACTCTATGTCGCCGTGACGCTCCCCACGGCTTCAGAACTGAAGGTAATCGCCGGATTGCTGGGTATTGGACTGCTTTCAGGATTAGTCCCGGCAGTGGTTGCGTACAGAAATACGCTAGTGGATGGCTTATCTGCAAAGACTTAAGGTCAAGCGAGATAAACTGATAAAAACCTTATGCGAGAAAAGTAAAGACGCTAGAAATATGAAAAAATTAAAATCAAACTCCGCCGTTTCCTCGAAGATAATCATTCTATCTGTGATGGCAATGCTGCTATGTGCATCGTTTACTTATGCCGCAGATGAGGCAAGAGAAGTAGAGTGGGATGAGCTAGTGCCAAAGGGCTGGAATCCCAATAGCGTATTCGATAAATATACAGATGAAGAGTATACGAACCTCTCCGATGAAGAATATCTGAAGCTGCAAATTGAGGCGCAGGCAATGTTAGATGAAGCGCCGACTGTTGAAGCGCTGGACGGAGAAACGGTTCGAATCCCGGGTTTTATTTTGCCGCTTGAGTTTGATGAAACATCAATAAAAGAATTTCTGCTTGTGCCTTACTTCGGCGCATGTATTCACACCCCGCCGCCGCCTGCCAATCAGGTGATTCATGGGAAACTAGATTCGAACTTCGAAATAAAAAAGTTGTTTGAGCCGGTGTGGATCACGGGAAAAATGAAGACCCTCCGCGCGCAACAAACCCTTGGGGAAAGTGGTTTTAGTCAGTCACTGGATGTTGAAACAGGTTACACCATGGAAGTGGAAGAAGTTATTCCTTATGTCGAAGAAGGCTAAACCACTAGCCCCGAAAATCTATGATCGATTTGACGATTCTTGTTGAGATAGGTGGATTTTTTGACTTGCTCAAAGCCAAAAACTTGATGTCCCAACTCGATTCATTGATCACCTGTTCTGCCTTGGAGAAACTCAACAAAGTGTTTTGTTAGGCCATGCTTGGGGGCATTGGATGGCCAAACAGCGTAGGCAGTGACGGGTTCAGTGGTCCACTGAGGAAGTACGTACTGCAGGCTTCCGTCGGAAATATCTGGTTCGGCAAGAAATTCTGGAACAATTGCCAATCCAGCACCGGCAAGTGTTAGCTGAAGAAGAGCGTTCACGTCATTTACGCTGATCCGCGATGGCCTCTTCTCTACCGTTTGGTGTTTTCCTGCTTTCCTAAATGTCGCTTTCTTCTTCCACACTGGCGCTAACTCCAGCCAGTCCCAATCATTGAGATCACGCGGTGATTGGGGTTTTGGTTTGGATTTATAATAGTCGGGAGCTGCAATTAGACGCCGTGGCAGATCGAACAGTTTGACTGCTTTGAGAGAGCTATCTTTAAGTTGCCCCACCCGAATTGCCAAATCAAAACCATTTGCAATGATGTCTCTTCGATCATCGGAAAAATCAATGGATAAATTTACTTTAGGATAGGTAATTGAGAAGTTAGCTAACTGATTCATGATCTTCGACTGTGCTAGTACCGCGGGTGCTGTTAATCGCAAAACTCCGGAGAGCTCATGGGTCTGGTTGGCAATATCCTGTAGGCCGGCTTCGGCCGCATCCATCATGTTATGTGCAGCGACGAGCAAACGTTCTCCCTCCCTGGTTAAAGATAATTTCCGAGTGGAGCGGTAAAGAAGAGCTGTACCGAGTCGCTCCTCCAGCTGTCCAACGTGATGACTTACAACAGATGGAGATAACCGAAGTGCTTCCGCTGCCCCCCGAAAGGAACCATGGTCCACTGTCTTTGCGAAAATTGCGATTTGGCGAAGTTCATCTAACATTATATAAATATTCCGAACAGTTAAATTTATTTGTACTATATTATCATTTAATGTGGAAGCAACTATAGTCTTGTTTCGACGGGGACTTTTATTCCCTCGCTGATTTTTTAAGAACATAGGAGAACACCATGAAAATTTTCAAATCGTATCTAACTGCCGTTGCATTGCTTATGGTATCGCTGACAAATTTTGCTATGGCGGATGATAAAAAAATTGTACAGACGTTTTATGATTTCTTGAGCAATCCCGCTTCAGAAGAACATAGCGCTGCATTTAAGCGTATTGCGGCCGATGGCTGGGAAAGTATTGGTGATTATTCCGGAGCGAATAAAACCACCGAAAAATTTATTGGGCAAGTGGGTGGATTTAGCAAACTGATTCCGGATCTGAACTGGAAGGTAGAGCAGATGATCCAGAAAGGTAATCAAGTTGTCGTTCGCAGCCGGGCAACTGGAACACCAAACGGTCCATTGTTTGGTGTAGATGGAAAAGGCAAAGGTTTTGACATATTAACTATCGATATTCATACCGTAGAAGGAGGGAAGATTATTCGTTCTTACCATGTTGAGGACTGGGCTGGCGCGTTGCGGCAGCTAAGCGCAAAGTAGTTGCAAATTAATTTAAATCGAATGAAAGACACTACAAAACATCTGATTATCGCGACATTTGCATCGTTATCTCTTGGGCAGAGTATGTCCATAAATGCCGAAGTACTCGTTGATGTCTGTGTGTCAGAGATGAGTCAGTCACAGATAAATTCGCAAGAGCTGATGCCCCTGCCAACACGAACAAGTCAGCCGGTTAAAACTAGCGGCAGAGTGCCCCACGTTCAAATAGGTATGGACCCGGTGGTTGAGCTCAATCAGGAGTTGTATCGCCTGGCCTTTTCTTTGCCTGGTGTAGAGAAAAGGCCAACCATTGTCTCGCTACCTGGGACGGATGGGATGTGGTTGTCAAACAAGTTACCGCTAGCTAACCCGAATGCAATCGTGTCCGGTCGTGAGTTTGCGCATATCCATCCTGATGGAAGTTTACATGCTCCGCTACCTTTTAAACGTGCTCTTGAACTCGCGAATACTGGGTGGGGAGAACGGCATCCTTGGGCTGATCAGCGAAACGGTTGGGAAGGGCTTGTAATGCTTTACACGCCACAAACAAAAGAGGAGTTAACAATCGTATTTCAGCTCATTTTGGAGTCCTACAACCACGTTACTGGACAGAACCTGCACCTATCTGATTGTTAAGTAGCTCGCGCTTTTTTACTCAAGCTAGTTGGTCTTGATTGTTTGAGTCCAGACAAACAATTTTATTTTAATGCGACTTTAGGTCGCGAAAATTAACGGAAGAAAAAATGAATCGAAGAAACATACTTGCCACATCTCTTGGCGCTATTCTAGCGCTTTCTCTTGGTCGACAAACAAACGCCGCAGAAATGGACGCTACAAGCAAAGCGACTTTTGATGTGGTGATGGCTTTTATGGGTGCGATGGGAAAAGGCGATATTGAGGCAATGTCTTCTCTAATGGCAGATGACATGGTTTGGCATAATGAAGGGGATAGCGCGATGCCTTGGATTGGCCCATGGAAAAGTAAAGATGAAATTTTCGAATTTCTCACCGTATTTGGCGAGAACTTTCAGACCACCGCCTGGGAGAATGAAGACGCATTTGCCTCTGGTGATACCGTCGCCGTATTTGGGAAAATGAACGGAATTACCAAGAAGTCCGGCAAAGAAATCGGGATGTTTACCTTTGCTTTGCGCGCTAAAGTACGCGACGGTAAAGTTGTCCTGTGGAATTGGTTTGAAGATAGCTATGCTGTAAGTAAAGCATATCACGTGAGTTGATCTGTCAATGGTTTGGTCACAGTCAACCTTAAACCAGCTAGCAATCAACCAACCGGACTGTTTGGCTAATTGAAAATCAATTTTAAGTTAATTATCCAATAGTAAAATTGAAATTGCGGGTGTGATGATAACGTTTGAGACAAAGAAGAACGCGCTCTGAGAGCGAGCACTGCAGCCTGATCTATTGCAGGCACGGACATTCCAGCGATAGCTCTGACCTCTCGGGAGCTCAGGCGTAACAAAGGTAGTTGATGCACGGTCGTCGATACTAACAATGCGTTCACCGGACTCCGTATTGAAAACATCAATATCATAGGATGTCGCGCCTGAAACTGCTGTCCATCTTAGCGCTGCCGTGTTTTCCCTGACAGTTATACCCGGTGCTTGAGAGGAGCCAAATAGCAATTCCGGGGCGCTCAAGGTCGCATCGGGAACCGGGTTGGTAACAGGAGAATCTACCGCAGTACTTGAGATGGTGAAAAAACTGGGGCTTGAATTCGTTCCACAACCAGCGCTATTGCACGCACGCACCGTCCAGCGATAGCTTCTTCCTCTGACCAGAGGTCGTGTTGTGAAAGAAGTCGCTGCTCTTCGGTCGACGTTCACTACCAATCTGTTTGAACTTAAATCGAAAACATCAATGTCATACGAAGTGGCCCCCGAAACACTTGTCCAACGAAGTAGTGGTGTTGTATCACCATAGGAAGTACCAGGACGAGTGCTAGATCCAAGCAGGAGTGTCGGTGAGGCAGTAGGGATGGATTCTTCGATTTGAAAAAAATAGGGGTTGGAGTAGGCGCCACAACCAGAAGTATTACAAGCTCTCACACTCCACTTATAATTCTGCGCGCCTAGCAGAGCAGGGGTGGTAAAAGCAGTGGCTGACTGTCCATCTTCAATATGTACTATCTCGTCTGTTTCTGTATTGCGTATCAAGACCCCATAAGTGCGAGCACCAGTCACGCTGCTCCATCGAAAACGTGGCGTTGTATCATCTATTACCGGGCCTAGTGGAAAAGCGGAACCAAACAATGGGTTTGGCGCGTCGAGAGATGTTCCCGTTATATTGAAATAATAAGGTTCTGAAAACGCGCTGCAACCGGAGCTATTGCAGCCTCGTACCGACCATTCGTAGTCACGTCCCCTGGCCAGAGCAGGTGTTGAATAATTAGTTGTAGCGCGTCCTTCTGCAACTGCAACGAGTTCTCCATGGTCTACATCTCTGACCTCAACATCATACGTCGAAGTGCCAGATGCCGTTGACCAACGCAAAAATGGGGTAGTGTCACTGGTCGATGTGCCTGGAGCGGATTCCTCCCCAAACAAGGGCCTTGGAATCGACTGAGCATAAACCGGTGAAATATGTCCTAAAATAAAAACAAATAAGCATAGACTTTTGATCCACGACTTGGTGGTTAAAAACCCAATTTGTATTAATCCGCTTGACCCCACTTTATGTTTCCAATTGTCTCCTTCTTCTTGCCGATTATATCAGCCAATCTCTGATTATTTTTAGCCTTGGCAGAATGATTGATGGACTACCGAAAAATCAATGCAGAGCGGTCAGAAATATGCCGGTTTCTTCGCTGGTTTCACAGGTGTTACTTCATCCATTCAGAAATAAGCTGCTAGCGAACGCGCGCTAAGTACTTGAATATTGATTCCTGCTTCTGGTTAGTAGAACGAACTCAAATACGACTGTGGGAAGTTGAATCATTTTCACTGTATCAAGCCGGGTTGGTGAGCCGCAGAGTTGTTTTCTAGCTTGGTAATTTGGCATGGCCAAAAAAATATACTCGATATCTGACTCGTTATTTCTAACATGCTTCCTGAGTCCCACGTTACGACAATTATCGCATTCTTGTCATCGATGTATGATTTCGGGTAGTCCGTAACTTTCTTATTAGATTTAGGTTTAGTTAAACTAGGGATATTATATCAAAGTCGAATTCGCAGAATGGCAATGACACCGGATCAACTCGTTTTGAATGAAAACTGGAGCGATTTGTCGCGGATTCGAGACATGCCTGTGATTGATCGTGCGCGTATGAATCAGTATCGACAGTCGCGAATACGGCGAGTGATGCGCTCCCATGACGTCAGTCTTTGCATTATGGTGAATCCGATCAGCCTGCGATACGCAATCGACTATCGGAACTATGCATTGTTTATGTCGCATATTCCGAGTACTTATTTATTCTTTCCATTAGAGGGAGAGTTTCTGCTTCATCATGCATTTGATCCGAAAGTGTTAGAGACAAACATCCGTACTGGTCAGCCGCTGGCTTACATGTATGGCGGTGAAAACCTGACAGAACATGCAAAAAAATTAGCGCAAGATGTCGACGAGTTTCTGGTAGAGCTTGGCGCAAATCCGCGCAAGGTTGCGATTGAATATGTGAATCCCAGCATTACCCAGGCGTTGGAAGACCGAGGGATCGAGGTGATCGATGGCGTGTTGATCACCGAAAGAGCGCGACTAATTAAAAATGAAGATGAAATTGCGTGTATTCGCTGGGCAATTGCGGTCGCAGAACATGGCGCTAATAAGTTAAAAGAAGCCATGATTCCTGGCGTATCGGAACTGCAGCTTTGGGCTCTACTAAATTATACAAACCTTGCAAATGATGGAGATTGGCATGATGGAAGGATGTTGGCGTCTGGTCCACGGATTAACCCCTGGTTGCAGGAGGCATCGGATCGTAAGATTGAATCAGGAGATCTGGTTGGTTTCGATACAGACATGGTAGGCCCAATGGGTTACTTCGCTGATCTTTCCCGAACCTTTCATTGTGGTCCCGCGAAACCCAATAAACGCCAGCGCGAGGTTTATCAGCTCGCATATAGAGAAATCGAACACAATCTAAAGTTGATCAAACCAGGTGTAAAGTTTAGCGAGCTACAAAAAAACGCTTTCACCGTTCCCGAGGAATTTCAATCGAACGCTTACCCTTGTATTGTGCATGGCGTAGGAATGTGTGATGAGTATCCGAATATCTCCCCGATTTTTCGAGGAGCATTGCCCTACGAAGATGCCATCCAGTCGGGAATGGTTCTGTGTGTGGAAAGCTACATGGGGGCGAAGGATGAAACAATTGGTGTAAAGCTGGAACAACAAATCCTGGTCACCGAATCTGGTTATGAGATATTGACGAACTACCCGTTTGACGAACAGCTAATGTCATAAAAAGCTGGTGGAAGTTATTTTTTACTAGGTGTCGCAGGTGGGCGCCTGGCCCGCATTAAATGTGACTAGATGCACTATGCGTCGATTGTCAGCAGAGAGTTGGCCAAGAGATATCACTACCTCACGTTTCTGTACCAACGATTCAATTTAACGGGCAGTCGTCTCATCAATATCCGCGCAATTCACATTTGAGATAGTTAACCCATGAATCGCAGCCGGGTTGATTCTTACAAAACCTGACCGTTGGATTCTACTAGCACTGAATCCCTATGTTTTGTTTCGATCTTTAATACATGAACAGCATGCTGCTAGAGCTTCTGAGGTGTGGAGAAAACAAAGGAAAAATATTCGAGTAGCATGCATAACTAGTGACTCGGAAATTGGTCTCAAATAGGAAAGAAGAAAGCCGTCTTAAAGACGGCTTTCTTCATTTTGCGAGGTTTATATTGACGGCTAAGATTAAAGAATAGCTAGAGCTAGCAGCAATTAGCTCTCCACCAAGCGTACCGCCCTTCTTACTTTGCCGCATCTAATGCCTGAGAGATGTCAGCGATAATGTCATCAACATGCTCGATACCGATCGAGAGTCGCACCATACCCTTAGTCACTCCCGCGGTTGCCATCTCTTCTTCAGTCAGCTGACTGTGGGTTGTGGAAGCAGGGTGGCAGGCCAGTGATTTGGCGTCGCCAATATTCACAAGCCGAAGGATCATCTGCAGTGCATCAATAAATTTAGTGCCAGCCTCCTCACCGCCTTTGATACCAAAGCTCAATATCCCGGAGGCTTTGCCCTTGGTGATTTTTTTACAGGTTGCATGATGTTTATGGCTCGGCATGCCTGCATAATTCACCCATTCAACACTATCATGCTCATTCAAAAAGCTAGCAACCGTCAGTGCATTTTCGCAATGTCGGTCGATTCGTAATCCGAGTGTTTCAAGGCCTTGGAGAATCATAAATGCGCTATGGGGTGCAATCGCAGCGCCCATATTTCTTAAAGGAACAACCCTGCAGCGCCCAATATAGGCCGCCGGCCCAAGCGCTTCGGTATAAATAACGCCATGATAATTGGGATCCGGCTCATTCAACATCGCGAACCGTTCTTTTTGTGCCGCCCAGTCAAACTTTCCTGAATCAATAATCACACCGCCAATGGTCGTGCCGTGGCCACCTATATATTTGGTGAGTGAATGAATCACGATGTCACAACCGTGCTCAAATGGGTTGCATAAATAAGGGGTGGGGACGGTGTTATCCACAATTACCGGCACACCATGGCGATGCGCTATTTCAGACAGTGCATCTAGATCCACGACGTTACCCAGCGGATTGCCTATCGACTCGCAAAACAATGCTTTGGTATTACCGTCAATCAATGCTTCCAGGCCGGCATGGTCGTCCGCAGATGCCATACGCACTTCAACCCCTTGATTTGGTAAGCCGTGAGAAAACAGATTATAAGTGCCGCCATAGAGCTCGCTGGTGCTGACAATATTGTCGCCAGCTTTCGTAATCGCCTGGATTGCATAGGTAATCGCCGACATACCAGAAGCTGTCGCAAGGGCAGCGATACCGCCTTCCATTGCCGCTAGTCTTTGCTCTAACACATCCTGTGTCGGGTTCATGATGCGTGTATAAATGTTTCCCTGAACCTTCAGATTGAAAAGATCCGCCCCATGCTGGGTATCGTTAAAAGTATAAGAGGTCGTTTGATAAATCGGTACAGCTGCAGCATTGGTCGTCGCCTCAGCGGTGTATCCATGATGCAAAGCCAGTGATTCGAGTTTCATTATTCTTTATCCTCATTTTTAGTGGTGGTTTCAGTGTGCCAAAGATAAATTTTGAATACAACTTAAGGCTAAGTAATATGCGGAGTATCTGCTAATTGAAGAAAACAGGGAGAATTGATTCGAGATGTTGTTTTGCGATGTTGCTCTGCGAAAAGAGAGGCACCCAATGGTCTGGTTCAAAGCTTGATCTGCTAAGTTGAAGAAGTTCAGACTTGATCTGACAGTTTCCCGTTTATCAATAACAGACCGTCAGGTTGTGTTCTATTCATAAATTTTTCCATCCAGATTGCTTTGCTGCGAATAAGGTTGATTTTTGCGAGACCGCTTCCGTGCATTCGATTGTAGTTTCTTTGTATTTACTAGTCGTAATAAATACTCCTTTCGAGTTCTGATTTCCAGCGTCTAACTCTTACATAAATAACGTCGCGACCTAGTCAATCTCGGTTAATTTTCTCATCAATCCCCAAGTGTTTCGATCTCAGTTTGTCAACGTGCTTTTTGTCCTTGTTTTATTGGACGGCTGTAATCAAATTTTATCAATTTTATGAATTGCTTTGATGTTTATTCTTCCTTCGGAGCGATATTTGTAATTGTTTGAATATAGTGAATCATTTGATCGGACTCTAATACATTGCTAGTCGTTTGATTTTTGATTCTCCACTAAAGCAGAACATCGGATGGAAGTTAGTCTCTTTAATAACTAGTACATCGGACAACATTTTAGAAGCCGATAATTCTGATGTAGTGGAGTTAGAAACGAGTGCGATTTACGAGGAAATTCCTGTGTTCAATCCTGTTTTTTAACTTCGCTAACGGAAATACCATATGGTGATACGACGACATGGTCAATTTAGGAAGTACCGTCTGTATTCGGAGCAGTGACGTTTTTCATCGAAGTGTATTGCATGGTATCCAAATTAATCCTTATCAATACGGTTATTAACGTTTCACTAGTTTTCGCTGATCGTTCTGATTTATCGATGTCGGTTCTCGCGATGAAAACAATCATCAGAGGCAGTACTAGGAAAGCCTCTGTCTAAAGCTTACCGATTTTTGCTTCGTGTAAGAGATGCTGTGGTATTGAATTGAGGTTCGAGTAGTCGGAAACCGAAGTCGTTGCTAACAAGGACTTAAGTCATTCAACTTCAATGCTCTCAAAAGTAGCGTTCCTGATCCAACACGGTAGCATAGCAGCGCGTGAATAATGCGACACAAATCCGTGATGAAATCGGGATAGATTAATGAGTAAACGGGGAGAAATTTATCCGCTTTTCTTTGTCGAAAAAATCTAATGAAGCCAGAGCGTTCAGATTTTGGCTGCCATTAAATTTTATCACTAAACCTCAATGGGAGAAAAATTAATCATGAAGTCTATTAAGTTGTTTTCTTTGATGCTGCTTGGTATTGTTGCTGCGCACAATGCATCTGCACAGGGGCTTGCCCGTTACGAAGTAACCGTCACCAATGCTACCAATAATTTTGCTTTTACGCCGATTTTTGCTGTGACCCATCGCGATACCGCGAGTGCGTTATTTGAAATCGGTCAGCCTGCTCGCGTTGAGTTGGAAGATCTTGCTGAAGGCGGTAGCCCTGCAGCACTGGAAGCGGCATATGATGCCGAAAGAAGAACGGTTGTTGAAATTGCAACCGCTGCAGGAACTCCTGCTGATGGCCCTTTCACCAATGCAGGTCAATCCGCTACTTTTGATATCAGAGCGCATCGCGGCGCCAACTACCTCAGCATGGCAGCAATGTTGTTACCAACCAATGATTCGTTTATGGCGCTCAATGCGGTGGAATTACCATCGAGAAGAGGAAGAAGTATCACTGTGCGTGCTCTTGGTTATGATGCGGGCACTGAGCTGAACGATGAGTTCTGCGCAAATATCCCTGGCCCACAATGTGATGGCACTCCTGATGGCGAAGGCACAAACCCACTTCGTAACGACAGAATAGATGCCGTTCATATCAGCGCAGGTATTCATGGTACCGCTGATTTATCCCCAGCGACTTACGATTGGCGTAACCCTGTTGCGTTCGTCACGATCACTCGCATTAACTAAGTTAGTAAGGCGAAGTATATTGCCTCAGGTCAAATCAGTTTTTTGGTTTGGGGTGATGACCAGCTATTAGAGCTATAGTGAGCCTGTTATAGATTGATCTAGAAATATTGCGAGTGATTTGTAG
Organism: uncultured Gammaproteobacteria bacterium; assembly: GCA_937992195.1. GTDB lineage: Bacteria > Pseudomonadota > Gammaproteobacteria > Arenicellales > Poriferihabitantaceae > VYFG01. Next base: position 6,759 of record CALKKV010000039.1, on the reverse strand, counting down.
CCGCTAGCTACAATTTTGTGAACTAGTAAAAAGGTCGTCCTTAGGACGGCCTTTTTTTATTTGATGAAAAACGAGTTTGTTTTCTTAGACATTTCTTCTTAGCTCTTACTTGCTTTACCTGGAGGTCTATAAAAACAACAATCGAATCTGCTCGATAGCTGAAAATACGTCCTCCCAATAACATATCACGTTGGTAATTATTTTAGCGATCACGGCAGAGCATTTATGTCTAGGTTGCTGTGACCGATTCACCATGTGATTTCGATCACTGCGTTTCGGGTCGGCGTTTTACTAAACTCTCCGTACTACCAAATTCACCTAAAAAAATAACGGAGGTACATGATAATGACCGATTGGCATCAAATTGTTGGCCTTAGCGGAACCGTTCTCTACATTGGCTCTTACTTCCTCCTGCAGGCCGGCAAGATCCGCGGCGAAAGTATCACTTATTCGATTCTTAACCTGCTGGCTGCCAGTCTGGTTTTATTTAGTTTGTCTTATAAGTTCAACCTTGCGTCTACCTTGATTCAAGTCTCCTGGATATTGATCAGCCTGATAGGCCTTGCGCGAATCTTGATACAAAAGCAAAGAAAAGATACGTTGGTCACTTCATAGGATTCAACGCGAGACAACAAGGTTTGGCTTGATATCTGGGTTAGTGTATTGATGTCCAGAGTGTTAGATAAACATGAGATCATTCAACATCTTATCAAATATGTACATATACGTACATATTTGTTAAGATTTGTGCATATTAGATCAATTGTGGAGTTGCTTTAGAATGCATATACAACCGTTATCCTCTCTGGACCCGGAAAAGAGAAGTAACCTCGGTAAGGTTGGCTTAAAGCTGTTTTTCTCTCTGGCCGAGCGTTGGCAATTAACCCAGGACCAACAGCTGAAGCTATTGGGCCTGTCTTCCAGATCAACCCTTCATAGCTATAGAAAGAAGGTAAGCAATGATCAGCCGGTGAAACTTGATGTTGATGCGTTGGAGCGCTTAAGTCTGATTGCCGGAATTCGCAAGGCGGTTGAAATTCTTTATCCAAAAGATCGCTGGGATTCCTATATGACCAGCGCGAATCGGGAGTTTGATGGTGCTTCGGCGTTGGATGTCATGCTGCAAGGGTCGATGAAGTCTTTGTATCGGGTAAGGGAATATCTGGATGTCAGCCGGGGCGGGAATTTTGGATAGAGTAAGACTCTACGACAAGACGTATCGAATCATTCCCAGTTCTTATCCAACCATAAAGATTTTTGAAGAATGCGTTGATCCAAGCGAATTGGAATCGTTGTATGAACTGGAAGCGCTCACCAATGATCGGATACGCGATGAGATCGGAGAGATTAGTCGTGTTCCCGCAAAAGATAGATTGGTCGGCAACGGTATGTCTACCATTATGGCTTCTTTTACACACTTAGGCACGTCTTCGCGTTTTACAGATGGGTCCTTTGGCGTTTACTACGCAGGCTTTGATTTGGAAACTGCCACTGCGGAATCCAAATTTTGGCAGGCAAGGCAAATGGCGGATACTGCCGAAGACGAGATGACGCGAGACATGCGGGTATACACCTCGAAGATACAGGGCGATGTCAGTGATTTGGTCGACTTGCGTGAGGATGAGCGTGTGCATGATCCGGTCAACTATTCTGCATCGCAAAAGATGGCGAAAGATCTACGCCTGGCGGATGAATATGGTTTGGTTTATCGCTCAGTACGACGCGAAGGAGGGGAGTGTATTGCTGCGTTACGCCCGCCGATTATGGGCGCGACTTCGCAGTATAGGCACTTTCGTTACCACTGGAATGGAACGGAAATTGACCGAGTGGAGCTGATAACCCACGTTCAATGAAACCCTTTGGCAGTTTGGTCATTTTCCAAAACAACCAAGTTTTAATTGATACAGAAACTACCGGGTTGCTTGATGGCAATAATGTGTCCGATATGATTACGTTTGGCTTATGTAAGGTAATTAGTTTACAAATAAAAGCAGATCACTATTTCCAGATACAACCAAACTAAGCAAAAGCTTTTCGAAATTAAAATATAACTTATTCATCAGGCTCAAAATCGGAGAAGTCGACACCTCGATCTGCTGCATAGGTTCTTGTAGCGCGCAGGTTGTTAGAAACATTATTTAAATGTACGGACACAGATCGCAATAAGCTGGATGCGACCTTCGCATCATTTTCAACCACTGCCAGTAACTCCTCTATGCCAATACGGAGGAATTGACTATCTTCAATAGCAATTAAATCGAGTTGGCGCGGTTCGTTGATCATTACAGCTAAATCTCCGATCAGCCGTCCGGGAGTAATCTCCATGACTAGTCGATTTTCTTCGTCGGGTAATGGCCAGTAAAGTCCGGACAGACCCTTGGTGCAGAGGTAAGCTGCATCTGCTTCTTCATTTGCGGCAAAGATGATCTGGCCTGCTTTTGCTTCATACCACTGGCTACTAAATGCAAGCAAACGTTGTTGTTTCCTATCCAGGTTTTCGAATAGTTCCGCTTGCGCTACCATTTTCAGTTTTCTGTTTAGATCTTGCCGCATATCTTGATCCTGAGGTGCCGTGGTAGAGGCAACTCCTTCCATTCGACCGTCGACGATCTTTATATGCATGTCATAATTTTCCGGCGTATCAAACTGCTTTTCTACAAATATTTTCGTTGCATTCGGCATTAACTGATCTATACGTGCATGGGTGCGCGAGAGCGCGTTCTTGTCGTGACTGGCTAAGGCATTATTTAAAATGAAGATATCTGGCTTTTTAATGCCAGCGCGATTAAACGCGGCTCTCTCCTTAAACATTGTTGCCATATTTTCTCCTCCTTGAGAAATTTCGAAGTCAAAAATACATTGGGCTGCCAGCCGTCGCAGGCCGTGATCGTTAAGTGCTTCGACAACGGTATCTTCTATTATTTTCTCGCGCGCGCCAGCTACACTAAGTATTCTTCCAAAAATAGCATTGCCAAGAACCGTCATTACCGGCAGATAACGTTGGGGATCAATAGTCTGGAAGAGTCCGCCCATTTCTTCCACCATTTTTGTTCCGTTTTGCTTGCGAATTTGCACAACTCTTTGTTTGAACTCTTCGTTAAAGACAGGCCCAAATTGTTCTGCTGAAAATGCGAACGGCACAGTTAACATTAATGCGTATTCTTCATCCGTTAAACCAGCATCTCCAACCAGGCGTCGTCTCTTTATTATGGCCCCCAAGTGGTGATAAATATCATCTTCCATGTTAAGGCGTCGAAACAATGGATGATCCGTTCCGTCGGCGCCAAACGTCGCGGTAAGTCCCTCAATTAAACTTGTAGACATGCGAGCAATTTCACTTTCAATTCCAACGCTCTTTAACATTCGCACAAAGTTTGGTTCTTTCGCAAGCGCTCGCTGAGTTAGCATCTTGCTGGGGAGTGCATAGAGCAAGTTGCTGCCCAGCGGAGAGACAGGGTTGAATTTTTCGGGATCAAATCTGGCGATTAAGTTGTCTACGCCGGCTTTTTTTAGTCGATCAGCGATTTCCGGTCGCAAGTGAACAATTGCTTTTTCCAGCTCTGCTTGTTTTCCAGGTTGCAGGCAAATACGTAAGGCGCGGCGCACCAATAAGTCGTCTGTACCCATTGCCTCGATGAGCTGGAACCACCATTCACGAATCTCTTCCTCAGAGTTGAGCTCAGCCATTCGCGGCGCGACCCAGTTAACGTTGATTGGGTCAGCGCTGTTACCCGATCGGAGACTTTCTTTTTGCCGTAGAAGCATTTCATTATCTAGAACGGCATTCGACGCGGGTTCACGCTGAAATGGCATAAGCAAATTGTCGCCCAGTGTTCCCTGGAAGAATGCTGGCCGAGAGTGGGCATACCCAATTTGACTGGAAACGACAACTTGATGCATGGTGCTTAACGGTTGATCTGCAAAACTTATCGAACCCCGATAGGGTATAACTTCTCGTGTGAACACGTCCCCAAGTGTTGATGCGACTTCTTCGCTGCTCGTTTCAATTGCCACGGTCGTACCGTGTGGAATGGTCATGTTGATATCTTCCAAAATTGTGTTTCCGGAATCATCGCGGACCGTAATGTCGTTAAGCACGATATCACCCTTCAGGTTTGGAATGGACTCGGGCGTGCCCTCGTAGAGTGAGTCATCTACCAGAGTCTGTGATGTAAAACGTTCAGTTACGGTCTGCCAGCGCAAGGCCATATCTTGCGTTAGATTGTAATAGCCAAGTAATTCTTTCCATGGGGAAGACAGGTCTTTATATGCAGCCAGAGCTGCAACCAAAGCGCCTACTGTTATCTCGCCAATGATGGCCAGATAGCCTCCGATTGCGTAGAAGAAAAATGGGGTTAGTTGGTTGATGAAGTTGTTAAGGAACTTCATAAAAAACTTCTTTTGATAGATTTCGAAACGGATATCGAAAAGCGTGCCGAGTCTATTGGAGAACAATGCCATTCTGTACCGCAAGCCACCATTGGTTCGAATATCACTGACGCCTGCTGCCGTTTCACCAATATCTGAAGACAGTTGGCGCACTTCTTTAATTCGATCTCTATTTAGAAGGTTGACCTGTCTTTGCAGTTTCGGAATGATCCAGGCCTGCAGCGGTATGAGAGCGATTGACGCCAATCCAAACCAAATACTTTGGGTAAATAGAAAAGCTAGGATAGTGAGCATTTGTCCCGCTTGGAAAACGGGTTGGGCGATCATGTCTCCCATTAAACCGCCCAATGGTTCAGCTTCTGATGTCACCATTGAAACCAGTTCTCCCTGACTGGTAGTACGAAAATACGAGCGTGGGAAACGTAGAATGCGAGTGATTAGCTGGAACCGAAAACGTCTCAATAGTCGTTCTGCAACAATACCTTTCATAGTATTTAGCTGCATCTTAAGCCAGCCATTTGCCAGAACGGCGATCAGGAAACCGATACAAAGTACCATTAAAAACTGCACTTGCGTCAGAGAGATGCCGAGCAATGAAACTGATTCACCTGTCCCACCAATTGCATCATTAATGATACGTTTCGGAAGTTCCAGTGAGATATATAAAACTGGAAAAGTCAGCAGGGTGACTGCCAGCAGTAAAAGCTGATCTTTTTTAGAATGCTTCCAGATAAATCTAAACAGACTATTTTCCATCTGACTTTCCGCTAGTTGGACTGAATCTCCGAACAGTATACTCATTCTGTCACAGCGGTGAAAAAAATCTGACGACATACCTTCCTGTCAGTGATGTGATGCCAAACCCACAAAGCTATTCTTAAAAATTTACTCAGGGCTTTTAACTCCAGTGCCAAATACTTGACTAAGAGGTTTGAATCGGAAGCGTTTTTCCCCAGCTAACCACTATTGCAGAAATTTAGGTAGGGAATCGATATGTAGAAGATGTCATACATAAGGATCAAACGGTAAGTTATTCTCGCCGAGGTCAATGCTTGGGGGCTGCCAGTCTACGGTTGCATTGTGAACCGACACATTGCGCAACTCGTTGGAGAGTGCATTTAACCCAAATAATGCGCCCAAGGCGTCCGATGGCTGTGACTGATCAATGGTTTCAACTGCGCTGGCTAGGAACCCGCCTGTTTTTTTCCAGGCACATAGACGGAAAGTGAGCCGGTGAAGTGGTCCGGTGAGGACGTTGCTGGTCCAGTTAGAGAAGAAACCCGCCTGCCGGTTTTTGACAGCAAAACCATGTTCGCCAACTGTGTAACAATCACGCCACTGATCGAAGAAAGGCCAAACACAACCAACGCCTTCCATGATAGAAAAACCGACGAGTGAATCCAGTCCTCCTTTGATATCTGGTCTGCTTTGTTCAACAACTTCTATATGGATCACACTGTTCTCTAACGCATTTTTTAATTACTTGATCGAGTTGCTGGGCGACTGAGGTAAATTCAAAGCTCTTTGCGCAGATCTCGTGCACCGTTACCTTTCCGTCGTAAGTAGGATTATCCGAATTCGTATGCTCACTACTTTCTTTCGCCGCATCACTAGCAACACGAAGCAGTAAAAGATTGGGACCATACCTTGATTGGACTGAATAACAGGGGGCCCGTTGTCTTCGACTGTTGCCCAATGCACAGCAGGGCAGCGTCTTTGCAATTCCTCTTTCTGCAGCTCGAGAGATGCTTTTTGTGCCCATGGCTTCGCACCAGTAGCGACCGAGCCTTCCCGTGCGCGCCAGTGGTAGAGGACAATAGGAATATGATGAATACGTTTTGCAAGGGGGTGATCCGATAAAGAAAATCCCAATCTTGCGTTCCGTTCACGCGATCAGTCCAGGCGCCTTCCAGTTTATTCATCAAGGACTGTCTGACCGCAACCAGGTGATTGACGTAGTTACAGGAGAGTAACAATGTTTTCGCCTGAACAGATTGAACAAACACACGAACGTATTTGAGCTTGGTTCCGTATACCGGAGCAACACATGAAATCAAAGGGCCCTGCGGTCCCGTTTGAATTGGTGCATTCTGCGGGTAGTGATCCATCGCTGATCGCTCATTCAGAATGCGATCGGCGAGATACTTGAGATTGAATTGGTCATACAGCCAGTTGGCTAGTCGGTCCGGTGTGTTAGCAATTTCATTTGCGGCCAGTCAATGGGCTAGCCGCTTTGCAAATCCAGCACGCAGTGCTGCGACAAACTCTATATAAACGACGAGTTGTTAACCCAGTCTTTCGAGATCCGCCAGCATAAGTTCGGACTTAGTGCCAGGCTCGGTCTGGGCGCATGCGCCATACTGACCTGCA
>CALKKV010000038.1 GCA_937992195.1 uncultured Gammaproteobacteria bacterium | reverse complement strand
ACGCCCGGTTGTCCGCCAGTAAGAGACGCCGCATGTTCGTTGGTATCAATACCGTGACCGGCTGCTTCTACCCCGATAATTTCAACTGACTCATCGTCTAGAAAGGGGTGGAACAAACCAATGGCGTTGGAGCCGCCACCGATGCAGGCAATAATCGTGTCCGGCAGTTTATTTTCTCGCTTGAGGAACTCCTCGCGTGCTTCCAGTCCAATGACAGATTGAAAATCCCGCACCATTTCCGGATAGGGGTGCGGACCTGCCGCTGTGCCAATAATGTAAAAAGTATCTTCAACATTGGCTACCCAATCACGTAGCGCATCATTCATCGCATCTTTTAAAGTGGCGGTGCCACTGGTAACAGGCACTATCTCAGCGCCAAGCAGTTTCATTCGAAATACATTTGGGGCTTGACGGTCAATATCTTTCGCGCCCATATAAACCACACAGGGTAAATCAAATAATGCACAAACTGTCGCGGTTGCCACGCCATGCTGTCCGGCCCCTGTTTCTGCGATAATCCGTTTTTTCCCCATTCGCTTTGCCAGCAAAATTTGGCCGAGAGTATTGTTGATTTTATGCGCGCCGGTGTGATTCAGCTCATCCCGTTTGAAGAACACACGGGCGCCGCCTAGCTCTTCGGTGAGTCGCTGCGCGTAATACATAGGACTTGGTCTACCTACGTAATCTTTGGAGAAATAAGAAAGTTCTTGCCGAAATTCTTCATCATCCCGATAGCGGTAGTACGCCTCTTCAACTTCAAGGATTAGGGGCATCAGGGTTTCAGCGACATAGCGGCCGCCAAAGATGCCGAAATGCCCTTGAGCATCTGGTCCTGAGCGAAAAGATTCTGGTGCGGGACGGTTCATGTTTTCTTAATTACGATCGCGAGGGCGCAAATTATACCTTCGCTTATTGCCATTGACATTGCCTGAATGCCTCAAATATGATCTGGATGCGCCGATTTGAGTTTCAGCTTGCGGGCGCGTTAGAAATACGGCTAAAGAGATCGCCGGCGACCTGCCTGTGCGAAGCAATCTGCTTCACCTTCTTTGGCCAAAAGGAGGAGCGCACAAGGCGGGTTTTTTTATGCCCTCAAATCACGCTCCAGTCAGAATCAGTTGATAGGTGTGAATGTTGAGTAAAATAGAGCAAGGGTGTTTGGTCGAGAATAGAGATAATCCGGCCCAGGAAGAATTTGGTATGGCAACTCTGGCTGTGAGGAGTGGCCAGATTCGGACACCGGAAGGAGAGCATAGTGAGCCGTTGTTTGCGACCTCGAGCTTCGTTTTCGATAGCGCTGAGGATGCAGCAGCAAAATTTAGCGGCGGTCAGGACGGCAATATTTACTCCAGATTCACCAATCCCACAGTCAATGCATTCGAAAGAAGACTGGGGGTCATGGAAGATGCGTCATTTTGCGTTGCCACAAGCTCCGGGATGGCCGCAATCACTGGATTGGTGCTGAGCTGTCTCAAGCCGGGAGATCACATTGTTGCTTCCTGGGAGATGTTTGGTTCGACGGTTTCACTATTTAGCAAGATATTCGATCAGTTTGGCATTGAGTTAACCCTTGTGCCAGTTGCGCATACAGCGGCCTGGCAGGAAGCGATTCAGGCCAATACCAAAATGTTATTTCTCGAGACCCCTTCCAATCCCCTGTGCCAGATAGCGGATATTAAGGCGTTGTCTGATTTGGCAGCAAGCGCCGACGCCCTATTGGTCGTAGACAATTGTTTCTGCACTCCAGTTTTGCAGCAACCATTGGCTTTGGGCGCAGATGTGGTTATTCATACCGCGACTAAATATATCGATGGCCAGGGGCGATGCGTTGGCGGCGCGATGGTTACCAATCATGAAGAGATTCACGACAAATTTTTTTCGATGTTGCGCACAACCGGACCAAGCCTTAGCCCATTTAATGCTTGGGTGTTTTTGAAAGGTCTCGAAACATTACCGCTTCGCATGAATCAACATTGCAAAAATGCAGCGAGCGTTGCCGAATGGTTGCTAACACAGCCTCAGGTGGAAGAGGTGTTTTATCCTGGCCTGGTTGAACATTGCGGCCATCAGTTAGCGAAATCCCAGCAGACCGATTTTGGCGGTATCGTGTCATTTCGCATCAGCGGTGGTCAGGCGGCCGCGTGGAAACTGATCAATGCCACCAAACTGATGTCAATCACCGCAAACCTGGGTGACGCACGGACTACTATAACGCATCCTGCATCAACGACCCATGCCAGAGTTACCGCAGACCAAAGAAGGCGCGCTGGGGTAGACGACAATTTAATTAGAATATCGGCTGGCCTCGAATTTTCTGATGATATTCTTGCCGATTTGGGGCGCAGTCTGAGCTAAACCCGTGCACTTTCAATTGTCCTCACGCCGGTAGAGTAGGTCGCGCTATCAGTACTTTGGCCACTTTTGCTGGCGATTGGACCTCGAATCAGAGCTTAAATGGGATTCCTAGAGAAAATACCGGCTATGTTTATTGTGTTTCAGACTTTAGAGCTATTTGGCAGTGAATTTTTAGCCCGTTTGTTTGACGGAATGACCATGGCAATTTATAGTTCCTGTCCCGAATAGAGGTGATAAAAAGTACCGCCATGGAGCAATCCGTTGAAAAACTGGAGAGAAGAGTCTCTGAGCTGATCAAATTGGCTGAGTCGATGAATCGAGACAATGAAATTTTGCGTAATGATCAGCGAATGCTGAGACAGGAATTTAAAGCACTTCAGGAGAAGAATAAGATTGCGCGGGGCAGAGTTGAGCAAATAGTTGCGCGATTAAAATCCCTGGAAGCTTAAATAGTTACTTGTTGTTCTTCTCTCTTGTCGTTAAAGTCTAGACCATCCGAATTTCCCGAAACACGCATTTATGCCGCCAAACAAAAACAACGTTAAGGTCAATATCATGCAGCGCGAATTTACTATCGCATGCAGTGATGAGGAAGCGCCTGGCGTAATGAAAGCGGCCGAGTATTTGAACGAGCAGATGCGACAGATCGTTGAGAATAATCAGGCACTGGGTGCGGATCGCTGTGCGATTATGGCAGCGCTGAATATTAGCCACGAGCTGCTTGTGGCCCGAGAGAATATCGGTGACGACAGTGAAGTCAATGATCGTCTGGATAAACTCCACGATCAGATCGATGACGCCATGGATGCGATTCGGCAGGTTGCGATTTAGTCGCAATATATCTCCCTCCACCCATCATAATTGTCGAATAAGTTCAACTACGCTTTGTCGTGAACACTCTGTTAAACTCTCGCTGCGTTGCCTGCGGTAATCGAGATGTTCTCCGAATCCCTTAGAACCTAATATACAAACCCGGGTGCTTCTGTGGACGGCGGGCGTGTATGAACCTGGCGCAAGCCTGCGGGAATCCCAAAGCTGTCTTTTGTGCCCACTTGAACCTTCCGGTTCAAGGTAAAGTGAACAAACGGTACAGGTGGGTAACGCAACTTATTCCCTTCGTATTGTGCTTCTTGCGCGTCGAGCGGCTGCGCGTCTAAAACAGAAAATCGGCAAAGTTTCTAATTGAAATTTCTGCTTCCGGGATTTCTTCATAACATTCAAACACATGACATAACCCTGGAAAAATCCTGAGCTCGGCGTCCGCTCCGCAATGTCGCAGCTTTTGTGCTAGACGGATACACTGTAGCATCAGCACATCCTTGGTTGCGGTGCTGATCATGGTACGCGGAAAAGTGGCATCAAACTCACCATAGATTGGCGAGATGTCAGCACGAGCAAGATCGTTTTTTCCTGCGTAGCACCCGGTGTAGAAATCTAAATCATCTGGATGCAGGGTCGGGTCAACCGGAAAACTCTCGTCATCAGCGAGCTGTGTTCTCCAGGGCGTCAAATCACACCATGGCGACATCAATGCCAGGCTAACGGGTGGAGGTAAACCCGCTTGTCTCAACCTGAGGGTAAGATTGAGCGTCAGGTTTCCGCCTGCCGATTCTCCGGCAAAGCTAATACGAGAGAATTCGTTATTTTCTAACAACAATTTATAAACGCCGAATGCGTCATCTGAAGCAGCTGGCCATGGATGTTCCGGAGACAGTCGATACTCGGGTGCGATCACTGTGGTACCGGTGAAATGACAAAGTGCGGCAGTGATACAGATATCGTTATAGGCGCTGCCATATACAAAGCCACCACCGTAGAAATAGAGTATTAACTGATCTGCATTGGCTGGCTTGTTTGCAGGCTGTAATCGAATACATGAAACACCAGCAATCTCTATAGTTTCAACATCTACGCCATATTTCTCTATTGCCCGATCCGAGCGCGGTGTATATTCTTCTTTCGCGGCGGCCCGAATATCTGGTGCAAGATCTGGACTGGTGAGTTGTGCTGATGCCCTGGGCATTGCATCGATAAAGAGTTTACCGGATTCAGTTACACCGCCAGGGATAGATGTTTTAAATCGTTTATCAGCCATAAAATACGCTTGGGAGGTGATTTAGCAGGGTGACGATTTTGATATAATAGCGCAATTGCTGTCAGCATTTGCTTGATCTAGCGTAAATCAAAACATGAAATCTAGGGAATCGACTTTTCAGAGTATTTCGCTTTCGTCACCAAATACCGTTGTTTGTTAGTCGTTGCAGTATTTTTTGAGTTTGCGGTGTCGCTTCCTTAGGCCTGCTCAACGCATCATATGTCTCCATTAAGAGAAAATCGTTAAGACACTATAGCTCTAGTATTTCTTTCTTGCGCTGCCATACCTTATGCAATCCACTGATAAATCCACATTACGCAAATTATTACGGCAGAAGCGAAGAGACTTAGATTCGTTTGCGCAACAAACTGCTGCCGAAAATTTGCTCATACAGCTCCTTACCCTTGATGCATTCGCGCAAAGTAAAAAGGTAGCAATGTACTTGGCAAATGATGGAGAAATTGCAGCTTCCGAGGTGCAGCAATGGATGTACGCGAATGGCAAGCACCCTTATCTTCCCATAGTCAGGCAGTCAAACGGTCGAAACTCACTATTGTTTGCCGAAGCGAAACAGGATGCGGCCTATTCTGAAAACCATTTTGGAATATCAGAGCCTGTGGTTAACGATGACGAACTGGTATCGCCCGATAAGCTAGACTTGGTTTTGCTCCCCTTAGTTGGCTTTGATCAAAGCGGTAATAGAGTTGGAATGGGCGGTGGTTTTTATGACACGACGTTTGAGTTTCTTAAGAACGGTAATGATTTGCAACAGAAACCAATACTTATTGGGCTCGCCCATGAATGCCAAAAGGTGAAACAAATCTCTGCGGAAAGCTGGGATATTCCACTTTCGATCGTGGTGACAGATCAACAGGTGTATCGGCTCGGAAAATGAAAATATTGATTATTGGAGATGTCGTTGGAAGACCTGGTCGTAAGGTCCTGACAGATCACCTGCAGGCGTTGAGGGAGAAAACCGGCGCAACTTTTACCATCGTTAACGTTGAGAACGCCGCTGGGGGGTTTGGTATTACGGAAAAAATTTTTTATGAGTTTGAGGCGCTTGATATTCATGTCATGACCACTGGAAATCATGTATGGGATAAACGTGAGGCGCTGACGTTTATAGAACAACACCCGAAGCTGCTGCGCCCGCACAACTATCCTGAAGGCACACCGGGATCTGGTTGGGTCATGGTGGAATATGATGGCGTTAAAATCGGCGTGTTAAATGTTATGGGTCAGGCTTTTATGCATCCTGTTCTGGATTCTCCCTTTGCCAGTGTCGACGCAGTTTTAGACAAGGAGGGGAAAGAAGCGGATGTTATTGTGGTTGACTTCCATGCCGAAACCACCAGTGAGAAAGTCGCGATGGGGTGGCATATGGACGGAAAGGTTGCTGCGGTAGTTGGCACCCATACCCATATTCCGACCGCGGACGAACGGGTGTTGCCTGGAGGTACAGCGTATATCACTGACCTTGGTATGACCGGCTGCTATGATTCAGTCATAGGTAGTGATAAAGAAGGTGTGGTAAATCGAATGGTTCACAAAATTCAATCGCGCCTGGAGCCGGCAACTGGGCCTGGATCATTATGTGGGGTTGTGGTTGACGTTGATGTCACTACTGGTAGGGCAAAGTCTGTTGAGCGGGTGAGAGTAGAGCAAGGTGGCTGATCTGACCTGATGCATTCTCAGTGAACCATAAATCGAACAAGAACTCTTAGTAAAATATAATGCAGTACTGGTTAATGAAGAGCGAGCCTGATGCGTTTTCCATCGACGACTTGCAAAAGGTGAAAATCGAGCCTTGGGACGGCATTCGTAACTATCAGGCGCGTAACTTTATGCGCGATCAAATGCGGATCGGGGACAAAGTGTTTTTTTATCATTCCAGTTGTGCAGAACCAGGTATTGTTGGACTGATGCGCGTACACAGTAAGCCCTATCCCGATCCCACTGCTTTTGATTCCGGGGCGAAGTATTTCGATGCCAAAAGTGACCCGGAAAACCCTCGCTGGATGATGGTGGATGTTAAATTTAGTCGTAAATTGAAAAAGCCGATATTATTGGCTGAGCTCAAAGGTTATTCTGAACTACAGGATATGAAATTGTTACAGAGAGGCAATCGGCTTTCGATCATGCCGGTGGAAGAAAAACACTGGCTATTTATCGAGGGACTATTCTGAAGTAGCCCACTGCTGTTTTTTTGTAATCAAATGCACAATCAAAAATTGAAAAATATGAACATTAAACTCTCCTCGATATTTCGCCGAAATTTTATAGCAGTTGCGGCAGTTTTTTTTGCGAGCGTTGTTTCGACGCCCGTGTTTTCTGACTCAAACGGTACTAACTCCATGATTAAAATGACCACCAGTAAAGGCGACCTTCTGATTGAGCTTTATGCAGATAAAGCGCCTGAAACGGTCAGCAATTTTTTACAGTATGTCGAATCCGGCTTTTTCGACGGTCTAATATTTCATCGTGTAATCAAAGGTTTTATGATTCAAGGCGGTGGGTTTACACCTGATATGGCTGAAAAAGCCAATGGTGCACCGATTCAAAATGAAGCGGATAATGGACTGACAAATGAGGTAGGCACCCTAGCTATGGCACGCACCGGGGACCCACATTCTGCTACTTCTCAGTTTTTTATTAACCTGGTTGACAATGGTTTTCTCAACCACACCGGTAAGAATCAACAAGGTTGGGGATATGCGGTCTTTGGTAAAGTCGTAGAAGGCTTGGAAGTTGTTACCGAAATTGGCGACGTAGCGACCGGTCAATCGGGTCGCTTCAGCGATGTGCCTGTTGAACCTGTGGTTATCTTGAAGGCTGAGAAAGCGGCTGAATAGTCTTTAATCAATCTAATTAAGGGCAAGGTCATATTGAACTGACCTTGCCTGATTGCACTGACTCGATGCAATCAAATATTTATCTCTCCTGGTTATGGAAGTGCCAAACACATCTTCTGGTTCGACTTCCCTGGATGCGAAATCTATTGCTGCCGTGTACGAACAAATTGATCTTTGTATGGTCGCTGACCAGCATAGGTTGCGGCAAAAGTTAAGACAACTACAAACCAACAAACAAGACAGTACGGAAGCAGTTGATAAAGTGATGACTGCGATAGCAAAGTCATGTGGTATCCGTCAGTCTCGCGAAACACGCCTTCCTGCTATTTCATTTCCCGAGCAGCTACCAATAAGCGCTCACGAAGAACAGCTGGTCAAGCTAATACGGAAGCATCAGGTATTGATTGTCTGTGGTGAAACCGGTTCCGGCAAGAGCACGCAGATTCCCAAGCTTTGTCTGGCGGCGGGTTATGGGCGCGGTGGAATGATCTGCCAAACCCAACCCCGACGAATCGCTGCACGGTCGGTTGCCGAACGAATTGCCCATGAGTTGAGCAGTCCCGTTGGTGATGCGGTTGGTTTTCGCGTGCGATTTAGCGAACAAATTGGAGATGATAATTATATTCGTGTGCTTACGGATGGCATGTTACTAGCGGAATTTGAGGGCGATCGTTTTCTCAATAAATATGAGGTGATTATTATTGACGAAGCCCATGAGCGGTCTTTAAATATTGATTTTCTTCTAGGTCTAGTCCATCAGTTGGGTAAAAAGCGTCCTGATTTAAGATTAATTATTACCTCGGCTACACTCGATAGTGAGAAATTTAGTAAACACTTTCATGACGCGCCGACAGTAATGGTCTCGGGCAGAACGTTTCCCGTAGAACAGAGATACCGTCCGATGGACGCGGCACTGAGAGCAACCGAGGGACTAGGGTCAGCCATCTTCGACGCTGTCGAGGAGTTACATAGCGAGGCACCTGGAGATGTTCTGGTGTTTCTGCCCGGGGAGCGAGAAATACGAGAAGCGGCGACCTGGCTGCTTAAAAGGGTGAAGCCTGGGATTGAAGTCTTGCCGCTCTATGCGCGATTAACACCAAAAGAGCAGCATCGAATTTTTCATCCATCGGGTTCTCCTCGAGTTATCCTGGCAACAAATGTCGCCGAAACATCGTTAACGGTGCCGGGCGTTAGATACGTAATCGATAGTGGATTAGCACGAGTGAGTCGTTACAGTCCATCACGTAAGATTCAGAGGCTGCCGCTTGAAAAAATTGCACGATCAGCGGCGGATCAACGTGCTGGGCGATGTGGGCGAGTCGCGAACGGCGTGTGTATTCGTCTCTATGAAGAAGACGACTATTTGAATCGACCGCAATTTACCGATCCAGAAATCTTAAGAACTTCTCTTGCTGATGTCATTCTAAGAATGAAATCGATGCGTCTGGGAGATATCGAAAAATTCCCGTTTGTTGATCGACCTTCTCGCAGACAGATAAATGATGGTATGCAGCAGCTGCTTGAGTTGGGTGCACTGGACAAGAACAATAATCTAGCGCAGATCGGCCGGCAGATAGCACGGATGCCAGTGGACCCGAGAATCGCGAGGATGTTGTTGGCGGCGGAACAGTTTCAATGTTTGCGGGAAGTCATTGTGATCGCTGCTGCTTTATCTGTGCCTGATCCGCGCCAGAGTCCTTCTGACAAAATTCAGCACGCCCGACAACAACATCGATCCTTAAGCGAAGAAGAATCGGATTTTTTGGTGTTACTTGATATCTGGCATCAGTTTCGTCACCTACAGAAAACTGAATCTAAACGTCGCGCTTACAAGTGGTGTGAAGAGAATTTTTTGTCCATCTTTCGTATGCGTGAGTGGGGGGCATTGCAGGCAAGCCTTCGATTGATCATTAAACAAATGAAATTAAAGTTAAATGATCAACCAGCTGACAAAGATGCGATTCATAAAGCGTTATTGTCCGGTTTATTGACTAACATTGCGCAGCTATCGGTCGTAAAAGAAAAAAAGCCTCAGCCGGGTTCAAATAAAGGCAGCAATATAAAAAAACGCAAAGGTGTGCAGTATGAGGGCACCTTCGGTAAAACTATGCAGTTGTTTCCAGGTTCTGCCCTGCAGGGGAAAACGCCTAAGTGGATCATGTCCGCTGAGTTAATGGAAACAGCGCAGCTGTTTGCGAGAACGGTGACCAAAATTGATCCAGTTTGGCTGGAACCCGCAGCGAAACACCTGCTGCAATATCACTACAGTGATCCACGCTGGGAACGCAAGCAGGAGCGTGTCATCGCGAAACGCCGGGCAACGCTTTATGGGTTGACGATCTATAGCGGTCGCAAATGTGATTACAGTAAGATCAATCCACAAGACTGCCGGATGATATTTATTCGCTCGGCATTAGTAGATGGTGAACTGGAAGTAGGACTCGGTTTTTTTAATCAAAATAGAGCCTTGTCTGCTGAAATAGAAGCGCTCGAACATAAGACCCGTAGAAGAGATATTCTTGTGGACGACAATGTGATCTACGATTTCTATGACCAGCACTTGCCGGAAACGATATGCAGCGCCACTGACTTACGCAAATGGCACAAGGGGTTGTCCGAAACGCAACGTTCGCAACTGTTAATACCGCGTGAGCTGTTGATGTTGGAAGAGCAGGAAACTTCGATGCAACATTTCCCGGATCAGTTACAAAACAACGGTATTGTGGTCCCACTGAACTATCTTTTCGATCCTAGATCTGAGCAAGATGGTATCACTGCAGCGATTAAACTGCCGCTGTTGAATCAGATGAATGCGGCGGCATTCGATCGTCTTGTGCCCGGCATGCTGAGAGAAAAACTGGTTGCTATGTTGCGCACGCTACCAAAGCCTTTACGTCGGCACTTTGTGCCAATTCCAGACACCATTGATCGGGTTTACACACAGGTGGCGGAAGATAGGAGCTCTATTCGTACCGCATTAGCGCTGGCGTTATCAAAGCTTAAAGGTGTGAAGATCGAAGCCTCGCATTTTGATTTGTCCCAGCTGCCAGATTACCTGACCACCGGTTTTTCACTGATCGACGAAAACGGACGGGAAATGCGTTTTAGCCGTGATCTGGAAGAGCTTCAGCAACGCTATCAACATGTTGCCCATCAAAGTTTTGTCGAGGGCGGCGATACAACAATTGAAAGGGAAGGCCTGAAGAGCTGGGACTTTGAACAACTGCCTCACGCAGTGCCGATTAGAATTGATCAATACGACACCGAGGCGTATCCAGCGCTGGTAGATTGCGATGACAGCGTTTCGATTGCGGTATTTGATGATCCGGGAGAAGCCGAAGAGACGCATATGGAAGGGGTGAGGCGACTCATATGGTTTGCCGTACCTTCCCATCGTAAACTCAGTAAAAAGCCGCTGCCAGAATGGCAACAAATTAGTTTGATGTATGCAGCGATCGGCGATCTGTCGCGTTTACAACTTGCCATGTTTCGCAAAGCGCAGGATCAGGTGTTTTTTCTTGGAAGAGCATTGCCAAGAGATAAAAATGCGTTCGAAGATCTTGTTGAAAAAGAAGCAGGAAAACTACCTCGCGTGCTGATAGAGATCGCCGGGCTGGTTGCCGCGAGCTTGACTCAATATCGGGATATACTGCGTTTTTTAGAAAGTCACCAAGGCGCTTTGCATCGAGATACGATTTCAGATGTCAGGCAGCAGCTGGATTGGCTGGTGTATGAAGGTTTTGTTGATGATATTCCGGTAGAGTGGCTAACGCATTTGCCGAGATACTTGCGGGGTATTCTAGTACGGCTGGAGCAGGCGAGACTTGATCCGGAAACGGATCAGCTGCGACAGGCAAAAGTAGCGCCGCTGTGGAACCGATTCTTAACCAGTGAATTTGAATACACCGCAACGTTTGAACGCTGGCGCTGGATGTTGGAAGAATACAGAATTTCTATTTTCGCTCAAGGGGTTGGTACCAGCAGTCGAATATCTCAAAAACGTCTGGATAAAATTTGGCTGGATGTGGAGTATGAGAATAGAAACTCCGAGTTTTAACGCTGTCAACGCAGTTCAAAATTAATACTATAAAAAATCTTGCTACTATTTTTCATCAAAGTCGGATCGCAATTGATCTACCCATTGGGTCTTTTTATGATTCTTTGGGTTGTTTCTACACTGCAGCTTATCCGTGGAAAAACACGCTTTGCGATAGCGTTGTATCTCCTTTCGGGTGCGGCGATCTTGTTCGCAGCTACGCCCAGAGCGGCAGCACTTTTGGCGGGCAGTCTGGAGAGTCAATATCCTGCGCAATCGATACAAAGCCTGCCGGATGCCGATGTTGCTGTGGTATTGGGAGGACTACTTGCCGCTCCACACGGCCAGCGCCTTGAGATCGAATTGACCGAAACTTCCGACCGATTGCACCACGCATATCGACTATGGAAAGCAAATAAAGTGCGCCGGATTTTTGTTACCGGAGGGAATGTTTTTGACGGATTTCTGGAGCAGAGTGAAAGTGAATACGCGAGAACATTATTGATCGAGTGGGGTGTCGATCCTTCGGCGATAGAGATTGATATCAAATCAAAAACAACAGAAGAAAATGCGAATGAGACGGCATCATTTCTTGAACAATCCGGTATTCAAACCGGACAGGTTTATTTGGTGACATCCGCTTTACATATGCCGAGGTCTTTGGCGTTATTTCGGGGAGAAGAGTTGGGTGCTGAAGGAAACCAAGGTGTAGAGATCATCCCCGTCAGTACAGATACTGTTGTTACCCCGCCAACCAGGCCAGCAGTTTTTAGCTGGATTCCTTCGGCAGCCGCGCTTGCACTAACTACGCGAGCCTGGCATGAGAAGATAGGGCTGTGGTTTTATCAGTTGAGACGGTAAATGCTTGTTTGGCGCTGGTTTCAACGCGCTCAAACATTTATTAAAGATCTAATTTTAACCAAAGTGGAAAATGATCTGATCCGCTTGCTTCGTTATCGACTCGGCACGAAACTATATGGCTTCTTAGCGAGCTACTTATAAAACAATAGTCAAGAACCGCCGGAACATCATTCACATCTGAAGTATGCCCCAGCAGGCGGTCGTTTCCTGCAGCAGTCCACGCATCCATAAAACCGTCGGGGCTGGAGATGCGCCCGCCATAGTCACTGACCGGACCGACTATCGCAGTGTATTCCGGTGAGTCAGGTTGCGCATTGAAATCTCCCATCAACACAGCGTGGGTGGGAACATGCTGGTCGACAAACTGTTCCGGCATATTTAAAACGCCGATATCCCCGCTTACTGGTGCGCCTTCAAAAACCGCTTTTTGCTGAATCTCCAATAGCTTTTCTACTTGCGGCATTCGGGTTTCCGAGGACAGATGGGTTAAATGGACCGAGGTGATTCTGACTCTGGTTTCGCCCAGATCAATTGTTGCTTCAACTGCAGAGCGTTGAATGCTGGTGGGCCCTGTACTACCACGCTTGGGTAGCAGATGATGACGACTAAAAAGAACGGGTGATTTACTCAAAATCATATTGCCGAACTGACATCGTTGATTTAACTCTGTCGGTGAATTTGGCAGGTGAACATCGACACCAGGACCGTATACCCAGTAATAATTGTTCAGCCGATCGGATAGTTCTTCAACCTGATCGGCCATCCCTGAGCGCGGCCAAAATCTTTCGACTTCCTGCAATGCAATAACATCAGCACCAGAAACTTCAGACACAATGCGATCAAGATCAATCTGATTGTCACGACCTTTGCCATACTGAATATTGTAGCTAACCAAATCCATCCTCACTCCCGGTTAAACTGTAATCCGATGCTGATACATCATCTCGTAATACGGTAAAGCTTGTCGGGCGATATCCTCTAACTTGGCTGAAAGTGATAGCGGTTTTTCATTTGCAGGAGCAAAGCCGGTTGATTTCCAAACGGCGTCATACCAGTGTTTCCCCCAAACGCCATCACTCTCGCGTTGACCAGCGGGCCAGCTGATCATATCGGTGCGATACTGAATCCCTAGCTGTTGACATATTACCTGCAGCATTGCTTCGGGATTTTCCAGAAAGTCTTTGCTGTCAATGACCATGGGCAATGTACCAGTAACCTTGATAACATAGTCAAACAATTCAGCCTGCTGTATGAATCCCAGATCTTCCAACGTTGGGTTTTCTCGAACAGCACTGTAGGACGCAACGACTCTTGCAGGATCCCGAATCAAGAAGCAGTTAGTGAGATGGCGAATCCATTCTCTGCCCATATCTGGAAGCATGTGCATGGTCATGTGCTTTTGGTAAAACACAGGTTTGTTGCCAGGTGCATTACCAATACAGCGTTCGGCAATGGGTTCCCATTCTGAACCTTGGTCGGCAATGACTTCATCTGCACCAGGGTGTTCGAGTCCCGTGCGGTGCAAATACGGGCCATAAAAGGGTTCGTCCCACACTTCGGTATCAGGGCGATTTTCAAATGCACGCATCATAGCGGTTGATATGTTGCGTGGCCCTGACCACATTGCGATGCGTAAAGCTGTCATGCTTCGTCTGCCACTAGTTTCAGATAGAGCTGCTGAAGTTTTTCAACCATCGGCCCGCGTTCTCCATCTCCAATTATCCGCCCATCGATGCTGCCTACTGGTGCAACGCCTGCAAAAGTTCCGGTCACAAAGCTCTCGTCTGCACTGTAAACATCGGTCAAACTAAAATTCTTTTCAAACACCGGGATATCATTCATTTTACAAAGGCGAATGATGTTTCCCCGGGTAATACCGCCAAGGCAAAAATCACCGGTGGAGGTCCAAACCTCATCGCCGCGCACGATAAAGAAGTGGGTTGAGTTGCAGGTTGCGATAAATCCGTGGGGGTCAAGCATTAATGCTTCATCTGCCCCTGCTTTAGCAGCCTGAATACAGGCGGTAATGCAGTTGAGTTTGGAGTGACTGTTCAGTTTTGGGTCTTGGACGTCGGGATAGCCGCGCCTTACGTGAGTAGTAAATAGGTGCATGCCGCGGATCAGGGTGTCCGGCAGCGCTGTTTTATATTCCGGTATGATGACAATGGTCGGCGGTGAGATCGTTACCCGAGGATCTTGATACGGAGTGGCCTTGATTCCGCGAGAAACCATCAGGCGAATATGTACGCCATCTTCCATATTGTTTTCACGCAGCACTTTATGGATGCGCTCTATTAACTGTTGTTTATCGACATCCATATCCATATCAATCGCTTTCGCGCCTTCATAAAGACGATTAATATGCTGCACCAGAAACGCGATTTTCCCTTTGTAAACCCGAAGTCCTTCCCAAACTCCGTCACCGAGAATAAATCCGCTATCAAAAACAGAGACTTTCGCTTCATTTCTAGGGAATAGTTCGCCATTAATATCGATCAGGATGGATGCATTCCTGGGGTCGTCCTGATAGTCATGTGTACCTTTCATCTATCTCGCCTAAGTGTTGTAATTCGGGTTGCTGTAATTTGCGATCAGCGACTCAATGATAACCGACCGGAGCATAATTTGACTCTGCGGTTTGCTAAATATCAGGTAATACTCAATGACCACACAACCAAACATTCGAACGCTATCAGCCCGGCTTGAATCGGGTGAAATTACAACGGAACAGTTGATCACTGAGCGGCTAGCGATTGCAGAAAAAAGCACTGGGGTATTTACTTCGATCAACAAGGATTTGCTGAAAGAGGCAAAATCGGTTGATCAGCAGCGTGCTGACGGTAAGCAGCCTTCGGTGCTTGCAGGGGTGCCGATTACGCTAAAGGATTTGTTTGGTGTTAAAGGCGAGCCAATTTTGGCAGCGTCCAAGTCGCTCGAAGGGATTGCTCCTGTTGAGGAACAGGATGCGGACGTCGTAGCGCCATTAAAGCAAGCCGGAATGTTGATCGCCGCGCGCGCCAATATGAGCGAATTCGCATTTAGCGGAATGGGGCGTAATCCACATTTTCCTTCTTTGATCTCCGTTTGGGATCAGCAAACGGGGCGCTTGCCCGGTGGATCTTCATCCGGCTCTGCCGTCAGTGTCGCGATGGGGGTGGTGCCAGGAACACTGGGATCAGATACCGCTGGTTCGTGTCGCATACCCGCAGCGTTCAATGGCATTGTTGGTGTCAAGCCGACCTACGGTAGGCTGTCATTAAAGGGAGTGTATCCGCTTTCTCCCTCATCGGATGCGCCAGGACCGCTAGCGGTGGATGTTGATAGCTGCTTTCTACTTGATCATTTGATGAGTGGCGCCTTCGATCAAGCAGCTCCGCTGCCTCAAATCGAACAGGTCGATATTTCCAAGCTGAGGCTTCGCGTGCCAGAAGGCACAGTGACTTCAATGTTAGATAATGAAGTGGCCGAGGCGTTCGAGAAGACCCTTGAGTGGCTGGCGCAAGCCGGTTGTGAAATACAGCGTGAGCCTATGACAGTAGTCGACAATTGTGCGGAGCTGTTTTTAACCCGTCCGGTAGTGCCGTATGAAGCATGGCAGCATCATCGACCGATGATTGAGGCTCGAGGTGATTATTATGACCCTTTCGTGCGCGAGCGGGCGAGGGCGGCGAGCCAAATTACCCAGCAGGAACAACAGTCTCGATATGATGCCAAAGCAAACTTTATTGAGAATTTCAATCAAGAGTTTACGGATGCAAAACTTGATTTGCTAGTTTATCCAACAGTGCAGTGTATTCCGCCAGCGTTGTCTGAAATTGAAGATCCGGAGGACATGCCATCGGTAAATTTACGTTGTCTGCGAAATACAGCAACGGCAAATTACTTTGACGGCTGTTCTATTACGCTGCCATGTCATATTCCGGGTGAGGCGCCGGTAGGGTTAATGTTAAGTGCAATGGGCGGGCAAGATCATCGTCTCTATGCGCTGGCATCGGCGATTGAGCAGGTGTTAAATCAGAACCGATAAGTCAGGAGAATATTATGTCTAAAGACCATACACATCACCATCATGACGCGCCGGTCAGCGAAATCGAGTCTCGCGTTAGACGACTTGAGCAGCTGTTAGTTGAAAAAGGTTTGGTGGACCCGGAAGCGATGGACGAATTAGTCGATACTTATGAAAATCGCGTTGGCCCGCGCAATGGTGCAGCAGTGGTGGCACGTGCCTGGAGCGACCCCGAGTACAAGCACAGACTCCTGACAGATGCGACTTCTGCAATTATGGAGATGGGCTATGCCGGGCGTCAGGGTGAGCATATGCAGGTGATAGAGAATACGCCGCAAGTGCACAACATGGTTGTTTGTACATTGTGTTCCTGTTATCCCTGGCCGGTGCTTGGGCTACCGCCAACCTGGTACAAAGCATCGAGTTATCGTGCGCGAGCGGTGAAAGAACCGCGGGCAGTTTTGAAAGACTTTGGTTTGGAGCTGGATCCATCAGTGCAAATCAAGGTTTGGGATTCCACTGCCGAAGTGCGCTATCTGGTTTTGCCAATGCGTCCAGAAGGAACCGATGATCTCGATCGGGAAGCGCTAGCTGCGCTGGTAGAGCGAGATGCCATGATTGGTGTTGCCCAGGTATCTGCACCATGAATGGCGCGCACGACTTGGGTGGCATGGATGGCTTTGGGCCGATAGATCAAAGTCAAACCACACATTTTCCAGAGCAATGGGAACGTACTGTATTTGGGTTAACCCTGGCGTGCGGAATGCTGGGTAAATGGAATCTTGATATATCGCGATTTGCTCGCGAGCAGATGGATCCCGGACATTATCTCACCAGTACCTACTATGAGCACTGGCTGCATGGGTTAGAAACGCTCTTAGTGCAGCAGGGATTGGTTGATAAAGAAGAGTTGGAGGCTGGGAAACCGCTGGATGACACCAGGTATACGCCCGTAAACAAAGATCAGGTTGCTTCAATCCTTGAGAAAGGCGGCCCGGTATCGATGGAGTCTGAAAAGAAAGCGCTATACAAAGTTGGCGACACGGTGAGTTTGATCAATCGTCATCCCTCAGGTCATACCCGATTGCCAAGATATCTTAGAGGGCATAGCGGCGAGATTATTTTTCATCACGGTTCCCATATATTTCCTGACACGCATGCACAGTCTGGACAGAAAGAACCGGCACATCTTTATACCATTGCTTTTTCTGCCCACGAGATTTGGGGTGAATTCGAATCCAAAGCGGAAGACAGTATTATGGTTGATGTGTTTGAACCCTATATTGCCCAGCGTATATGAGTAAACCCGTTTTAGAGAAACAGCCCAGCGTTGATGGGGATTTGATATTTGATGCACCCTGGCAGGCTCGCACTTTTGCAATGGCAGTCGAATTACACGAAGCGGGATTATTTAGTTGGAACGAATGGTCAGAGCGTCTGGCTAAAAATATCGCCAATGCAGAACTGGTCAATACTGAGGCGGTAGTGAGCAGCGAAGACTACTACACCCTTTGGCAGCAAACGCTGGAAATGCTAATCGAGGAGATTGAAGATGGTGGGGAATCAACGGCATGAAAATTGGAGCGCATCAGATCCACTGCATAACTTTCGACCTCGATGACACACTATGGGAATGCTTTCCGGTGATTATTCGTGCGGAACAGGTGTTTTTTGAATGGCTTGAATCTTGTTATCCGACTATCGCTAAAGATTTTAACGTTGAAAGTTTGATGCTGCATAGGCGACAGGCTTTCGCAGCGTTTCCTGATATGGCCCATGATTTTACCTGGCTGCGGAAACGTTGGTTAAATGACCTGGTTGTAAATTACGATTGTGATACAGCCAGGTTAGACGAAGGTTTCACCGTTTTTTTGAAAGCAAGAAATGCGGTAACGTTGTTCGATGGTGTTGAGTCACTTCTCGAAAGAGTAAAGAAGCACTACCGATGTGGTTCTATTACCAATGGCAATGCAGATATTTCGATGGTTGGAATCGATTCATATTTCGATTTTGAAATCACCGCCTCTGGAGCCGGTGCTGCAAAGCCAGATCCAATTGTCTTTAATGCCGCAATACAGGCTGCAGAAGTATCGCCCGAAAATATTCTGCACGTCGGTGATGATCCTGAAAGAGATGTGCGTGGTGCAAGCCAACTTGGCATACATACCGCCTGGATTAATCCAATGGGCGAGGAATGGCAGGGTGGTGGTGAGCCAAGTCTCACTTTTAAAAACGTAACAGAAATGACAGATTTACTAGCGGGCTAATATAGAGATATCGGTTGATGGAATTAGAGTTTTTTGGTGCAGCTGGAGAGGTGACAGGCTCTTGCCATATTGTCCGCATTAACGGTCGACAGTTCTTACTTGACTGCGGGATGATTCAGGGGAGTCGCGAACAGGAAGCGAGAAACCGTGATCCATTTCCTTTTGACCCAAGAGAAATAGACGCGGTTATTTTGAGTCACGCACATATTGATCACTCGGGCAGACTGCCGTTACTGGTAAAACGCGGGTTTAACGGCCCAATTTATACGCATAATGCGACCAAGGACCTGTGCGGTATTTTACTTAAAGATTCTGCCTCTTTAGCGCAGAGAGATGCTGAATACGCCAATAAAAAAAGACCTGATCAGCCGCCCATTGAACCGCTTTACTCGGTTGAAGATGCGGAAATGGTCCTGAGTTATTTAAAAGGATCCAAGTACAAAGAGAAAGTAGAAGTTTTCCCTGGCGTAACGATTCGCTTTCAAGATGCTGGACATATCATTGGTTCAACCAGTGTTGAGGTTTGGCTGTCAGAAGGTGATGTGAGCAAAAAGATTGTTTTTAGCGGTGATCTTGGTCAATACAACACGCCTATTCTGAATGATCCTGCGGTAATCGAAGAAGCGGATTTGGTATTGATGGAAAGCACCTATGGAGGCCGCTCCCATCGAGAACGTGGTCTGACTCATGATGAGATTGGCGAGATTATTTCTGAAGCTCATCATGGAAAAGGCAATATTCTGATTCCGGCTTTTGCAATTGGTCGGAGTCAGGAAGTGCTCTACACATTAGGAACCCACTATGAGGAGTGGAACATGTCACGCTGGCATGTTTTTTTAGATAGTCCAATGGCGATCAAGGCGAGCGAGGTCTACTGGGACTATCCGCATCTTTATGACGACGAAGCTACTAAATTTCGCCGCGACCTGCATGAGATGCCGAGGCTTAAAAATCTGCACCTCACCAGTAGTACCGCAGAATCGATGGTGATCAATCGGGTTACCAGCGGCGGCATTATTATTGCGGGTAGTGGTATGTGTAACGGCGGTCGAATCCGTCACCACTTAAAGCACAATATCTCGCGAAAGGAATGCCATGTGATTATTGTTGGTTACCAATCTCCTGGAACCCTTGGCAGGCGTTTAGTCGACGGTGAAGAAGAAGTCAGAATCAAGGGGAAGTGGTTAAAGGTCAACGCCAAGATTCACACCGTTGGCGGGCTATCAGCCCATGGTGATGAAAATGACCTAATTCGCTGGTTCAGCAGTTTTAAGCAAAAGCCACCGGTTTATCTCGTCCACGGTGAACCAAAATCTGCCAGGGCGTTGGAACAAAAACTGCAAAACGAAGCGGGAACCAAGGCAACAGTCGCCAAGTCTGGTGAGGTCATTGATCTCGCTCAATTTTGATTTAATTTCATAGACTTCACATTCTATTTGATTGTCTAAAGACGACTCTATTGGTTTCGCTACGCTAATTTCATGTTTGCAAGCTTGAGTATGTGGTGGACTGGTTTATGATCAATCTCACTCTTCACACCCAGCCATCTTAAAGTCAGTTAACCCATTTGGAGAAGAAGTATTGTCCTGGTATACAAATAACCCTCAAACTCTGAATCACGAGGCACGCGCTCGAGCGGTTGAGCGTCAAAACAGTTTAACCAAGCCGATGGGTTCCCTTGGTTTGCTCGAAGAGATTGCGATACGCTTTAGTGGGCTGCTGGGTGATGCACCGACAATTAATAATCCGCGTGTTTTCGTGTTTGCTGCTGACCATGGTGTTGCGGAAGAAAATGTATCGGCGTTTCCCCAAGCTGTAACCGGTGAGATGGTGCGAAACTTTGCAAATGGTGGTGCCGCGATCTGCGTCTTGTCAAAAGAATGCAACGCAGAACTGGAAGTAGTGCAGCTTGGCACTGTCAATGATCCGGGTGAAATGTCGGGTGTCGTGCGCGAATGGGTTGCTGCCGCATCTTCGAATCTTGCGGTACAGCAGGCGATGACAGAGACGCAGCTATCTACTGCAATGCTAGCGGGCAAGAATGCTGTGGAGCGTGCGGCAAAGCACGGTTCAAATATCATTGTCGGCGGTGATATGGGGATTGCGAATACCACTGCGGCGACGGCATTGATCTGCGCTTATCTTGGACACGCTCCGCAAGATATCGCCGGCCCGGGAACCGGCCTGGATAAAGCGGGTGTGCAGCACAAAGCAGCGGTTGTTGAGCGGGCGTTAGCGTTACACCAGCCGCAAGCTAAACAGCCGATTGAAATTCTTCAGTCGTTAGGTGGTTTTGAAATAGCGGCATTGTCGGCGACCTATATTGCAGCCGCGCAAGCGGGGATTGTTTCGGTGGTGGACGGATTTATTGCATCGAGTGCTGCGCTTGCAGCTGTGAAGATAAATGCCGAAGTGGGGCCGTGGTTACAACTATCCCATCGGTCTGCAGAGCCCGGCTTTACAATGGTAGAAGAGGCACTGGTGCGAGCCGGGGCAGGGGCGCCGCTACTCGATTTCCAGATGCGTCTTGGCGAGGGTAGCGGTGCAGCGCTGGTGTTGCCGCTGTTGCGTACAGCATGCCGTGTGCACAATGAGATGGCAACGTTCGCCGAAGCGGGCGTTTCCGAGGAATAAGTCGCTTTTAATTATTTTGGAAACGCAAGCCAAATCGCCGACATTTGATTTACTTCGACATGGCCGAACCCAGACCGACGGGATTTTTCGTGGGCAGATTGATGATCCGCTAAGTGATGCGGGAAGACTGCAAATGGAAGAGGCGGTTAGCGATCGATCCTGGGAGCAGATAATTTGCTCGCCATTATCGAGGTGTAGATACTTTGCGGAGGAGCTCGCAAATAAAGCGGATCTAAATGTATTGGTTGAACCTGCATTCGCTGAATATGACTTTGGCGATTGGGATGGCAAGAAGTACGAGGAAGTGATGGAGAAAGAGAGTGATCAGGTTAAACAGTTTTTTGAGAATCCATTTTCATGTACACCGCCAAACGCTGAACACTTTTCCGATTTTCATCAGCGAGTTGTGGATGCGTGGAATGTCACTTCACAGCACTTTTCGGGAAAATCTGTGTTGATTGTGACTCATGGAGGCGTCATTATGAGTGTCATTGCGCATGTGTTGGGGGTAGATCGAGTACACGGCCGAATTGAGGTGGATTATGCTAGCTTTACGCGCATTCGACCGGGAACTGAAGGTCTGCCAGATCAATTGATTTCCCATGGATCGGAAGCAAACTAGGAAAACGGGAATTTCGATGAGTATGCGAAATTTACAAGCATGGTTAAGGTCATTACGCGTGGCGCTGAGTTTAATGACGACCATACCCGTTGCTTACCCGGAAAATGCTTCTGCGATAGAACAGCGGAGATCGATCTATGCATACCCAATTGTTGGTGGAATCATTGGTGCGATATTGCTTGGCGTTGCAAGTGTTTCTGGAGAGGGGGGGTTGCTGGCGGCGGCAATTTTACTGCTTGTCTGGATTATTTTGAGCGGCGCGATTCATCTGGACGGGCTAGCGGACTGCGCAGATGCCTGGATGGCCGGAATTGGTGACCGTGAAAAAACACTACGCCTACTGAAAGATCCACTTTGTGGTTCGATTGCGGTGGTTACTTTGATCATTACATTGTTGATCAAAGTGGCAGCAATAAATCAGATATTAATATCCGGAAATCTAATCGGAATATTTGTCATTCCAGTTTTAGCCAGGGTGACGCCGTTATTCTTGTTCTGGCATCTTTCCTACGTTCGCGCCGAAGGACTGGGGTCGCCGCTAAAAACGAGTGCTGACGATCGCTTTTACTATTGGGGAGCGATTGGGTTAACTACAGCTCTCGCGGCGTTTCTAGTTGGCGTACATATAGTCTGGATACTATGGCTGATTGCGCTGCTCGTGGCGGCGATTATTACTATCAGCGAACGCCGACTTGGTGGATTTACCGGTGACGTTGCGGGTGCGCAAATAGAGCTTGTTGAGTGTTTGTTGTGCGTTGCGATTGCGTTTATTGTTTAAATACTGAATCGGCCCAGTTTGGCGCGCGGTGGTTAAATCTCCGTTCCGCACGCCAAACGGATATGAATACGAATCCTACCTACTAATAAGTCGCGCGGCCAGGTTCGTATTCAGGCTCGGGATTAGGCAGGTAACGTTGGGGATCAAACGGTGGAAGCGGCACCGTTTGCAATTGATTGCCTTTAATCCATGCGTAATATTTTTGTTTAGTATCCGAGTTCATAACGCACTCCTAAAGAAAAAATATCTATCGACAAATCACGGACGCTTGTATCCACTTTGGAAATCTCACCAAAGATATTCCAGGCACCCAGATCGGCTTTCAAACCAAATGCGCCAAACGGTTCGACACTGTCGTCGTCTACGCGAAAGGTTTCAGAAGCCACGGTTGAATCGGACTCCGCGCGCACCAAAAATGCGCCACCTTTGACATAAATATCCAGTTGATCGATCACGCTGAAATTGAGAACCAAAGCAGCGCTAAAAGCATCGGCATCAAGTTGTAGCGCGTTGCCAGGATTGTCGCCGGGTGCTGAGTAATCTCCAAGGTCGATATATCCCGCTTCCAGCCCGATCAAATTGGTAAACATGTATCCAATTTGTAAGCCCAATGCGGTATCGCTTTCCGAAAAATTGACGTCGTCGACATCTTCAAAATCAGCGCTTAATCGATTTCCACTGGCGCCGAAATACCATCCGGAATCATCATCTGCGAGAACAACGCTGGTGGTAAAGATAAAAAGCGCAGCAAAGAATATAGCGATCCAGATCATGCCGAGAGGTGGCAGATCACGCTTTGCAGCTGCAAGAACTTTACTCCGGGCAGCCGTTTTCTTCGACGTTATGTCGGTCTGGGGATGAAAAACCATGTTTGTCTCCTGAAAGATTGTAGAAAGAATTCAACGAGACCACGCCTGACCCAAATTACCTAAATCCGATGAACTTAACCTGAATATTTCCTGGTATTTGGTGTTTTGTGAACTAGTTCACATAATTTATGTTGCCAATTTGAGACAATGCGAGGACCAATCAAAACCGGTAATAAACAAGTAAGAAGCGGTTTTTTGTCTCCCGTAGTGAGGGTCAATAGATACGGATATTGGGTGAATACATATTGCTCTGCATTCATCTTGAAATGGAACCCAAAGAAGGAAATTGGGCGTTGACAAGTGATCGGAGGTGATTTGAGGAGCACGGAGCCAGGAGGTTTTGCTGGCTTGGACGAGGGGTTCAAGCCAGCTGTTTCTTATTCAGGAAATATTTCCAATAAAAATACTTAAACTACTGACCCTGCGCATCAGGGCAGATCTCTAGCTACTCTCCTCTCGTCTGTCTTTAAGCTAAGCGGGTTTTTATGCTTTATCCCGAATCAGGTTAAATAGGGCTTAATCTGTATCTTCTCTGAAAATTAAGATTCTATCCGAGGGAGTCATGAAATAGATATTCTCTAGTATCGTTGTTCTGTTTTCCTTGAATGAACTTAAGCGTAGCAAAATTAAATCTGTTAGAATTAGGAGCGCTAGCGTTGCCCGAAACATTCTGGGGGAACATATAAAAACCAAGAACCGGTGCGCCATAGGGCGTTAAACGCAGCTGAAACAGTTTTTGTATTAAATGGGGTTTATTCAATGGGGAATTATAATGGGACCAAAATCAGTACAGTTATCAACATCTCTTAGTCAAATTATTCGCATACTTGATAAAGACGGGCAGTCATACTGGTCGGACCAGCTGAATGAGGCGAGAGATGATCTTCTGGCGTCCGACTATTTTGGCGTTAAAACAGTGATTGCAGCTTACGATGGCGAGAAAGCATTCAATGAGGTTTCGATCACTCAGGACTTAAAGAATAAAGAAAAATTTTCAGAGCTGCGGACTGAAATATTTTGGCTTGCAAAAGAGATCGAAAAGAACTTTAAAGAAGCTAATTAGTCAGAAATCGAATCGCGACCCGTGTTTAAGCGTATTTCGCTCCAGAAAGGTTGGCCAGAAATCACCGCAAAAATCATTACCTCGGCTAAAGATTATTTTGAGCGTCTCGCTGAACTCAAAAATAGGGGTCGTGTTATGATGGTGAAGACCACTATTTTGATATGCGCGGTATCGCGGTGCCAATTTTTAAATCTTGTGGTGAGATGATCGCGGTTATATCTGTGTCGAGACCAACAGTACGTTTTTCTGATCGAAAGCTGTCAGGGAGTAGGGTGAGACTGAAAAACGTTGCAGAAAACATTACACCGTTAATCGATGGTGGTCTTTGACAATTTTCGTGCAATCTCTATTCGGTAATCCCTAATAGTCCCCTTAAATCAGATTCTTCTCTGGCGAATGGAACATGTTTGATAGACGGCATTAGTGACGAGAGCCAATCAGCTAAAGGTTGCATCTCGCTATGAGAAACACTTTGAGCGAGCAGATCAAGGACTCGATTTAAATGCTCCAGATAAACAGGTTTGCCATCTCGAAGCCATAGCCTGACAAAAATGCCGGCGACTTTGCAGTGTCGCTGCGCACCCCAGAAATGAAAAGCCAGCTCTGTATTTTCCGGGCTCAGGTTGTGGCGGCTTAACCAATGAATCCACATCTTTTGTTTAACATCCGGATCAATATCTCTGCGCGCGTCTTCGAGTAGAGAGACGAGATCATATGTTGCTGGACCGAGTACAGCGTCCTGATAGTCGAGTAAGGCGCACTGGTTTTCGACTAGCAACAGGTTGTCAACATGAAAATCTCTGTGTACGAAGACGGTATCTGCAGAAGGGAT
Organism: uncultured Gammaproteobacteria bacterium; assembly: GCA_937992195.1. Classification (GTDB taxonomy): domain Bacteria; phylum Pseudomonadota; class Gammaproteobacteria; order Arenicellales; family Poriferihabitantaceae; genus VYFG01. The sequence goes on along the minus strand of CALKKV010000038.1, from coordinate 25,068 downwards.
TTTGTTAAACAATGTACTTAACACAACGACAAATCCTTTTTTTTCATCGTCTTTCAGCAATCTTCCTAACACCGCAGGCAGATACCAGTCACAAAATAAAGCTGCTTCACTTGTACAGAGGTTAAGATCATATGCAGGTAGCTCAATCGCTGATATTGATTCGATTGACGCACGTTGAAGATCGATCAAGGCGTCTGTTGCTGTTTGGTATAAATCCGGCTCACTGGCATTCTGTGCCAGTAGATGTGTGAAGGTTGCATTCCCCAAGTCTTCCAGCAGGACCAATCCATCGTCTAAATCGTATCCATGCAGAACGGGTGCCCGTGCGCCAAGTTGCGTGAGCAGATTAGTAACTTCAATAAACTGTTCGGCGTTTTCAGTTTCTGGCGGCGCGTCCATCATTATGAGCGGCGGCTCAATATTTTTCAGCCGAAAGTAACAGCGGTTGGATGCATCGGGGACGAGGGCCTCTAGCGCAACGTTTTCGTAACCTAGTTCTTTCAAGAAATGAACGCGCGCGTGTTCTCTGTTCTGCATAAAAATGGTTAGTCGAGATACGCTATTAAGCGCTCTACCAAACAACTTCGTTGTTCTTCAGTGTTAACGGGTAAACCATCGCGATCGGTGATGAAAAATGTATCTTCCGCGCGTTCTCCAACTGTGGATACTTTTGCCGAGAGCAGCTTTACTTTGCATTCAAGCAAGGCTTTGGCGACTTGATATAGAAGCCCCGGGCGATCCTGCGAAACGATTTCCATTACGGTGTACTCCTCAGAAACCGCGTCATTGAAGGTGACGGTAGTTTTTACACGAAACTGTTTGAGCGCCCGAGATACCATTCGATCTGCAGGCTCTATCTCTGCTGATTCCGATAGCAATACCTGGCGCAACTGCTGTGCGGTTTGCTGCAGCCATTTTTTATCATGGGTTGTGCCCCTTGGATCCACTGCAACAAAAATAAGCAGGGATAAACCAGACTTAGTTGAGTGCATTCGCGCATCAAGAATATTGAGATGCAATCGATCAAGACCGCCAGTGATACGGGGTAGTAATTCCACCTGATCAGGAGCAAGAACTAAAATTTGATGTGCGCCGATATCTTTTCTCGGGCGCGCACTGACCAGAGGTAGGTCGAGTACCCCGGCGGAAGCAATTACATCGGCATGCCATGCGCTGGAGTCGGGACCGTTTCGTAGAAAATATTCCTCGCCAAGTTGCGACCAAAGCTGATCCAAATCAACTTCGGATACACGTCGCGGCACCAACTTGCGAATGGCCTGTTTGCGCGCTTCGATTCGTTCGGTTACCGCAAGTGCGCCGCTAAGGCCGGTTCGCAGGCGGCGCGAGGTCGCCATATAAAGATTGGATAATAGCTTGCCTTTCCATTCACTCCATACCTTCGGGCTGGTGCCGCGAATATCGGCAAAGGTGAGTAGGTAGAGGTTATCCAGATGTTCCTGGTCGCCAACGATTTCTGCAAATCTGTCAATGACCCTTGGGTCTGTAATATCTTCCCGCTGTGCAGTCCACGACATCATTAAGTGTTGTCGGACAAGCCACGCAGCAAAGCTTGCGTCGTATTCGCTGAGGCCAAGCTTGGTGCAAAATTCCAAAGCGATTTCTTCTCCTACTTCGGAGTGATCTTTGCCGCTACCTTTGCCGATATCGTGACACAGTGCGGCCAAATACAGGCGCTCACGGTTGTTTTGTTGCGAGAGTAGTTTGCTGAGTTCTGGGAACTCATTGCGATGTTCCGGCATTCCCAGCCGGCGTAAATTCCGCACCACAAACAAGGAATGGGCATCGACGGTGTAGACGTGAAACAAATCGTGCTGCATTTGCCCAACCACACGACCGAACTCCGGAAAAAATGCGCCTAACACGCCATAAGAACTCATCCTGCGCAGCGCATGGGTTAATCCGGTTTGATGTTTGAACATTTCCAGAAAACATTTTCTGTTCGCTGGATCAGCACGATACGCATCATCGATTAATTTTAGATTCGAGCGCAGCTGGCGGATTGTTTCTGCACGAACCCCGGACAGTGCAGGGCGCTTTTGCATAAGAAGAAATATCTCAAGCATAGCGCCAGGATTATCCTGGAAAGTGGTTTCACTCACCGCCTCAATGAAGTTCCCCACCGCCTGAAAACGCGCGTTAATCTGTTTTATACGGGTTTTGTTTGGGCTTAAGATGGCTTCACTAAAGTGCTGCAGCAAGAGCTCATTTAACAGTTGCATTTCTTTTGCAGTGCGATAGTAATCCTTCATCATCTTTTCAACTGCCAGATGATTCTCGCCTTGCTTATACCCAAGCTGTAGAGCTAAATCGTTTTGGTAATCGAACAAAAGTCGATCTTCACAACGTCCTGCGAGAAGATGCAAACCATTGCGAAGCTTCCATAAGAAATCCCGGTGTTTGATTAGTGCACGGTATTCGGATTGCCTCAGAAACTGATGCTCTACAAGTTCCTGTAAATCGCTGGTGCCGAAATAACGATTCGCAACCCAGCTGATCATGTGCAGGTCGCGCAAACCGCCTTTACTCTCTTTAATATTAGGTTCGAGGTTGTAGGCGGTGTCACCGAAATGGATATGCCGGGCTTCTTGCTCCTGTAGTTTGAACTTAAAGTATTTGCCAGCAGGCCAGACTCGACTGTTGCGTAGTTTTTCCTGTAACGTTAAAAAATGCGCTTCATCGCCATCAAGCAATCGGGTTTCCATCAAGTTGGTGATGACGGAAATATCGGTTTTAGCGATATCGATACACTGCTTTAAATCCCGAATGCTATGACCAACTTTCAGACCAATATCCCAGCAAAATTGAATGAATGTTTCAACGAATGCCAGTGCTTCTTTCGAGCCACGAGCCAGCGAGCTGTGACTGAGTATTAGAAGATCAACGTCGGAATGGAGATTTAATTCATTGCGTCCATATCCGCCCGCTGCGATAAGGTCCAGCTGAATTTTATCGCCTGCGTGTTTTTTAAAATCGCGCCAGGCGAACAGCACAATCTGATCGACTATCCAGCTGTTGTTTTTAACCAATGCAGCCGAGCTGCCTGACTCCAGATGATATTCCGCCAATACGCCTCTGGCGTGAAACAGTGCATTTTGACAGCTTTGAATCGCGGCCGGCATATCCTCGGTTGGAGAAACTAACAGGCTGTTGTCTAAAAGATCACTGCGGGATATTCGGCTCATGAAATAGGGTGCCTCGACTGGCTAAGTGAAGCCCGCCACCTTAACTGAAAACTGATAGCTTAAGAAACGGTTAAAACTTCGTGACTGTCGTCCGTAACGAGTATGGTGTGTTCCCATTGTGCAGACAAGCTGCGATCTTTCGTGACCACTGTCCATTGATCTGGCATAAGGCGGGTTTCCCGCTTTCCGGCGTTGAGCATCGGTTCGATCGTAAAGGTCATTCCTTTTTCCAACACCATTCCAGTGTTGGGCTTGCCGTAATGCAGCACCTGCGGCTCTTCGTGAAAAACCCTGCCGATACCATGCCCGCAATACTCTCTCACTACAGAAAAGCCGTTGGACTCAGCATGCTGTTGAATCGCATGCCCAATATCACCTAGTCGAACACCGGGTTTCACCATCTCGATTCCCATATTCATGCACTCCTTGGTAATGGTTACCAGCCGCTTTGCCCGAATAGAGGGTTCTCCCACATAGAACATTCGGCTGGTGTCGCCGTGAAATGCGTCTTTGATGACCGTAATATCAATATTAATAATGTCCCCATCTTTCAGCTTCTTATCCGAAGGAATACCGTGACAAATGACATTATTAACCGAAGTGCAGATGGATTTAGGGAATCCTCGGTAGTTGAGCGGGGCCGGGATCGCGTCCTGAGTTTCGGTAATATGTTGGTGGCAGATAGTGTTGAGTTCATCAGTGGTGATGCCTGCACGGACGTGTTCACCGATCATGTCGAGGACCTCCGATGCCAAGCGCCCAGCGACCCGCATTTTCTCAATTTCATCGGCGGTTTTGATTGTGACAGGCATATCTTGCGATCTCTCGTGTAAAAAGGCGCCTAATGCTCCCAAATTCCGCTTTTTTCTTCAACCATTTTTAGGTAGAATCCGCCGCCCTAAGCGCCCGCAGACAAGTTCTGAGGGTAGTATTCCGCACACGGCGATTATGTCTGCCCGGGTGCCTTTGTTCCGGTAATTTCGGGCAGGGGTCGGCAAACAGTAACCGTGGAGGCTCTAACCCATACAAAAATTGAATTGAAATGGCTGATTTAAATATGCGCCAGCTGCTGAAAGCTGGTGTGCACTTCGGGCACCAAACCCGTTACTGGTCCCCCAAAATGGCGCCGTATATCTTCGGTGACCGCAACAAGATCCACATCATCAATCTCGAAAAGACATTGCCGATGATGAAGGATGCAATGAATTATCTCGGAACTGTCGCCGCTCAAGGCGGAAAAGTGCTGTTTGTTGGTACCAAGCGACAGGCCAGCAAGCCAGTGCGAGAGCATGCGATTCGCTGCGGCAGTCCTTATGTTGATTACCGCTGGTTAGGTGGGATGTTGACCAACTTCAAAACCGTAAAGAATTCTATTTCACGGCTGAAGGACCTTGAGCAACGCATCGATTCTGGTGCAACCCAGCGTTTGAGTAAGAAAGAAGCGCTGACTCTCGAGCGGGAGCGCGCCAAACTGGACAAAACGTTATCCGGAATCAAGGATATGGGTGGTTTGCCAGATGCATTGTTTGTGATCGACGTTGAAGAGGAATATATCGCGGTGGCGGAAGCCAAGAAGTTAGGCATTCCAGTTGTCGCAGTGGTAGACACCAACTGCTCACTGGACGGGATTGATTACGTCATTCCTGGAAACGATGATTCAGGACGTGCGATTGCGCTGTATTTGGAAGCCGCGGCTGATGCGATTCTGGATTCTCGCGTAGCGCGTGCGGCTCCTGTTGCCAAAGCTGCCGGCAAAGATGAATACGTCGAGCTGGACGAAGAAGGTGAAGTGATCGCGAGTGCCGAAACTGAAGAGGTAGTAGAGGAAGCGACTGCGGTAGAAGAATCACCTGCAGCAGAAAAAGCTGCTAAGGAAGAAGCACCAGCAGAAGCTGAAGCTGAAGCAGAAGCAGAAGCAGAAGCTAAGCCTGCTGAAGAAGCGGCAACGAAGGTCACCAAGAAAAAAGCCAGTAAGAAAAAGGTTGTTCGTAAGAAAAAGGCAGCCTCTGAAGAATAAGCTATAGCTGTGAAGGTATACTGACACAGCTATTTCCCAATTTAACGGCTCTTACTAGCGTTTCGGCGTTATGACTAGCGCTGATGATCAGCGCAGCCAAAACCACTTCCTGAGACAGGTCTCAGGGACCACGCGTCTGAACTTGACTACTGCGGAATACGCAAAAGTCGGCGAATCGATTGATCGCGAATCGTTTGCAGGCGCTTAATACTTAATTTGATTAACTGGAATTCGCATCGATGGCAATTACTGCTTCAATGGTAAAAGAACTCCGCGAGCGTACAGGCGCTGGCATGATGGAGTGCAAGAAGATTTTGACTCAAACCAACGGCGATATCGACGCTGCGATCGAAGAGCTTCGCATTAAAGGCGCGGCTGCGGCAGAGAAAAAAGCCGGCCGAATCGCCGCAGAGGGCGTCATTGTCTCTGCCGCGAATGCCGACGCGGGTGCGTTGGTGGAGATAAATTGTGAAACTGACTTTGTTGCCAAAGATGATTCTTTTAATCATTTTTGTAAGGAAGTTGCGAACGCGGTGGTCGGCGGCTCTGTGTCAGACGTTGATGCGCTGGCAGCAGTATCGGTTGACAGTGGCACTGTAGAAGAAGCACGTCAGGCTCTAATCTCTACCATTGGAGAAAACATCAATGTACGGCGATTTGATCGTTTTGATGTTTCTGAAGGCATAGTGAGCACGTATCTGCATGGCAACCGTATCGGTGTAATGGTTCTGCTTGAAGGTGGTGACGATCAGCTGGGGCGGGACATTGCGATGCATATTGCAGCGAGCAATCCGCTGTGTGTTTCTGAAGAAGAAATGGATCCGGATGTGCTTGCGAAAGAGAAAGATATCTTTATTGCCCAAGCCAAAGAAAGCGGTAAGCCTGATGACATCATCGAGAAGATGATTGGTGGTCGAATGAAGAAATTCCTAAAGGAGAATACGCTTCTAGGGCAGCCTTTCGTGAAAAATCCGGATCAAACCGTTGCAGAACTGTTGAAAGCCAATAGCGCATCGGTAAAGCGGATGTCGCGAATGGAAGTTGGCGAGGGTATTGAAAAGAAGCAGGATGACTTTGTCGCTGAAGTAATGGCGCAGGCGGGTCAGTAGCCCATTCATAGTTTCCTCAACGCATGACTAGCAAAAACGCATCTCCAGCCTGGCAGCGAGTGTTGCTCAAGTTGAGCGGCGAAGCGTTAGCCGGAGATGAGAAATTCGGGATCGAGGGTGATATCCTGAGCCATACCGCTCAGGAATTGAAAAATATCCTTGATCTTGGTGTGGAGCTGGGTATCGTGATTGGCGGTGGCAATTTCTTCCGTGGAATGAGCGCTGCCTCCCAGGGAATGGACAGAGTGAGTTCCGATTACATTGGAATGCTGGCCACTGCGATGAATGCGCTGGCACTGCAGCAGGCGCTGGAAGCACTGGACGTCTCATCCAGAGTTCTATCGGCAATTGAAATTCGCGGTGTCGCGGAGCCCTATATTCGTGCAAGAGCGCTGAAGCATCTGTCGCTCGGGCGCGTTGTGATATTTGCCGCTGGCACGGGTAACCCACTATTTACGACGGATACCGCAGCCAGCCTGCGGGCGCTGGAAATCGGTGCGGAAATCATGGTGAAGGCAACCCGGGTGGACGGAGTATATGACTCAGACCCGGAGAAAAACCCTCAAGCAATGCGCTTTGACCGACTCACATTTGACGAGGTTGTGCAAAAACGGCTGAAAGTCATGGACATGACCGCGATTACGCTGTGCGAGGAAAATCAAATGCCCATTCAGGTTCTAGATCTGCATCAGGAAGGCAGTCTGATTAAAATGGTGAAAGGAGAGCCTGTTGGAACCCTGATAATGGATCGGCCAGAAATCTAAGCATTTGTTGTTCGCTTGGTGCTTATTCGCTAGGTCGCCGATGTCTATTGTTCAGAACCGCTGATTTTTTTTGGGTAATTCTCATTTGTTTGACGCGTTCAGGGTCGACATTCGCAATGACAGCCCATGTCGATAGAAACTATAATACCGCGCTTATAAAAATCCGTGATCAGGACAAAAAAATGATAGACGAAATCCAGAAGGACGCTGAAGCACGAATGCTAAAGTCTGTGGAGTCGACCCGTGATGCGATGAGCCGGATTCGGACTGGCCGTGCGTCTCCAGCGCTACTAGAGCACTTAACCGTTGACTACTACGGTACAGCAACACCGATCAGTCAGGTTGCAACGATTGCAGTGGGCGATGCCCGCACGCTGACAGTGCAGCCCTGGGAAAAGAGCATGCTTGCTCCCGTTGAGCGCGCTATTCTTGAATCTGATTTAGGGCTGAATCCGGTTACCGCGGGTGAAACCATGCGCATCCCCTTACCGCCAATGACCGAAGAACGTCGTCTTACGATGGCGAAAGTTGTGAAAAACGAAGGCGAAGAAGGCAAGATCGCTATTCGGAACGTGCGTCGTGATGCCATTCAAACAGTGCGAGAGCTCCTTAAAGAGAAGGAGATTACCCAGGATGAGGAAAAACAATCGGAAGGGACTTTGCAGAAAATTACCGATAAATATGTAGCGATGATTGACGAAGTCGTCGCCGAAAAGGAAAAAGAGGTAATGGAAGTATAGAGTTTTTCGCTTCCAGTTCTTAACTTTCTTGCCGATGCTTGCGCAAAGCAAACAAACCGTGTCTCGGTCTCCGCGAGACGAAGACAAACGTCCTCAGCATATTGCCGTCATCATGGATGGCAACGGCCGATGGGCGCGTCAACGAGGATTGCCGAGGGTTGCCGGACATCGTCGCGGCGTCGAAGCAGTAAAAAAAATGGTGGGCGACTGCGGCGAGCGAAATATTCCTTATTTAACGCTATTCGCCTTCAGTAGTGAGAATTGGAATCGCCCTTCAACAGAGGTAAAACTGTTGATCGAGCTGCTTTATTCGACCCTGGAGAATGAGTTGCTAAAAATGCATGAGCACGCCATCCGACTGCGTGTGATTGGTGATCTTGGCCGCTTTCCTAAAAGGTTACAAAAAAAGATTGCTGATGCAGAGGCGTTAACCAAAGACAATACTGCTTTAAACGTCACTATCGCAATTAACTACGGCGGTCGTTGGGATATGACTCAAGCGTGTCAGTCGATTGCCAAAGAAGTCGAGCGCGGCACTGTTCAAGCAGACGCAGTCGATGCTGAATTAATCGAAAATCACCTTGCTACCAGCGACTTACCTGAACCGGATCTATTTATTCGAACCGGTGGTGAAAAGCGTATCAGTAACTTCTTGCTTTGGCAGTTGGCTTATACTGAATTGTTTTTTACAGATGTATATTGGCCCGATTTCGACGGCGACTGTCTTGATCAAGCGCTGGATTATTTTGCCGGGCGAGAGCGTCGATTTGGGCAAACCAGTGAGCAGGTCACGGGCGTTGCGTAAGCCTGACTATGCTGTGATATCTGAGCAACTTTAGAATGTTACGTACCCGGATAATTACGGCATCTATACTAGCGCCAATAGCGGTCGCGTTAGTTTGGTTTCTGCCTGTCAGCCTGTTTGCCGAAGCGATGTTGCTTCTAATGGTGATCGGGCTATTTGAATGGAACGGACTAACACTTAAATCGAACACAGGGTATGTAGTTGGTGCGTTAGGATTGTTGAGTGTGGCGGTGATCCTTTTTATCCTCGATGCGCCGGTGGTGCATAATTCTGTTCCTGCATTAATTCCTGTTTTGTTGGTTGTCGGTACACTATTTTGGATTGCCCAAATAGTAGTTCTGTCAAAAGGTATTGAATATCAGCGTAGCCAGCTAACTGAATGGATTTTGGGCATCGCGATTTTGTTGTTCGCTTGGGCTGCGATGGTCTGGATTCGAATGCATGATCCCGACGGCCACATTAAAGTATTGATCGCCATCATTGTTGTTTGGGCAGCTGATACCTTTGCCTATTTCGCAGGCGTGAATTTTGGCCGTCGCAAGTTAGCGCCCTCTATTAGCCCAGGTAAAACCGTTGAAGGTGTAATTGGTGGGTTGGTTGGTGCACTGCTGATCGCCTGGCTCGGCGCATCGCTTTTATTGAATCTCACGACCAGCGCGCTAGTGGCTTGGTTGGTGGCAGCTTTTTTTGCAGCTTTGGTCAGTGTTGCAGGAGACTTGTATGTGAGTCGACTTAAACGCCATGCAGGTGTGAAAGACAGTGGCAAACTGCTACCTGGGCATGGCGGTTTACTCGATCGTATTGACGGCTTATTGGCCGCAATGCCCGTGTTTGCCTGTGTGTGGTGGCTTTTGTCGTGACTGAAAGCGTTGCGATTCTGGGATCTACCGGATCGGTTGGTGTTACTACTCTGGAGGTAGTTCGCCGTCATCCTGATCGATTCAATGTTTCAGCGCTAGCGGCTAACAAGAACAGTGGGTTGATGCTTGCGCAGTGCCTGGAATTTAAACCTGAGCATGTTGTAATGGTCGATGTTGAGGCAGCTGACAACTTGCGTATTGAGCTCGAACAAAGGAATCTGTCAATCACAGTTTCCACCGGTGCTGGGAGTCTGGATGCGCTTGTTGAACAGCAAGTGGACACCGTGGTTTGCGCTATCGTTGGTGCTGCGGGTTTGCCTTCTACCCTCGCTGCAGTGCGTCAGGGATGTAAAGTGCTCATCGCCAATAAAGAACCTCTGGTTATGCTGGGTCCCGCTATTATGGCTTTGGCCCAACAGCACCAAGCAACGATTTTGCCGCTGGACAGCGAGCACAACGCAATTTTTCAATGCTTACCTGATGCCTGGCAGAGCCGGCTTGGCGATCAACAAAGTCACCGTGAGTTTGGCGTTCGTAAAGTGTTGCTGACCGGATCGGGCGGCCCGTTTCGCCAAGTTGATCTCGACACGTTCTCAAAGATCACTCCCGAGCAAGCTTGTGCCCATCCGAACTGGGATATGGGAAAGAAGATTTCGGTGGATTCGGCCACCATGATGAACAAAGGGCTAGAGCTAATTGAGGCCTGTGTTTTATTCGGTATCGATGAGTCAATGGTTGAGATCGTGATCCATCCCCAGAGCGCGGTGCATTCCATGGTTGAGTTTGTAGATGGTTCGGTGATTGCGCAGATGGCAAATCCGGATATGGGCGTTCCTATCGCCAATGCGCTGGGTTGGCCAAGTCGAATTGAGTCGGGTGTCTCCAGTCTTGACCTATTTTCAATGAATCGTTTTGACTTCGAACCACCGGATACACAGAAATTTCCGGCTCTTGGTTTGGCGAGAAAGGCGGCGCAGGCCGGGGGAAATGCGCCCGCGGTGCTAAATGCTGCAAACGAAATCGCTGTAGCGGCATTTTTGGCGAATCGCATTCGATTTGACCAGATAACCACTGTGGTCAGTGATACCATTAGCGTTTCCGGATTCGAGCCTGAAGTTACCCTGGCGTCAGCAATTGCGAGTGATGAACAGGCGAGGGCGGTTGCGACGAAACTAGTTGCTTCCTGTCAGGTCTAGATAATTCAATATATCCCCTGAATCAGCTATGTCTATCAGCAACGCAGTATTGTCCTTTTTAAATTTGAGAACAGGTTAATGAGCGGAATACTCTTAAATGTGCTTGGCTTTCTGATCGCCATTGCGATTTTGGTCACGGTGCACGAATTTGGCCACTTTTGGATTGCGCGTCTACTTAAGGTAAAAGTGCTTAAGTTCTCTATTGGATTTGGAAAAACGCTGTTCTCCTGGAGACGTAAAGACGATCCATGTGAATATGTGATTGGTGCGGTGCCATTGGGTGGGTTTGTGAAAATGCTCGATGAAAGAGAAGGTGAGGTTGCCGAGAGTGAAAGGCCGCAGGCGTTCAATAACAAGCCCTTGTGGGTCCGAAGTGCGGTGGTATTTGCAGGTCCGGCTTTTAACTTTATTTTCGCTATTCTCGCTATTTGGCTGGTTTTCCAGATTGGAACACCTGATATTCGACCGACGATCGGCGATATTGGTCCTGACTCTCGAGCTGAGCAAGCTGGCTTTAAGCCTGGCGATACCATGTTATCGGTCAATGGCAGAGAAATTCAGACCTGGCGACAGCACGAGTTTTTCATGTTGCACCAGGCAATGAAAGGCAGTGCCTTGCAATTTGAAGTCGCAGACGTGTCCGGGCAAAAGCGAGTGATTGACGTCGACTTTGGAAAAATCGACCCAAATACGCTGACCAGACGGCCAATTACCTCGCAACTAGGTATTTATCCTACTCCACCCAAAGCGCTGGTAGGTCGAATGCAGCCCGGTGCGCCTGCTGAGCTTTCAGGTTTGATTGAAGGCGATGAAATTGTTGGGATAGACAACAAACCGATCGCTAATTGGTATGACATGGTAGAGATTGTTTCGGCGAGCCCTGAGCAAAGCCTTAGCTTTGAAGTGCGTCGTAACGACGCTCTTGTGCAGCTGGAAATCACCCCGGCCAGAGCGGAAGAGAACAAGGAAATCGGACGAATTGGATTGTTTATGCCTTCGTTTGAAAATACCAGTTTGCGCTATGGTCCGCTTGAAGCAGTCGCCGCTTCAATTGACTATAACTGGAGAATGACCGCAATTACTTTTCGTGCTATCGGTAAGATGCTCACTACAGAGATGTCCACGGAAAATTTGTCCGGTCCGATTACCATTGCGCAACTTGCTGGAAACACAGTGCAGTCGGGTTTTGTTGACTTTATGCGCTTTTTAGCAATTATTAGTATCAGTTTGGGGTTGCTCAATCTGCTGCCAATCCCAGTGCTTGATGGCGGACATTTAATGTATTTTTGCTATGAAGCAGTAACCGGTAAAGAGCCCTCTGAAGCCATTATGATTCGTGGGCAGCAGATTGGCTTATTGATGCTCGCATTGCTGATGGGGCTAGCTTTTTACAACGATATCATGCGGTTGCTTGGCCTGATGTAGCAGTCTCTTTTGCTTAATACTTGATCGCTAACCTGAAACGCCTTGAACACGAAGCAACAGAGTAATTGCTCGATTCGGCGTCAAGTAAATCGCCGTAAATACCTGCCGAACTCCACGATTTTCTAACACGAGCGTCGATCAAAAGTGTTAACACCAGATTAAAGAATAGTCATTTCCTGATGTTAGGATCATTGGGCGTTCTGAGGTAAAATTTACCATTCCACTGCAGTGAATCTTTTGGCTTCACTAAATCATTTCCGAGTACGAAATTCCCGCTAAAAGGAGCACGCAGTTAGCTACGAATGAATCAACAAAATATGAAAAAAATCGTTCTGGCCTTGATGGTCATGTTGTTCAGTCTTCCTGGGCACGCCGCAGAGCCATTTACTATCTCGGATATTCGGGTTGAAGGTTTAGAGAGACTAGATGCTGGAACGATCTTCATTTATTTGCCGCTGAAGGTTGGCGATGAAATGAATGATGAAGAAGCAAAGATCAGTATACAAACACTGTTTGAAACTGGTTTTTTCAAAGATGTTCAGCTAAACCGAGATGGCAATGATCTGGTGGTGTCGGTTGTAGAAAGACCTTCTATTGCCACAATCAAAATCACCGGCAATGAGGAGCTTGAGACATCGAGTCTTCAGGAGGGCTTGGCAAATGCGGAGCTGGTAGAAGGACGCATCTTCAATAAGGCGAGTTTGGTGCTCGTAGAGAGGGAAGTTCAGCAAGCCTATCTTGCTATGGGCCGCTATTCCACCAAAGTAGAAACCATTGTGGAAGAGCTGGAACGCAATCGTGTAGCAATCGAAATTAAAATTACCGAAGGCCGTGTTGCCAAGATTAAGAAGATCAATATCGTTGGCGCGAACAAGATTAAAGCGTCGAAGTTGAAGGATGAATTAGAACTGATCGAGCGCAAAGGGTGGCGAATCTTTAGCAGCCGTAACCAGTATTCCAGACAAAAACTTGAGGCCGATCTTGAGGTTATTCGATCTTACTATCTGGATCGAGGCTTTCATGACTTTAAGATTGTGTCCTCCAGTGTAGACATCAGTCCCAATAAGCAGAATATATTTATCAGTATTGCGCTTGAAGAAGGAGAGCAGTTTAAGTTTGGTGAAACCACAATTGAGTCAAAAGGTTCGGTTGATGGTTTAGATAAACTGGTGACAATTGTTCCAGGTACGTCGTTTTCGAGAAAAGCAGTAAATCGAACACGAAAGGCGATTGCCGATAAATTTGCTGATGAAGGGTTTGCTTTTGTTGAGGTGCGTCCGGTCTACAATACTGATCGTGAGAACAACACGGTGTCGACTGTTTTCACTGTTGATTCGAAGCAACGGGTATACGTTAGAAAGGTAGAAATCAGCGGTAACAGCTATACCCGTGACGAGGTCATTCGGCGAGAGCTTCGTCAGTTAGAGAGTGCATGGTACTCCGCCGGTGCTGTACGACGTTCTCAAGATAGGCTGAATCGTCTTGGCTTTTTCGACAATGTGACTATCGAAACACCTGCTGTTCCAGGAACTACTGACCAGGTCGATTTACAGGTGGCCGTAGTTGAGCGTAATACGGGTAGCATTCAGCTTTCGGTAGGTTTTTCTGATGCTGATGGCGCATTGCTTGGTGTGAACTACCAGCAGCGCAATGTCTTGGGAACGGGCCGAGAGCTAAACGTAGCGCTTAACAACTCCGATGCGGCGACCGAAGCTTCGATTCGATATACCAATCCATACCATACCGAAGACGGTGTGAGTCGCAGTATCAGCCTTACCAGAAGAGAAGTAGACTCTTCGCAAATCGACACCGCTGAATTTATTCTTGATACAACTGCCATAGGTGTTCAGTACAAGATACCTATTTCAGAAACCAACTCCTTTAACTTTGGCGCTGAGTTGGAGCGACTGGATCTCGAAGCCACGAGTGGCACGCCACCTGAATTTTTGGACATCATTGAGAATAACCCCGAGTCTGACAATTTGGTGTTTACTTTAGGTATATCAAAAGACACGAGAAACAATTTCTTCTTTCCAACCCGAGGTGGCGTTGCGAGCTTGGGAGGTGAGATCAGTTCTCCGGGTAGTGATTTCGAATATTTTAAGATCAATTTACAGGGAGCCTATTATCAGGCGCTGTCTGACCGATTCACCTTAAAGGGCGGATTTGGACTCGGCTATGGAGATGGCTTTGGCGATACTGCAGATATCGGGCTGCCATTCTTTAAGAACTACTTTGCAGGAGGTTCCAAATCTGTTCGTGGTTATAACGGGCGCTCTCTCGGCCCCAGAGATACCGGCGAAACACCAGCTCCGCTGGGTGGTGATCGACGCGTACTGGTGAACGCTGAGTTACTGCTTCCAGCGTATGGTGACGGCCAGAGTAAAGATAAACGTCTTGGCTTTTTTGTCGATGGTGGACAGGTATTTGGCACCGGACAGGAGCTGGACCTTGATGAATTACGCTACTCGTTTGGTATTGTCTTTAACTGGTTGTCGCCGCTTGGTCCATTCAGCTTGAGCTACGGTGAGCCGATCGACGAAGAGTCTGGTGATGATATCGAAAACTTCCAAATTTCATTCGGAACTGTATTCCGATAATACAGAGGCCCCTTCATACCTCAGAACACAAACTGACTTAGATAATATGCGAATTAAAAGAACTCCGATTTTCAGAAAGCTGCTGCTAGCAGTTTCAACAGGTTTATTCCTGCTCGTTTTTTCTTCTCAATCTCTGGCTGAAAAGATTGGCTATGTTGACGCCCGTCGTCTCGTAGATGAATCGCCCCAAGGCGCTGAGCAGCTGAAATCACTGGAAGCGGAATTTAGCGAAAGAAATCGAGAGATTAAGGGCAAGATTGAGGTTTTTCGAGCAGCAGAGGCCGACTTCCAAAAAAATGGCCTGCTACTTTCGCCAGCGGATCAGGAGAGTAAGAAAGCTGAGTTGAAAAAAATGCAGCGAGATCTACAAAGGGATCAGCGCGACTATAATGAAGAGTATGGTGCTAAGCGAAATAGCGGTCTTGGTGCCTTGCAAAAGCAAATTTCTGATGCGGTTATCTTTGTTGCTGAGCGAGATAAATTTGATTTAATCGTGCAAGAGGCGGTTTATGCCAGTAAGGGAATCAATCTTACTGACACGGTGCTTGAGGAATTGAAAAAGCGCGCGGCTAAATAACGTCAATCGTTAACTAAATTTATGTCTGAGCCCGACGACGAACTAGTGCCTGACCAGGCTGTTCTGTCGGCGGGAGCGGGTAAATCCTTCAATAATTTACCCGGCGTATCAGTTGTTCAGGTCGCCGAACGTTGCAATGGTTTGGTCATAGGGAACGAAGAAACGCAGTTATTTGGTGTGAGCCCGATTGACGCAGCGCAATCAGGAACGCTTAGTTTCTTTAACGGTCGATCCGCAGAACGCTTTGTAGCGGAACCTCAACCGACTGCGGTGCTGGTAACCGCCGAAAACGCCGTACATTTCCAATGTGTCCGCATTGTTGTGGGCGATCCCTACCTGGCTTACGCAAAAGTGAGCAAATTGTTTGATCCTGCTAGGGTGAGCACAGCCGTCGGTATCGATAAGACTGCCATTGTTCACCCTGACGTGCTTTTGGATGATGGGGTGAGTATTGGACCCTACTCCGTAGTGGGTTCGAATTGCCGCATTGGCAAGAATACCCAGCTTGGGTCCCATGTGATTATTGATGCCAACTGTGAAATTGGCCATGGATGTCGGATTGGATCGAGAGTCACCCTGCGGGCAAATACCAAGGTGGGCAGCCGCTGTCGGCTCTCGTCCGGGGTTGTAATCGGTGCATGTGGCTTTGGCTATGCGCCGTCCAAAGAGGGATGGCAAGCGATTGCCCAACTCGGAGGGGTGACCTTAGGTGATGACGTGGATATCGGCGCGAATACGACAATCGATCGTGGTGCAATCAATGATACGGTGATTGGAAATAGGGTAAAACTTGATAACCAGATACAGATAGCGCACAACGTTAAAGTTGGCGATGATACAATTATGGCCGGTTGTGTGGCGATTGCGGGCAGTACTGAAATTGGCGCAAAATGCCAGCTAGGCGGCAGAGCATCTGTTCTGGGGCATTTGAAAATCGCGGATGAAACGATTCTAAATGCCGGAGCATTTGTCGCCTCGTCAATAGAGCAAAGTGGCACTTATTCCTCTATGATACCGGCGCAACCCGTAGCGAAATGGAGAAAAACGGTAGCGTATTTGAACCGACTTGGTAAGCTGTTTCGTAATTAAAACGGCGTGAGTTTTTAGCAGACAGGTTAAAACCTTTGAAACCTGGATGCCTGAGAGATTGATTGGCTGCATGCTACATAACTGACAATGACAACAATAAACTGGAATCAGAAATGAGTACGAGTAGTTCAGAAGATATCCACAAGATAATGGAAATTTTGCCCCATCGGTATCCTTTCTTACTGATCGATAAGGTGCTCGACTACAAGGTAGGGGAATCTTTGCAGGCGTTAAAAAACGTCACCATCAACGAGCCGTTTTTTCAAGGCCATTTCCCCGGGCGTCCGGTGTTTCCTGGTGTTTTGATACTTGAAGCGATAGCGCAAGCGTCGGCGATGTTGGCGAGCAAGGGTCTGGAGGAAGATCCAGGTGAGAATGTCATCTTTCTATTTGCAGGAATTGACAAAGCGCGTTTTAAGAAACCCGTTGAGCCCGGCGATCAGTTGATCATTGACGTGCGACAGACAAACTATAAACGCAAAATATGGAAGTATTCTGCTGAGGCTTCTGTGGATGGAAACCTGTCAGCATCTGCAGATATCATCTTTACCTATCGCAACTACTAGGAATCTTAGGACGCAATGCCGACGATTCATCCCAGTGCCATAGTTGACCCTGCTGCCGAACTGGAATCAGGGGTTGAAATTGGTCCTTTTTCCATCGTGGAGAAAGATGTGCAAATCGGTAAAAACACATGGATTGGTCCACATGTTGTGATTCGAAATCATACAACTATCGGAGAAGACAACCGAATATTTCAGTTCAGCTCAATCGGAGAACAGCCACAATATCAGGGCTATGCCGGAGAGCCTACCCGTTTGATCATTGGAGATCGTAATGTGGTTCGAGAGTACTGTACGTTGAATCGGGGAACAGCGGGTCATTTAGGTGAAACTCGACTGGGCGACGATAACTTTATAATGGCTTATGTGCATATTGCCCATGATTGCACCTTGGGAAACAATATTATTTTTGCGAATGGCTCCAGTCTTGCTGGTCATGTGGATGTCGGCGATTATGCCATTATGGGAGGCTTCTCCCTTGTACATCAGTTTTGTAAAGTAGGCGCGCATTGCATCACTGGCATTGGTGCAATTTGTTTCCAGGATGTGCCGCCTTTTATTGTGGCAGCGGGCAACTCTGCGCAGCCCTATGGAATAAACACTAAGGGACTGCATCGCCGAGACTTCGACGATAAGACGATCTCGCTGTTGAAACGCGCGTATCGGCTTCTATATCGCAGTAATCTGGATTTAAAAAGCGCACTCATCGAAATCGAGCAGCTTGATCCAAGTAATGATGCGGTGTCTACGTTTAGCGAATTTCTGCGTCGATCTGAACGCGGTATCATCAGACGCTAGTTTACTGTGCCCGCAACGGAGCCACAGATACCGGTCGAAATTGCATTCGTTGCCGGAGAAACATCCGGGGATCGGCTTGGTGCCGGTTTAATCGAAGAGCTAAAGCTGCATCTTCCAAACGCTCGTTTTGTCGGTGTGGGTGGGCCGAAGATGGAGCAGGCAGGATGTGAAATTCTGTATCGGATGGATCGGATCGGCGTGATCGGTCTGGATGGTTTGAAAGACAAACTGTTTGATATTCTGCGAATCAGAAAAACACTCTTCTCTAAATGGTCGGAGTCACCGCCGGCAGTGTTTGTTGGTATTGACGTGCCGGATTTCAATTTGGTGCTCGAAACAAAATTAAAAAAACAAGGTGTGCCGACGGTGCACTATGTCAGCCCAACGGTGTGGGCATGGAGAGGATATCGAATACACAAGATCAAACGAGCGGTCTCCCACATGCTTGCCCTGTTTCCGTTTGAAGAGAAGTTTTACCAACAGCATCAAATACCGGTGACCTGTGTTGGTCACCCGCTAGCCGATGAGCTCAAGCCGGTTGAGAAAGAAAGTACGCGAGCTGAGCTTGGACTGGGTGCCGGCAAGCTGGTTGCACTGCTGCCGGGCAGCAGAAAAAATGAAGTAAAACGGCTGACTGGTCCAATACTGGACGCTGCAAGATTATTGTATGTTGACAATCAGAGCCTGTGTTTTGTCTTGCCTTTTGCCAGCGCCCGCGCCCAAAAAGCCTTTGAACGAGCGGCCGGTGATGTTTCTGATTTACCAATCACCTTTGTCGACGGTAAATCGAGAAGGGTACTCGAAGCTGCGGACATTGCTATTTTGGCGTCGGGTACCGCATCGTTAGAAGCGGCATTAATCGGTACGCCTCACGTGGTGGTTTATCGACTTTCCGCATTGAGCTATTGGCTGATGCGAAGACTGCGACATGTTGATCACTATGCGATGCCCAATCATTTATTGCCGAGCCCAATGGTGCCTGAGTTGATTCAAGAGAATGCAACGGCGGAAAATATCTATAAGGCTGTCCAGGCTTATCTCAATACCCCCGCTCGGATGGAAGAAATTCGACTGGCATTTCACCAGATATTTCAATCACTCAAGTTGAATGCGGACAAACGTGCAGCCGAAACTATTTTGTCATTGATACATGAATCCTAAACGCTCACCGATATTGATTGCCGGCGTGGACGAGGCAGGACGCGGTCCGCTAGCTGGTCCCGTGAGTGCGGCCGCTGTCGTACTTGACCAAAATGCGCCGATCGAGGGCCTGGATGATTCAAAGAAATTGAGTGAATCGAAGCGAATCAAGTTAGAAGAGGAGATTAAATTCACAGCACTAAGTTGGGCGGTGGCCTATGCCAGTGTCGAAGAAATTGACCAGCTTAATATTCTTCAGGCTTCCATGTTGGCGATGCGTCGGGCTGTCGCCAGCCTTGCGCTAGTGCCAACCTTGGCGAGGGTTGATGGCAATCGTGATCCTGGCTTGTCATTGGAAACCGAGACCGTGGTTGGCGGTGATGCACTGCATGCGGAGATATCGGCGGCGTCAATTTTGGCAAAGCAAGCGCGGGATAGATTAATGGTTTCTCTGGCAGGAGAGTTCCCGGTATACGGCTTTGAAAAACATAAGGGTTATCCAACGCATCTGCATATGGAAGCGCTTAAGCAATATGGTGCAACTGCACACCATCGGCGGAGCTTTGCCCCGGTTCGTGCAGTACTGGAGGGTAAATGAACAGGCCGTTGCAACATCGCTTTGTCCATTTGAACGTCCATTCTGAGTATTCTATTTCAGACGGTATCGTGCGGATCAAACCCCTGGCAGCGAAAGTTGCCGAGTTTAATCAACCGGCGGTAGCAATCACAGATATCTCTAATCTCTACGCGGCGGTTAAATTTTATAAAGCTTGTTTGGGAGCAGGAGTAAAGCCACTAATTGGTGCTGATGTCTGGATTGAAAACCCTGTAGATAACGGTCCAACTGATCGACGCAGTCCGGATCGCGCTAAGCTGTTTTGTTTAGATCAAACAGGCTATAAAAATTTAAGCAGGTTGATTACCGAAGCGTATTTACGCGGCCAAAAGAATAATCGGGTTGTTGTATCGTGGGAAGATTTCAGCGTATTTAGCGATGGTTTAATCGCAGTATTAGATGACGTGGAAGGGCCCGTTGCGAACGCGCTACAGTCAAGCTCTGATGATGCTTCAGCACTGCTTGATCGCTATCAACAGGTGTTACCGGATAATCGAGTGTATCTTGAGGTCAGTCGAATAGGCCGTCCGGGGGAAGAAAGTTATATACGTCAGGCGGCTCACCTGTGTGCGGATAGAGGACTTGGATTGGTTGCAACCAATCGCGTTGTCTACTTAAGTGACGAACAGTTTGAAGCCCATGAAATCCGGGTTTGTATCAACGACGGGCGCGTTCTTATCGACAGTCGTCGTCCGCGTCGGTATACCGATCAGCAGTCGCTGCGTTCAACCGAACAAATGGTCGAACTGTTTGAAGACTATCCGGAAGCAATCACCAATACAATGGAGATTGCGCAGCGCTGTAATTTATTTTTGGGTTTCGATAAAGACTATTTGCCCGACTATCCTGAAGCAACAGATCGTCCTGTTGCAGATCTTCTGCGCGAGCAAACAGAAATAGGTTTGGCCATGCGTCTCGCAGTTCCTGCGCTCAAGGATGCTGACGGCAATCTTGCGGTAGATCCGGAATACATCGAGCGCATGGATTTCGAGTTAGGCGTGATCGAACAAATGGGATTCCCAGGGTATTTTCTCATCGTCGCGGATTTTATTCGCTGGTCCAAAGAAAACGGCATTCCGGTCGGACCGGGTCGTGGTTCTGGAGCGGGATCACTGGTTGCCTGGGCAACGGGTATTACCGAATTGGATCCTTTGCCCTATGGTTTGTTATTCGAACGGTTTTTGAATCCTGATCGCGTGTCATTGCCCGACTTTGATATCGACTTTTGTGTTGACGGACGAGATAAGGTGATCGAGTACGTTGCAGAACGATATGGCCGCGATCAGGTCGCACAAATCATTACGTTTGGAACGTTGGCTGCGAAAGCGGTTGTGCGCGACGTTGGCCGGGTAATGAGCTTGCCTTATGGTTTCGTCGATCAAATTTCAAAGATGATTCCATTTGAAGTTGGCATGACTCTGGAAAAAGCGCTTGATCAAGAAGAAGCTTTTCGCAATCGCTATGAAGAAGAGGGCGAAATTCAAGAGCTGATCGACATGGCATTGCAGCTTGAAGGAATCGCGCGGAATGTGGGTAAGCATGCGGGCGGCGTAGTGATCGCTCCCAGACCACTAACAGAATTTACGCCTTTGTTTGCCGACACCCATCTCAACCAGGCGGTTACGCAGTTTGATAAAGATGATCTGGAATCGATCGGCCTGGTGAAATTCGATTTTCTTGGTCTTCGGACCTTAACGATTATCGACAATGCGCTGAAAATGATCAATCGGAACAAGGATAAGGCGGGTGAGCCGACCGTTATCCTCGATGACAAACTGGCGCTAGACGATCAACCGACTTTTGATCTTGTTCAGTCTGGTCGCACCACGGCAATATTCCAGCTGGAATCGCGCGGCATGAAAGAGCTTATTATCCGTCTTCGCCCCGATAGTTTTGAAGATCTCATTGCGTTGGTTGCGTTGTTTCGTCCTGGTCCGTTGCAGTCTGGCATGGTAGATGATTTTATCAACCGTAAACACGGACGAGAAAAAGTTTCTTATCCCCATGAAGATATCGCGCCGATCTTAGAGCCAACATATGGCGTTATTCTGTATCAAGAACAGGTAATGCAAATTGCGCAGATCCTTGCGGGCTTTACTCTTGGTGGCGCAGATTTACTGCGTCGGGCTATGGGCAAGAAAAAGCCTGAAGAGATGGCAAAGCAACGAGAATTGTTTGCCGAAGGTGCGGAACAACGCGGCGTTGATAAAGATGTCGCAGAATATATCTTCGACCTAATGGAGAAGTTTGCAGGGTATGGTTTTAACAAGTCTCACTCTGCGGCGTATGCACTTGTTTCATATCACACTGCCTGGTTAAAAACACATTTCCCTGCTGCATTTATGGCCGCGACAATGAGCGCGGATATTGATAATACTGATAAGGTGGTAATGCTACGCGCAGATGCAATTGATATGGGCCTTAAAGTGTTGCCGCCCGATATCAACGTTTGTGGATACGGTTTTGAGCCGATTGATGATGTCAATGTGCTCTATGGACTCGGTGCTTTGAAAGGCGTTGGACAGGGGGTGATTGAGGCAATCGTAAACGAGCGAGCGGAGAATGGCGATTTCAAAGACCTGTTTGATTTCTGTCTGCGACTGAACGATAAGAAAGTCAATAAACGGGTTATCGAAGCGCTGATAAAGAGTGGTGCTATGGATAATTTAAATGAAAATCGTGCGGCAATGATGGCCGACGTCGATAGCGCTTTGCGCGCGGCCGGGCAGGAGCAAAAAAATAGTGAAGCAGGGCAGTTTGATATGTTTGGTGTTGTCGCAGCACCGGCTGCCAGTCAGGCTTCCAGTGATGTTGAACCATGGAGTGAAGAGCAGCGTTTGGCAGGAGAGCGCGATACCCTTGGGTTGTATTTGACAGGCCATCCTTACAACCGTTACGCGACTGAGCTTGAATCGCTGGTCGATATAAACGTTCCCGATATGGACTTGGCGACACCAAAGAATGGTGTTGTGGGTGGGCTGGTTGTGGCGATGCGGGTAATTAATACCAAGCGCGGAAAAATGGCGTTTGCCTCGCTCGACAATGGTCTGTTTCGAATCGAAGCCAGTTTTTATTCCAAGAAATATATTGAGTACGCATCGATCCTGCAAAAAGATAATATTTTGATTGTGCAGGGAGAGTTAAGCACAGATGAATATACCGGTAATGCGCAGCTGCGCGCAGCTTCGGCTTTTCAAATCGATGAACTGCGTCAACAACATTTATTAGGCGTTACGTTACGGGTAAACGAAGATGCGCTGAACGGTGAGTCGGTTAAAGCACTCTATGCCTTGCTCCAGGCGCATCGCGGAGGCGATATCGAGATTGTTGTGCAGTATCAGCGCATTCACGGCGAGAAAGGTGTGCTGCGTCTTGGACCCGACTGGAAGGTGTATCCTAGTGGCGAGCTGCTGGAAGAGTTAACAGATTTGTTTGGAGAGGGAGCGTTGCAATGCACTTATAACACCGGAGTTATTCGCACAGGCCCACCAAAGGCTGGTGGTAACTTTCGGTATGCCGCTGCAGGAGCAGGGTACTGAGATCAAAAATTTTCGGGCGTATTTTCTGTCTAAGCTTACATAGAAACAATTGCCAAAATCATAGATTAAGCTGAATGTGGTGATTGTGACTGTTTCCTCAGCAGTTGCAGCGGGATCATAGTTTTGTCGTGCCGGCAGTGATGCTTCTTGTGAAAACCCATCACTTACAGAAACTATTAGACCAGGCTCATTTTCGATATCGAAAAAACATCTGTTCTAAGCATAGAATTGCGGGCGTCACCAAAAAAGAGAAAACCAGAACCTTGTAGTCCAAGTTCTAGGTTTTATATCTAACTCTTTTGTTTATACCGCAGCGCCATACTGCAGCTCGGTTCTAGTCGCGCTCGGAATCAATCGTTTCCATTAGCGTTTTGTTATATCGATCACCCTGAACAGTGTTTTCATTAATTAAGATATCGAGTTCATCCACTGTGCTTTGATCAAGTTTGATATCACCGGCACCTGCGTTCTCTTTCATATGGTCGATGTTTTTTGTTCCAGGGATTGGCACCATATCAGCGCCTTGTGCTAAGACCCATGCCAGCGCGAGTTGCGCCATAGAGCATCCTTGACGATCAGCGATCGCTTTGTAAGGTTCCAGAAGTTTTATGTTCTGGGCGAAGTTGTCAGGTTCAAAACGAGGGCGAGAGTTTGTGCAGCGTATATCGCTGTCAGTCAGATGCGTAACGTCTTTACATTTTCCAGTAAGGAACTGTCTGGCGAGTGGAGAGAAAGGCACAAACGTGATGCCGAGATCACGACAGGTCTCGATGATTTTGCGCTCCGGTGTTCTTGTCCATAGCGAATATTCAGACTGCACGGCAGTGATAGGAAAAGTTGCATGGGCTTTTCTTAACGTGTCTGAAGCGATCTCAGACATGCCGACTGTGCGAATCTTTCCTTGTTCTACCAAACGACCAAGGGTACCGATGCTTTCTTCAACAGGAACTTTCTTATCGACGCGATGTAGATAGTACAGATCGATCACATCAGTGTTTAAACGCTGTAAGCTGTCTTCGCAGGTTTTCATGATGGTCTCGGGTCTGCCGTCGATCACAACTTCATGTTTTTCATTGCGAAAAATACCGCATTTACTGGCAAGGGTGAATTCAGGGCGTCGTCGTATAAGATGTTTTCCAATCATCGTTTCGCTATGGCCTAAGCCGTACATTGCGGCGGTATCCATAAATGTATAACCAGCGTCTATCGATTCATTGAGCAAACGCGCCGCGGTGGCTTCATCGGGCAGGTCGCCATAGCCCATGGAAATATTCATACAGCCAAGGCCGATAGCAGAGACGTCAAATGGGCCTAATTTTCTGGTATGCATCGATGGAGTTTCCTCAATAAAAAGTAACAGGTAAGCAATAAGACAACTCAAATTGCTCATCACTATGTAAAAAGTGATTCCGATTATAAACAGCGAACGCCGGTGTGGTTTGCATTTTTAAGCCAGATGTCGGCAGCCATTGATTCAGAATTTTGCTGACCCAGGGTAATAAGTCGCCGTATTGACCTTTGATGTGAAAACAGGCGTGCAGTCCACCTGGAATCGTGAGGGAATGCACTCGACCATTGCGAACCATTGGTCGATCAATGCCCACACAGGCAACATACCTGCATTCTTTCAATGGTATCCATTCAGGGTTTGAGTGGTGTAAACCAATCTGCGTTCGCATCGATCTGTCTTCGTTTTCGCACCAGGCAGCAAGCAGTTGCCAGGCATTTGAAATGTGCTTTCCATAGCCGGTATGTCGAATATAGGCGACTCGTTTGGCTTCCAGTTTTTGAAGGCATGGTTCGGGCAATGATTTGCCATTTATGCGTTTTGCAGCAGCGACGAAATCCGGATTCTCCTGCCACGCAGGGTTTGCTGAGATACGTTTTCGATTGCGCCACATGCCTGGAGATATTGAGAACTGGGATTTAAATGCCTTGGAGAAAGACGAAAGTGATTGAAAGCCACATTTCTGCGCAATTTCAATGACCGGGCTCAACGGGTCAAACGTCAGTTGATTGGCCGCCTG
>CALKKV010000037.1 GCA_937992195.1 uncultured Gammaproteobacteria bacterium | reverse complement strand
CAGAGAACCGAATATGGAAATCCTTGTTTGGTTTGGTCTTTTGGTCACTGCTTTTTGAAAATAGCGATACCGGAC
This sequence comes from uncultured Gammaproteobacteria bacterium, assembly GCA_937992195.1. Taxonomy (GTDB): domain Bacteria; phylum Pseudomonadota; class Gammaproteobacteria; order Arenicellales; family Poriferihabitantaceae; genus VYFG01. The sequence goes on along the minus strand of CALKKV010000037.1, from coordinate 16,844 downwards.
TGCATAACGATTTTGAAAAACGCCCGAGCGATCTCGACGATGGCAGGTTTTATAAACGTTTCTCGAAAGAGATAGAAAAAACACTAACCGCGCTCATTCAATCTGATCGATTCATCACATCGTTGGTTGAAACTGCAACCCGGGTGTATGGCACGGCGAACGGCGTTTTCCGATGGCGGCCCACGATGCTAGAGGAAATACAGTGCTTGCTCTCGTCCGCTTCAAAAAAAGGCATCGCTGAGATATTAAGGAGAATGGCAAAAGACTATGCCAGCAACCATTCTGGTTTTCCCGATTTGATGGTGGTGCGCAAGGATAAAGCGCGTTTTATCGAAATCAAGGCAGAAGGAGATCAACTTAGGCGAAACCAGTTGAAGCAAATCGTCGCCATGGAAGACGCCGAACTGTCTGTGGAGGTCAATCGTCTTGAATGGATATGCGATCCCAATCGGCTATATGTGGTAGTTGATATCGAGACAACAGGAAGTCGATCAGCGGCGAATCGAATCACCGAGATCGCTGCGGTGAAGATGCGTGGGAATGAAGTGATAGACGAGTGGCAGTCTTTGATTCAGCCCGGTCGATCGATCCCGGCCAATATCACCAAGCTGACCGGAATTACCAACCCAATGGTGGCGGACGCGCCATTATTTCAAGAGATCGCTGAATCCTTTGAGCGCTTTACCGAGGATTGTGTGTTTGTTGCACATAACGTGCGTTTCGACTATGGTTTTATCTGCGATGAGTATCGTCGAATTGAACAAACTTATCGCCGCCCGACTTTGTGCACATGTGTTGAAATGCGCAAATGGTATTCGGGGCTACGCTCCTATAGTCTGGCTAATTTATGTGCCGAATATGAAATACCGCTAACATCTCACCATCGCGCAATGTGTGACGCCAAAGCTGCAGGTGAGTTACTTTTGATGATCAATGAGAAAAGACTCGGTTTGTCTGCAGGCAATTTGTCTAACCATTCACTCTGCTGATTGTGGGCAAGTGAATGAATTAAAAGAGATCAATATATGAATGATTCTGCGGCTGTCGCCAAAATTAGCGCATTGCCTTGTTGTCAGGGTGCGACCAATATCTCGCCACTGTCGGGGGGAATGACCAATCAGAATTTTAAAGTCATATTACCAAACGATACCTATGTCGTGCGTTTGGGCGAGAATGTTCCTGAGCATTTGATATTAAGGGCAAACGAACACGCCGCATCGGTCGCGGCAGCGAAAGCAGGGATCTCGCCAGAAGTCATTCATCATGAGCCTGGGGTGTTGGTAATACGTTTTATCGATGGCAAGGTTTATGAGGCGGACGATATTGTAAAAAAAGAAAATTTGGATCGTATTGTTCCTGTGCTTAAAGATTTTCATCATCGTATGCCAAATCACTATCAGGGATATCCGATGTTGTTTTGGGCATTTCAGGTATTGCAACACTATCAAAATGTGCTTGAAAACGTTAGCAGTCCACATATTGCCGAAATGCAAAAGTTGAGCCGTATCTCTGATCAATTACAACAAGACGTCGGGCAAGTTGATATCGTGTTTGGACATAACGACTTATTGCCCGCAAATTTTATCGATGATGGTGAAAAAATATGGCTTATCGATTTTGATTATGCGGGTTTCAATAGTCCATTGTTTGATCTCGCGAACTTAGCTTCTAACAGCGAGATGGTTAAAGATCTGGAGCAACATTTACTCTCTACTTATCTTGAAACGGATGCGACTGAACAAGTATGGCGATCTTATTCAGCGATGAAATGTGCGTCTTTGCTGAGAGAAACAGTTTGGTCAATGATTTCAGAGTCTTACTCGACTCTGGATGTGGATTATGCGGCCTATACCGCAGAAAACAGGCAACGATTTGAAGTCGTTTGGGAACAATATCAGGGGGATTTTAAGTAATCCCGATTTCCTGTCTAACTTGCTATACTTATCAATAACGCGGCATAAAAACTAAGATCGCGATGCAAGGGGTCGGTACTTTAACCAGTTTCCATTTATCTGGATTGGTTAAGGAGGTGATAATAATAACCCCGACGTTTGTTGTCGACAAAGATAAAATTTTTATTGATGACGCAGAATACGATAAAAACTACTGCAGAGATTTCCATAGACGCCGATTCGGAAATGCTTGATTCCGAAATTTCTATACAAGACTCTTATTCTCTCCCACAAGATATAGGCGCTAGCGACGACAGTGAAGTAGAAAAAAGAATCCAGGAATTTGTATTAGCGCTAAAACAGGAGTTTGCGCAAGAAAGAGAACGAGAGCGAAAAAAAATTCGGGAGGTTTATACAGAGCATGTTCGGAGGATTGAATCTCAGGCGAGAAAAACAGTGCGCCAACATGTGCGTGAAGCCAAGAAGAGCAATCAAAAGAAACTTGCGGAGAGAGAGCAGAGAATTAATGCGCTTTCTAAAAAGGTGCATTTGCTGGCACGGGATATTGCACGTCAAAAGGAAGAGCTAGAGTTGTCGAGAGACAGATTTAATAAAAAGCTGCTAGAGAGTGATTCTATTCAAACAGACCTGCGGGATATTGGAGACAGAATCGGCAAACAGGTGGACTCGTTGGGCAATGATCTGTTGAATGAACATCTCGTAGAGGATCGCGAATTTTTAGTTGAGAAACGGCCAGCAAGAAATATTATGTAAGGTTCATTATTTTTTGCTGCAATACGTAAGGTTTCCTATTTGATATGGAGATGTGCAGATTGCACGCTTGAACTTCTACATCTTGTTCCAACGAAATACCCGCGTAGCTTCAAATTCAGCAACTCCCCAAATTTAAATTAGTTAGAATAGATCAATGAACAAAGAAACACCGCGTCAACCGCTCCCCCCATTTACCGCTGAGACAGCAAGGGAAAAAGTTCGCCTTGCTGAAGATGGTTGGAATGGTCGTAACCCAGCTAAAGTCGCACTTGCTTATACAATCGATAGCCTGTGGCGTAATCGTGCTGAATTCCCGAAAGGGCGAATTGAGATCGAGAACTTTCTAAAACGCAAATGGGCTAAAGAGCTTGATTACCGCTTGATTAAGGAGCTGTGGGCGCATGACGAAAATCGTATTGCAGTGCGCTATGCCTATGAATACCACGATGATAGCGGAAACTGGTTTCGTGCCTATGGCAATGAAAATTGGGAGTTTGATGAAAATGGTTATATGGCTTACCGCTACGCTTCGATTAATGAACATCCGATTAGCGAAGAAGACCGAAAATTTCGATGGCCTCTGGGCCGTCGTCCTGATGATCATCCTGGTTTAAGTGATTTGGATTTGTAACCTTGAATTTTCGTATTCCGATGCAACGTAAAAAAACCTCTATACATACATCCGGGATTTTAAGTCAGGGAATAGTCACTGCGTAGAGCCGATATTGGGAATAGGGGGTCACGCTATCAGGCAGAAACGTGATTTCGATTTCCTTGATCTAAATATTCGCGCTTTGGTCAGGTTGGTTCCTCCGAAAATTGAACGAAGTGGCTGGATTGAGTGTATCGAGTAACACGAACCGCCGACAATATCTTTTCCGCCCCATGTGTTGCCCGCTGGGTAACCCATATTTTATGTGCCATCAGATCAAGTGGTTGGTATGAGAAGAACCCATACACTCCTCAAAATCATGAGAGCACTATTGTTACCTGTCATACCTACCCAATCGTATTGGTTAGTCCTGGTGTTGGTTTGACTTAATTGCTTTCCTTGCTTTCCTTGCGACACGCAGTGACTGGGAAATAACACAGCCACATAGACCGATATAAGAGTGTAGGGGTGTTGTATCAGGACGGTTCCCGTCAGGCTACTCTATGGTCGTGTTTTTATCAGTTTGATGTACCTGGCGGGGATGGATCTGGGCAGTGAAGAAATATATAGAATTAGCCCTATAGAAAAATCGTTAGTTATGTTTAATTTCTATTGCTCGGTTTGTGCTGTTTTTTAGGCAAACGAAACATAGAAGTTCAATCATGACCTGCCAGATAGTAAGTTAGATTGTACGGCAGTAGTGAGGAAGCTTCTCCATAATTACGCTCTTCGTTGAATGCTATCGGATTTTCTAAGTATTTAAACGTTCAAGCAGGTACACTGTTTCTTCTAAGGTATCCAAGCCTCTGTCTTTAAGATTGCCAACGATATCGGGGCCGCTGGATTGAGATATAACCTGTAGGTCGAACGCGGAGGAGTATAGTTCTCTAACTTCTTCTTCCGTCACTGAGTACGGAGGGCCATTCATTTTGCTTTGATCGTAGGCCATGCTAATCAATAGTGTTTTGCTGTTGGCCGGTAAGATTCGCGCCATATGTTCGACGTATTGCTTTCTTAGTTTTGGTGGCAATGCGATTAAGCTGGCGCGATCGAATACACAGGTGGTGTCTTCAAGGTCCCCAGGGGTTAGATCGAAAAAATCTCCCTGAAGTAGCTGAATACTTTCTCCGGTGAAAGCTGTGAATTTTCCGTTTCTGGATTCAGTGAATTTGAGCTTGTTCTCGATAAAGAAATCTCGGCAGGCGATTTCACTGAGTTCTATACCGATAACTTTGCACCCGGCTTCGTTTAGCCAAATCATATCCCGGGTTTTGCCGCAGAGTGGAACGAATACTTCGGTGTCTTTTTGTGGGGATAGCTGGCCCCAATACTTGATTAGCCTGGAGTTAACTTTCTCCTGATGAAAGCCAATTTTGTTGGTTTGCCAACGTTCTTGCCAATCAACATCCATCGTTAAGCAGGTTGCTAGCTATGGCTTTCGTTATCCGTTTCGGAAGGCTTGAGGAAAGAAACGATTTCATCGCTACATTCCGTCGGTTTCTTGCCGCTAGTGTCGACGCGAAAATGTGCGCACCGATATAGCGGAGTTCGCGCTTCTAGCAGGTTCTTTAAGCTGTCCATGGCGTCGGGGTTGCCTTCCACAGGGCGTCGGTCACCTTGTGACATGACTCTACCCATATGCTCTTCCGGCTTGGCGGTTATCCATACAGTATGGCAACTTCTTAGCAGCGTGGAATAGGTTTCGTTTTCAGAAACGATGCCGCCAGCCACCGCAAGTACGAATTTGGGGTTGTTTTCGACAACATTGTTCAAGCATTCCCGCTCAAGTTCCCGATAACGATTTTCACCATAAAGCGAGTATATTTCTGCGGTCTCATGACAGCTCAATTTCTCAATTTCGTCTGTCAGTTCTATAAAAGGCACGTTAAGGCCTTCAGCAACCATCTTTCCAATCGTGCTCTTACCTGCGCCACGAAGTCCGACTAGTGCGATCTTGCCATCTTTCTCTTGATGGTGGCGTCCCATCATCCACTGGTCAACGACGTTCATAAGCTCTGCTTTATCGCTGCCAGATAATTCGCGCAAACGTCGATTGAGCTCGGTAAATTCGCTCGATACATCTTCTTCACGAACGAGGTTTTCAATCGGAGTCTCAACGGCTTCTGCAATTTGTCGCAGAAGGCGAATAGAAATATTACCTTTTCCCGTTTCGACCTGTGCAAGATGCCTTTCCGAAACACCACAGCGCGCTGACAGCGCTTTTCTGGTTAAGCTTGATTCAGCTCTGGCGGCACGGACTCTGCTCCCGAGTACACCTAAAAAGGCTTGACCTTCAGTTACTTGATCGACCACTTTATCGTTAAATTGCATGTTCATCGTTTTGCCCTGACACAAACTGTTCAATGCACCGTTTGATGTTCGATGGAATAGCTATCGACTTCATCGTTGTTGCATTTACAAATACGGCCACCGTTTCGCCTTTAAAACATTGTTTCTTTGCTTGATAACCTTTAACTTGGTGGGTTATCGAGCTGTTACCTGTCTTGGCGACGGTGACGAAAATTTCGAGCGGCTCGGGTGGCTTCACCGGAGCAACAAAATCGAAATTAAGAGAGACGAATGGTGTGCCGATTCCAAACTCCAGATTCAGCATGTACCAGTCGTAACCTATAACAGTTCGGTACCAGTGCTCTATCGCTAATAAACCCCACTTGGGTATATTTGCGGTATACGCGATTTGGGCGGGGTCACATTCTCCCCAAACTACCTGGTGCTGGTATACAAAAACACCTTTGTGCGTAACAGGAAATTCCGGAATGTCCTCGGCATATTCAGGCTTTCGGATACCATTGTCAGATGAAATATCAATACGTTTCGACATGATATCTACCAGACGATCTCATGTTTTGTTTTACATCTGACCACGTGAGGCTATGGTGAAAACACGCTTCTTCCAGTGCGTCTTCAACGCCTTGCTCCATCCCTTTCAAACCGCAAATATACATATGGGTTTTCTCGTTTTTCAGCAGAGTGCAAATAGCCTCAGCATGCGCCGTCATTCGGTCTTGAACGTATTCTTTGGGCTCATTTTCAAGCCGGGAAAATACGAGGTGCTTCTCGAGTAAATCACTCGATAGCTTGTTCAGCGGGCCAAAATAAGGCAGTTCTGCAGGTGTCCTTGCACCAAAAAAGAGCATAAGTTTTCCTGGGGCACCCGGAGCTGCACGTCTTCTTCGTTCAGTGAATGCGCGAAAAGGCGCAGAGCCGGTACCAGTACAAATCATAATAATGTTGCTATTGGGATCGTTCGGCATCAGGAAGGTTCCGCCAAAGGGGCCACTAACTTCAACTAGATCTCCTTTAGTTAGGTTGCATAGATAGTTGGAGCAGGCACCGTGTTCTTCACGCTTGACGGTGAGGGCAATATTGTTGGCGTTTTGCTTCTCCCCATCTCTTGGGCTGGAAACAGAGTAAAGTCGAATTGGATTGGCGCCGGAGGTGTTGTTTGTTGGCGGTACCACGCCAATACTTTGTCCTTCCAGTATAGGAAAAACGGTTTCACCGAAATTTAAAATCAAATGACGAACATCTGTTGGTGCATCTTCGTCAGTCAATCGGTAGTTTCCCTGTACTGTGGCGATTGCGGGTTTGCTTGTGCTGTAAAGATTGATACTGGGTTGCGCGGCGCTTTCGGGTGCAATTGGTTTGCCACCAGTGCCGCTATGGGCATGCTCTAGTAAGTCAGAAATTTCTTTATCAAGCGCTTCGTTCAATGCGCCGCTATCGGCATCCCCAAGGTCTTCCTGGTCGGGAAGCTCTTGCCATTCGAACTGTTGCTCGATGCTGTAGCTTTTGGTCACCAGCCGCCAGTTGTCGATAGAACCAGTTGGGCAGGGAGCGATACAATCCATGCAGTAGTTGCATTTATCGGCGTCTACAACAACGTTGTCATCGTTATGCGTGATCGCATCAATTGGGCAAGTTTCTTCGCAGGTATAACAACGTATACAAATTTCCGGATCAATAAGATGCTGTTTTAACAGGCTATCCATTACTCAAGCAGAAGCCTCATCCAGCTGCACATACTCAAAGTCCCCCGGTTGTTGATCAATGCCAATTCTTGGCGGTGCGATCCAGCCGGCGTACTCTCCAGGTGCGGTCACCGGATGCATCAATGACTGGATAAACGCCCCATCGTCTGAAGAAGGCAGCCAGTCATTACGACGCTCCTGAAACGTATCTTCGCTGATCAATTCGCCTTCGGGAGAGCAAAAGGTATTGCCGAATTCACCTATCTCACGGTGAAACGCAGTGTGCGGTAGTACTAATTCAAACTCAACGCCCGCCTTCTGAATAATCTTGTTCCAGCGTCCTACGCCCTTTGATGCATCGGCGATGTAATCATCACGCAGTCGCATGTTCAAAGCGGTTAACGCATTTTCCTGTACCGTCACAATCTTGCCGTCGACCATTTTCAATACAGGATAACTGTCGTTGTGTAATAGGTGATCATCGTCGATTTTTTCTTCGTTATATCTTCCTTTGATCCCCGCACTATAAGCATTTGCCGCATTGGTTGAAATTTCAGATCCAAAAAGATCCAGAGACAGAGAATAATGAAGGTTGGCCTTCTTCTGTAATGTCGGTAAGTCGATCACGCCGAGGGCGCGAATACGATCGATGTCATAAGGGTCTGTAATTCCTGCTTCGTTCATCGCTTCGCAGGTGCGTTGAATAACACGACCTACGCCAGTTTCTCCAACAAACATATGGTGGGCTTCTTCCATCAACATAAATCGTGTGGTGCGTGAAAGGGGGTCGAAGCCGGACTGCGCAAGACTCTCAAGCTGCATCTTGCCGTCGCGGTCGGTGAAGAAAGTAAACATAAAGAAGGACAGCCAATCTGGCGTTTCTTCATTGAAGGTGCCGAGCATCCTTGGTTTATCGATATCTCCGGAGCGGCGTTGCAATAGCATATTCGCTTCTTCGCGGCCGTCAGCGGCAAAATACTTTTGCAGTAAATACACCATTGCCCAAAGGTGACGTCCCTCCTCGACATTCACCTGGAAAAGATTGCGCATGTCATACAACGATGGCGCCGTTTGACCCAGATATCGCTGTTGCTCTACCGACGCGGGTTCGGTATCTCCCTGAATCACAATCAAGCGTCGCAGGATCGCGCGATATTCGCCGGGCACTTCCTGCCATGCAGCTTCTCCTTTGTGATTGCCGAAGCTGATGGTTCTATTCTCCACTTGCGGTGCCAACAGCACACCCCAGCGATACTCCGGCATTTTCACATAACCAAATTGTGCCCACCCATTTTTTTCAACGCCAACGGCGGTGCGCAGATAGACCTGACTCTCCTGAAATCCATTGGGGCCCATATTTTTCCACCAATCGATATATCCTGGATGCCATTTTTCCAGCGCTTTCAAAACACGCCTGTCTTCCGACAAACCCACGTTGTTTGGAATGAGTGTGTCGTAGTTAACCTGTGAGTTTTCCATAATTTATACGCTATTAATTTTGGTTTTATGAAGTTGTTGGATGACGGAATTAGACTCTGCCATTATCAAACTGGGGTTTTTGTCCACTGCCATAGCGCTGCAATGCGCCTGCTTCACCTACAGCATTAGGGCGTTGAAAGACCCAATTTTGCCAGGCGGTAAGCCGGCCAAAAATTCGTGTTTCCATTGTTTCAGGACCGGCAAAGCGTAAGTTCGCTTCCATTGCAGTCATGACATCTGCCGAAAAGCTGACGCGTCCTTCCACAAACAACCTTATCTCTTCTTCCCAGTCGATGTCGTCAAAAATAGCGCTAACAAGACCTATGCTCTCCGAGGACTCGGCGTCTAAGGGTGTGTTGATAGATTCCCTGGCTTTTGTCAGGCTATCCGGTTCACCAAGAAAGCGCGTTTCCAATCGACTGATTCCGTTCGACATAGTGTGACGACCAAAATTACTGTTGGTTAACTGAAGTGTGGCTTCTGGAAAGGCGAGTTCTTCAAATTCGCCTTCAGCCATATAGCTGCGGTCGCAGGCGAAAACTATTTCAGCAAGCGTGCCACAAAAACAACTACCCGGACTAATTAGGGCCACCAGGGATCGGGAGGTTAAATCTATGCGCTTTAACACTCTGCTCCAGTTCAATACAATTTCTCTTACCAACCAATTTTCAGCAAAGGTCTCCATAAGATCATCATACGCAGCGACTTGCGCAAGATCCCCTTGACTCTCAAATACGATGACGCCAATAGTTTCTTCATTCGTGCGCAGATGAAGCAGAACATCGTCAAGCTCTCGCGCCGCTCGCAGCGGCCAAAATTGATCTCCTTGTGCTGCAATTTCTTCTGCTGTGTCTGGAGGAGGAGTATCAGGTCCAATTATTTGAATCGTCGCGGTTCCAACCTTTGGCTCAACTCTTAAAGTAACTGTTGAGTAATTAAAACCAATTGCTTCGTTATCTTTGAACGCCGTTTTGCTTAGTTTGGAAAGCGCGATTCCTTGAGATTCAGTGGGTCGATCCGATTGTGTAGCAAGCTCTTTCGCTGCAGCTTGGACATGGTCTTCGAATTTTGACCGCGGAATCGTCTCGTCTATCAGTCTCCACTCAACCGCTTTTTCTCCCCGTAAGCCTTCTTCCGTTGAGCAAAAAATATCAGCCCGATCACGTCTGACTTTGCGTTTATCGGTTAAGCGCGTAAGACCACCTGTACCGGGTAAAACCGCGAGCAGTGGCACTTCAGGAAGTGACACGGAAGAGGAGCCATCATCAATCAATACAAGATGATCGCAGGCCAAAGCCAATTCGTAGCCACCTCCGGCACACGCCCCGGTAATTGCAGCAAGAAATTTTATTCCGGAATCATTGCTTGCCTGTTCTATGGAGTTTCTGGTCTCGTTGGTGAACTTACAAAATCCAACTTTGTGGGAATGAGTCGCTCCCGCCAGCATGCGAATATTCGCGCCGGCGCAGAACACATTTTCTTTTCCGGATTTGAGAATTACCGCACGCACTTCCGGGTGTTCGAAACGTATACGCTGTAACGCGTCATAGAGCTCGATGTCGACACCAAGGTCGTAGGAGTTGAGCTTGAGTTCGTAGCCGTCGAAGATCCCGTTCTCAGGACTTACATCCATAATCAGGTTGGCGATTTCAGTATTAAACTCCAGTCGCCAGTGTTTATATTGAGAAGGGTGAGTTTGAAAATCGATCATGGGGCGTATATGTATGGCGATGGCACGTTATAGCCTTATGAACCACGGACTTCAATTTAAAAAATGTATTAAAATGCATAAAATAAATGATTTGCATTTTAATATGCATAATAATACCTATAAAGTCAATGAAGCCAGCTGCTGAGAAGTGACCCCCATCACAGTTTGTCTATTGTCGGGTTTGCTGGAAGGGGGGAAAGCATGAGAGAAGTGTTCGCAAGCAATTTTTTGCAATCGGTTCTCTGCGCGTGTATTTCCCTGTAGTTGCTTGAGCCGGGCGTTAGCCAATTGGATTAATCCTTGAACTAAAAAACGCTCTCTGCTGTTTACTGCGGCTGCTAGCCAGACCGGCTCCCACACTTCATGAGCTTCCCAGAAGTATTGATTGAGAAACAAAAGCCAGCCGTATCGGTAGGGTAGATTTTCCTGCCATTCTGATGCAATGATATTGGCTGGAGTCTGACAGCTAATCTGCTGAAGCCATTCAAGCTCGGCTACCGAGTCTGTTCCGGGAATATGGCGTTGCGCGGGCAAACGTAAATGTTCTACCGGCAGGTGACTGGTGTCCGGCGTCATTCGTTTTTGCAAAGTGTTCGCTTGCAAAAGTTAGCGATGATCTCAGTCACCACGTCGGGTTTGTCGAAATGCGGAGAGTGTTTTAGCCCGGTCATCAGATGAGTTTCGACCGCTGCGGGAATTTGCGCTTTCGCAATTTCAATTTGTGCTTCGGTGCCATACTCGTCTTCGCTACCCTGGATAACTAATGTGGGTACGGTGATCGAAGCGAGATATTGGGTGATATCCCAATGTCGAAAGTCTGGATGCAGCCATGCATCATTCCAGCCAAAGAAGGCAGTATCTACATTTGCACCATGATGTCGTTCAAGTCCTTGTCGAAGATTACCGTTTTTGTAGGCAGCGGTCGCCTGTTTGATTGCGGCGATTGCTTTCTGTTCTGTAAAAAAGTGCGGGGCGATTAAAATTATCGCGTTTAAACGAGGGTCGTAATTACTGCCGGCGTAAACAGAGGCAATGGACGCACCGTCAGAGTGTCCAAGCAGTATCAACCGCCGGGCATCGATATGTTCGATCAGCTGCGGTAGCGGATCCAACGCCTCTTGTTCCATATAATCCAAAGGACGTGGGGTTTTGCAGCTGGAAGAATTGCCATAACCATATCGCGAGTACACCACGATTTGGTAACCGGTCATTGCACTAAGCTGCTCAGGAAAAAAGCGCCACATTGATATTGACCCCAGTCCTTCGTGCAGAAGAACAATGGCGATATCAGATGGTACTTTGGGTTGCAGTACCTTTACTTCAATCGAACCTTGGTTTAGTTCGAGCTTTTGCAGACCAGGAGTTAGGGACACAGCGCGGTTAGCTTCCTTATGGGACAGTGCTTTGGAATTGGTCGCTCATTTTCTGATTAGAGGTTTCTGAGCTTAAACCGTTGGATCTTTCCGGTGGCGGTTTTGGGAAGTTCTTCCACAAAGCGAATTTCTCGCGGATACTTCCATTTGCCAATTTCCTTTTTTACATGTTCGCATAACGTTGCTTCAAGATCGTCGCTTTGACTTTGATCTTGTTTGAGAATAACAAAAGCTCGCGGCTTGGTGAGCCCATCCTTGTCTTCATAAGCGACAACTGCTGCCTCTAATACTGATGCATGCGCGATCAGAGAAGACTCGACTTCAAATGGCGAGAGCCATTGACCACTAACTTTAAACATATCGTCAGTGCGGCCGCAGTAAGTGTATTTTCCATCTTCATCACGGGTGTATTTATCACCAGTGCGCGTCCATTTGCCAATAAAAGTACTTCTATTTTTCTCGTTTTGATTCCAGTATCCAGAGGTTGAGGATGGGCCATCTACCAATAACTCTCCAAGCTCGCCGTCAGCAACATCGTTATCGGAATCGTCGACCAGACGCAGCTGATAGCCGGGTACCGCAACCCCTGAGGTTCCGTAGCAAACGTCGTCAGGAGAATTTGACAGAAAGATATGCAGCAGTTCGGTCGATCCAACACCGTCTAAAATATCAACGTCAAATATTGATTGCCACTTTTCACCAACCTCTTTCGGTAGCGCTTCGCCAGCGGAAACACAAAGTCGCAAGTTAGCGGAGCTATTTTCTTTGCTGCATCCTTTATCAGACAGCATTGCGGCGTACAGGGTGGGTACGCCATAAAAAATCGTTGGTTGATGTTGCTTTAGCATCGCAAACATATCGCCGGGAGTTGGTCTAGATGTCCAGAGTACAGTGGTTGCACCCACCGACATCGGAAAACTGAGCGCATTGCCAAGGCCGTAGGCAAAGAATAACTTTGCTGCTGAAAAAACCAAGTCATCCTCACGAATATTCATTACTCCTTGACCGTAAAGGCGAGCGGTTTCTATCATGCTGGAATGTCTGTGCGGTACACCTTTAGGCATTCCTGTGGAACCCGACGAATACAACCAAAAAGCGGTTTCATCGACGCAGGTTGTCGCAGTTTCTCCGCTATCCGGTTGTGCGGCCATCGCGGCTTGCAGTGACTCAAATTGATCATCACTCTCTCCGGAAACAAAAACATGCTGTAATGCTGGCAATGACTCAAGCAGAGGCTTAACCGTCTCCAACAGTGGCGCTGAAACAAAAAGCGCCTTGGCGCGACAGTCCTGCAAAATATAACGGTAGGGTTCTGCACCCAGTAACGTATTGACAGCGACAGGTATTACCCCAGCTCTGATGGCACCAAGAAAAACTGCCGGCCAGTCCACGGTGTCATGCATTAGCACGGCAACTCTATCTTCAGATCCGATTCCTTTGCTTCGTAACAAATTAGCAATGCGATGGGTGTTGGTCACAAGCTCTCCATAACTGACGCTTTGGTTTTGGTCTATAAATGCTGTTTTATCAGCACGGCCTGCTGCGATGTTTTGATCCAGTAGGTCTGTGACTGCGTTATATTCTCTTGGATAGTTCATGCTCTTGTTCTTTTGTTAATACAAACTGCGAGTTGCTATGATTGTCCTGATTCTTCAGGTCAGTCGTTAATCTGAATAACCTCGCGTTTAAAAGGAATGCGATGCGGATCCGGTTTGATCTCGTATTCCTGTGCAAATCGATGGCCTTCATAGACGGCGGATGCAATCGTTGACGGCGCAAGGCAGTCCCCAATTCGCGTAACTTTGGGAATGTTTGCTTGCCTCAGTCTCGCTTCTTGAGTGGCAAGCTGATGATAAAGTTGGTTCTCGGGATTGCGTGATGTCACCAAGATAACTTTTTCGGCTTCTAGGGAAAACTCGCCGTCCTGATTATTCCTGTTTAAGGTTAACGACTGTTGTTTGATTTCCCGGATCGTGTGGCTCGGAAGAATTTCTACTCCGAGGCTAAAGAGTCTCCTTTCGATATGTTGTTGTTCCAGCGTGTTTTCAGTCCACTGCGCGACTTGTGGCGCTGGGGTTATCACGGTTACTTTTGTGCCGAGTTCGACCAACCGTTCAGCAAGTACGCTGCCTAGATAGTAAAGATCGTCATCGTAGATAACTACGCCACCCTTGACGTTTTCAAACTGGGCAGAGTTGGACCAGACGTCTTCCGGTGTATGGATCTCAGCATCATCTGCGACTTTAATCGCCGTGAAATGCGTTCTTCCAATACCATCGCTACGCCAGCTAGAGCCGGTGGCAGTGACTATATGCTCTACGCCAAGCTCCTGGGAGAATTCAATTGCTTGGTCAGCATCGAGTGTGCTTTCAAGATATAGATTTACGTTTGGTAGCTTTTCAATTTGACCAAGACGGTAGTCGACCACTCTTTTCCAGGTGGAAAGCCCCGGTAGCGATGATTCGATCAGTGCTCGCCCGCCTGCCTGAGATAGTGCTTCTGAAATGGTGACATCGTAACCGCGCCGGCCTAGCGACATTGCCGCTTCCAGTCCTGCGGGACCGGCACCTACAATAAAAATATGTTCATCGGCATGTTTGCTAGAGATTTTTTCAGGATGCCAGCCTCTTCGGTATTCTTCGGCGGTAGTCGGATTTTGCGTACAGCGGAGCGGCTGCACCAACATATCGCTGGAAACGCAAATATTGCAGCCAATACATTCGCGAATATCGTCCAGTTGACCCTGCTCAATTTTATTTGGTAGAAACGGATCGGCGATAGAGGGCCTTGCTGCGCCTATCAGGTCGAGAATACCGCGGCGGATTTGCGACACCATAGCGTCTGGAGAAGTAAACCTTCCAACTCCGACGACTGGCTTCGTCGTCGCGCCTTTTACAAATGCCGTATATTTTTCCTGAGAGCCTTCTTCTCCAAATCTGGCAGTGAGCGAATCATTAGCCCAGTCTGCTACGTTCACATCCCAAAGGTCGGGCAGCTCAGCCAGCATATGGACAATATCTTTGCCTTCATCGCTGCTGACAATGCCATCTTCCCCAAGCAGTTCATCCACTGCAAAGCGCACGGCGATGGCGCAGCGATCGCCCACTGCAGACTTCGTTGCATCAATAATCTCGCGAAAAAAACGCACACGATTCTCAAGTGAACCACCGTATTCATCTGTACGCTTGTTATGCCGACGGCTAATAAAGTGCTGCCCTAAAGTCAGGTCATGACCTGCATAGCAATAGATAATGTCAAAGCCAATATCGCGGGCGCGAATTGCCGCATCTACATGCATCTGCCGAACATCAGCGATATCCTTTTTGCTCATGGCATACGCTTGCTGCGGATCGTAGCTGCCCACCATCATGTCGCTGACGCCCATGGTTGGCAGTCGGCTATAACGATTAAGTGAATGGTGGCCGTTATGAGCAAGCTCTACCGCAGCCAAAGCATCGTGCTGATGAATGGCATCTACAGAGAGCGCAAGTCTTTCCATATCCCCTTCATCCCACAGCCGCGCTTCTATATAAGGCGATACATCTGAACTGGGATGAATTTCACACTCTTCGGTAGAGATCACCGACCAGCCACCTTCAGCTTTAACCGCACGACTGGCGGCGATAGCACGGGGATAACGATGACCCATGCCGTTACAGTGCGGCACCTGGTAGAAACGATTTTTGGTTGTTACCGGGCCAATTTTGACGCCTTCGAATAGAACGTCATATCGCGCATCGTGTGCCATTATTTATCGCTAAAGATTTGAAGAAGATGATCTTAACGTAATGTAGAGTCGACTCCAAACACCACGAATATGCGAACAGATGAGATATAGTTATCTTTGAAACTTGGCGTTGGATCCGCTACTCGAAAGTCAGGGTGAGTTATACACGGATAATGTCTAAAAAATGCAAAACTGCGATGAATGTGATTTCTGGAATCTAGCGCAGCCTCTTTCATGTTCGTTAGAGTAACTCGCCTCAAAACCCCACATTAAACCCTTAGAGCGCTGCAGCTCTCGAAAGACAATCAGACTAAATTGATAAGTTCTAGACCGGTTTTAGTATTAGTCTATTCAATAACCAAATCAGGAAGCTTGACGTATCTACAATATTGTTCAGAAATGGGTCGCTTTCATTTTCCTAAACGGACGCTTTGCAAACCGACCGTCTGGAGAAGGGAAGTTGAATCAATATGTTAGCGACACGGCTCAGGAATTAGTAGGCCATTAAATGGGCATCGGGAAGAATTAGTAGGCACGGTCGCTTCCCTCCCAATCATTAAGTTTAGGCGTTACAATAAGTGTAATAAATCAAATACATGGAGGATACTTTGAAATATCAAAAAGTGGCAAAGCGACCGTGCCTCGTATACAACTGTTAGGTGAATAATGGAACTTCAAGTTACGAGCGTAGATTACGCACCAGAAGAACTACATGATCAAGTACCTTTGATATTTGAGTTATTAAGAGAAATCCCGGGTAGTGATCGTCCCGACTACTGGATAGGTAGGTGTAAAACTCCCATCCAATGGATAGATGGAAATAGAGAAATAAGTCATGTTGTTGTGGCCGCTAGATGGCAAGGTACAAGAATCGAACCATATGTAGAAAACTTGCCTATTGGGATATCCTATGTTTTAGACGAAAGTGTTTTAACCGACGAAACATTAGATTTTAATAAGTGCAGCTATGTTGCTATCGGCATATCCCACGAAACCGCAGGTGGCGAGCCGCCAAAAAAACATAAAGGCATACTGGCTGGCACAATTGGTAGGTTTTTTGGCAAGGGTAGCCAATAGCATGGCTAAATCACCTAACAAGCACATTAAAAATCGCCCGCAAAAAACGCGGGCTGGACTCGCTAACGCTCGCCTTTTATGTGGGCGTTAAATTTACTCAACTCGATGACATACGTTAAATTTAGCGGTAGATACGCAAAACAGGATGTCAGAGTGGTTGACAGTGA